>DAOUBU010000020.1:0-25980 GCA_034432395.1 Anaerolineae bacterium
GCAGCGACCTGGTCGAACCTTTCAACGCCGGCATCGCCAGCATCCGCAGCGACGGCTTCCTCGATTTCCTCTACAACAAGTGGTTCTTCGATTACACGCCGGGTCAGTAGTTCACACGGCGTGCCTGTTCCGCTACGATCGGGGCGCAGTGCTGTGAGCGCTGCGCCTCGCTTTTTTCATCATTCAGGTTGTTCGCATGGAAACGATTCCCGCCCGCCCCAACCCACAAAAACGCAATCTGCTCATCAAACGCCTCGCCCGCGCGCCGTGGTGGCTGCTCATGGCCGCCCTGCTGATCGTCGCCTTCGTGCTGACAAACGCGGAGAACACCGTCTACCAGGAGGTCTTCGCCCAGGTGCGCCAGGGCATCTGGACGACGATCTGGGTCTCGGTGGTGGCCTACTTCCTCTCGATCATCCTCGGCCTGGTGCTGGCGCTGCTGCGCCTGTCGCGCAACCCGATCATCTACCAGTTCACCACGCTGTACGTCGAGATCGTGCGCGGCATCCCGACGCTGGTGCTGGTCTACTTCATCGTGCTGGCGCTGACGCCGCAGGTGGTGACGCTGCTCAACAGCGTGGGCGCGTGGCTGCTCGCACAGAGCCTGCTGCCGCAGGTGGGCGAAGCCTTGCAGACCCTGCGCACCCGCGACGTGGATAACACGGCGCGCGCCATCGTCGGGCTGGCGATCTCGTACAGCGCCTTCATCTCTGAGATCTTCCGCGCCGGCATCGAAAGCATCGACTACGGCCAGTACGACGCGGGCTTCAGCCTGGGGATGACGCGCGGTCAGGTCATGCGTCTGATCATCCTGCCGCAGGCGGTGCGCAACATCCTGCCGCCGCTGGCCAACGACTTCATCGCCCTGCTCAAGGAAAGCTCGCTGGTCTCGATCGTCGGGGTGCAGGATATCACGCGCCAGGGGGGCACTTACGGCGCGGCCAATTTCCGTTTCTTCGAAAGCTATACCGTGGTGGCCGCGACCTACCTGGTGCTGACGCTGACGCTGTCGATCCTGGTCAAAGGCTTGAGCGTCTACCTGGGGCGGGGGCGTCACCGGGAGTGACGGCCCGGCGCGCCCGGGGCGGGATCACCACTTTGCAGAAATCGAAAATCGCGGACAATGGAGGCAGTGCCGGATCGCATCCGCCCGATTGACCGGGATGTACACTGGAGACTGCCTCATGCTGCGTTCGCGTCGTTTCTGGATCCTCTGCATCACCCTGATCGGCCTGGCCGCGCTGGCGGGCAGCGCCTCTGCCCAGTTCATCATCGACAACACGATCGACGGCAGCGTCGGGCCGACCGTCCCGATCAACCAGCCGCCGCCGCGCCCGGTCAACAATCCGGTGCTGCTGGCCGGCGAACGGGGCTACCTGATCGTCAACACCGACAACCTCAACCTGCGCAGCGGCCCGGGCGCGGAATACAGCCAGATCGCCGTCCTGGACGGCGGCACGCGCCTGATCGCGCTGGGCACGAACGGCGATTTTCAACGCCTGTGGTGGTACGTCGAAGTCGGCGGGCTGCGCGGCTGGGTGAGCAATGAGTTCGTGGTCATCCGCGGCGATCTGCGCGGGCTGCCGGTCGTGCCGGTGCTCGGCGAGCTGGCCCGCCCGACGCTGTACGTCGGCCTGCGCGCCCCGCTGTACAGCGCGCCCGGCATTTTCAGCGCGCCCATCTGCGAGGTGGACGGGAATCTGTTCTACTACGTGCTCGGCGCGGACGCCCGCGTCGCGAGCTGGTATCTGATCGAAGCGGACTGCCTCGGCACGACGGTGACCGGCTGGATCCAGGCCGAGCGCGGTCTGCTGCGCAATCCGGCGAACATCGCCCTGCCGATCGTGCAGGGTTGATCCGACAGCGGCTGTTCCGACGCGGCGATGATCCGCCGAATTCCCGCCCCGTTCGCCGCAGGCCAGGGCGAGCGGGGCCGGCTGCGCGACAACCGGGCATGGTCTGGTGCGCTGCTGCTGGTGCTGCTGCTCTGCCTGACCGGCGCGCAGACGATCGCGCCGGCGATCTACGATCCGCCCCTCAGCGGCCCGCTGCTGGCCGTGGACACCCCGGAGCAGGATCGGCTGATCCTGTACGCTGTCGCTGCCGGGACGCGGCGCGAGCTGATGCTGGGGAGCGGGGCGCACCGCGTCTGGGGCTTCTCGCCCGATGGCTGCCGCCTGCTCTTCACGCTGCAATCGGGGACGGCCTATCCCCGCGCCTACACCGCCCGGCTGGATGGCAGCGAGATCCGCGAACTGGTGCAGTACGCCGATCTCGCCCCGCCCGACTGGGGCGTGTGGGAGCCGCAGTGGTCGCCCGACGGTGAGCGCATCGCCTTCACGCTCATCCGGCGCACGGCGGCCAGCGCCAGCGCCCCGCTCGATGAACATCGCATCGCCTGGGTTCCCGCGGGCGGCGGCGCGCCGGCTTTCTACTCGATCAGCGGAGATGAGCACATGCCGCGCTGGTCGCCGGATGGCGCGCGGCTGGCGTACCTGTCCTTCACCACGACGGAGGCCGGCGCGCGCGAAGCGGCGCTGTGGGTCGTCAGCCGGGATGGCGCGACCAAATACCGCCTGACGAACTTCACCGCGGGCAGCGTGACCGCGCCGCGCTGGTCGCCCGACTCGGCGCTGCTGGCCTTCATCTATTCGCCGCGCCCGTTCGAGGATCAGGTCTTCATGATCGCCAGCACGCCGGACGCTATCCCGACGCAGCTCTCGTATGCGCCGGTCGTGGCGCTCGATCTCCAGTGGCTGCCGGATGGCGCGGCGCTGGCGCTGTCCGCGCTGGGGATGCAGGGGCAGGCGCAGAATCGGCTTTGGCGCATCCCGCTGATCGGCTCCGCCGATCGCGATGCCGTCCCGCTGCTGCCGCCGGAGCGCGCGCCCCATGCGGCGGCATTCCGCTTCAGCTCCGACGGCGCGCGGCTGGCCGTGCGCGCCAACTATCGCCTGCTGCTAATCGATCTGAACGACGGGACGATCCGGGATACGGGGCTGCCGCCAGCCAATACCGCTCCGGTCTGGTCACCGGCGGGGTTCACCGACGAAACCGCCTGCCCGCCAACGTCCGGATGAGTCAGCTCAGTCCGGGCGAAGGTTGTGAAAAATTCATAAAAATCATTTCACTCCATCTTGATCGCCCCGATTTCGTGTTATGCTATGGATGGTATTTCTTTCATAGCAGGTTGAACTTATCTCACAGGAGTGTCCATCATGATCTACATGCCGCGTGAAGAAGGTCAGGGTCTGGTTGAGTACGCGCTCATCCTGGTACTGGTCGCCGTCGTCGTCATCGTCATCCTGTCGCTGCTCGGCCCGGCCATCGGCAACATCTTCTCGAACATCGTCAAGGCGCTGTAATTCGGTTTTCGCTTCAATCACAACGACGATCCCCGCGCCGGCGGGGATCGTCGTTTTTGCTGCCCGTGTATCGGGCACGGGGCGCTGCGCCCTTACACCCTGTGCGATAGATTCGCGGTACAATCAAGTTGTGTAACGTTTTGCATCAATGACAGCGTGTTTTTTTTGAGAAAGGACTGTGTTTTATGAACGATGGACAGGTTCAGCAGATCTTACATGAAGCGATCGACCGCGGTCAGGGCATTCTGCGGCTGGCCCCCACCTGGGTTCCGCGCTCATTCTGCGTGCCCGGAAGGCGGCTGCGCCTGCACCCACATGACCTGTATGCCCTGGGCGCGGCGCGCGGCGGTATCGATGAGCGCTGGTTCGCCTCGACGGTCAAGGCCGACAACGGCCCGCTGACGGCGGACGACGAAGGCCTGAGCTACATCGTCGGGCCGTCGGGCCGCATCACACTGCGCGATGCCGTCGGGCTGGACGGCGCGGCACTGCTCGGCCAGGAAGCGATGACGCGCTACGGCGGCTGGGTGATGTACAGTAAGTTTTTCGACAACATGTACCCGCTGCCGCATCACCTGCATCAGGACGATGAGAAGGCCGCCGCCGTCGGCAAGCTGGGCAAGCCGGAAGCGTACTTCTACCCGGCGCAGTACAACTTCGCCAACAACACCTTCCCGTACACCTTCTTCGGGCTGGAGCCGGGCACGACGAAAGACCAGGTCATCGACTGCCTGAAGCGCTGGGAAGAGGGGGACAACCGCATCCTGGCGCTCTCCAAAGCCTACCGTCTGCAGGTCGGCACGGGCTGGGATGTGCCGCCCGGCATCCTGCACGCGCCAGGGACGCTGTGCACCTACGAACCGCAGCGCGCCAGCGATGTCTTTTCGATGTGGCAGTCGCTGATCGCCGACTACCAGCTCGTGGACTGGTCGCTGGTGGTCAAGGACGTGCCGCCAGAATATCACCATGACTACGACTATCTGCTCTCGCTGCTCGACTGGGAGGCCAATGTCGATCCCGAATTCGCCCGGCATCATTTCACCGAGCCGCGCCTGGCCGGGGATGAGGCCGCGATGCGCGCCGACGGCTACATCGACAAGTGGATCGTCTACGGCAGCGACTACTACAGCGCCAAAGAGCTGACCGTGCTGCCGGGCCGCACCGTCGTCATCCGCGATCCGGCGGCCTACGGGGTCATCTGCGTGCAGGGTTACGGGCGCTTCGGCCCGCACCCGATCTCCGCGCCGTCGTTGATCCGCTTCGGCGAAATGACCGAGGACGAGTTCTTCGTCACCCACGCAGCGGCGACCGCCGGCGTGACGATCACCAACCTGAGCAGCACCGAGCCGCTGGTCATGCTCAAGCACTTCAACCCCGGTAACCCGGACATGCCGCGCAGGGGGTGACGACGATGGCCGCCAACTACAAAGCGGAACTGACCGGGGTATTCGGCTACCCGGTGGCGGAAAACCCCACCGGCGTGATGCAGGAAGCGGCCTTCCGCGCGCTGGGGCTGAACTGGCGCTACCTGACGATCGAGGTCAAACCGGATGATCTGCCCGCCGCCATGCAGGGGATGCGGGCGATGGGTTTCGCCGGCATCAACCTGACCATCCCGCACAAGGTGGCGGTCATCCCGCTGCTGGACGACGTCGCCCCCGATGCGCGGATGATCGGCGCGGTCAACACCGTGCGCCGCGAGGGGAACCGGCTGATCGGCGAGAACACCGACGGCAAAGGCTTCCTGACCGGCGTGCGCACCGCCGGCGCGGATCCCGCTGGCAAGACGATCGTCATCCTGGGGGCGGGCGGCGCGGCCCGGGCGATCGCCGTCGAGCTGGCGCTGGCGGGCGCCGCCGCCATTCACGTGTACAACCGGGGGCACGAGCGCGGGCGGACTATGGTGGCCGATCTGGTGGAACGCATCGGCGTCAGCGCCACCTTCCACCCGTGGGATCGGACGTACCGCGTCACGCCGGATGTCGATATCCTCGTCAACGCGACGTCGATCGGCCTGTACCCGGACGTCGAGGCGATGCCCGATATCGCCCTGGACGACGCCGCGCCCGGTCTGCTGGTGTGCGATGTCATCCCCAACCCGCCCAATACCCCATTCATCCGGGCGGCGGAGGCGCGCGGCCTGCGCACGATCAACGGGCTGTCGATGCTGGTCTACCAGGGGATGATCGGCTTCAAGCTGTGGACGGGGCACGACGCGCCTGAAGCGGTGATGAAACAGGCGCTGGAGGAAGCCTTCCGCGAATGACGGCGGGCGGCTGCTGAAGGCACCCGCCTGAACCGGTCAACCGTGACCGGCGGCGGGCGGCGCAGACCGGGATCAGCTCACCGTCTCGCCGCTCGCCGTCGGTTTTTCGATCACGGGCGCGATCGGAACGGTCGCGGTGTCGTCCTCGTCCACCTCGGCCTCATCGGCCTCCATGTCCGCATCCGCCTCGGCGGGCTGCAGCGACCGGCGCAGGCTGTGGACGATCCAGGCGATGCCGAAAAAGACGGTCGCCGTCAGCACGATGGCCGCGCCGGAGGACACGCTGGCGTAATACGAGGCGTACAACCCGACGATGCCGGAGAGCACGGCGATCGCCACGGCGATGGCGAACATCCGGCTCAACCGCTGCGTCAGCAGGGCCGCCGCCGCCGCCGGGGTGATCAGCAGCGCGCTGGTCATGACGACGCCGACCACCTGAATGCTGCTCACCACGGTGAAGGCCAGCAGGATCAGCAGCAGATAGCGCAGCCGATCGGGGCGCAGGCCGATCACTTCGGCGTGCGTCGGGTCGAACGACGTCAGCTCCAGTTCCTTGTGGAACAGGATCAGCAGCGCCAGCGTCCCCAGCGTGATCGCGGCGATCAGGATCAGCTCGTCCGCCCTCACGCCCAGGATGTTGCCGAACAAAATATGGGTGAAATCGCGAAACGAGCGCACCGTGCTGATCAGCAGGATGCCGAGCGCGAACATCCCGGTGAACATGATGCCGATGGCCGTGTCCTCGCGGATCGCCTGACGCCGGGAGAGCCAGCCGATCCCCAGCGCGGTCAGCACGCCGGCGACCAGCGCGCCCCAGAACAGGTTCCACTGGTTCAGATAGGCGACCACCAGGCCGGGCAGCACGGTATGCGCCAGGGCATCGCCGATGAAGGCCATGCGCCGCAGCACGACGTAGACACCGATACTGGCGCACGCCAGCCCGACCAGCACCGCGGCGATCAGCGCGGTCTGCATGAAGTTGTAGCGGAAAGGGGCGATCAGCCACTCGATGATGTTCATAGACCCACCTTCATCCCGATGAATGCGCCCGGCGGCGGCGCGATCTCGCGCCCGTTGGCCAGGTACAACGCCCCGTCGAAATCGGTCTCCAGCCGCCCCAGATCGTGGGTGGCGGCGACCACGGTCTTGCCCTGTTCGCTCAACCGGGCCAGCACGTCGGCGACGATGGCGCGCGTGCTGGCATCGACCGCGTTGAGCGGCTCATCGAGCAGCAGCAGATCGGCATCCTGCGCCAGCGCCCGCGCCAGCAGCGCGCGCTGCTGCTGCCCGCCGGAGAGCTGACCGATCTGCCGTTCCGCCAGATCGCCGAGCGCGAGCTGTTCGATGACGGCATCCACGATCGCCCAGTCCGCCCGCGTCGGGCGGTTGATCCAGCCCAGATGGACGTAGCGCCCGGTCATCACCAGCCGGCGCAGCGTGATCGGGAAGTGCCAGTCGATCTCGCCGCGCTGCGGCAGGTAAGCGACCCGGTGGTGGCATCCGCCCGGCGGATGGCCGTAGATCAGAATGCTCCCGCTCTGGATGGGCAGCAGTTTGGCCACCGCCTTGAGCAGGGTCGATTTGCCCGCCCCGTTCGGGCCGACCAGCGCCACCCGCGCGCCGACCGGGACGACCAGGCTGACATCGCGCAGCGCCAGCCGTCTGGAGCCGGGGTATGCAACCGACAGATGTTCGATCTGGAGCGCCGGCGCGCCGGGTTCCGGATCATGATAGTGACGTCTGCCATAGGGCAGCGTCGGACAGCTTGTGGTCGAAGCGACGGTGGACATGAAATACGCTCAGGGACTCGTTGACGGCGGCGGCGGGCGCGGCCTGCCCGTCAGGTGCGAGCCGCGTCCGGATCGATCCTATCATACTTCCGGAAACAGGGCCGCCCTGTCAAGATCGGCTTTCTTCATCACGGGATGCCGCGCGGCATCTTCAGTGGCGAGAGCGCGTGGACGGGATCATCCACGCGCTCCCCGGCAAGTTGGATCTCGATCGCGGCGACGCTAGCGGAGCGCCCCGGCGATAACGTCGATGTTATAGCGCATCATGTCCAGATAGGTCTCCGCGCCCGACCCGGCTGGCCCCAGCCCGTGGGTGTACAGCGGCGGCGCGAGCGTCACCCCGGCCTCGCGCGCGATCTGCTCCATCAGCTCCGGATTGCCGACGTTCTCGACAAACACCGCCGGGGCCCCGACCGCGCGGATCTCATCGATGACCGCCGCGATCTGCGCCGCGGACGGATCGCCTTCCGCCGTCGTGATCGCGCCGAGGGCCGAGTCGGTCAGTTCGAAGCCGTAATCGCGGGCGAAGTAGCCGAACAGCTCATGCGTGGTGATCAGGACGCGGTGCGCCTCCGGGATGGTCGCCACCTGCTCGCGGATGTAGGCATCCAGCTCCTCGAGCTGCGCGGTGTAGGCGGCGGCATTGGCGGCATAGGCGTCGGCATGGGCGGGATCGGCCTCGCTCAACGCCGCGCGGATAGTCTCCACCATGACGATGACGTTGCGCGGCGACATCCACGTGTGCGGGTCGAATTCGCCGTGTTCGTGCGCATGAGCTGCCTCGTGGGCATGATCGTGCTCGCCGCCGACCTCGCTCTCCGCCGCCAGGCCGAACAGGGCCATTGACGACGGTTTGCCGCCGACGACGATGCGTTCGGGCTGGATCTCCAGCGTCTCCAGATCGACGATGCGGATATCGCCGGGCAGCGGATCGCTGACATACGCCAGATGCCCGTTAACGAGCAGCGACGGGCGCGCCGCCGGGCGCTCGGACGCGGGCGGCACGAACGGATCGACCACCTGCACCGTGCCCTCGATCGTCCCCGTGGCGATGTCGATCACGTGCAGGTTGCCATCCACTGTCAGCGCGACCAGTTTGGACGGATCATCGCCGTGGAAGGCGAAGCTCCAGATGCGCATCCCGGCATCGATGACGATCTCCGACGTGCCCGCCGCCAGGTCGATGCGCACGATCGCGTTGCGACCGTAGTTGCCCAGCATGTACTGCGCCCCCTCGGCGACGAACAGCCGGCCCGTGCGCAGATCGGGGTTGGCCGTCGGGTTGGCGATCTTGCGCGAGACGAACGCATCGCCCTGGCGCTCGATCAGCAGGACGCCGTCAGTGCAGCCGAAGGCGACGCCGTCCTCGCTGTAGGCGGCCTCGCCATGCAGGCCGGGGCACTCCGGGAAGCTCTGCCGGATCGTACCATCCAGCGCCATGACATCGACGCCGATCGGCAGCCGCGCATCCGGGTTCTGCATATCCGGGCTGCTGATCAGGACGACATCGCCCAGCGGCACAGCGACGCCGTGATGCGGGCGCGCCGTCGTCACCGTGGTCACGTCCCCGGCGAACAGGCCGTCCAGCGTGAAGATCGCCGCCGCGCCGTCACCGTCATGGAAGATGGCGATCTGGCCGTGATGCGGCGTGTAGTGGACGGGCGTCCGCCCCTCGATAGCGACGTCAAGCAGGGCGGGCGCGCCGAAATCGGTGTGATAGTGCTCGTCATGCGCCACGGCGGAAACGCCGCTGTCGATCAGTTGGGTGATGTTGCCATCGGTCTGAATGGCGAAGGCATAGCGTCCATTCGGCGCCGGGTACAGCGCGGGCCGCGCCGTCAGTTCAAAGGCCCCGACCCCTTCCCCGCTGCGCAGGTCGATGACCCGCACCATCCGATCCTCGTAATCGCCGACGATCAGGCGGGTGGCGACCATCGGCTCGCCTTCCATGAAGCCGCCGTGTCCCTCTACCGCGCCGGCGTGCGCATGGTCATGCCCGTGCCCCATGAACGGGATCACGTCGATACCTTCGCTGACCGGGACGCGAACGGCACGCGAACCGGACGCCGCGTACAGATCGTCGATCCACGGTTCCAGCCCCAGGCCGTTCTCGAACAGGATGTCGGCCTCCGCCAGCGCGGCGACGTCCTGCGGCGTCGGCTCGTAGACATGCGGATCGCCATCCGGGCCGACCAGCACCGTCAGCGCGATGTGATCGCCGCCGACGGCGCTGACGATATCGCCGAGCACGCTGTAGGTGGCGACCACTTTCAGCGGCTCGCTCTGCGCCGCGGCTGACAGGGTGAACACCAGGCTGAGCAGCAGCAGCGCGATCATGGAACGTACAGTACGCATCACAGTCCTCTCAAACTCCCTCTGACGATGAAACGGATGAAACGGACAGCGCAACCGACGAAACAGATCCGGCCGCACAGCCGGCAGAACGCCGGGATGCCGCAGCACGGATCCACACAATTGATACGAAATATCAATTGACTGTATTGATACCACATATCAACAGGGCGCGCAAGCCCGTATTTTCCGCCGTCAGCCGGGCTGAGGCCGTCAGGGGGCTGCACCGGGGGTGCGTGAGGCGGGCGCGCGGCTCCAGCGGCGGCGGGAACGACGCTGCATTCGGGATTGCGTTTCCAGCCCCACGTCCGCCGGGGGGAGCGCATCCGGCACAGGAGGTGCATCCGGGGGGTGATGGGTGCGCCGCCGCGCCGGCCTGACGCGCATGATCGTCTGCTGGATCAGCGCTTTCGTGCGCGCGTTCTGCTGCTGGATCCGCGCCAGCTTGTGCTCTTCCCCGTCAGTTTCGTCGAAAGCGACGCGGGCGCGCACGGCCTCCCGCCGCGCTCGGATCTCATTCACCCAGGTGGCATCACCGTCCGGGCGGATGTAGTGGCCGTGATGGCGCGCCCAGACCTCGGTGAATTCGGCCCCGAACAGCAGGATCTGCGCGCTGTAGTAGATCCAGACCAGGATGACCGTCAGCGATCCCGCCGTGCCGAACACCGAGCCGATATCGGCATTCGCCAGATACAGCCCGACCAGGAACTGACCGATGAAAAAGAGCACTGCGGTGAACGCGGATCCGACCAGGACATCGCGCCAGCGGATGAAGACATCAGGCAGCACCTTGAACACCACCGCGATCAGCAGCGTGATCATCGTCACGGTGATGACGAACTGGGCGGGCCGCACGATCAGCGCGGACACGGTCGAATCGGCCTCGCGGACGACGTTGTTGAGCAGGGTGTTGATCAGCGTGGTGGCGAACAGCACCAGCCCGACCAGGATGACGATCAGAAACGAGAATAACCGGTTCTTGATCAGCGCGAACGGCGATCGCCCGGGAACCGGCCTGACCTCCCAGATCTTGTTGAGCGCGTGCTGAAGCTGGGCGAACAGGCCTGACGCGCCCCAGATGACCACAGCGAACCAGAGCAGCGCGCCGAAACCATCGGCGCGCGTCTGCGGCTGGCTGGTGATGATCGACTTGATGATCAGCGCGCCATTTTCCCCCACGGCGGTGCGCACGCTGCCGATCACGCTTTCCTGCACGGCGGCCTGATCGAACAGGATGCCCAGAAACAGCGCCACGATGATCAGCAGCGGCGACAGCGAAAAGATGGTGTAGTAAGCCAGCGAGGCCGCGATCGCCGCGCCGCCGTCCTCGCCCCACTCGCGGATCGTCTCCCGCATCAGCAGGAGGAACTGCCTGAGCAGCGCCATACCGCCCGGCCTCCGATACCCCATTGACGATGTTTGTCGTGCGCAATCTCGATTATAGTCTCGATCCAAATCTCAGGTTGTTCAGCGTCTGACTCAAACCGAACAAAACGGGTCGCACAGTGAGGCGACCCGTCATGTCCTGCCGATTGGGGTTCAGCGCGCCTGAGCGGAGGGCGCGGGACTGGCCGCCGCTACGCCTTGTAGCCGAAGCGGCGCAGCAGCGCTTTCCGCTCGGCGATATGTTCGTCCGCCTCGATCCCCTGCGACTTGATGCCGTCGATCACGCCGAGGATGCCGCGCCCCTGATCGGTTTCGGCGATGATCACCTCGACCGGGTTGGCCGTCGCGCAGAAGATCCCGCACACCTCCGGCACGGCCTTGACCGCGTTGAGCACGTTGATCGGGTAGCAGTTCTCCAGAAAGATGATGAAGCTGTGCCCGGCGGAGAGCGCCAGCGCGTTCTGTTTGGCCAGCGCGATCATCGCCTCCGACGTGCCGCTCCAGCGGATCAGGGCCGGGCCGGAGGCCTCGCAGAACGCCAGCCCGAATTGGATGCCCGGCACAGCGCTGACCAGCGCCTCGTGCAGGTCTTCCACCGTCTTGATGAAATGCGCCTGACCGAGGATGAAATTGATCGCATCGGGTTTGTCGATCCGCACCGTGTGAAGCTGCATCGTCGTCCTCCTGTGAAGGCCCCTCCTGTGAGGGATCCACGTTCATCATGCGGGCCGATCATAGATCGACTGCGGGCGGTCAGCAACGCCCCCGATGGGCGCGGATCGCGGGGACAACTGCGCGCCGCCCGGCGTTTTCTTCGCCCCCGACCGCCGCCCGGTTGACCTGCACCGGTATAATCAACGCTTCGGGATACCGATCGGGATCCATATCGATTGCAGGATACACCGTTGCGCACGAGACCCGTTTTCCGAACCTGGATCCTTCCGCTGGTATGGTGCGCCGCGCTGACCGGGTACATCCTGGCGGGCGTTGCGCTCGTCCCATTCCACGGGGATGAGGCGACGATCATCGCCATGAGCCGCGATTACGCCTACCAGTTCATCGACCGCGACCTGGACCGGATCCGCTTCAACGCGCCGGGCGTCACCGCCTGGGAGCAGGAGCTGCGCCTGCTCAACGGGACGATCACCAAGTACGCCATCGGCCTGAGCTGGCATCTGGCCGGGTTCAGCGCCGCCGATCTCAATGAACAGTGGGACTGGGGGGCCGATTTCGCCTACAACACCGCCGACAATCACATGCCCGCGCCGGATCTGCTGCGCGTCTCGCGCTGGCCGTCGGCACTGTTCACCGTCGTCAGCGCGATCGCGCTGTTTGCGCTGGGCTGGCGGCTGGGCGGGCCGCTGGCGGCCTACCCGGCCAGCGCGCTGTACGCGCTCAACGCGCTGCTGCTCGTCAACGGGCGGCGGGCGATGATGGAAGGCGGCTGGCTGGCCTTCACGCTGCTGGCGCTGCTGGCCGCGCTGGCCTGGGCGGACGCGCTGCGCGCCCGGCGGCGCTCCGCTTGGGGCTGGGCGGCGCTGACCGGGTTCAGCGTCGGCCTGGCGATCGCGGCCAAACACACCGCCGCCTTCGGGCTGGCCGGGATGATCGCCGGCATGGCCGCGATCGCACTGGGGATGCTGCTGCAGCGCCGGGCCGGGCCGCTGCTCCACCTGCTGCTGATCGCCGGGCTGGCTGAGCTGACGTTTTACGTCCTTAACCCGGCCTGGTGGGGCGATCCGCTGGGCCGGGCGGCGCTCGTGCTGCGGCTGCGCGGCGATCTGCTGGCCGGGCAGTCCGCCGCATTCGGCACGTTCAGCGGCCCCGCCGACGCGCTGGCGGCGTTCTTCCGCTATGGCTTCAGCGGAACGCCGCAGTTCTACGAAGTGGCGGGCTGGGAGTCGTTCATCGGCGCTGCGATCGCCCACTATCAGGCGTCGCCCTGGCGCGGGATCGACCTCGGCCCGGTCGGCGGGGCGATCGTCCTGCTGCTGGCCCTCGGCGGGGCGATCGCCCTGCTCCGCTTGCCTTCCGCCCGCTGGATCGTCGGCGGGTGGGCGCTGGCCGCGCTGGCCGCGACGCTGATGCTCACCCCCCTCGACTGGGGGCGCTACTACCTGCCCGTCGTCCCGGTCAGCGCGCTGCTGGCCGGGCTGGGGCTGCGCGCGCTCATCCGCCGCCGCGCCCCCCGGCCCGCTGCCGCTTAACGCTGCATCTCCGGAAATACTTCCGCCGCCAGCGCCGTCTCCTGGGCGACCAGATCGCGCAGCGCCGCCAGCCCCTGCGCCCAGAAGCCGGGATCGCTGAGATCGACGCCGACCCGGGCCAGGATGTTGGCCGGGTAGTCGCTGTCGCCCGCCGCCAGCACCTCGATGTACTGCGGCACAAATTCGGGGCCGCGCTGGCGGTACAGGCTGAACAGGGCCAGCACCAGCAGTTCGCCGAAGGCATAGGCATACACGTAGCCCGGCGTATTCAGGAAATGGGGGATGTAGCTCCACCACAGACCGTAATCCGGGCGCAGCGTGACCGAGTCGCCGAACATGGCGCGCTGCGTCTCCAGCCACAGCTCGCTCAGGCGCTCGGTCGAAAGTTCGCCTTCCGTCCGCCGGGCGGTGTGCATGGCCTCCTCGAAGCGGTTCATCGCGATCTGGCGGAAGACGGTGGCGAAGCTGTCCTCCAGCTTCTGCATCAGCATCGCCAGCCGGGCCGCCGGGTCGGTCTCGCGCGCCATGAGATCGGTGAAGACGAGCATCTCGCCGAAGACCGAGGCCATCTCGGCGGTGGTCAGCGGCGTGTACAGCCCGGTGATACCCTGCGCCTCGGCGCTCAGGTACATATGCAGGCCGTGCCCCAGTTCGTGCGCCAGCGTCATGACGTCGCGGGCCACGCCGGTGTAGTTGATGAAGACGAACGGATGCGCCGACGGCACGGTCGGGCTGGCGAACGCGCCGCCGCGTTTGTTGGGCAGCAGCGCCGCATGGATCCAGCGCTCGTCGAAGAAGCGCTGCGCGATCGCACCCAGACGCGGGCTGAAGGCGGTGTACGCATCGATGACGATCTGGCGCGCCTCATCCCAGGTGTAGTGACGGCCCGCGCCCCCCAGATCGAGCGGGGCATAGCGATCGTAGTCGAACAGCGTCTCGTAGCCGAGCAGGCGGCGCTTGAGATCGTAGTGCTGCGCCACGATGTCGTAGTTGGCCGTGACCGCGCCGATCAGCGCCTCGACCATCGCATCGGACGCCTTGTTGGACAGGTTGCGCGCGGTGATCCACGACGGGTAGCCGCGCAGGCGGTCATCGCTCGCCTTGTCCGCCGCCAGCACGTTGAAGATGTACGTCAGCTCCATCGACCGGCTGCGCAGGCCAGCGGTGATCGAGTCGGCGGCTTTGCGCCGCGTCTCGCGGTCGGTTTCGTAGAGCCGGCGCAGGATCTGCGACTGATTGAGCGACTCGCCTTCATAATCGAAGCGCAGCGCGCCCATGAGCTGGGTGAAGAAGCGCGTCCAGGCCGAACGCCCGGTGACCGCCTTTTCGACCAGGATCTTCTCCTCCGGTTCGCTCAAGGTGTACGGACGGTAGCGCAGCTCCGTCTCCAGCGGATGGCGGTACTTGCCCAGGACGGGGTCGGCCAGCACGCGATCGATGGCCTCCTGCGGCGCGGCCTTCCACTCCAGTTCGAAGAAGAGCAGCTTCTGCGCGATCTGCGAGCCGTGTTCCTGCACCTTCTGCATCAGCGCGCCGAACTGCGGGTTGACCGTGTCGGTCGAGAATTCCAGCCCGGCATACGAGCTGATCCGCCCGCTGAGATCCTGGATCGCCTCCATCGCCTGCATGGCCTCGACCATCTCGGCGGCGCTGAGCTGGGCGACGCGCCCACGGTAGCGTTCGGCGAACGCATCGGCCAGCGCCGTGACGCGCTCCAGATCCGCTGCGATCGCCGGGTCGTCCGGCCCCTGGTAGAAGATCGACAGATCCCAGATGACGTTTTCCGCCCCGGTTGCGGCTGGCGTGGTTGTGGTCATGAGCTGTTTTCCCTTTAAAATGTCATGAATGTTGAAGCGATTTTCACACTATACCCGATTTTGGCGCGGCGCGCCGCTCGATCGGCATCCGATGCGCGCCTGCTGTTCCGGCCCGCGCTCTGGTACAATCGCGCTCGACCTGCCCGATCTGATCCCCCGGAGCGTCCACGATGTCCACCGCGCTCAACCCGATCCCGCTTCAGCCGATGGTCGATTTTCTGGTCGGCCTGCTCAACACGCCCAGCCCGACGGGCTATCATACCGAAGCGATCAACTACTGCGAGACCGCCTTCAGCGCGCTGCCCCTGCCCGGGCTGATGGTGATGCGCACGCGCAAGGGGGCGCTGCTGATCACACTGCCCGGCCAGCGCAGCGATGCCCCGCGCGCCCTGACCGCCCACATCGACACGCTCGGCCTGATGGTCAGGGACATCAAGCCGAACGGACGCCTGCGCACCACCCAGATCGGCGGTTACATGTGGCCGGCGGTGGAATTCGAGACGGTGACGATCCGCACATTCGACGATCGGCGTTACCGGGGGACGGTGCTGCCCACCAACCCGAGCACGCACGTCAACCGCGAGATCGCCACGGCCCAGCGCACCGAGGCGCTGATGGAAGTGCGCATCGACGCGCGCACCACCTCCGCCGGCGAGACGCGGGCGCTGGGCATCGAGGTGGGCGATTTCATCTTCCTCGATCCGCGCGTCGAGGTGCTGCCGAACGGGTTCATCCGCTCGCGCCATCTGGACGACAAAGCGGGCGTGGCCTGCATCTACGGGGCGCTGCGGGCGCTGCCCGCCGATTTCGTCCCGGCGCAGACGACGTACATCCTGATCGCCAACTACGAAGAAGTCGGGCACGGCGGTTCCGCCGGCCTGCCGCCGGTGGATGAACTGCTGGTGATCGACATGGCGGCCATCGGCGAGGGCCAGGCCTCCAGCGAGTACACGTGCAGCCTGTGCGTGAAAGACAGCAGCGGCCCCTATCACGATGAGATGAACACCCTGCTGCGCCGGCTGGCACAGCAGCACGGCATCCCGCTGGTGATCGACACCTACCCGAACTACAGCTCCGACGGCTCCGCGTACTGGCGCGCCGGCGGAACGGGCGTGGTCGGGCTGATCGGGCCGGGCGTGGACGCCTCGCACGCCTACGAACGCACGCATATCGACGCGCTGCGCGATACCGCTGCGCTCATCGGCCATTATCTGCTGCGCTCATGAGCGAGACCCACAGCGCCTCTATCCACCGGTGAAGCAAACATTTACATGAATCTAATGACGCTTACGTACCATAATGGTGTTATGACCATGCAGTCGATAAGGCAAACTGTCTATGTTTCCACCGCCGCAGAATAATCCGCCGCCGCAGCGCCCGGGCGGCCCGACCGATCCCGAACCGAAACCGTCGTTCCAGATCCCGCGCTGGGCCTGGATCGTCATCATGGTGATCGCCGTCGGCTGGCTGCTGCTCGGTCTGCCGGAGATCTCCGGCTCACTGTCGCCAACGCAGATGCTCAACCTGCCGTACTCCGAGTTCTTCGCGCAGGTGCAGGCCGGCAATGTCGCCGAGGTCGTGCTCAATCAGGATCAGGCGCGGGGCACGTTCCGCCGCGCGGTGACCTGGCCGGAGCCTGGCAGCGATCTGGCCCGGCAGATCCCGCCGCGCACCTCCAGCACCTTTGTCACCACGCTGATCCCGATCAACGATCCCGATCTGGCGCAGACGCTGCGCGAGAACGGCGTCACCATCATCGGCCAGCAGGTGCAGCCCAACCTGCTGCTGCAGATCCTGCTCAGCTTCGGCCCGCTGATCCTGCTGGTGCTCTTCTTCGTCTGGCAGGGGCGGCGCGCCCAGCGCCAGATGGGCGGGGTGTTCGGCTTTGGCCGCACCCAGGCCCGCCAGTATGACGCGGAGAAACCAAAAGTCACCTTCAACGATGTCGCCGGTCAGGACGCCGCCAAAGCCGAACTGGTCGAGATCGTGGACTTCCTGAAAGATCCGGAGAAGTACATCGCCCTGGGCGCGCGCATCCCGCGCGGCGTGCTGCTGGTCGGCCCGCCGGGGACGGGCAAGACGCTGCTGGCGCGCGCCGTCGCTGGCGAGGCCAACGTCGCCTTCTTCAGCATCGCCGCCTCGGAATTCGTCGAAATGTTCGTCGGCGTCGGCGCCAGCCGCGTGCGCGATCTGTTCAGCAAAGCCAAAGCCAACGCCCCGGCCATCGTCTTCATCGATGAGATCGATGCGGTGGGCCGCCAGCGCGGCGCAGGCCTGGGCGGTGGCAATGACGAGCGCGAGCAGACGCTCAACCAGCTCCTGGCCGAAATGGACGGCTTCGACCAGACCGAGTCGATCATCGTCATGGCGGCCACCAACCGCCCGGACGTGCTCGACCCGGCGCTGCTGCGCCCCGGTCGCTTCGACCGTCAGGTGACGGTGGCGCTGCCCGACCGCAAAGGCCGCGAGGATATCCTCAAAGTCCACGTGCGCGGCAAGCCGCTGGACAGCGACGTCTCGCTGAGCGACCTGGCCAAATCGACCATCGGCTTCAGCGGGGCGGACCTGATGAACCTGGCCAACGAGGCCGCCCTGACCGCCGCGCGGCGCAACGCCCGCAAGATCGCCAAACGCGATTTTCTGGAGGCGTTCGACCGCATCGTGCTCGGCACGCAGAGTCCGCCGCTGTCCAATCAGGAAGAGCGGCGCGTGGTGGCCTATCATGAGGCCGGGCATGCGCTGGTCGCCGCGCTGACGCCGGGGGCTGACCCGGTGCTCAAGGTGACGATCGTGCCGCGCGGGCAGGCGCTGGGCGTGACCGCCATGCTGCCCGAGGACGACCGACGCAACTACTCGAAAGCGTACTTGCAGGCGCAGATGCTCGTCATGCTGGGCGGGCGCGTGGCCGAAGAGATCGCCATCGGCGAGATCACGACCGGCGCGAGCGACGATCTGCGCCGCGTCACCAGCATGGCCCGGCGTATGGTAGCCCAGTTCGGCATGAGCGACACGCTCGGCCCGGTCAACTTCGGCGAGGATGAGCGCCAGCCGTTCCTGGGCTACTCGCTCTCGCAGGGGCGCACCTACAGCGAGGCGACCGCCGCGCAGATCGACGCCGAAGTGCGCCGCATCGTCGAGGATGCGCACCGGCGCACGCGCAAGATCCTGATCGAGAACCGCGACAAACTGGAAGCCCTGGCGCAGGAACTGCTCAACAACGAGGTCGTCGAGGCCGAGCGCGTCCTGGAGATCGCCGGCAAGAGTCCCGACGACCGGCACGCTATCCCGACGATCTTCCCGCCCGAGCCGGAGCCGATCCCCGGCCAGGATTGATCCGGACGATCGAAGGCGCTGACCTCCCCCGTCACGCTGCCCATCCGCCCCTTTCGGCATCGAGAGGGGCGGATGCGTCTAGGGTGAGGGCATCTGGCCGAACTCCGGCCCGGCGCTGCTGCTGAAGGCGGCGGGCACGTCGCTCTCAGCGGGCATCGGTTCTCCCCGATGTCGAAAATGGGTATCGTCAGGATCGACGCGAGAGTGGATTTTTTTCGATCAGCGCGCTGCTCAGCGCGGCGGAAGCGGACGCAGCGCCGTCAGCGCGAGCCGATGGGTACATCAGACGGGGAATAGAAGGGGAAAACGGGGATCGGGGCAGCCCGAATATGGCGCTGCTGCGCGGCCCGGGGCAGGTGAGCGTATTGGCTCGATCTCGCCTTCACAGCGGGAGCCGGGGGCCGTCATTCGCTCGCTTCGTCGCTGTCGCGCCGATCACGGAAGCGGTAGTTGATCCGCCCGCGCGAGGGATCATACACCGACATCTCGACGCGGACGCGGTCGCCCAGCAGGATGCGGATGTAGTTCTTGCGCATCTTGCCGCTCAGGTAGGCCAGGATGCGGTGGCCGTTGTCCAGCTCCACGAGGAACTGGGTATTCGGCAGCGCTTCGACGACCACGCCTTCCACTTCGATCTTGTCTTCGTTCTTCGCCATTCGCTCTCTTTTCTGATACCCGGCGCCATCCCGCGATCGTACCGGGCCGGGAACACCATGATCCTCAAAAACAACCGGTGAACCTGCGGAAAAGGCCCGCTGACTGTCCGGCGCAGCGCGTGCGTGGCAGTCAGCGGGGCCGTCTTTCACAATGACCAGCGGCGGCTGGTGCATGGCTGATGGAAACCGTCATCGTGATTCCCCCGTGTGCGTGGCTGGCCGATGCCGGTGGACGAAGGGGCGCACAGGCCCGCAGCAAACCGGAGCAGCGGTCACGCTGCGGTTCAGCGGGTTTCCGCTTTGCGCTGGCGGCGGCGCGAGCGGCGGATCGCCTTCTTCTTCTCGATCCGGCGCAGCTCACTTTTTGAGATATACCAACGTTTGCGGCGCACAGTGCTCAGTACCCCGCTGTTGGTGACGCGCTTACGGAAACGCCGCAGCAGCGACTCCTGCGACTCGTTCGGTTTCAGTGTGACGTGGGCCATACGGTCTGCCTTCACCTCCTTCCCGGATGAATTTGTTTGCGTGCGTCTGTTCCACGAACCGGGCGCAGACTCGGCTGCCTGGGCAGTCGTCCGCGCCCGATCGATCGACTTCCTTTAAGATTATAGCTGGTTGTCATCCGCCTGAACAGGCGCGGCCTCTTCAGGGGCCGATTCCGCGCTGGCGTTGGTCGGCTGGGCGTCTTTGGCGACGTCCTTCAGGCTGAGGCCCAGGCGCTGCTTATCGGCCTCGATGCTGATGATGCGCATGACCAGCTTCTGCCCCTCGCGCAGCACCAGCGACGGATCCTGCGGCGGGGGATCGCTGATCTGACTGGTGTGCAGCAGCGCCTCGATGCCCGGATCCAGGCTGATGAACGCGCCGAACTGAGCCACCCGGCTGACCGTGCCTTCCACGATCTGGCCGACGTGGTAGCGCTCTTCAACCTGCGCCCACGGGTTCTCCTGCAGGCGCTTCAGGCTCAGGCCGATGCGCTTGCCTTCGGCATCCAGCCGCAGGATGTAGACGTCGATCTCGTCCCCGACTTTGAGGATCTCTTTGGGGTGGTTGACGCGATGCCAGGCCAGTTCGCTGATATGGATCAGACCGTCCGCACCGCCCAAATCGACGAACGCGCCGAAATCGCGCAGGCCGCTGACGACGCCGCGCCGCACTTCACCCTCGCGCAGTTGATCGAGCAGCAGTTCCTTGCGGGCTTCACGGTTGCGCTGGCTGGCGTCGCGCTGGCTGAAGACCAGGCGGCGGCGTTTGCGGTTGACCTCGATCACCTTGAGCGAGATCGTCTGGCCGATCAGGCGCATCATCCGCTGTTTGCGCTCTTCCTCGCTCAGGCCGCGCGGCAGATCGAGCACGTGGCTGGCCGGGACGAAACCGCGCAGGTTGCCGAACGGCGCGATCAGGCCGCCGCGGTTGGCATCGGCGATCACGCCTTCGAAGACGCCGTCGCTGTTCATCAGCTCTTCGGCGCGCTTCCAGTCCTCCGTCTGCTGCGCCTGCGAGACCGACAGCACCAGGTTGCCATCATCATCCTCGACGCGCTGGATCATGACGTCGATCTCATCGCCCACTTTGAACGCGACCCCATCGACGCCCAGCCGCTCCAGATCGCGCCGCGGCACGATGCCATCGCGCTTCATCCCGCTGATGCTGACGACCAACCCCTGCGTATCGACGGCGACCACCTGACCGGTCACGATGTCGCCCCGTTCTGGCTGCTCCTCCGCGAACGAAGCCTCCAGCATGGCGGCGAAATCGAGTTCGCCGCCGTGTTCCATCACTGCATTTTCGAGTGTCATGAGAACTGAACTTCCCCCCACCGGACGAGATCGATTTTCGCGAAGGCGATGCCACCGGGCAAAATAAAACCCGGTACGCTCAACGCAGCAGCGCGCGAGTGACCGAGTCCGTATCCGTCTTGCTGATTCAGGCTGTTAGAAAAATCCACGCACAGCTTCCAGCGGACGGGGCCGTGGAGCCATCCCCTTTCTTAAAAATCGATCGGCATTATAGGGGCGCGCGCGCGCGTCTGTCAAGGAATAATATCCATCATAAGGACAGCTTCTGCGAGTCGCGCCCACGGTGCAGCCAGTGATCTTTGTGAAAAAGCGCTTCCGTCAGCCCCGGTGCAGCATCTGACCGCAGATAGCGCATCAGCTTCAGCCTTGACGACAACCCACCCGGTGCGTACAATGTGAAGTGGACTGAAGACGCCTTCACTGCGGGTGCTTCGGTTTGCCACCATCCAGGGGCATGGTGAAATGGTATCATAACTCTCTCCAAAAGAGTCGTTCAGGGTTCGAATCCTTGTGCCCCTGCCAGAGTGCAGAAAACACCGTCCCCGCGACGGTGTTTTTACTCTAAGAGACGATTGACGACCACTCGGACTGCTGCGCAAAAGGCCCGGCTGCGAAGGAGCAATGGATCGATGGCGGATAAGACGAAACTGAAGACCCAGGAACAGGTGGCCGACGAGATCGACGAGGCCGAACTGGAAGACGAGGCCGAAGACGACGACGGCGGCGCCCGCGCGCTCACCCCCGCCAAAGGCCGCCCGACCCCCAGCCGCCGCGAACGCGAAGCCGCCGAGGAAGAGAAAGGCGGTCTGGTCACCCGGCTGGTCAGGGGGACGCGCGGTTACCTGGAAGGCGTGCGCTCCGAACTGGCCAAAGTCGCCTGGCCGACGCGCGAAGACACCCGCCGCCTGACGCAGATCGTCATCGTCGCCCTGGTGGTCTCGTCGCTGGTGCTGGGGGCGATCAGCCTGGCGTTCACCCGGTTGTTCGCCGTCGGGCTGCGTTCGCCGCTGGTGCTGCTGATCGTGATGGCGATCGGCGTCGGCATCGGCCTGTGGTGGAACCGCTACAGCCGACGTTCTTCTAATCTATAAACTGGATCGAGTTTGACGAGGTGGGCCAATGGCAGCGTCCAAGTCACCCAAAAAAAGAAATAAGACCGAGATAGGGGCACTGCCCGTCGATGCCGATCTCGAATTCGATATCGATCTCGAACCGATCGATCTCGATGAAAGCCCCCAGCCGCAGGAAGAGCAGCGCGAGCCGGAACTCGACCTCGAAGTCCCGCTGATCAAGAAAAGCGATGAACGGCTGTGGTATGTCGTGCACTGCTACTCCGGCCAGGAAAACAAGGTGCGTCACTCGATCGAGCAGCGCATCGACAGCATGGGCATGCGCGACAAGATCTTCGACGTGATCGTGCCGACTGAGGAAGAGATCGAAGTCAAGGATGGCAAACGCCGCGCCGTCGAACGGCGCATCTTCCCCGGCTACATCCTGGTCGAGATGAAGATGGACGAGGACTCGTGGTTCGTCGTCCGCAATACGCCGGGCGTCACCGGGTTCGTCGGCATGGGCAACGAACCGACGCCGCTCAAGAAAGAGGAAGTTCAGGCGATCCTCGATCGCATGGCCGCCGAGTCGCCCAAGGTCAAGGTGCGCTTCAAAGTCGGCGAAAAAGTCCGCATCATCGATGGGCCGTTCAACGACTTTCTGGGGACGGTGGCGGCCATCGACATGGATCGTTCCAAAGTGCGCGTGATGGTCAACTTCTTCGGGCGCGATACGCCCGTCGAGCTTGACTTCCTGGAAGTGGAAAAGACGTAGGCAGCTCTACCACCGGTAACAAGTGAGGAATCATGGCGAAGAAGGTCAAAGCAGTCGTTACACTTCAGATCGCCGCGGGGAAGGCCAACCCGGCCCCGCCGATCGGCCCGGCGCTGGCGCAGCACGGTATCAACCTGATGGCATTCTGCAAGGAATACAATGCGCGCACCAGCAATCGTATCGGGGAGATCGTCCCGGCGCAGATCACGATCTTCACCGACGGCTCGTTCAAGTTCGATCTCAAAAGCCCACCGACGGGCTTCCTGATCCTGAAAGCCGCGGGCATCCAGAAAGGATCGCCCAAGCCGAACGCGCAGAAAGTCGGCACGATCACGCGCAAGCAGGTGCGCGAGATCGCCGAGGTCAAACAGAAGGACATGAATACGTCCGACATCGAAGCGATCATGCGCCAGATCGAAGGCACGGCCCGCAACATGGGCGTGGAAGTTGTTGAGTAAGCGCGCAGGCATAGCGCCGCGCAGTTGATGCATACGACGGACGCTGTCCGCGTCCACCCGTGTGGGAGGGCGGCGAGTTCTGGATCGCCCGCCCGTTGGACCACAGGAGAACTGAGAATGCCCAGACACGGAAAACGTTACCTGACCCTGAGCAAGACGTTCGATCATGAAAAGGCCTACCCGCTGGCTGAAGCGGTGAAGCTGGTCAAGAGCATGGCGAACGCCAAATTCGACGAAACGATCGAAATTCACTTCCGCCTCGGCATCGACCCGCGCCACAGCGATCAGCAGGTGCGCTCCACCGTCCTGCTGCCGCACGGCCTGGGCAAGACCGTCCGCGTGCTGGTGTTCGCCGAGGGCGAGGATGCCCGCATCGCCCGCGACGCCGGCGCGGATATCATCGCCGATGATGAGGTGATCAACCGCATCCAGAAAGAGAACTTCCTCGACTTTGAGGCGACGCTAGCCGTCCCGGCGATGATGCCGAAGGTTGGCCGCCTCGGTCGTATCCTCGGTACGCGCGGCCTGATGCCCAACCCGAAGACGGGCACGGTCGTCCAGCCGGAAGACCTGCCGCGCGCCATTAAAGAGGTCAAAGCCGGCCGCGTCGAATTCCGCAACGACAAGACCGGGAACCTGCATCTGCCGGTGGGCAAGGCCAGCTTCGATGAGACCCGCCTGACCGAAAATGCGCAGGCGATCATCGATGCCGTGCAGAAGATGAAACCCGCCGCCGTCAAAGGCGTGTACATCAAGAAGGTCGTGCTGACCTCGACGATGGCCCCCGGCGTCCGCATCGACCTGAGCGCCGCCAGCGCGGGCAGCGCCGCCAGCGCCTGATCGCGCGCCTTCTTTTCCACAATCCAGACTACCACGCGCGCAGCGCCCCCGATCTCTACAGCGGGGGCGCTGTCGTTTACAATCAACGAACGAACCGACGGGCGAACGCATCACGGGAGGAAGTGACAGATGGGACAGGTCAAATGGGGCCGGGTGATCCCGGTCGGGGCGCTGCTGGCCGGGCTGGGAGCGCTGCTGGGGCTGCTGCTCGACGCGCTGACGGGCGGGATCGCCTCCGTTGAGATCGGGCTGCTGGTGCGCTTCGCCGGGGCGCTGCTGATCGCGCCGCTGGTCTATCTGGTCACGACCTCGCTGCTGCTGGCCTTCGGCGTCCCGCTCGGCTTCGACCCGACCCGGCAGCAGCAGCGCAGCGTCCACGCGCTGCTCTACCTGTGCGTGATCCTCCCCGCTGTATTCGTCAGCATCTCCGTGTAACGGGGATTTTTGCACAATCTGATCAAATGATGACGAAAAAGATGACTAGACTCAGAATAGCAGCCATACATCGACATTGACCCTGAAGCAGGACGGATCGACCATGACTCCGCGCGAATTCCGCTGGCTGGCGGCCCTGACGCTCACCCTGTTCTCGATGTTCCTCATCATCGTGCTGGGGGTGATGCCCGGCCTGCGCGCGCCGGATCCAGTCGCGATCCCGACTCGAGTCATGCTGCCCGCGGATCCCGCTACGCCGGACGCGGGGCCGCAGGTCGCCGCCGCGCCCACTGCGACGACCGTCAAGGTCGATCCGGGCGCGCCGACGTCCGCGCCGCCGGATCCGGCAGCGAACCCGCCAGCGGAGACATCTGCACCGCCGCCGGTGACCGCCACCGCGTCGGCCACCGTCACGCCGTCCGTTACGCCGACCCTGACGCCGTCCGTCACACTCCCGCCCACGGATCCGCCGACCGAGACCCCGCTCCCGTTCTCCTGGGTGGCGACGCCGGTCTCGGCCATCGTGGCGCAGCCCGTGCCCAACCAGGTCGTGATCGCCTTCGATCCGGGGGCCAGCGCGGCGGAGCGCGCCGCTTACGTCGAACAGATCGGCGGGACGGTGATCGAGACGGTCGAAGCGATCGACACGGTGATCGTCAGCGTGCCGGACGCGGTCAGCGCGGCGGCGCTGCCCCCGTCCCCGGTCGTGGCGGTCTCGGAACCGGATCACTACATCACGGCGCTCAGTTTTGGCGCGCCGCTCGACCCGCTCTACCCGAATCAATGGGCGCTGCCGGCGCTCAATGCCCCCGCGGCCTGGTCGCTGCTGCCCGTCAATTTCCAACCTGCGCCGATCGCCCTCATCGACAGCGGGGTGTGCGCCGATCACGTCGATCTGCGCGGGCGCGTGCTGCCCGGCTGGGATTACATCGAGGGCGACGAGATCCCGCAGGACGACTTCGGCCACGGCTGCGCGGTGGCGGGCATCATCGCCGCCGCCCACGACAGCGTCGGCATCGCCGGGGCGCTGCCGAACGCGCGCATCCTGCCGCTGCGCGTGCTCGATGCCGCGGGCGTCGGCTTCTACTCCGATGCCGCTGCGGCCATCGTCGCCGCCGCTGACCGGGGCGCGGGCGTGATCAACCTGAGCATCGGCGGCGCGTATCCGTCCGCCATCCTGCAGCAGGCGATCGACTACGCCGTCGGACGGGGCGTGACCGTGGTCGCGGCGGCGGGCAATACCGGCGGCGCGATCCTGTATCCGGCGGCCTACCCGAACGTGATCAGCGTCGGCGCGCTGCGCCCGGACGGCGCGATCGCGGACTTCAGCAGCGGCGGCGCGTCCGTCACGGCGCTCGCGCCCGGCGTTGACATCCTGACCACGTCCCGCGATGGCGCGTGGCGCGCGCGCACCGGGACCAGCTTCGCCGCGCCGTTCGTCAGCGCGGCGGC
>DAOUBU010000021.1:0-5284 GCA_034432395.1 Anaerolineae bacterium
ACAGAGCCTGAAACGGAAACGTTTCCGTGCCGCACTCGATGATACTTTCTTGTTGGAGTTGCTCTGCCCAATTTGATGCGATAGCCCTGATGGATGATGATGCAACCCGGATACCAGGCGCTGGCCGAAGATCTGACCCGCAGGGGCATCGATGTCGATGCCGTCAAAGCCGCCCTGAAGCGCCAGCACATCGAAACCCCGTCATGGGGCTACGGGAACGCGGGTACGCGCTTCAAAACATTCAACTGGCCGGGTGCGGCCCGCACGATTTACGAAAAACTGGAAGATGCCGGCTACGCCCACCGGCTGACCGGCGTCGCCCCCAGCGTCGCCATCCACATCCCGTGGGATAAAGTCGATGACTGGACTGGTCTCAAGCAGTTTGCGGCGGAACAGGGGGTGGCGATCGGGGCCGTCAACCCGAATGTATTCCAGGATGATCAGTACAAACTGGGCAGCATCACCAACCCGAACCCCGCCGTGCGCGAAGAAGCGATCGCCCACATGATCGAATGCTGCGAGATCATGACCCGCGTCGACAGCCCGATCCTGAGCCTGTGGTTCGCCGACGGCACGAACTACGCCGGGCAGGACAGCATCCGCGCGCGCAAACAGCGCATGGAAGCGGCGCTGGCGGAAGTCTACCAGCACCTGCCCGCCGGGGCGCGCATGTTGATCGAATATAAGTTCTTTGAACCCGCTTTCTACCACACCGACCTGGCGGACTGGGGCATGGCCTACGCGACGGCGCTCAAACTGGGCGATCGCGCTCAGGTGCTGGTCGATACCGGGCATCATGCGCACGGAACCAACATCGCGCATATCGTCGCCTTCCTGCTCGACGAGGGACGGCTGGGCGGCTTCCACTTCAACGCGCGTCGTTACGCCGACGACGATCTGATCGTGGGCAGCAACAACCCGCAGGAACTGTTCGAAATCTACGTGGAGCTGGTCAGCGCCGGCGAGCGCGCCGCCGACGTCGCCTTCATGATCGATCAGTGCCACTACATCGAGTCGAAGATCGAGGCAATGCTGCTGAGCGTCATGAACATCCAGACCGCGTATGCCAAAGCGCTGCTCGTCGATCGGTCGGCGCTGGCCCAGCGGCAGATGGAAGGCGATGTGCTCGGCGCGCACCGCGTCCTGATGGATGCCTTCCACACCGATGTGCGCCCGCTCCTGGCTCAGGTGCGCGTCGAAATGGGCCTCGATCCCGATCCGATCGCGGCATTCCGCGCTGGCGGTTACCAGGACAAGATCGCCAGAGAGCGCGGCCTGGCGGCAGCCGGCGGCAGCGGCTTCGGTCGCTGAGTTTTGCTGCAATTTGCTCTGAACGGATATCTATCTTGCACCAGAAGGATGATCACCGTGCATTATCGTGAATTTGGACGCACCGGCTGGCAGGTTTCGGACGTCAGCTTTGGCGCATGGGCGATCGGTTCCGCCTGGGGCGCGGTGGACGACAGCGACTCGCTGGCCGCCATGCACCGCGCGCTCGATCTCGGCGTCAACCTGATCGACACCGCGGACGTCTACGGGGATGGACACAGCGAACGCCTGATCGCCCGGCTGCGGCGCGAACGGCGTGATCCGTTCTACGTCATCACCAAAGCCGGGCGTCGGCTGTCCCCGCACACAGCCGACGGCTACACCAAAGACAATCTCACCGCTTTCGTCGAACGCAGCCTGCGCAATCTGGAGACCGACTGCCTCGATCTCGTGCAGCTTCACTGCCCGCCCACCGAGGTCTACTATCGCCCGGAAGTGTTCGCCGCCCTCGATGATCTGGTGCGCGATGGCAAGATCCGCTACTACGGCGTCAGCGTCGAAAAAGTCGAGGAGGCGCTCAAAGCGATCGAATATCCCGGCGTCCAGTCGGTGCAGATCATCTTCAATCTGTTCCGTCACCGCCCGATCGAGCGCTTCTTCCCGGAGGCGCAGCAGCGCCGGGTGGCCGTCATCGCCAGAGTGCCGCTCGCGTCCGGTCTGCTCACCGGGAAAATGCGGCGCGATACGACATTCCCCGCCGACGATCATCGCAATTTCAACCGGTACGGCCAGGCCTTCGACCGGGGCGAGACGTTCAGCGGGGTCGATTATGAGACCGGTCTGGAGGCCGTCGAACGCCTGCGCCCGCTGGTTCCGCCGGGCTGGACGCTCAGCCAGTTCGCGCTGCGCTGGATCCTGATGTTCGACGCGGTCACCTGTACGATCCCGGGCGGCAAACGCCCCGATCAGGTGGAGGATAACTGCAAGGCCTCTGACCTGCCGCCCCTCACCGATGAGCAGATGGCCGCCGTCCGCCAGATCTACGCGGATCTGATCTACGACCAGGTGCATCACCGCTGGTAACACGCCGACCGGGCGGCGGGGAGGTCACCCCCGCCGCCCGGTCATTTCCGCTACGAGCCGTTCAACGGCGGATCGACCGGCAGCACCCCGCCCTGCGGGCAGGAATTGTACGTGCTGCCCACGATGACGGCGAAATCCGTCGGCGCATCGCTGCGCGGATCGATGATGACATCGTCCGGCGTGATATTGAGCGCGCGGGCGATCGCGGTCAGGCTGCTGCCTTTGGTCGCGCCGGTGTAGTCGATCAACGTGGTGCGGAGGTAATCGGTCGTCTCCCAGGGGCCCATCGCCACAGCGTTGAAGCCATCCCAGGCAAGGCGATCGGCGGCGACTGCATCCAGCCCCGGCTGGGTTGTGCCGTTGTACACCGCGATCGTCGCCGCCTGCACATTGAGCTGGTTCTCCGTCGGCGCGATGTAAAAATCCTCGAGCAGCGGGCGCAGCGTCTCATAAACCGGGAGCTGGACATAATCGCCGGATGGCGTCTGCCAGGGCTGGGTGTGATACGTGCGGATCAGGTTGAACGACTCGATCCGCGCCGCATCCAGATTGGCCGCCAGCGGCAGCAGCCCCAGGATGTCCTCAAACGTCAGGCTGGTCGTCAGGTAGGGGCTGCCTTCCGCCCACAGGGCCGGCAGATTGGCGAGCAGCCCGTTCTCACGCGCCTGCCGCCAGACCGCGCGCAGCACCTGCATCTGGCGTCTGCCGCGGTCAAAATCGGAGCTGTTCCCGCGCGAACGCGCATACCACAGCGCTTCAGCCCCGTTCATGTGATACTGCCCCACCGGCAGCACCCATTCGCTGTCGGCCACCGGGTACGCGCCGCGCGGCACTTCCGCGCCGATCAGAGGCAGATCCTGGATCGCACAGTCCACCGAGAGCGTCACCCCGCCGACGGCATCGACCAGCGCGCGAAACCCGCTCAGGTTGACCATCGCGTAGTAGTGCACGTTGATGCCGAAGTTGTACAGCAGCGTCTGCCGCAGCAGCCCGAAGCCGCCGTCCGTCCATCCCACCTCTTCCCCGTGGGGATAGGCGACATTGATGCGCTGCATCGTCCAGCCGGGGATGTAGACATACAGATCGCGCGGGAAGTTGATCATGGCGACCGTGCCCGTGGTGCGGTTGATCGAGACCACGATGATCGTATCCGTCCGAGCGACCGTTTCGCCGGTGATCTCGTTGTCGTTGCCCAGCAGCACGATGTTCATCAGATCCTGCCCGCGCCGATCGAGCGTGGGCACCGGGGTCGGGATCGCGGTCGGTGCAGCAGCCGATGACACCTCTCCGGGGTTATAGATGAACAGCGTCGGCAGCGGGCGCGGCGTCACGGCCCCGGCGGGATCGAACGTCGGCACGTCCGGCATCGGCGTGGTCGGCACTGCGACGGGCGTATTGGTGGCAAAGGAAACCGCGGGCGGGGTCGCCGCAGAGGGCGGCGGGGTATTGGTGACGAAAACCTGCTCACCGCCGTGGTCGAACGGCTTGGCCAGCGCGCGCCCACCGAGGCCAGGCAGGTGAGCGGCGGGCGTCGGCGTCAGCGCCAGCGCGGTCGCCGTTCCGGGAAAAGCGGGCACGAGCTGCTGATAGGCCGCCTGATCCTCCAGATAGCGGCTCAGCCGCTGCGCCACCAGCCAGCCCAGATAGATGCCGATCGCGATCAAGATCAAAGGCAGCGCGCGAAACAGAAGCGCGCGTAACAGCCAGGGGCGCCGTTCTGGACGCGCGTCCGATACCTGTTGAGCCATGACTTCTCTTATCCTTTAAAACGACAACTGCACAGCGGTGCACGGCTTGCACCGGGTCAAAGCGCCGATCAGTCTACAGGATTTCACCCCGCCGCTCTATGATGCGCCGAAGATCACCGGGATATCGCAGGGCTGACCGATCGGGCCGAATGCGCCGTTCACGACCAACCGCAGGTAGTGCAGCCCTTCACCGAACCAGTCCGCGTTGATGACGCCCAGCACGCCGAACTCTACCGCCTGCTGGCCGATAGTGTAGATCGTGAAGCGCCTGCCCAACGCAGGGCGCACCTCCAGGGTGTAACTGGAGAACGGATTGGTCGGATCGAGCGCGATCGCCGACCCGGTGATGGTCACCGGGCCGCTGACGATCTGCCCCAGCCGTGGCGATGCAATGCGCACCCCCGGCACATCGCATCCGCTGACGGTCAGCAGCCCCGCCCCGGTTTCAGCCGATCGCGGATCGGTGAACGGAGCCGTCCCCGGAAACACCGGCATCAGGGTCGGCAGAGGGGGGATCTGCTGCGGCAGGAAGATGATCGCACCGGCTGGCAGCGGCGCGGTATCGGGAATGCAGTTCAACTGCACGATGATGATGATCTCGGACTGAGCCGCAACCGCGATGCTGTACAGCGTTTCCCCCGGCTGGATGACATGTCCCACCCACCCCGGCGGCGCGACACAGCCGAAACTGTTGAAGACCGGCTGGCCCTCCGGCAGCGCCTGTGTCAGGATCATCGCCGTCGGCAGACTCGCCGGCTCAACCGGGACAACTGGCGCGGTCACCATGTCCGTCACCTCGGTTTCGGGCGTCGTCGTTGGCAGCACGAGCACCGATGGTGTGGCGGTCGGCGGCTCCGCCGTCGCGGTGAACGTGGACGTCGCCGTTGGCGTGAATGTCGCCGTCGGCGTCGCGGTCGGCGGCTCCGGCGTCGCGGTGAACGTGGATGTCGCCGTCGGCGTAAATGTCGCCGTCGGCGTCGCAGTCGGCGGCTCCGGCGTCGCGGTGAACGTGGACGTCGCCGTCGGCGTGAATGTCGCCGTCGCGGTCGGCAGCTCCGGCGTCGCCGTGAACGTGGACGTCGCCGTCGGCGTGAATGTCGCCGTCGGCGTCGCGGTTGGCGGCTCCGCCGTCGCGGTGAACGTGGACGTCGCCGTCGGCGTGAATGTCGCCGTCGCGGTCGGCA
>DAOUBU010000022.1:0-7423 GCA_034432395.1 Anaerolineae bacterium
TGGGCCGTTTCCAACCCCTGAATCACCGCATGACCACCTGTGATTTTCATCACAGGTTCCTTAAATTGGCCAAAGTCCAGGGGCGCAGCGTGCTGCGCCCCTACAGTGTGCCCCAACTGTTAAGGCTTGTTAGCACTCGTATAAGAACTTTGCTAGAATCACTTGACGCCCCTCGCTGACATTGCTATAGTGAGGTCAACAGCGTTAGCACTCAGACAGTCACAGTGCTAGCGCTTTTCTGTGAGTGACGCAGTGCGACACAGTGCAATGGAGGATGACAGAATGGCAGTCAAGATTCGCCCGCTGGCCGACCGCGTGATCGTCGAACCGATTGAGCAGGAAGAGACCATCGCCGGCGGCATGCTGGTGCTTCCCGAAACCGCCAAAGAGAAACCGCAGCAGGGTGCGGTGCTGGCCGTCGGCCCGGGCCGGATGGATGAGGATGGCGAACGCATCCCGATGGACGTCAAAGAGGGCGATCGCGTCCTGTTCGCCAAATATGCAGGCACCGAGATCAAGCTGGATGGCAAGAAGCTGCTGATCCTCAAGGAAAGCGACATCCTCGGCGTGCTGGAAGCCTGACGCGCGCCCGCGCAGTCATCCGTGACATCCGCCACACCCCATACCCGGACAAGAGACGAAACGATACCAACGAGGAGCTAGAGAACCATGGCCAAGCAGTTGATCTTCCGTGAAGAGGCCCGCCGCGGCCTGCAGCGCGGTGTCGATAAAGTCGCCGAAGCCGTCGCCACGACGCTCGGCCCGAAGGGGCGCAACGTCGCGCTGGACAAGAAATTCGGCGCGCCCACCGTCACCCATGACGGCGTGACCGTGGCCAAAGAGATCGAACTCGAAGATCCGTTTGAGAACATGGGTGCGCAGCTTCTGAAGGAAGCCGCGACCAAGACCAACGACATCGCCGGTGACGGCACGACGACCGCCACCGTGCTGGCCCAGGCGATCGTCAACGAAGGGCTGAAGAACGTGGCCGCCGGGGCCAACCCGATGCTGCTCAAGCGCGGCATCCTGGCCGCCGCGGAAGCCGTCGCCAAGAGCATCGGCGAGCAGGCGACCCAGATCAGCACGAAGGAAGAGATCGCCCAGGTCGCCAGCGTCTCCGCGCAGGATGAAGAGATCGGCAACCTGATCGCCGAAGTGATGGACAAGGTCGGCAAGGACGGCGTCGTCACCGTCGAAGAGAGCAAGGGCCTCGAATTCGAGACCGAGTACGTCGAAGGCATGCAGTTCGACCGCGGCTACATCAGCCCGTACTTCATCACCTCGCCGGACACGATGGAAGCCTCGATCGACGAGCCGTACATCCTGATCTACGAGAAGAAGATCAGCGCTGCGCAGGACATCGTCCCGCTGCTGGAGAAACTGGTCCAGATCGGCAAGCGCGATATCGTCATCATCGCTGAAGACGTCGATGGCGAAGCGCTGGCCACGCTGGTGCTGAACAAGCTGCGCGGCATGCTCAACGTGCTGGCGGTCAAGGCCCCCGGCTTCGGCGATCGCCGCAAGGCGATGCTGCGCGATATCGCCATCCTGACCGGCGGCCAGGTGATCAGCGAAGAGACCGGCCGCAAGCTGGAGACGGTCACGCTGCAGGATCTGGGCCGCGCGCGCAAGGTGACGGCCAACAAGGACAACACGACGATCGTCGATGGCTACGGCGATGAGAAGGCGATCAAGGGCCGCATCGAGGAGATCCGCAAGGAGATCGAACTGAGCACCAGCGATTACGATCGCGAGAAACTGCAGGAACGTCTGGCCAAGCTGAGCGGCGGCGTCGCCGTGATCCGCGTCGGTGCGGCCACCGAGACCGAACTGAAAGAGAAGAAACACCGCGTGGAGGACGCGCTGAGCGCCACCCGCGCCGCGGTTGAAGAGGGTATCGTCCCCGGCGGCGGCGTCGCCCTGATCAACGCTGTGGCCGCGCTCGACAACGTCAAGTTCGCCAATGAGGACGAGAACACCGGCGTGCTGATCGTGCGCCGCGCGCTGGAAATGCCGATGCGCAAGATCGCCGCGAACGCCGGCGTGGACGGCGCGGTCGTCATCCAGGAAGTGCGCCGCCGTCAGGCCGAGCAGAACAACCACAAGATCGGCTACAACGTGATCACCGGCGAATATGGCGACATGATCGCCGCTGGCATCCCCGACCCGGCCAAAGTCACGCGCGGTGCGGTGGAGAACGCTGCGTCGATCGCCGCGATGATCCTGACCACCGAAGTCCTGATCACGGACGTGCCGGAGAAGGAAAAGGCCCCGGCCAACCCGCCGATGCCGGAGTACTAATAAACCGCGCCCGCCGATCCCGTCGAACCGGGGATCGCCCACGGCCCGGAACCGCCCCCGCAGATGCGCGGGGGCGGTTTTGCTTAGCGCTCATGCGCGCCCGCGCGCGCCCGCGCGCGGCCTCAGCGCGGCAGGCGGAGCTGCGCCTGCTGCCGGGCGCGCTGCTGCGCCGCCTGGCGCACCTGCTGCACGCCCTTCCACAGCTCGAGCAGGCCGGCGACATTGTCCACCTGCGCCAGCGGATAGCGCCGGATCACCCGCCACGGCATCTTGCCGCGCGCCTGCCGCTCCGCATCGCGCTGGCGCACCACCAGCCGGTGATGTTCGACGCGCAGATGCAGATCATCCCAGTGGATCTCTTTGCTGCCCGCCTCGATCCCGCCGGGGTAGACCGTCAGGCGGGGATGCAGCCGTACCGGGCGCTCTTCACGGAGCTGCTGGCCCATCTTGCTGCTGGTGATGCGCGCCGCGTAGGGCCGCACCACGCGCGCGAACTGCCGCGGATCGCCGTGATACGGGCGGAAGCGCAGCACGGTCTCATCGTCAAAGCGCAGCACGTGCGCGCCCCACTGCGCCAGCGTCAGCCCGAAGACGCGCAGCGCCCGCGCCGACTCGCGAAATGTCGCCACCTGCGACCAGCCGCGCTTTTCGCTGCGGCTTTTCGTCCCCCAGGCGATTCCCTGATGGTAGACGCTGATCGTCTCGGTGCGGCGCACCAGCGCCAGCACCAGATGATAGACGGCCCGCGCCCCCAGCCAGGCCGCGACGACGATCGCCACGGTGCGCCCCAGATCGATCAGCGCGGCGTTGCTCACCGGGTCGATCAGCCCGCGCGCCGCCACCTCTTCCAATACCAGATAGGCGGCGATCGCCGCCAGCGAACCGAGCAGCGTGCGCAGGAACAGGCGGACGTACTTTCCCCGGCGCACGGTTGTCGTGTACAGCAGCCTGACCTCTGCGCTCATGATCTGCCCCTAGTCCGTCTCCAGCACGCTGGCGACCAGGAACTGCGTCCCCAGCGCGCGCGGCGCATTGGCGATCACTTCGTCCGGCGTCAGCGGCGGCTCCGGCTCATCCCCCCGGAAGACGTTCGTCTGCGGCAGCACCGACGCCGTCGGCGGGATGGCGGAGGTATCCAGCGCCTGGAGATCGCGGAAATAGCCGAGGATGGCGCTGAGCTGCCCGGCGTACAGCCTGACCTCGTCCTCGGTCAGTTCCAGTTTGGCCAGCTCGGCGATCTTGCGGACTTCCTCATGTGAGAGCTGCATACGCACTTCCCTTAGTTGATTGCGCTCGATTTTCATCAACAGCATTGTAACGCAGTTGATTAAAACTGCCCGCTGATCTGGCCCGGGGGACTTGTGTTTCTGATGAAATCAGGGTGAAATAGATCATGATGTATTCATGATCCGGTCTGAACTGCGGGGGCGCACTGCATGCAGAGCCTGGCTGAACCGCTCGTCGATCCCCTTGAACAGCTCATCGCCCGCAAGCGCGCCGCCCTCAGCGAGCGCAAGGCGCGCACCCCGATCGCCGCGGTGCGCGCGCTGGCCAGCCTGCAGAAGCGCCCGCAGCCCGTATTGAGCACCGTCGCGGGGACGGGGCCGGTGCTGCTCTTCGGCCAGATCCGCTATGCCGGGCGCGCCGCCTACGACCCGGTGGCGCTGGCCCTGCGCTTCGCCCGCCACGGCCTGGACGGCCTGACGGTCTTCACCGACGAGATCATCTCCCCCGTGCCCGATGACCACGAACCGCCCCTCGGCCTGCACGATCTGGCGCTGGTCACCCGCGCCGTGCGCACCCCCGTCCTGACGCAGGATTACCTCTTCGACGAATATCAGGTGGTCGAGGTGCGCGCCGCCGGCGCGGCGGCGGTCTTCCTCTCCGCCCGCCTGCTCGATCCGCCCGCCCTGCGCGGCCTGATCAGCGTGGCGCTGCGCAATCGCATGACCCCGATCGTCCGCGTCACCAGCCGGGATGAACTGGATGCCGCGGTGAGCGGCGGCGCGCCGGCCATCGCGCTGGGCGAGCGCGACAGCCGCGGCGCGCTCAACCTCAACCGGGCGCTGGAGCTGCGCGCCCAGATCCCCTGCTGCATCAACATCGTCCTGGAGCCGGCGCTGCTGTCGTATGAAGAGGCGGCCATGGCCGGGAGCCTCAAACCCGATGCGCTGGTCATCGATGAGCTGCTGCTGACCCGGCCAGATGCGCTGGGCCGCCTGCGCGCCGCCTTCCAGCGCTAGAACCCGTCCAGCCAGCGATCGCGCCCGTTGATGTGCACCGCGTCGGCGATCGTCCGCACCAGCGCCGCGCCCGCTCGATCGCCCGCCGGCGCGGAGACCTCCACCAGCGTGCCATAAGGACGCGACCCAGAGCGATCATCCCCCTGCGCCCGGACGAACCCGGCCCGGCCCGCGCTGACGAACGGCACGGGCTGCGCCCCCGCCGCGGCGAACGCCGCCTCCGTCAGCCCGAAGCGTTCCAGCAGCGCCGCCCATTCAGCCCGATCGCTGAAGCGGTGCAGCCGCACCCACGGAGTCGCCGTCGTCGTCAGCGCCAGGCCGCGCGTATCGCCCACTGGCGCATCCGCCGCCAGGCCGAGCGCGCTGCGCGGCACGAGCCAGCGCTGATCGTCGAGCAGGATCTCGACCCAGTCCGCCGGGTAGCCGATGGCGATCAGCGTGCGCAGATCGCCGTCGAACAGCGTGTGCCGCAGCGCCGGGTCGAGCAGATAGGCATACCCCCGCGCAGAGGCCAGCATGGCTTCGTACAGCGCACGGTTGGCCGCCCCATCGTCCGCCGAGGCCAGCAGCGCCAGACGCACCCCTTCGGCGATCAGGACGGACTGGCCGGCATCGGCGCGCTCGGTCGGGAAGTAGCGCACCGCGTTCAGCCGGGTGACGCCGGGCGCGGGCGCGGCATCCGCCGGACGGGTGAACGGCTGCAGCGACGGATCGGGCGGGAGCAGGCTGTATCCCCCCCGCGGGAGATACGGCGCGGCGAAGGCCTGCACCGCCAGCACCGGCGGGCCATCCTGCGCGCCAGCCTCCAGCCGGGCCAGTTGATCGGGCGGCGCGTCCGCCGGGGCCAGGACGTAGATCGGGCCGACCCCGGCGGAGGCCGGCGGCGGATCCAGCGTCGTCAGCGTCCAGCCGGGCGGATGCACCAGCTCGAGCCGCAGCGCGTCGAGGCGCGTACGCCCGGCGGGCAGGCGCGCCTCCAGCGCCGGATCGTCAGTGCGGCGCGTCGTGCAGCCGAAGAACCAGGCCGGATCGACCGCGGTGGTGTAATCGAGATGGACGGGCGCGGCGGCGGGATCGGGCAGGAAATGGGCGAGGGGATGGACGCGCACGTCGGGCCGGTCGGCGTGATAGAGGGCGTAGAGCCGCGTCAGCACCGGCTGCGCGTTGACGGCGTCGATCAGGCTCCGCGCCTCCGGGCGATCGGCCAGCCAGGGGACGCCGGTGCTGAGCGCCGGCGGGCCGACGAATTCGCGCACGAACGTCGGCGGGGCGGCGGCCAGCGCCCGGAGCACGAGCGCGTCATAGCCGGGGCGCAGGCTTCCGAAGAAGAACTCCGGGCCGACGACGTCGGTCAGGATGTGGGCGATCCAGTCGTACCCGCCCGGGATCGCCTTGAGGTCGATGTCCGCCGGAGGGGCCGCCGCCGGTCGATACGGAACATCCCCGGCCAGATAGACGGTGACCGTGACGGCATCCGGGCGCAGGCTGTTGATGAGCACCGCTTCGAGCGCGGCGGCGCGCCACGCCAGCGGCAGGGCGAGCAGCGCCGCCAGCGCGTCCGGGCCATCAAACGGGAAGACGGCGCGCAGGACGGGCGTCGCTTCGACGGCATAATCGGCCCAGAAATCATCCTCCAGCGGCGGGCCGGGCGCGATCGGCAGCGCGGCGAAGCCCCAGCCCGCCGGGAGCGCGGCCAGCGCCGCATCCGGCACGGTGAGCGGCGCATCGACCTGCGCGGCATGGGCGATCAGGGCGGCGGCATCGTCCAACAGGACGGGCGGCGCCGCGGCGGGCCATTCCGCCTCGGCGATCCACGGCTCGGGCAGGTAGCCATCGCCGTAGACGAGCTGCGGGGCCAGCGCACATGCGCCCGCGAAAGGCGCTTCGACGACGGCGCGGGTCGCTTCATCGAGGATGGCGAAAGCGGCATCCGCCCCGCGCAGCCCGGCGCTGGCGGCGGGCCGGGCGGGCAGCGGGACGGCCCAGAGGACGGGGCCGGGGAGCGGGCGGAACAGGCCGCGCGTGTAGAGCGTGACCTGCTGCGCCGGCTCATCGATCACGAACAGCACCTCGATCCCGGCCTGCACTGGCGCGCTGTCCGGCTGGTGCGCCTGCGCGACCGGCGTCAGCAGCCCGCTAACGCCGAGCAGCGCCAGGGCCACTACAGGGATGATGATCCGCGCCATCGTCCACCTCCACACACAGACTGATGCAAAGAGGATAACGTGAGAACACAGCGGCCATCCGGGCGGATGATCGACTACCGTCTAACGAGATCGATCCGGTTTTTCGACCCTGATCCGTCGCAGGAAGGCCGATTCGTGACCGGTCTGCGAGAATCGATCAGGCTGACCCTTCCTGACCCGAATCGCCGATCAATAGGCCCGACGATCGCTGATCTGTTTTGGCCCTTAAAAATACTGTAAAAACCCTTTATAGCCTTTTATCATTTCTCGCGAGAATCCCCCCCGGTTTTTAACATTTCCCCCATTCTCGCACCCGATCTGACCCTCCAATCGCATAAAAAAGTCGTTTCGGCTGCCCTTCGCTCAGACAAAATCGCTTTAAACCGGGAAAATTTGCATTTTTTTCAGACCCCGTGTATGATCAGATATGATCGCGCTGAATTTCGGACGCGGTTGCAGGCCTGGCCTGCCCCCTTCGGGGGACTGAAACCCGGCATACATCGAGCACGGCCTCGACCTGATCGACGTTGCAGGCCTGGCCTGCCCCCTTCGGGGGACTGAAACCGTACTTACAGGCCCAATCGAAATCCTGAAGGAGAACGAAGTTGCAGGCCTGGCCTGCCCCCTTCGGGGGACTGAAACTTTACTAGCTGCACTTGCGGTGCGGCAAGATAAACGTTGCAGGCCTGGCCT
>DAOUBU010000023.1:0-76518 GCA_034432395.1 Anaerolineae bacterium
GTCGTGCGGCCATGCGTCCGCCTCCGCATGCAGGGGAATACTGGTTACACTATCAGCCAGAAGCGCGCCGCTGTCAAGTTAAGCGTCCGCGATCCGGGCGGATTTGACGCGGGGCGGAACGCGGACACGGTCGCCTTCCGCCCCGCGGATGCCTCATTCGGCGGGCGTCACCTCCGGCGTGACCTCCGCCGCCCCCGCCTCACCGCTGTCCACGCTGTCGCCCAGGCCGACAATCACCTGCTCCAGCGCGCCGCTGACAGCGGGATCCTGTGGGATCGTCGCAGCGAAATCGGTGAACGGCGGGAACTGGAGGATCCGGCCTGCGTCGCTGTCGCTGACGTAAACCGTGCCGTCCGGGCCGACGGCGATCCCGGCGGCGACCTGGAAATCCGTCAGGCCGACCGCGCGATCGGTCGGCTGGCCGAACGAACCGATGCAGTTGCCCTGCCCATCGTAAACCAGCACGCGCCCGGCATCCGGGTCGGTCACGTAGAGGATGCTGCGCGCGGGATCGAACGCCAGATACGGCCGGTTGCCCAGGTTTTCCAGCCAGCCGCGCACCGGGAAGGTGAAGAGCGGCGTCCCGTCCAGCGCGAAGACCGAGACCCGCTGATTCCAGGTATCGGCCACGTACAGGCGGCCATCCGGGCTGATCGCGACGCTCGATGGTTCATCGAGCTGACCGATGTTCTGCCCGAACGAGCCGATATCGCGGAGATGCTCACCCTGCGCAGTGTAGACGCGGATGCGCTTATTGCCCGTATCCGCCACGTACACATTGCCCTCGGCATCCACGGCGACATCGCGCGGCCCCCAGAAGCCATCCAGCGGCAGAAGCTGCGCGACTTCCCCGAACTGGCCCGGCTGCCCCCAGCCGCGCAGGAATTCGCCGGACGGGTTGTACTGGCCGATGCGGTAGTTCCAGGTATCGGCGATGTACAGGCTGCCATCCGGGGCGCTGGCGACGCTGTTCGGGCGCTGGAAACCCTGCCCGCCCAGCGTCCCGTCGATCGATCCGACGTAACTGCCATCCGGGTTGTAGATCGAGATGCGGTTGGCGAACTCTTCCGCGACGTAAACGCGCCCGTCCTCGGCCACCGCGATATCCAGCGGATGCGTCAGCGATGTCGCTCCCGGCGGCGGGCTGAACTGGCGCATCGCGGGCAGCGGCATCCAGTTCTCCGTACAGGCGTTGGTGACCGCCGCGATCGCCTGCTCCGGCGTGAGGCCCACCAGCGCTTCCCCGCCGCCCACGCCCAGATTCCAGACCTGCTGGGCGATATCGCGGCGGACGTAGAAGTACAGCCGTTCACCGGGATTCCAGTTCTCGACGCTGTAATCCTCACCGACAGCCTGGCCGTAGCGCGTGTAATCGCGCGCCCAGAAGATATCCCAGATGCCGCGCCGGATCTCAGCCGCCTGGGTGTTCGACGGGCTGAAGTCGAGCGCATTGGCGGCCCGCTGCGCATTCAGGTTGAAATAGTTCCAGCTCGGCCACCACATGCGCATGTATTCGAAGCGGTAGTAGCGATCGCCCAGCAGCGGTTCGACGCGCGCCCGGATGTCATGGCTGGCGTACACGGCGACCGCATCGCGCAGGTAGTCCGGCGTCGGGTTGCTGCCGAAGAAGACATCGTTGGTCAGATTGCGGAAATACCAGGTCACCGGCCAGGAATTGCCCCCCCAGGCGAAGCGCATGTTCATGCCGCCCGCCGTGCGCCGGCTCAGTTCCTCGATCTGCTCCATCATCTGCTTGATGCCCGGCGCGCCGTGCGCGTAGACCAGGTACTCGGTGGCGTAATCGTAGTTGATGAACGCGGCCATCCACGCCGTGCGGAAGGTGAGCACGGAGAGGAACAGAAACGCCGCCACGCCGATCATGTAGCGCAGATGTTTCCAGCCGGTGACGCGCACCACCAGGTAGATCAGCCAGGCGACGATGGCGACGATGGCGACCACGCCCAGCCAGCTCCCCAACCGGGACAGATCGTTCTGCGTCAGCCCGGCGAACGGCGACTCGCCGACCAGGAACGGGGCGATCATCTGGAACACCGCGATGAAGAGCAGCGGCAGCAGCAGCAGGTACAGCCAGCCGCGCTGACGGAATTTCGCCCAGTCCGTCCGCTCGAACACGCCGCCGAAATACCACGCAGTGACCAGGATCATCGGCAGCGTCAGGTGCGTGCCCAGCCACGGCATTTTTTCGCCGGCCAGGGTGTACGCCTGGAAGTTGTACACCGCCCACCATGACGTGAACAGGATGAACGACATCGTGCGCAGCCGCCCGGTCTGCCACAGCGCGCGCCGGGCGGCGGTCGACTCAGCAGCGCCGAGATCGGCCTCCCCCGCCGCCGCGGACAGGGCCGCGCGCTGCTCCAGACGTTCGCGGCGGAACGTCCAGAAGCGCGTCATGCCGGCCAGCATGGCGATGAACGTGCCGATGATGGGCAGGTATTCGTACATCGGCATGATGATGAGCTGGTAGTAGTACTGCGGCTGGCTGCCCCGGCGGACGCCCTGCTGCTCCAGCCAGTAGCCCAGGCTGCCGATCATGCCGGTCGCCAGCCCCATCGGGTTGGTGAACATGGTGGTGTAGAAGAAGACGAACAGCGTATAGAACACCGCCGCCGAGATCAACCAGCGCTTCCAGTGCCAGGCGACCCCCATGCTGATCGCGATCGCCGACAGCGGGATGATGACCAGGATCGCCCGCCAGATGCCCGCGGGCGAGTAATCCACCGGACTGGCCCCGGTTGCCGATGTCACCAGCCCCACCATCCAGGGCAGGATCAGCGACCCCATCAGCAGCATGATATCGAATTCCGGGAAGCGGTACAGCACCCGGATCCAGCCCCGGCGCGCGGCCACGATCGTAGCGGCCACCACGACCCCGGCGATCACCCAGGTGGCGACGATCGGCAGCGATGTCTCTGCCAGCGTATCGATGACATCGTTCTCCGGATCGCCGGCCAGCGCCTCACTGCGGCTGGGCACTTTGGAGACCTCTTCGAAGCCGATCAGCGCGGCGGAGAAGCCCAGCGTGAGCACGATGAACAGCACGATCTCGCGCCAGCGCAGCCGGGCCGTCCCCTTGCGGAACGCCCACAGGGCCGTCCCCACAACGACCGCCAGCAGACCGGCCAGCGCCAGCAGCGTCCAGCCGATGGTGACGTTGAAATCCAGGCTGGTGCTGACCACCCCGTCGGCGTTGATCGTGCCCTCGGCCAGCCCGCGGAAACTGTTGATGAGATATTCAACGCGCCCTTCCAGCGTCGCGTAATTCGCCAGGCCGATGCTGAGCACGATGTACATGATCAGCGCGAACACGCCCGCCAGCAGCGCCGGCATGATGATGGAGTAGAAAAAGGTCTTCATCGGGATGCGCCGGAAATGCTGGATCAGGCGCGCCACCCAGTAGATCGTCATGAACAGGCCGAACACGGCCACATACATGAAGCCGGACTCTTTCGACGCCAGGCTGAGCAGCAGCGCCGCCGAAAAAATGTACAGCCAGCGCGCCTTGCGCCGCAGATGCCGCGGCCCGTCGAGGTACATGAAGGTCGCCCACACCATGACCATCGTGAAGAAGATCGACGGCGTATCTTCACGGATGTAGCGGTGGTGGTACAGCAGCAGCGGCGAGATCAGGATCATGAAACTGGCCAGCAGCGCCCCGATCCGCCCCAGCCAGCGCCGGAAGAGCAGCGGGAAGAGCACCATCAGCACGCCCAGGATGGCCGGGTACAGGCGCGCGGTGAAATCGTTATCGCCGAACAGGAAGTACATCAGGGCCGTGACGTGGAAGAGCACCGGCCCGTGCATCATCGGCGTGTGGACGAAGCCGCGCCCCTTGAACAGCTCCCACGAATAGTAGGTATGCAGGCTCTCGTCGTGGCTCATCACGCGATCGCCCAGCCCGTAGAAGCGCGTGAAAACCGCCGCCGCGAAGATCAGGACGAAAGCCAGCGTATACCAGTTCAGCGTGATCCCCTGCGCCAGCCAGCGGGACAGCCGATCGCGCCGTTCCGGGATCGCGCGCGGGGTATCAGGGGTGTAGTAGGTCGCCATTCAGCCTCCAGCCGAATATCACAGACAGAATTGGGGGATCGACAGCGAAGCGCTGATCATCGGGGTTCATCGGTCGCGACGGTGGTCGGCGCGTAGCGCGGCGCCTGCGGCAGGGTCGGGCCAGCCGCATCGATCGATATCAGGCCCGTCCGCACCGGGGCGGGGGTCATGATCGCCGCCACCACTGACAGCGCGGGCTGCGTCACCGTGCGCTCCACCTCGACGGTCGGGGTAGGCGGCAGCGGCAGCGCGAACATCCAGCGCCCGCCGCCGAGGAGCACCGGCAGCAGCATGACGATCAGCAGGGTGAGCAGCGCCGCGCTGTATCGCAAAGAGACGATCAGCCGGTCACCGGAACGGGTGGGCGATCCGGTCAGTTCAGCCTGCACGGCAGACCAGATCGCGGTCAGCGGCGCGCGCCCGGCGCTGCCGATCAGCGGCGTCACCGAGTGCAGTTCGCGGGCGATCTCCCGATGGGCCCGGTACCGATCATCGCAGGCGGGGCAGCGGTCAAGGTGCGCGCCGATCTGACGCCGCACCGCCGCGGGCATCCGCTGGCGCTGATCGCTGTCGTAGTATGCGGGCAGCAGGTCAAGGCATTCCTTACACGTCAGGGGCTGCATCGTCCATCACAATCCTGAACCGCGCACCGGCAGGATGCGCACTCAATCATCCGAATGAAACAGGAACAGCTCTTCCAGCAGTCCCGCACCCACCGGCTGAAGCACGCCGCGCAGCGCCTCATGCGCCAGACGGACGCGGCTCTCCGCCGTCTTCTGCGGGCAGCCCATGACCTCGGCCATCTCCCGGAACGTCAGGCCGTGGCCGTAGCGCAGCACGATCGCCTCGCGCAGGCGCGGGCTGAGCTGCGCCAGCGCGCGCTCGACCGCTTCGCGGGCGCTGCTGCGCGCGACCGCCGCCTCCGGCGTCTCCGATTTCGGCGCGGGCAGGCCGATCTGCAGCAGGTTGCCCAGATCGATCAGCGGCACTTTGTTTTTGCGATACAGGTTGCGGCAGCGGCAGATCGCGATCGTGTACAGCCACGTCTTGAACGACGACAGGCGGGCATCGAAGCGATGCAGATTCTTGAACGCATAGACGAATGAGTCCTGGGTGACGTCCTCGGCATCCTCGCGGTTGAGCAGCAGACTGTAGCACAACCGGTAGATGCCGGGGGCGAAGCGCTCGTACAGCGCGCTGTAAGCGGCCTGATCGCCCTGCAGGCAGCGCGCAATGTCGGCGGCCACTTCGGCAGCCACATCGCCCGCCGTCACAGGCGGATTGCAGGCTGACTCGTGTTCGACTTCTATCATGATATCCCCCGCTGTGGCATCCCGCGAATGATACACGATCTGTCGGATATTTCCTCAATGACGGGCCGCCGATCGGTCAACGCCGCTCACCCACGCGGGGACGCCGCCGGATCGACGCCGTCGTAGACGTCCTGGCGCAGCCACAGTTCATTGTTCGTCAGGCCGATGACCGGCGTGCGCACCTCCCCCAGCGACCAGTAGGCCGGCAGGTCGATCGGGTACAGCGTCGCCGGAGACCAGGTGTGCACCTGGGTGAAATCCTGACCGACGTAGGGCGCGCCCCAGTTACCGGGAAACGTCCCGTTGCCCACCAGCACCACTTCCGCGCCGAAGGCATCATCGACAGCGGTGATGAACCGGGCATTGACGAAATCGCGCACCGCCCAGGCCGCCGGCCCATCCTGCGCCGCCAGCACCGCCATCGGCATGGTGGTGAAGCCGCGCGCCTGGCGGCGGGCGACCTCCAGCAGCGTTGCCCGCAGCAGGAACTGATCCGGGTGCACCACCTGCAGGCGCCAGAACTGCGCGGCGCTGTCCGCCCGCGGGACGGCCACCGTCCAGCCCGATCCGAGCGCGGTGAGCAGGCCGAACAGCGCGATGCCCAGCCCCAGCCCGCGCAGCGCGGTGCGGTGATCCCACAGGCTGCCGGCCATGAAATACGATACGACGATGAACATCAGCGTGACCACGAACAGCACCAGCGTCGGGATGCTGACGTTGACGGCGGCGATCTCACCGTTTGGCGCGTTCAGCAGCGCCCGGGCGATCCCCTGGAAGGCGGCGGCCAGCGCCATGAGCAGCAGCAGCACAACCAGACCGAGCACCCAGCGCGCCCAGTAGGGAACCGGCCAGTGCACGCTGTTGATCAGCTCGTCCGGCGTGACCAGCGCCTCCAGCAGCGGCGCGATCAGACCGGCGAGCGGCACAGCGAACCAGATGGCATGTTCGGCGCGCCCGCCCGGCCAGATCACGCTGACGAACAGGCCCAGCCCCAGCCAGATGGCGAACATCCGCTCCAGAAAGCCGAAGCGGTAGAGGCGCACCAGCATCACGATGCTGGCCGCCGCCAGCCCCCAGGCGAAAGTCTCGTAGAAGATCGAGACCAGCCACGGATAGAGCGGCGGGGCCTGCGGCACGGCCTGCGCCGCAAAACCGCTGAAGAAGCCGGCGATGACTGAGCCGATGCCCGTCAGCCCGGTCGAGTAGAGCATGAAGCCGGTCGCGAGGGCCAGCACGAGCAGCGCGGCGGCGGGCAGCGCGATCGGCCACGGGATGAGCGCCGCGATGGATGGCGCGGCCTCCTGCTCATCCGTTTCGGCTTCAAAAGCGTAGCGCCGCTCGGCGCGGCGGTTCCACCAGCTCGCGATCCAGGCGGCGATGAGCGGCATGGCGACGGTGAAGGCCCCGCCGCTCTCGGTCAGGAAGATCGCCACCGTCCCCAAAACAACGACCGCCACCCCGTACCCCGGGCGGCGCGTCCGATACAGTCGATACAGCGCCCACAGCAGCAGCAGCGTCAGGAACAGGCCGATGATCGCGCCGTTGGCCTCGCGCGAGGCCAGCAGCAGCGTCGGTGAGCAGGCCAGCACCGCGCTGAACAACAGCGTTCGCACCGGCCCCAGCCAGGGCCGGAACGCCAGCGGCAGCACGACAATGGCCGCGCCCGCCAGCACCGTCAGGATGCGCGCGGCGAACTCATTGGCGCCCAGCGTGGCGAAGCCCATGGCCATCAGGAGATGCAGGATCGGGCTGGAGGCGATCAGCGGCTCGCCCGGCGCGTTCGGGGTGATCGCCCGCCAGGCGGCCAGCGCGTCATGGGTTTCGCTCAGCGTCAGCGGGACGGTGTCCAGCTCGGCGATGCGCAGCGCCAGCGCCAGCGCGATCAGCAGCGCGTAGATCACCGTCTCGTAATTCAGGCGCAGACCGCGCGCCGCCGGCAGCGGCCCGGCCTCAACGCGGATCGAGTCGTCAATCTGGGTATCCATCATCGCCATCGGTTCCATCCTGCTCATCGGGACGCCGCGGTCTGCAGCGTTTCAGGGACGCGGAAGTAACGCGCGGTATCGTTGGCGCACACCGTCTCCAGCCGATCGCTGAATTTCTGCGCGGCGCTCGCCCCATAGCGCCCCGCCTCCGGCGTGCCAAAAGCGATATAGTCGATGCTGTAGCGCGCGATGATCGCCCGCGCCGTCTCCCACGACGGATCGGCGTACAGCAGGTCGAGATCCTGTTCCCGCGTGCCCGCCGCCGCCGCCAGCGTCGGCCCGCGCCACTGCTGCTGGTGGAACGGCCAGTTGTAGACGACGGGAATGCCGGTCAGCGTGGCCGTGCGGCCGTATTCCCCGCGGTACGAACCGCCCACCGCCTCGGCCACGACCAGATCATCCCCGCGCTGCCCCGACGCGGCGATGACATCGGACAGGCACAGCGCCGCCGCCACATCGCCCGGGTGGGTGAACCCGCTCGCCCCGTCCAGCGTGAGCGGGCGGGTGGTGCTGCCGTTCCAGCGCCCGGTCTCGACGAACATGCGGTTGTGCAGGCCGAAAACCGGGTACAGCAGGCCGAGCGTGACCGCGATCGACAGGATGACGCTGAAGGCGGTCACCACGCCCTCGCGGATCGGCTTTTCGTCCACGTGGACGCGCACATTGGCCAGAATGGCGTAGACGGCATACGCCCCGGCAACGCTCCACAGCAGCCAGGTCTGGTAGTAGAACTTGAACACCGTGTTCATGCGGTGGCCGAAGTAGTCGCGCAGATAGACGAACTCCGGCACGAGCGTCAGCACCGCGCCCGCGGCGATCAGCAGCAGCGCGAACGCTGTGGCCGGCGCGTAAGGCGGGGCATCGTCCTGCGCGCCGGTTTCGCGCGGGCGCGCCGCGAACAGACGCGCCGCCGCCAGCAGGACGATCAGCGCCAGCAGCAGGCTTGTCAGGCTGTGCGTGACCCGTCTGGTCAACACCTGCGGCAGCACCGACGACCAGCCGCCCAGCCGCTCGACGTAGCCGAGCACAGTGCCGCGCAGCTCCGGGATCAACCAGCCGACGATGACCAGGACGAGCATGGCGAAGACGAGCAGCACGAGCAGCGTCAGCGCGATCTGCGCGCCGAGACGGAAGTTCGTCCGCCGCCCGCCGCGCGCGGCCTCGATCGCCACGAAAAAGACGATGATGATCAGCAGCGGCCCGAAGTGGGCGAAGAACTGCTGGAACCGCGTCGGGAAGAGCAGATTGGGCAGCACCCCGGCAAGCTGACTGCGAAAGCCGATCAGGAACGGCAGGTAGAACAGCGCCGCCAGGCCGAACAGCGCGATCGCCTGCCCGATCAGCCGTCCGTAATCGCCGGCGCGCAGCCAGCCGCCGCCGCGCATCAGCCGCCCCAGCGCCAGCGCCGCGATCAGGATGATGCCGTAGATCGGCCCGTCCCAGGTGTTGAGGAAGATCAGGCCGCCGACGATCAGGGCGTAGAAGACGATCTCGCCGCCGCGCGGATCGCGCCCGCGCAGCAGCGCGTTGAGCGCCAGCCCCAGCGCCAGCGCCGCGAACGGCAGCGCCAGCACATGCGGGTGGACGTCCGCCAGCAGGAACGAGAACTGCGGGAACTCATCGATGACTTCCTCGCGCCCACCGTCCGGGTAGACGTCGTTCAGCGTGCGCGCCGCCCGGAACCACCACCAGTAATCCCACGCCACCGGCTCGGTTGAACCGAACTGACGCACCTGCATCCGCTCATTCGATCCCCAGAAATCGAGATACGCCTCCGAGGCGATGCGCGTCTGGTACGGGATCTCGATCAGCGGGAACTGAAAGCTGCCCAGCAGGACGACGAACACCATGCCCAGCAGCCCGACGATGATCCCCGCCCGCCGGGTGGCCCGGATCGGCTCCTCGCGCGGGCTGATCCGGCTGATCGCGCCGGCGAACGCGCCGCCGCGCACCAGATTGTAGACCACGCCGAACGCGGTCAGCCCGGTCAGGGCGAACAGCAGGCTGATCATCATGTTGAAGCCGACGCTCGACGGCACGCCGCTGAGCATCGACAGCATGGCGGCCATGACGTAGCCAAAATAGTAGTAGCTGATGGCGTAGCCGCTCAACCACGGATCGTTGGGCGGGAACGTCTCCGAGCGCATCGTCGCGCTGATGAAGGCCAGCTCCATCGGCTTCTCGGTCGCCACCAGCCCGTTTTGATGCGCGCGCACGATCGCCCAGCCGAACAGCAGGACGAAGAACAGGATCTCGCCGGCGATCACGACCGGGCGGTTTTCCCGCCACCAACCGCGCAGATCGAAGCGCTCGTGGGCCGGGGTGAGCAGCCAGATGGCCAGGCCGACGCCCGCGACGATCGCCCAGGCCAGGGCCATGCTCCCGGTCGTGTTGATCAGGAAGCCGAGGCTGGCCAGCAGCCAGAATGTGAACGCGACCAGCAGCACGCCGACCGCGCGCGCCAGCGTATAACCGCGATCGGGCAGGCCGCCCAGCAGCCGCCAGGTCAGCGGCAGCGCCGCCAGCCCGGCGGCGCTCACCAGCGCCCACCAGCTCAGAACGATGCCCCCCTCACGTGCGATCCAGTCCAGCAGCATGATTTACCCTTCTGTGCGGCCCTCAGCCCAGCGGCTCGATCGTCCCACCGACTTCCTGACGCGGCGGTTCGTGGCCGGGGATGACCCGGTAAATGCGCGACTCGCCCTCTTCAAACACGACCTCCAGAATGCCCAGTTCCACCATCTGGTCGAATTTGGCCAGCCCCTGCTCGCTGTAATGCGCCCGCTCCAGCCGCCCGACGATGATGTACTCCACGCCGTAAAAGCGCATGATCTGGTAGGCCGTGCCCAGGTTGAGCGTCTCGTAGAAAGCGTTGACGTTGGCGTTGCGCATGTCGATGACGCGGTTCATCGGATCGAGCGTGCGCTGCTGACGCTGGTGGAAATTCCAGCCGATCACGGACGGCAGACCGGTGTAGATGCTGATCCGCCCGTTCCATTTATACTGCGTATCGACGCTCTGCCCTTCAATGATCACCGGGCTTCCGTGGATATTGTCCTGCAGCCAGCGGATCAGCGCGTAATCCTCCGCCAGCGGGAAGGGCGCGAGCGCGCTGTTCTGCTGCAGCAGCACCGGATCGCCCTCGTACAGCGTGGCGTAGCGCATGAAATCCATGCCATCCAGCGTCAGCGGCATCTGCGGGGCCATGCGGAATTCGGCTTTGCCGCGCGTCGCCATGATCGGGAAGAGCGCCGCCGCCGCCAGCATCAGCGCCAGTGGAACCATGTACACCGCCTGCAAGCCGAACGACCAGCGCGGCATCGCGCGCCACAGCGCGGCGAACGCCACCCCGCCGACCACGCTGAACATCAGCCAGGCCTGCAAGTAGAACTTGAACACCGTGTTCTGGCGGCCGATATCGCCATCCAGCACCACGTATTCCACCCCCAGCGTGAGCAGCAGCGCCAGCCCGGCCAGCGCCAGCAGATACTGCATCGCGCGCGTCTGCCCCTGGCGGAAGAACAGGACGGCGATCCACAGGATCAGCGGGACGACGATCAGCGTCACCTGATAGCTGAACGCCGCCAGCACGACCGACAGGCCGAGCAGCGTCAGGATGATGATGCCCCCGGCGGCCAGATAGCCGAACGTGCCGCGCAGCGTGCCGACTGTGACGGCGCGCAGCCAGCGCCCGGTATCCCACAGCAGCAGCGCGGCGATCAGGAAGATGAACAGGCCGTGGATGGTCAGGTAAGCCCACAGCGGCGACTTGCCGTCCGTCCACGGGCGCACACTCGAATACGCCGTGACAAACCAGCTCGTGTACGGGAACGCCGCCACAAACGTCATCACGATGAACCCGCCCACGTACAGGCCGACATCGATCAGGGAGGCACGGCTGAACGTCCGCCAGCGCAGCCACCAGGCGAAGCCGAGGCCGACAGCGCCGAGGATCAGGTACGTGATCCAGTCCCAGGTGTTGGTGGCGCGCAGCATCCCCACCGCGATCGCCAGCAGCGCGACCGCCCCGATGAGCGCCCCGCGCCGCCGGCGATCCTGCCCGGAGATCAGCAGCTCGCTGATCAGGATGGCCATGACCAGGAACTGCATCGGCATGCTGATCATGTGTGCGTGGGGGTCAGCGTAGATGAAGGTGAACGCGGGCATTTCGGTGATGGCGTTGCCGCCCACGCCCGGCGCTTCCGCCAGGATACGGCTCGGCGCCCAGAACCAGCGCTCCGGGCTGACGTACAGCGTCGCCCCCTGACGCAAGTCGTTCAGCCCGGCCAGGATCGCACCGAGCGCGCCGAACGTGTTCGACAGCTCGTAGCGCACCCGGTCGAACAGGCCGCTCGCTTCCCCCCGCTGATACAACTGCTCCAGCACCGCGCCGGTGGGCGGCGCGCCGTTGGCGCGCGTGTATTCGTCGATCAGAAACTCCGTCAGGCCCTCCGGCTGCTGGTAACCGCCCAGGCTGGCCACCGCGTTCAAGGCGACGCGCGGCGTGTCCAGATTGCCGAGCACGACGCAGAAGATGAGCGCGGCGATCCCGGCCAGGTACGGGCTGGCCAGCCGCCTCCACTGCCCATCGTTTAGCCGCTCGCGCAGCGCCGCCGCCGCAGTGAAGGCGACGCCGAACGCCCCGATGCCGGTGGCCATGAAGAGCGTCGGCAGCACCAGGTTGAAGGCGAACGACGGTACGATCCCCAGCAGCAGCGCCGGCACGCCGATGATGACGAAGCCGAAATAGTAGTAATTGATGAACCCGCCGGCGAACCACGGATCGATCGGCGGGAAGATCGTGCTGCGCAGCACGCCGTTCCAGTAGGCGAAATCCATCGGCTTTTCCCCGCCGAAGCTGGTATGCCACAGATCCGGGTTGCTCAGCCGGACGAGGATCATGACCGCGAACGCCAGGATCGAGAGGATCTCGATGACGGCGATGCGCTGCCAGTGCTCGCGCAGCCACCGCAGCAGCGAATCGGGCGAGCGGCGCGCCAGCCACACGCCGACGATCAGGATGCCGAGCAGCGCCGCGATCAGCCCGGCCTGATTCCAGATCGGGACGCGCGCACTGGCGATGAACCAGGTGATCCAGCCCGCCAGGAACAGGCCGGCGAATTTGGCCAGACTGTAGCCGCGGTCGGCCAGGCCGGGCAGCAGCGCGAACAGCAGCGGGAAGGTGATCCAGCCGACGACGAACAGCAGACCGTACCAGGCGATCACCCCGACGACCTGATTGGTGTTGAGGATGCTTTCCGGGTGGAAGCGCTCCGACCACGTCCCGCCCTGCGCCTGCATGGCACGCTGATCGCGATCGAAACGGAGCTGCGTCGGCGCGCGCGAGGCGTCGAGCGTGCTCAGCGTCTGCACATTGACCAGCGTCGGATCGCAGAAATACAGGCCGGGATCTTCCGGGCACTGGTAAAAGACGCCGCTCGAATACACCCGGTTGAGCGGGATGCTGTACAGCAGCTCGGCGACGCGCGCCGGATCGTAATCGGGCGCGCGCCGGAACAGGAAGACGACCGGATGGTCGTACACGCTGAACGCCTCTTCCGCCTCCAGTTCGTTGAGCCAGACCGGCGCGTCATACGTCGGCAGGTACTGATCGCTGACGCGCAGCGGGCCGAACTCGAACGTTTCCTGGAACGTGGCGACCAGGTCGTAGCCCAGTTCCCCGCTGAACAGCCAGTTGTAATACGCGATCGTCAGCGGCCAGCGCATCGGGTTGCGCGTCTGCGTATCGTAGAAGCGGTTGCTGCTGATAGCGATGTAGTCGCTGTTGTTCAGCACCGTCAGCATGTACTCGCGCTTGGCCTCATCGTCTTCATAGACGATGTCCAGCTCGTAACCGGTCAGCAGCCCCCACCAGGGATCGCGCCCTTCGCAGTCGCGCGGATCCATGAAAATCCCCGGCGGCGGATCGTCCGCCAGCGTGATGCCGATCGGCAGCGTGCACACTTTGGTCGGCACGGGATCGTCCCACGCCCCTTCCCAAGTGAAGATCGTGCCGCCGCTGACGACCGGCCCGCCCGCGATCAGGGTGATCTCGAAGCGGTAGCGCTCCCCCGCGGTGACCGCGAACGGCTGATCGAACGGCAGATCGACCGGATCGCCGGCGATGCTGGTCGTGCGCGTCAGGTTCTCGTCCAGCCGGGCGGTGGCCAGCAGCGTCCCGCTCGGATCGTGGTAAACGCGGAACTCCATCACCTCCGCGCCGTCATCGTCATTCGGATCGCCCAGATGCGGTGCGTACAGGACGGAGACCGTCCCGCTGGCCAGCGGGGTGAAGTACTCGACGCTGCTGGTGCGCCCCGTGGCCTCATCCCAGCGCGTCAGCCGGCTGAGCAGATCGCGATCGGATCCGCCGAAGCTGTTGGGCACGCCGATCTGGATCAGCGGCGCGTCGTCCGGCCCGCCTTCGATGCGCATGGCGAAATCGCCGGGGATGTTCTCGAATACGTAGTGACTGGCCTGCACGCGGGTGAGCATGTTGCGGTAGATGTTGGTGAACATCAGCGCCCACAGCGTGGTCAGCAGGATGACGGCGGCGATCCAGCCGCCCGCCAGCGAAAAGCGCACACGCCCGAAGCGCCGCCCCGCCCGCATCCGCTCGCGCGCGATGCGATAGGCCAGCATCAGCCCCCAGGCGGCCAGCACGGCCAGCGTCAGGTAGATCGGCAGGAAGTAGCGCATCGTCATGACCCACTGCCGGCCCATGTAGCCGAAGTAGATCAGCACCCAGGCCAGCGGGATCAGATTGGCCAGCGCGCCGGGCCGCCCGCGCACGATGCGCCACCCCGCCCAGATGACGCTGGCCCAGGCCGTCAGCCCGAACGCCAGCCCCATCCCCCACATGACCATGTTCCACCAGGGGAAGAAGTACGGCGCGCGCCCCAGCCACTGGAAGTTGGGCGGGCTGTCCACATCGCCGCGCACCAGCGTCTGCGCCGTCGCCAGATCCTGCAGCCAGCGCGGGTTGAGCGACAGCCCGAAGAAACCCGGCCCCATGAAGGCATACGGGTTGCCCAGGCGGAAGGCCAGGAACGCCCCGATCCCGGCCAGGACGCAGCCGAGTGCAGCGCGCCCGATCAGGCGCTCGCGCTGGCCGCGCGCCAGCGTGCGGTCGAAGACCGGCGCGATCTGGAGCAAGACCGCCAGGCCGAGCAGCGCCAGCAGGAAGACCAGGTTGATGCGGCTGGCGATCGCCGCGCCGAACGCCAGCCCGAACAGCGCGTAATCCGCCAGACGACCGTGCTGCTGGATGGATACCGCGAACAGGATCGTCAGCGCGGCGAAGAAATTGGCGATCGCGTCAGTCGTCCCGAAATGGCCGATCTGGATCGAGAAGACCGCGCCCATGTACAGCGCCGCGGCCAGCAGCCCCACCCAGCGATCGTGCAGCTTGCGCCCGATCAGGAAAGCGATGACGACCACCCCCATCTCGGCCATCGCCGAAAGGAAGCGCCACGCCAGGTGGACGCCGTTGTAGCCGCGCCATTCCACCCCGCTGTACGTCAGCAGAGACGGATCGTTGTTGAAGCGCGACAGCACATCGCGCGCCAGCCACTCCGACCCGACGACCATCAACTCGCCCATGCCGCGCGCCATGAACAATGGCAGCGTGCCGTAGACGTACATCCCGTGGTTGGGGTTGGCATTGTGCGGGTTCCACGGCGAACAGCGGGCATCGAAATACCCGCCGACGCCCGCGCTGTCCGGGTAGCGCGCCAGGCATTCGCCGATCTGCTCCGCGCGTTCGCTTTCGCTCCCGCTCGGATTGAGGCTGCGGCCCAGCCCCATGGCGACATCGGTCAGGAAGCGTTCATCGGGGTGCAGATGCGTGAAATCATCCCAGTTCAGCCCGACGAAGCGAAAGTAGCCGCCCAGCAGCATGATCCCGACGAACAGCAGCGCCGCCAGCGCATCCGCCCGCGTCAGGCGCAGTGGGCTGGCCTGCGCGCGCGGACGCGGCGTCTCCGCTGTAGGAGTGGCTGTGGACAGTGGATCGGTCGTTTGCATAGTTTACACCTGGAAGAGACCGGGTGAATCCGGTCAGTCATACACAGTCGTCGGCTTCATTCCTCACTGCTGCGCCCCCAATTTCGCTCCTGACGCAGCGCGTAATTCTGCTATAATAAACTAATCATTTAAGTGCGCTGTATGCGGAGAGGAAACGACGTCGGCATGGATTATGCCATCAAAGCCTTCTGGGGTGGACTGGTGATGGATTGGCTGCTGGACTACGGCGATCATTTCGACGATGACTTTCTGACGGTGTGCACCCTGGCGCGCATCCCGGTGGAGGGCATGGAAGCCGTGATGCAGTACCTGGAAGCGCTCGACCTCGAAGACTGGGCGCAGCACATCCCCAGCGTCGGCATGCCGTCATGACGCCACGACGGGCGCGGGCGGTCTGAACGGGCCGCTCGCGCCGTGTTACGGGCCAGTGATGCCCGCGCGTTCGAGAAATGCATTGAACCCATCCTCACCGAGCGCGGGCACGCGGAATGTCCAGAAACGATCCTCAATCTGATACGGGGTGACCTCCTGCGCATAGCCGGACGGGAACCAGCTCTGCAGCCGGGTCAGCGCGGCGGTATCGGCCAGATTGACGAAAAACAGCAGATCGGCATTGACGTTCAGCCGATACGGCGAATCGAAGGGGCGCTGCGCCGCCTGCTGGATGATGAGCGGCAGCGCATCGATCTGCGTGACCGTGTTCGGCCAGTCGATGCGCCCCGCTTCCAGCCCCACGGCGCGGTGATCCCACCAGTTCGGGTAAGCGATGATGAACGCATTGCCGAAACCGGCCCCGCTGCTGGCGAAATCCGCCAGCAGTTCCCCCGCTGCGCTGTGCGGCAGCGAACGTTCCAGGTACGTCCGGTGGTACAGCGTGAAGTAGCGCTCATTCGTCACGCTGGCGCTGAACAGGACGAGCGCGGCGGCGATCCCCAGGCCGAAAACCGTGCCGATGCGCGTCAGCCGGATGGGCGGCAGGGCCAGAAGCTGCGCCAGCGGGTACGCCGCCCACAGGAAGACGATCGGCAGCGTGCCGGACAGGCGCGTGAACGACGGATTCTCGATCGGATAAGCCAGCGCCAGCGCCGATGGCAGCAGCAGCACCCAGAAGGCCAGCATCACCATCCAGTCGATCGGATCGCGGCGGCGCAGCATCCGCCCGATCCAGGCTCCGACGCCCACCACGAGCAGCCCGCCGGTCAACACATCGAACGCCGGGGTATTCGGGTAATTCTGGAACCAGCCGACATCGCCCTTCCAGTTGTACATCAGGACGGCGTTGCGCAGGTTGCTGGTCAGCGTCGGCAGGTTGGCGGCGAAAGCTTCTAACCGTTCCTGCACCGATGGCGTCCGGTAGATGATCTCTCCGGCCTCATTGGTGGTCTGGGTGACTTCATCGCCGAACAGCCGCCCGGACGTGCGCCGCCAGAACTCCTCCGGATGTTCCAGTGAGTAGCCGAACAGCGGGACGAAAATGACGAACGCGATCAGCGCCGTGATCCCCAGATTTTCCAGCAGGCTGCCGCGGGCGCGCGCGCTGCGCAGATGCGCCAGCACGGCCAGCGCCACCCCGCCAACGAGGATCACCGGCAGCATGCGCACCGCCTGGTAAGCGTACAGCCCGAAGCCGAGCATCACCCCGGTCAGGATGAAATCCCAGCGCCGCCCGTAACGCAGCGCGCGGATGAAAAAGATCAGGATCAGCGCCACCGCGATCGGCGTCAGGGCGATGCGTTCGCCCAGCCGGCTGAGGATCAACGCCCAGTAGCTGACCGCCGTCAGCGCCGCCATGATCAGACCGACCAGATTGCCCAGCCGCGGCTGGCGCGGGCCGATGAACTCGCGCCCCAGCCACCACAGGAGCGGCAGCACCAGCACGCCCTCGATCGCCGTCAGCAGCTTCTGCGTCAGGAACGTCAGCCCCAGGCCCGGCACGCTGCTCAGGGCCGCCAGCAGATAGAACTGCAGCGGCTCGCGCCCGCCGATGTTGGCGAAAAAGACCGAGGTCTGTCCGCCGAGCACGCGGCTGACATCGAGGATGAACTCGACATGATCGCTGGTCATCTCGCCGGGGACGCGGTCGAGATCGACCAGACGCAGATACGCGCCCAGCGCCATGATGACGATCAGCGCGATGAAGGTCGGATTGCCGAGCCGGACACGACCGAGCGCGACCAGCCCCTCCCCGATCGTCCGCAGGCTGGCGGCGGGCGTCCACCCCTGCGGGGCGAACGTCCAGACCCAGAAGAGCACCGATGCCAGCCAGGCGATCACGCCGACCCCGGTGAAGGTATTGCCGCCGTTGAGGATGAGCGCCAGGATCGACGCCGCCGCGCCCAGCAGGCCGGTCGTCAGCCGTCCGCCCAGAGCGCGCAGCGCCGGGCGCGCCGCCCCATCCCCTTCCGGGCGCAGTTCGGCATCGAGCCGCTGATCGGGGCGCAGCGCGCCGCCGATCGCCTCGGCGATCAGGGCGACGATCAGCGCGGCGATCAACCACGGCAGACCGGGGAAGAGCGCCTCCGCCTCCGATCGGATCGGGGTGAGCTGCATGATCGCCGTGCCGATCACCGCCAGGCCGAACGCGGCGATCAGCAGGATGATGCGCAGCAGGCCGCGCTCGGATGCCGCGCGATCTTCCTCGCCGGCATCCCGGGTTGGCGTCGGCGCGCTCGCCGGACGTGCCGCCGGCGGCTCCGGGGCGCTGACCGGGATCGCAACCGGAACGGATGCGGTTCCCCCCGCGCCCACCGCGCTCAAGACAGGCCGGCGCTTCGGCGCGCGCGCGGCGGCCAGCGGACGCCCCGCAGGTTCGGCCTGGAGCACCGCCAGCAGCGCATCAAACGTGCGTCCCGGTTCGCGGCGCAGCCGCCCCAGCATTTCAGCGATCGTCAGCTCGTCAAACGGTCGTTCCGCCGGCGTGGCGCTCTCGGCCTCCGCCCGATCAACGGGTTCAGCCCCTCCCTGGGACGGCTCAGCCGCCGGGATGGGGGACGCATCCCCGGCCACCACCGCCTCGGACTGCCCCGGCATCACCGGATCGTACTCCGCCAGCGCCCCCGAATCGGCGGAGGCCGTTTCCGCGCTGCCCGCTGCGTCCTCCTCGCTCAGCGACGCAGTCGGATCGTCGAGCGCGCCGACGGTCGCCTCCGGATCGAACTGCCGCTCCGCTCCCGCAGCGGGCTGCGGCGCTGCGTCGGCCCGCCCCGCCGACGCCTCATCGATATCGAGCGCGGGCGGGGCCAGAAAAGCCATCCACGACGACTCCGGGTTGAGCGGGTTGAAGGCCGGGGCCGTCTCTTCGGCATCATGGCCTGTTTGCGGCGACCCGGCATCATCGGGCGGCGGAACCGGCGTCAGTCCGTCGTCGGGTGGAGTGCTCATCGCGCCGTCTCCGCCTCCGGTTTGCGGCCTTTGATCGCCAGGTTGACGGTTGCCCGGTCGGGCGGCTCGTTGAGTCGGTTCTTGCGGTCGAAGAAATTGAAGACCTTCAACCCCAGATTGATCGGGTTGAGCAGGCTGCCATCGTTTTTGTCGAACGTCGTGCGGTCGGCGGCGTTGGCCCAGGTCTGCGGCAGCGCGCCCGATTCGAGCAGCGGCATGCCGATGCCGTATACCAGATTGTGAATGAAGGGGAAGCTGTAGTGGGTGAACGACCGCTCTTCCTCGACGATGAAGCCGGCCCGCTCCACTTTGGCGCGCAGTTCATCGCGCCAGTACAGACGCACGTGATTGGCCCACAGCCCGGCGAACATCCCCCGGCTGATATGGACGCCAAACAGCCATTCCAGCGTGCGGTTGATCGGATCCCACAGGAACGGATAATCGGCATTCGGCACCGTCACCGCCAGCACCCCGCCCGGTTTGAGCACCCGGTAGGCCTCGGCCAGCGCATCGACGTCGCGGTCGATATGCTCCAGAATCTCCGACATGATCACGGCGTCGAAGGTGTTGGACGGGAACGGCATGGCGCAGACATCGGCGCGCAGCAGCGTGATATCGGGCAGCGAACCGACATGGCGCTGTGCCTTGCGGATGACGGCGTCATCCAGCTCCGCCCCCACCAGCCGCGCCGAACTGACGTAGCGCAGCATGTTGAGGTAAAAGCCGCGCCCGCAGGGAAAATCGAGGATCAGCTTGTGATCATCCGGCTGCACCCAGTCGAAGATCGTCTGCACGCGCTTCTTGAAGGCCATGTCGGCCTCGTTGCGCGTCATGTGCCGTACCAGCTCGGGATCGAACGTCGGCTGGATGTCGCGGCTGGCTGCCTTTGAGGCTGGCGTCATGCGTCACGCTCTCCGTGCATACGCATAGAAGTACCGCTCATAATTATCCACAGTTTCCGTGAATGAGAACACCTTCTCGATGAACTCGCGCGGTTTGACGAACGCGGCGCGGTTATCCAGCACCTCGACCAGCGCCTGGCCGATCGAACGCCAGTCGCCTTTCTGCGCCAGCTTGCCCATGCCGGTCATCTGCACCGGGACGCGCCCGCCCGGCGTATCCGTCATCACCACCGGCGTGCCGCACAGCATCGCTTCCACCTGCACCAGCGCAAAACACTCGGTATCGCTGGTCAGCGCCAGCACATCGCAGGCGGCGTAGAAATCCGCCATGTCCTGCGGATCCTCGCGCAGGCCGAGGAAGATCAACTGATCGCGGTACCGGTTGACCAGATCCTGATGGCGTTCCCACGTGTCTTCATATTTGATGTCGTATTCCCCGGCGAAGACGATGCGCGCGTTGGGATACTTGACGTTGATGATGTCCAGCGCGCGGATGAGCAGATCGGGCCGCTTTTCCTGAACAAAGCGCCCGGCGAAACCGATCACCGGCCCGCCATCCTTCGACCATTCATGCCGCAGTTCCTCCACCCGACGGGGATTGGGCAGCGGCATCAGGATCGGCGGGTAGTTGACCGACGTCTTGTGCAGGTACGGTTTGAGGTAGTAGGAATGCTCCGCGTAATCCTGGCTGTAGGCCAGCAGCCGCGGTGACCAGGCCGCCGCCAGCCGGTACATCTGGAACATCGTCCACTGGATGAAGCGGTTCATCAGGCTGCCCTCAGGCAGGATCAGATCGCCGTGATGGGTGATCACGACCTTGCGCCCGGTCAGCCGGGCCAGCAGCGCCACGAGCGCGGTCTCCAGCATCGGCGTGTGAATGCTGACGACGTCGTGTTCCAGCATCAGTTTGGCCGCCGCCCACGGATAGGCGGGCATGATGAAGCCCCGGCTCATGCGGATGGGCGCCCACAGGCGGACGATGCGCACCCCTTCGTGCAGCGTTACATCATCGCGCGGCAGATCGCTGCGGTAGCGCGACGTCAGCACCGTCACCTGATGCCCGCGCCGCACCAGTTCCTCGGCCACGCGCTGCACATGGATCGTCAGGCCGGTGCGGTGAGGGAAGTAGTACAGCAGGCAGATCAGGATCTTCAGCTTACGCCCGGTCTCCGGGATCGCTTCCAGCAGTGAGTCGGGTGAAGGATGCATAAGGGATTCCTCTGTCGTGGTTTGGCTCAAGTGACGGCCTCGACCGGCTGTGTCTGGCTCTGGACGCCGCGCACCCCCTGCGCAAGCTGTTCGAGCGTGATGCCTTCCTGGAAGAAGCCGAGCACGCCGAGGACGGCATTGACGGCCAGATTGGCGAAATGAACGACCAGCGCGAAGCCGACAGCGGTCGCCGCCGGTTCGCCGTACCCCAGCGCGCCGAGCGCGAGCACGATGCTGGCCTCATACGGCCCGACGTTGCCCGGCACGGCGGGAACCGCCACCGCGAACGAGGCCGCCGCGGTGAACAGCATCGTCGCCGCCAGATCGGGCCGGTCGTAAAAGGCATACATCAACACATATCCAGACGCGATGGAGACGGCCCAGCTTATCCCCGTCCACAGCAGCGTCAGAATGAAGGTGGCCGGGCGGGCCAGCGGCAGCAGGCCGTCGAGGAAGTGCGCGGTCAACCCCTCAGCATTCACGCGCCGCAGCAGGCCGATGCGCGCGCTCAGCCAGCCGATGATGCGCAGCGCCAGCGCGCGGCGCGCCGCCAGGGCAACCAGAAACCCGAAGCCGATGACCGCCAGCGGCGCGAACGTCAGCGCGGCGGCGCGGATGGCGTCGGGCAGCGGCGCGGCGCTGACCGCCAGCAGCAGGATGACCAGCACCGCCAGCAGATCGAGCAGCCGTTCGACGAGGATCGTGCTGGCCGACTTGAAGAAGGGAACCGGCGGATCGGCGCGCGTCGCCAGATAGGCGCGGGCCACTTCACCGATGCGCAGCGGCAGCACCCCGTTGACCAGATAGGCGACATTCAGGATGCTGAACGCGCGGTGCAGCGGCAGCCCGCCGCTGAGCAGGACGCGCCAGCGCACCGCCCGGCAGGCCAGCCCGATGACGATGAGGAAAACGGCGGGGATCAGGTATCCGTAGCGCGCCGCGGCCAGCGCCGCGCCGAGCTGGCTCAGGTCGCCCATCTGGGTGAAGACGAACAGAACTGCGAGCAGGCTGCCCGCCGCCCCAAGCGCGAGCGCGCGCCAGTGCTTCATCGCGAGGTTACCCCACCTTCAACTGCAAGACCGTGACGCAGCATGATAGAACCATGATACAGTCGATTGCAAGGTTAGTCTCAATCGCAGCGGAAAAGGGGTCTGACGTTGCGGCGGTGCGTTTCTCGCTCCGGCAGATGCCGCTGTGCCCGTGAATCCCTTCATGCACAATCCGCATCACTTCCGGTGAGTCGGTCTTGACGCCGAACAGAGTGCGACTATAATTCAAAGTAAATGCGGGTTTAACTCAGTTGGTAGAGTGTTTGCTTCCCAAGCAAAATGTCACGGGTTCGAATCCCGTAACCCGCTTCCCTCAAAAAGCCCCGATCAGGGGCTTTTTTGTGGATAGTGTGATGATGACGACGGCGGCTGCGGGCGGCGGCGAAGATCGATCTGAGCATTGATTCTTCCGTACAGCCCTTATAGAATGCGCAGGATTCTGTCGTTTAGCAGCGTCGGGGTTGAAGCTGTCCCGGGCAGCACCCGCCGATTATCCCCGGCCATGATGCCGGATTTCAGGGAGTATCCTCGTGGCTGAAACCTATACACTCGATGCGCAGAAGCGCACATTGATCGGCAAACAGGTCGGCCAGCTTCGCCGTGCCGGGATCATCCCCGCCGTCGTCTACGGCGCGCGGACTGCCCCCATCCACGTGCAGATCGACGCCAAACAGCTCAAGGCAACCCTGCTCAAAGCCGGCGGCACGCACCTGATCACGATGAATATCGAAGGCCGGTCACAGCAGGTGATCGCCCGCGATGTGCAGCGCGACGTCATCCGCGGCGATATCCTGCACGTCGATTTCCTGGCCGTCGATGCCTCGACCAAAGTCCGCACCGAAGTCCCGATCGCCTTCGTCGGCGAAGCGCCCGCCGTCCAGATGGGCATGGGCATCCTGCTCCAGGGCCTGAGCACGCTCGAAATTGAAGCCCTGCCCGCCGATCTGGTCGAGCGCATCGAAGTCGATCTCAGCCCGCTCAAGAGCCTGAACGACAGCATTCACGTCCGCGATCTCAAGCTGGGCGACAAACTGACCGTGGTCACCGATCCGGACGCCATGATCGTGCGCGTCACCGTGACCTCGGCGGCAGTGTCCGAAGCGGCGGCGGAGCTGGAGGAACGCTCTGCCGAGCCAGAGGTGATCGAAAAAGGCAAGAAGCAGGAAGAATTCGAGGACTAGTGCCGCGCGGCACGTCCTACAGAACCTCAAGCGAACGGGCAGCCTCAATATGGGCTGCCCGTTGTCATTCTCATCAGCAAATTGGCAGGCTCGCGGTCAGTCCGCCGCTTCCTGTGACCCGGCATCATCCGCCGGATGCGCACCATTGCCGCCCGACCGGGAAGCCTGATCGCCCTCGATCGTCATGGCTTCCATCTCGCTGTCGCTCAGGTAAACGCCGTTCACCTGATCGCTGGAGGCCATGATCGCGATGCCGACGACCTGATCGCCCGGTTCCAGGTTGATCAGGCGCACCCCGATAGCGCTGCGCCCGACTTCGCGGATCTGCTCCAACTGCGTGCGCAGCACGGCCCCGCCGCGCGTCATGATCAGGATGTCGTCGCTCGGGTTGATGCAGCACATCTTGACGATCGGGCCGGTGCGCTCATCGCGCGCCAGGGTGCGCATCCCCATGCCGAACCGCCCCTGCTCCCGGTAGGCATCGAGCGGCGTGCGCTTGCCATATCCGTTCTGCGTGACGACGAGCATGTGGGTATCTTCCGCCTCGATGACGTCCATGCCGGCCACGGTATCATCTTCGTGCAGCCGGATCGAGCGGACGCCGCCGGCCTGCCGGCCCATGGCGCGCACCTGGCGCTCGTGGAAGCGGATCGCCTGCCCGCGCGAGGTGACGATCATGACATCCTGATCGCCGTCGGTGTAGCTGGCCCACTGGAGCCGATCGCCGTCTTCCAGCGAGATCGCGATCAGGCCGCTGGGGCGCACCTCGGCGAATTCCTCCAGCTCGACGCGCTTGATGCGCCCGTTGCGCGTCGCCAGCACGAAATAGCCCTGCTTGTCGAACGAGTCGACCGGCACGATCGCCGTGATCTTCTCGTCAGAGCCGATCGCGATCACCGAGTGCACCAGCACCCCTTTGCTGGCGCGCCCCGCCTCCGGCACATTGAAGGCCGGCGTGCTGTACACCTTGCCGCGATCGCTGAAGAAGAGCAGCGTATCGTGGCTGCTGGCGGCCAGGACATCGCACAGGGCATCTTCCTCTCGCGTCGTCATGCCGATCACGCCCTTGCCGCCGCGCCGCTGCGCCCGGTAGGCCGTGGCCGGCACGCGCTTGATATAGCCGTGCTGCGTCATCAGGATGACGACTTCTTCTTTTTTGATCAGGTCGTAATCGCTCAGCTCGGCGCTTTCGCCGTAGACGATCTCCGTCCGGCGCGCATCGCCGTAGCTATCCGCCAGTTCGACCACGTCCTGCCGGATCACCGCCAGGATCTTGGCCGGGGATGCCAGCAGATCCTCCAGATAGGCGATGCGGGCGGACACTTCCTGATATTCCTGCTGTAGTTTGAGCTGTTCCAGCGCGGCCAGCCGCCGGAGCTGCATCTCCAGAATGGCGTTCGACTGCGCTTCAGACAGGCCGAAGCGACCGATCAGCTTGGCACGTGCATCGTCCGCATCATCCGCCGAGCGGATGGTCTGGATGATGGCATCCAGGCTCGACAGCGCCTTGAGCAGGCCTTCAAGGATGTGAGCGCGGGCGCGGCGCTTCTCCAGTTCGAACTGCGATCGCCGCACGATGATCTCGTAACGGTGTTCGACGTAGATCTGAAGCATCCGCTTCAGGCTCAGCGTGCGCGGCTCACCGTTCACCAGCGCCAGCATCTGGATGCCATAGGTGCTCTGGAGCTGCGTGTATTTCAGAAGCTGCTTGCGCGCGGTATCCGGGTTGGCCCCGTGCTTCAATTCGACGACCAGGCGCATCCCCTGCCGATCGGATTCGTCGCGCAGGTCAGCCACCTGGGTGATCTTGTCCTCTTTGACCAGAGCGACGATGCGTTCGATGATCGCCGTCTTGCTCACCTGGTACGGGATTTCGGTGATCACCAGCCGATGGCGGTCGTTCTTGCCGATCTCGTTTTCGATCCGCGCGCGCACGAAGATGTGCCCGCGCCCGGTGGCATACGCCTCTTTGAGCGCTTCGTTGGCGATCACCTGCGCGCCCGTCGGGAAGTCCGGCCCTTTGACGAACTGGATCAGCTCGTCGATGGTGATCTCGTCGATCGCCTCCCAGCGGTCGATCAGATAGACGATCGCGCCAGCCAGTTCGCGCAGGTTATGCGGCGGGATGTTGGTCGCCATGCCGACGGCGATCCCGCTGGCCCCGTTGAGGAGCATATTGGGCAGGCGGGCGGGCAGCACGGTCGGTTCCTGCTGCGTGCCATCGTAGTTATCGACGAAATCGACCGTGTTCATATCGATATCGACGAGCATTTCCTCGGCGATGCGGGCCAGACGCGCCTCGGTATAGCGCATGGCCGCCGGGCTGTCGCCATCGATGCTGCCGAAGTTGCCCTGCCCGTCCACCAGCGGATAGCGCAGCGAAAAATCCTGCGCCATACGCGCCATGGCGTCGTACACAGCGCTGTCGCCGTGGGGATGATACTTGCCCAGCACCTCGCCGACGATGCGCGCACTCTTCTTGTAGCTCGAATTGGCGCGGATGCCCATCTCGTACATCGCGTACAGGATGCGACGGTGCACGGGCTTCAACCCGTCGCGGGCATCGGGCAGCGCGCGCGCCACGATCACGCTCATGGCGTAATCGAGGTAGCTGCTGCGCATCTCTTCATTGATGTTGACCGGGCGAATATGGCCGATGAAGTCCATAGATCTGTTGATCCCTGCTGCTCATGTGCGTGCGGGTGATGCGCATCCGTCAGCCATCTGGCCCTGCGGCGACAGATCGGTTTCAGGCGACGATGATCGGTTACAAAGACAGGTTAATTATAGCCGAATTTGGGATAATTATCCAGCGCAGCCCGAATTCAACCCTCGCACATCTGTGCGATTCGCCACCGACGATCGCGTGGCTGGATCGAGTGGATCGATCAGGAGGTTTGCCGTTCAGCGCCGGCGGAGGGTACACTCCGCCGATGAAATAGGAGCAGTTCAAAAGTCGGTTTTTTTGAGGACATCATGACTTCGATCAAACGCTATCGTTATGGGGTCGTGGCGATCTTCGTCGCCTTCATGCTGCTGCACCAGGCGGATAAACTGCTCATCGGCCAGGTGCTGACCGATTTCAGCGCGGATTTCGGGATCGATGATACCGCCGCCGGGGCGGTCGGCACGGGCGCGCTGGTGGTCGGCGCGCTCTTCTACCCGATCTGGGGCTTTTTGAACGATAAATTCTCGCGGGCGCGGCTGCTGGCGCTGGCCTCGTTCATCTGGGGCAGCACGACCTGGTTGAGCGCGGTGGTGCGCACCTTCCCCGCTTTCCTGCTGACGCGCAGCTCGACGGGCATCGACGACTCCAGCTATCCCGGCATCTACAGTCTGATCTCGGACTACTTCGAACCGAAACAGCGTGGGCGCATCAACGGCCTGCTCCAGCTCACCGCGCCGGTCGGTTTCGTCCTCAGCCTGATCCTGGTGCTCGCCCTGCGCGACAGCATCGGCTGGCGCGCCATTTTCCTCATCACCGGGGGCCTGGGGATCGTCGTCGGCATCCTGATCCTGCTGTTCGTGCGCGATGTGCCGCGCGGGCGGGCCGAACCGGAACTGGCCGATCTGCCGGAGATCGGCAGCTATACCTTCCGCTGGCGTGCGGTCAAAGCGCTGCTGCGCAAACGCACGCTGCTCCCCCTGCTCATTCAGGGCTTTTTCGGCGTCTTCCCGCTCAACGTGATCACCTTCTGGTTTTTCACCTATCTGGAGCGCGAGCGCCGGTACGACAGCAGCACCGTTTTCATCCTCATGGGCGCGGCGGTCGTGCTGATGGCGATCGGCGCGTTTCTGGGCGGGCTGGCCGGCGATCTGCTGTCGAAACGCACGCCGCGCGGTCGGCTGATCGTCGCCGCGCTCGGCGTCGGCAGCGCCATGACCTTCCTGACGCTGGCGCTGCTCACGCCGTTCGATGCTGCGCCGCTCGCGTTCGGCCTGCCGCTGATCGGCGCGGCGTTCTTCACGCTGTTTTCCGGCCCCAATGTCGTGGCTTCGATCCACGAGATCGCCGTGCCGGAAGTGCGCAGCACCGCCCTGGCCTTCCAGTACTTCGTCGAGAATATCGGCGCGGCGGCGGCCCCGTTCATCGTCGGCGTGCTCTCCACCGCAGCCGGCCTGCCGAGCGCCATCCTGATCGTCTGTCTGTCCACGTATGCGCTGTGCCTGGTCTTCCTGATCGCAGCGGCGTGGGTGTCTCCTGCCGATTTTCTGGCGCTGCGCCAGGATATGGCCCGGCGCTCGCAGGAAATTCAGGCCGCTGAAGCCGGCGGCGCGGCCTGATCGACCTGACGCTGTCAGGACGCCGAGGGATCGAGTATCATCGCGGCGCAGAAGGTATTTGTTTGGCGCAGTCGTGCATTTAAACAATTTGAGGCCAACCATGAAAGTATTACGCATCATCCTGTTCGTCGTCCTGGCGATCATCCTGGTGGTGGTCGTCGGCGGGTTCGTCATCTACTGGGATACCACCCGCGGGCCGCTGCCGCAGCACAGCGGGACGCTGTCCGCGCCCGGTCTGCGCGCCGAGGTCGAAATCCTGCGCGATGCCTGGGGCGTGCCGCATATCTACGCCAGCAGCACGTACGATCTGTTCTTCGCCCAGGGCTTCACCCAGGCGCAGGATCGCTGGTGGCAGATGGAATTCAACCGCCACATCGGCCATGGCCGGATCCAGGAACTGACCGGGCGCAACGACGGGATCATGGGCAGCGACATCTTCATCCGCACGGTCGGCTGGCGCGCCGCCGCTGAGCGCGACTACGCCGCCATGAGCGACGAGGGCCGCGCTGTGCTGCAGGCCTTCGCCGATGGCGTCAACGCCTACATCACCAGCCGCCCCGCCGACAAACTGGCGCTGGAATATCGGCTGCTGCGCCTGACCGGCGTGGATATCCCGATCGAGCCGTGGACACCGGTCGATACCGTGGTCTGGGCCAAAGTCATGGCCTGGAACCTGACCGACAGCTATGGCAACGAGCTGGTGCGCGAAGCGCTGCTGGCGGAGCTGGGCGAGCAGATGATGATCGACTACGCACCGCCGTGGCCGTATGGCGAGCGCTTCACCATCCTTCAGCCGGACGATCTGCCGCTGACCGCGGCCAGCCTGGGCGAACAGGCCGTCTCGCGCCTGACGGAGAGCGCCGGGGGCATCAGCCCGGTCATGGCGGGCGGCATCATCGCCGGGCAGTCGGTCACGTTCGGCTCGGATCACCGCATCGGCATCGGCAGCAACAACTGGGTGGCGACCGGCAGCATGACCGAGAGCGGCCAGCCGCTGCTGGCCAACGACCCGCACCTGGACATTCAGATGCCGTCGATCTGGTACGAGATCGGCCTGCACTGCCTGCCCGTCAGCGCGGAATGCCCGTTTGACGTCGCCGGTTTCACCCTGCCCGCATCGCCGGGGATCATCATCGGCCACAACGCGAACATCGCCTGGGGCGTGACCAATGTCGGCGCGGATGTGCAGGATACCTACCGCATCGTCGTCAACCCGGAAAATCCGCTCCAGTATGAATGGGAAGGCGAATGGCGCGATATGACGGTGCGCGAAGAGATCATCCGCTTCGGCGATGGCGGCGAACCGATCCGTTTGCAGGTGCGCGAAACCCATCTCGGCCCGATCCTCAACGACAACCGCTACAATCCGGAGGATGGAACGGTATCCGGCTTCAACAACGAAGATCCGCTCGTCCTGCACTGGACGGGTCTCAGCCTGCCCGGCATGGAAGGCACCACGCTTGACGCAATCCTGGCGCTGAACCGCGCCAGCAACTGGACGGAATTCCGCGCGGCGCTGCGCCTGTGGGATGTGCCGTCGCAGAACTTCGTCTACGCCGATGTTGACGGCAACATCGGTTACCAGATGCCGGGGCGCATCCCGATCCGCGCGGTCGATCATAACGGCCTCTACCCCGCCGATGGCACAACCGCCGCCTTCGAATGGCAGGGCTTCGTCCCGTTCGATGATCTGCCGCGCATCTTCAACCCGGAACGGGACTACATCGTGACGGCCAATCAGGCCGTCGTGCCGCTGGAATACTACGATCAGGTCGAGGAAGCGGTCGGTATCGACGGCAATTACCTGTTCAGCTTCGACTGGGCCTACGGCCAGCGCGGCGATCGCATCAACCAGCTCATGCGGGAACTGGCCCCGCTGTCGATCGAGGACTACCAGACCATCCACGGCGATAACTACACCATGGACGCCGAGCCGCTGCTGGCCGCCCTCGACGGCTTACAGCTCAGCGGCGAACTGGAGGAACTGCGCGCCTACCTTCAGTCGTGGGATCGCTTCAACAATGAGGACAGCGGCCCGGCGGCCTTCTTCGCCCTGTTCACGCGCCACCTCATCCGCCTGATCTACCTCGATCAGACCCCGGAGGATGTTGAGCCGAGCAATCACCAGTTGTTCGCCATCATCAGTATGCTGGACGAACCGGACAACCCGTGGTGGGATGATATTTCGACGCTCGACAGGATTGAGACGCGCGATGATATCTTCAGGCTGGCGCTGGAGCGGGCCGCGGCGGACGCCCCCACCGTGCTGGGGGCGGAGCGCAGCGCCTGGCGCTGGGGGGCGGTGCATACCGCGACGTTCATCAGCACCCCGCTGGGTGCGAGCGGCATCAGCCTGATCGAAGACATGGTGAACCGGGGGCCAGTGGCAAGCGGCGGCGGCAGCGGCATCGTGAACGCCACCAACTGGGATCCGATGCGCGACGACTTCGCAGTCGATGCGCTGCCCTCGATGCGGATGATCCTCGATGTCAGCAACTGGGATAACAGCCAGCAAATGCACACGACCGGCCAGAGCGGTCACCCGTTCAGCGAGGATTACGACCGGATGATCGAGGCCTGGCGGCGCGTTGAGTATCATCCGGCCCCGTTCAGCCGACAGGCGGTGGAGAGCGCGGCGGTCGAGCGGCTGCTGCTGCAGCCCGCCAGCCGTTGACATCCGCCCCGCACGACGCAGCGTCGGGAGGCGGGCCGTGCGCCCGCTTCCCGACTAATTCGCGTCAGATCGCGGATTACAGCACCAGCCGTCCGGTGGCCAGCAGCAGCACCAGCCCGATCACGACCACGTTCATGAAGAAAAAGATCATCAGGAACATGCGCTCGACGGGCGACAGACCGAGAAAACGGCGGCGCTCCGGTTTGGCCTCCACCGGCAGATCGTCGAAATCGAATTCATCCTGAGTCGAGTCGGACTCCAGTGTGCTGCGGCGCAGGTCATCTAACATGCGCAGGTGCTCCTCGTCTTCGCGCGGACTGAACATCTTTGATTGTAGCACCACTTATGAGGCGCGTACCCATAAGTTGTTGATCAGGCGGAAAGCGATCTCTTCCTGCCGGGCGGGATCGGCGCCGATCTGAACCAGCGTCCGCACCTGCGGGATGCCATCCGGCGTCACGCTCTGCCGGGCCGAGACGACCGTGCGGGCTTCGGGGATGCCGGCCTGCAGCCGCGCCTGCGCGACCACCGCCAGCGCCGGGTTGGTCGGATCGTACAGCGTCAGCAGACCGGCCAGATTGCCGGAAGAGATGAAATCGCGCTCCAGCGCCAGACGCCAGGTCAGGTAGTCGCGCCAGTCGGCATTGAGCGCGGCCAGATCGGCGGCGCCGAACAGCGGCGGGACGGCATCCAGGTTGGCCGTCGGCGCGATGCCGCGCACGATCGCGCCCACGGCAGTCGGCCCGAAGCGCGACGCCAGATCGTGCAGCAGATAGCTGGTGGTCGGCGCGCTGGTCATGGCATCGCGCAGCCAGGCGATCGCCGCCTGGCGCAGGAAGACGGCATCCGCCGGATACTGCGGCGGGCCGTTGAGCGCTCGATCGACCACCCAGGCCGCGATCCGCTCCGGCAGGTCAGCCGTCGCCGGCTGATCGAGCGGCGCGTCCGGCTGATAGGCATCGGCATACGGCGATCGCAGCGTTAGCGGTTCGCCCGGCGTCCAGCCCGCAGCATCGACCTCATCGGGCACGATGTGCACCGTCAAAGCGGGCAGCGCCTCGCAGCCGAACGAGTCGCAGATCGCGGCCAGCCAGCGCTCGGCGGCCTGATGCAGCGCGACAGCGAAGTCCGCGTCCAGCCCCCGGTAGTGCACCGTGACGCGCTCGCCAGTCAGCGTCGCCGGGTCGCCCCAGAACGTGTAATCGGGCAGCACGTGAAACCAGCCGTCCTCGTAGCGCCAGTAGAACCAGACGCGCTGGCGGACGCGCCCGCCGCTGATCTCTTCGACGATGACGCGCGCGGTGCGATCCTGCACATCGATCGCGCGGATCGTGCCGGGAAGCTGAAGGCCGCTGGTCACCAATTCCTGCCGATAGCGGTTGAAGACGGCGCGCTGGCGTTCGATCCAGTCCTCGCTGGCGCTGCGCTGAAACTGGAGAAAGGCCCGCTGATCGCCGAGGCGCAGCGCCGTGATCTCCGCCGCGACCACCGCGCGCAGATCGGCGATCTCCGCCTGCTCGACCGCCTCCAGCCGCAGCAGAAGCGCGCCGATCGCCCCACCGATCAGCCCGATGACGATCAGCATGACGATCAGCGCGCGCGCCCGTGCCCGCCGGCGCGCGCGAACCGCCTCCGGATCTTCGCCCGTGTGGCGGACGCGCTCGCGGCCCGCCTCGACTTCCCAGTCCAGTTGGATGCCCATGTCGTTTCGTTTTCCGTGTCTCACGCCAGCCGGGTGACATCGCCGGCGATCAGGCGCTGCGTCTGTCCGTCGGCCAGGCGCACGATCAGCGCGCCATCCCGATCGACCGCCTCGGCCAGCCCTTCGATCAGACCGCTCCCGTCAGGGCCGTGCGTCACCCGCACCGGCTGGCCGATCATGTTCAGGCGCGCACGCCATGCTTCGAAGCATGCGGCATCGTCGATGCGCGCGAACCAATGCGCCAGATGCCGATACAGAGCCGCCAGCAGCTCCGCGCGCCCGATCGCACGCCCGGTCAGCGGCGTCACGCTGCCCGCCGTCGCCGCCAGCGGCGTCCCGGTGAAATCCTCGTTCAGGTTGACCCCGATGCCGACGACCGCGCCGCGCAGCACGTCCCCGATCCATGAGGCTTCGGCCAGTACGCCGGCGATCTTCAGGCCGTCGAGCTGGACATCGTTGGGCCATTTGATCGCGGCGCTGACGCCGAAATCGGCCAGCGCCGTGCACACCGCCAGCGCGCCCAGCAGCGGCAGGCGCGTCAGGGCGGGTGCGGGCGGATGCAGGATGAAAGACACCGTCAGCGCCCCCGCCGCCGAAGTGACCCAGGTGCGGCCCATGCGCCCGCGCCCGCGCGTCTGCTGGCCGGTGACGACGAACGCCAGGTCGGGCGGCGCCTCCGCCTCGGCCAGCCAGGCGAGCGCGGCATCGTTGGTGCTGGCGATCGTCTCGAACCCGCGAAACCGGGGTTCGGGCAGATCGGCGCGTTGAAACGCAGTCAGGATGGTCTGTACATCCAGATCGGTCATCGAACAGGTCTCATCTCCGTTCAGTGCAGAAAATTTTATCATATCGCAATGGCCAGTTTGAGCGTATCCGACTAGAATGCAGTTGGTGATAACAGATACGCTGGAGGTTCCCGATGCGCCGCTCTGGCATTCTCATCGGTTTGATGCTGATCGTGCTGGCCCTGATCGGCTGGAGCGCCACCGCGCAGACGGATGCGGGGACGTGCACCCCGCTGGTCGAACAGGCGCTCATCCAGCTCGATCGGGCTTGCAGCCAGCTCGAGCGCAACACCGCCTGCTACGGCAACACACTGGTCGAGGCCGAATTCACCCGCGCTGAACTGAGCGCATTCTTCAGCCGACCGGGCGATCGCGCCGGCCTCGATGAACTGGTCGCGCTGCGCACCTCCCCGTTGAATGTACAGCGCGATGAATGGGGGATCTCCGCGCTGGCCGTGCAGGCTAACCTGCCCGACGCCCTGCCCGGCCAGAATGTCGTTTTCGTCCTGATCGGCGATGCGGAGATCTCGGCGGATCCGGATGCCGATCCCGCTTCCGGGCCGATGCAGGCCGTGCGCATCCGCACCGATTTCCGCCGGGGGCGCACGTGCGAAAATGCGCCGCGCTCGCTGGTGCTGGCGCAGGGGCCGCGCGATACGCGCGTCGAGATCACCGTCAACGGCCTGAACATCAACATGGGATCGACCATCGCGCTGTACCAGCAGGCGGACGATCGCCTGTGGGTGACGACGCTGGAAGGCGATGTCGAACTGGACGGGTTCTACCCGCTGCCCGCGGGCAACGGCGCGCAGGTGCAGCTCAACCCGGACGGGCGCGCGGAGCGCGTCCTGGAGGTGCGCCCGCTTGCCCCGGATGAAGTGAGCGAACTGGCGCCGCTGGTCGATCTGCCGCCCGCCGTGCTCCAGTACCCGCTTGAAGTGGACGCGCTGGCCGCGGCGCTCCCGTTGACCCCGACGGTCACCCCGCCTCCGACGCGCCGCCCGGCCACGCGCACCCCCATCCTCCTCCCGACGGCGATCCCGACGGTAACGGCGGAGATCCACATCACCGTGGACAATGTCACCCTGGAATACGGCCAGTGCACGATCATCCGCTGGCAGACGGACAACATCGACAGCATCTATTTCGACAATGAGGGCGTGGTCGGCGTAAGCGAGCGCCAGGTCTGCCCGCAGGCGAACACGACGTACACGATCCGCGTGCGCCTGCGCGACGGCACGGAGATGTCGTACCCGCTCACGATCACCGTCGGGCAGCCCCCGCCCGCACCGTTCACACCGGTGCAGCCGCCGTTCGCGCCGCCGAGCATCACGCCAACGCTCACTGGCAGCACAACATGCGGCAACCTGGTCTGCGATACCGGCGAAACCACCTGCAACTGCCCCTCCGACTGCCCCGGCCTGTGCATTCCGTGACCGACGCAGTCCTCCAGATGCTCGCGCCGCGGTGACGAATCAATTGTCATCCGCGGCGCGGTGCTTTATAACCATTCAACCTGTTCGATGAGGCTTTCAGACGCGACAGAAAGGGCGTATGATCGTGGAACATCTATGGACGCCGTGGCGCATGGCGTACATTCGCGGCGATCGGCAGTCAGCCGATCGGTGCGTTTTCTGTGACGCTCCGCAGCAGGACGACGCACCGGCGCTGATCGTGGCGCGCTCGAAGTGGGTCTATGCCATCCTGAATCTGTTTCCCTACAACAGCGGTCATCTGATGATCATTCCGTACCGCCACCTGAGTTCCCCCGAAGAGCTGAACGACGACGAGCTGCTCGATCAGGGGCAGATGATCAACCGGGCGCTGGCGGTGCTGCGCCGGGCCTACCAGCCGCACGGGTTCAACCTGGGCGCGAACATCGGTTCCGTGGCCGGGGCGGGCATCGCCCAGCACTACCATTTTCATGTCGTGCCGCGCTGGGGCGGCGACGCCAACTTCATGACCACCATCGGGGAGACGCGCGTCCTGCCCGATACGCTGGAAAATACGCAAAGAGTGCTTTCGAATCTGTGGAAGGAGATGTTTCCGTGACTGTTGCGAAACATGGACGCGATCCCGTCATCCTGTCCGCGGCGCGCACGCCGATCGGCAAATTCCTGGGCGCGCTGTCCACGCTGACCGCCGTCGATCTGGGGCAGGTGGCGGCCCGCGCCGCCGTCGAGCGGGCGGGCATCGACCCGGCGGAGATCGATGAAGTCGTGCTCGGCAACGTCGTCAGCGCCGGGACGGGCCAGGCCCTGCCCCGGCAGATCAGCCTGGGCGCGGGCATCCCGGATCATGTCGGCGGGGTGGCCGTGAACAAGGTGTGCGGCAGCGGCCTCAAAGCCGTGATGATCGCATCCAGCTTCATCAAAGCGGGGGATGGCGATCTCTATCTGGCCGGCGGCGTCGAGGCGATGAGCCGCGCACCCTTCCTCGACGATACACACCGCCTCGGCCACAAATACGGCCATGTCCAACTGCGCGACTCGCTGATGAACGACGGGCTGTGGTGTTCGCTGCGCAACTGGGGGATGGGCAACGCCGCGGAATTCATCGCCAGAGAGCTGGACATCAGCCGCGAGGCGATGGACGAATTCGCGCTCGCCAGCCACCAGAAGGCCCATGCCGCGACGACGGCGGGCAAGTTCAGCGCCGAGATTGTGCCGATCACGATCGCGAGCAAGAAAGGCGATACGCTGATCGAGATCGATGAGCCGATCCGCCCGGATACCAGCCTGGAGGCGCTGGCGAAACTACCGCCGGCTTTTGAAAAAGACGGCCGCGTGACGGCGGGCAACGCGCCCGGCATGAACGACGGGGCCGCCGCCGTGATCGTCGCCAGCCGCGCGTATGCCGAACGGCATGGCCGCGCGCCGCTCGCCCGCGTGGTCGGTTACGGCCAGGCGGCGGTCGATCCGGGCTGGATCTTCTACGCCCCGGTCAAGGCGATCCCGATCGCCCTGGCGCGCGCCGGCTGGACGATGGCTGACGTCGATCTGTTCGAGATCAACGAGGCTTTCGCCGCGCAGGTGCTGGCCGATCTCAAAGGGCTGGCGCGCGATGGCTACGAACTCCCGCCGGATAAGCTCAACGTCCACGGCGGGGCGATCGCGCTCGGTCACCCGCTGGGGGCCAGCGGCGCGCGCGTCCTGATCACGCTGATCCACGCGCTCAGGGATCGCGGTCTCAAGCGCGGACTGGCGGCGCTGTGCCTGGGCGGTGGTGAGGCCGTCGCGCTGGCGGTGGAACTGGAGTGACAGCGGGCCGGGCGGCGGACGCCGGCGCACCCGCGTTCGCTGGCGCTCACACTTCTGGCGCTGCGCCCGCGACGGCGAACCGCGCCCGGCTCTCTTCCACGTACTGCAAGCTCTGGTGGCGGAAATAGGTGTTGTACAGCTCGGCGTAGTGGCCGCCCTGCGCCATGAGCGCATCGTGGCTGCCCTGTTCGATGATCGCACCGCGGCTCAGCACGATGATCCGGTCGGCGCTGCGCACCGTGCTCAGGCGGTGCGCGATCAGGATCGAGGTGCTGCGCGCCAGGATCAGATCGAGCGCTTCCTGGATCTGCATCTCGGTGAACGGGTCGATGCTGGCGGTCGCCTCATCGAGGATGAAGATGGCCGGTTTTTGCAGCAGCACGCGCAGCAGCGCCACGAGCTGGCGCTGGCCCATGCTCAGGCGCGCCCCGCGCTCGCCGACTTCGCTGTACAGGCCGTCGGGGAGCGTCTCCAGCCACTCGCCCGCACCGACGCTGTGCGCGACGGCGATCACCTCGTCATCGCTGGCCTCCGGGCGGCTGTAGCGGATGTTGTCCATGATCGTGCCGGCGAACAGAAACGGCTGCTGCGGCACGATGCCGAGCTGCTGACGGTAGCTCTTGAGGTCGAATGACCGGATATCGTGCCCGTCGATCAGGATGCTGCCGGACTGGAATTCGTAGAAGCGTTCGATCAACCGGGCGATAGTGCTCTTGCCCGCCCCGGTGTGGCCGACGAACGCTACACCTTCCCCCGGCTGGATCGTCAGGTTGAAGTGATCGAGCACGACATCGCCGGTCTTGTAGCGGAAGACGACATCCTTGAATTCGATCGCGCCCTTCAGCGGCGGCACGGGATCGCTGCGCGTCTGAATGACCGTGTTCTCCGCGTCGATCAGGGCGAAGATGCGCTCGACCGCGCTGAAGCCCTGCTGGATCTGGCTCCAGAAGCCGGAGAGGTTGATCACCGGGAACCAGAAGCGGTCAACCCCCTGCACGAACAGAAACCACACACCGAGATCGATCGCGCCCTGAATGACGTAGTTCGCCCCGGCGTAGACGATGACGGCGATGGCGAACCCGGCCAGCGCGTTCAGCGCCGGAAACACCCCGGCAAAGACGAAGCCGCGGCGCAGGTTGATGCGGTACGACTGGGCGTTGATCGCCGTGAATTCGTCGTAGATCATCTGCTCCTGGCGGAAGTTCTTGGCCACGCTGATGCCCGCCACGCTCTCCTGAATGTTGTCGTTGACGGCGGCCATCGCGCGCGACCCCTGGCGGGTGGCGCGGCGCGCCAGCGCGCGGAAGCCCAGCGACACCGCCACCACCACCGGCATCATGCCGACCAGGATCAGCGTCAGCCGCCAGTCCAGCCGCAGCAGGACGAACCCCAGCAGCAGAAATTCCAGCACCTGCGAGGCGATATCCGTCGTGATCAGGATGACCTGGCTCATCTCCTGCGTGTCGTTGGTGATGCGGCTGACGATCTTGCCCGATTTGTTCTCGTCGTAGAACGACAGATCGCGCGCGACGGCGGCGGCGAAGGCGTCTTTGCGCAGCGCGGCGATCACATCGCCGACCACGCGCCCGGTCAGCCGGCGGCGCAGCCAGTAGAGGAAATAATCGACGATCGCATTGACCAGCAGCGCGCCGGCCAGCAGGGCGATCTCCTGATCGGACGCGCCGGCCTCCAGCGCGTTGATCCCCGCCGAGATCAACACGGGGTACAGCGTCCCGGTGATGGCGAAGATGACGACCAGGACGACGATGAGGATCAGGCGCGATCGGTGCGGTTTGAAGTACGCGGCGGTGCGTCGCAGCAGATAGCCGTCACTGTACTGGCGGTCGTATTTGTCAGCGGCGAGATTGCCGAATAACCCCATGTGTGTGTCCCTTACGCTTTCTCGGCGCTGGCCGGCCCGTCTACAGTCGGCTGCGCCGCGCCGATCACTGCCAGATATTCATCGGTGCGCAGGCTGTTTGCGCCGCCTTCGTAGCGGGCGAAGATCCGCCGGTAAGCGGATGAGCTGCGCAGCAGATCGTCATGCCTACCCTGCGCGACGATCCGCCCGCGGCGCAGCACGATGATGTGATCGGCCCAGCGGATCTGGCTCAGCCGGTGGGTGATCAGGATCGTGGTGCGCCCGCGCGCCGCTGACCAGATCGCCTGCTGGATCTTGTCCTCGGTGGCGCTGTCGATCGCGCTGGTGCTGTCGTCGAGGATCAGGATCGGCGGATCGGTGATGAACGCCCGGGCGATGGCGATACGCTGGCGCTGACCGCCGCTCAGCGTCACCCCGCGCTGGCCGACCACGGTATCGTAGCCCTGCTCAAAGGACATGATGAAATCATGCGCCTGCGCTTTTTTGGCCGCCTCGATGACCTCGTCCATCGTCGCATCGGGCCGCCCGAAGCGGATGTTGTCGGCGATCGAACGGCTGAACAGGTAGATATCCTGCTCGATGATGCTGATCTGCGAACGCAGCGAGGCCAGGTTCCAGTCGCGCACATCGACCCCGTCGATCAGCACGCGCCCGGCATCGACGTCGTAGGTGCGGTTGATCAGTTTGGTGATCGTGGTCTTGCCCGCTCCGGTCTGGCCGACGATGGCGACCGTCTGGCCCGGTTCGACGCTGAAGGTGATCTCCTGAAGCACTTTCGCCCCGTCAGTGGTGTAGCCGAAGCTGACGTCCTCGAACGCGATCGCGCCCTGCACGACGGCCTGACGACCGGCCAGATTCTGATCGAGATCGGTCTCCGCGTTAATGATGTTGAGGATGCGGCGGGCGCTGGCGTACCCGCTCGCCACCTGCGAAAACGCCGACAGTGAGGAGAACACCGGGAAGCCGAACAACTGGATCTGCCCGACATACGCGGCCAGCACGCCGACGTCGATCGCGCCAGCACGGTAGAGGATGACGCCGTGGATGAACGACAGCGCGATCGCCAGGAAGAAGAGCAGATTGGGCAGGTAGCGCGCCTCGATATCGGCGGTGCGCACGGTGTACCTGCGCACTTCATCGACGCGCCGGGCGAAATCGCCGCTTTCGCGCCCTTCCTGCGCCGCCCCTTTGACGACCTGCAGGCCGTCCAGCACTTCAGCGGCCTCGGCATTCATCGTGCCGAAGGCCGCACGCGCGCGTTCCGCCACCGGGGCAAGCGCGCGCACGTAATCGTACTGCGCGATGCTGTACAGGATCAGGAAGCCGACCGGCACGATCGCCAGCGCCGGGTGCATCAGGAATGCGGCGATCACTGGCGTGATCAGGAACATCCCCGACCCGATGAGCAGGTTCATGCCGGGGTTCATCATCAGGTTGAGTTCGCGCACGTCGTTGGTGACGCGCGCCATGATCTCGCCCACCGGCTGCAAATCGTGAAACGTCATGCTTTTGCCCAGCAGGCTGGCGTACAGCTCGTCGCGCACATCGCGCTCGATGCGCTGAGCGAAGATCTCCGCCGAGGCGTTGCGCATGAGCTGCAGCCCGGCGCGCAGAAGCTGACTGGCGATGATCGCCAGCCCGGCCCGGCCCGCCGCCTCCAGCCCCTGCCCGTCCCGGATCGCGTTGACGGCCATACCGATGAAATACGGCACTGCCGCCGCCAGAGCCGCGTTGCTGAACGCGCCGATGATCATCGTCACCGCGTAGATCGGATGATGGCGGATATGCGACCAGATGAAAGCAAGCGGCGTGCGTCGATCGCTCTTGAACGACCGCGCGATGAATTCCGAAGTCATGTTCTGTCCCTGATGATGCGTGCGTGTGCCCGCCTGCAAGCGGCAGCACTGTGATCATCGCATCAAAGCGCCGCGCCGTTCAAATGACCATTTGAGTCCACTTGCTTAAGGGATGGTGATCGCCGCCACCTGCGCCCGATCCGCGCCGTCCGCCGTCAGCAGCCGCACGCCATCCCACGGCTGGTAGATCAGCAGCGCCAGCGTATACGTCCCGGCGGGCAGCGGCGCGGGCGGCGTCACCGTCCGCCAGTCGATATACCACCGCTCCGGCGTCAGCGCCGAGGTCTGCACGCGATCGCGCCCGTAATGGTGAATCGGGCCGTCGGATTGGGCGACCAGCGCCCCGGCGGCGTCATCCACTTGCAGCGAGAACGAATAATCCAGCGCGGGCGGCGCACTGACCCGCCACCACAGCCGCGTCTGCACCGCCGTCGCCCCGACCGCATCGAGATCGATGCCGTAGAACGCCAGCGCATCGCCGTTCGCCGCGCGGAAGACGATCGGCTGTTCCAGCGGCGGCCCCTGCATCAACTGAGCCAGATAACACCACGCCCGGTCGCAGCGACCGAGCACGGTTTGCAGCGGGTGCGTCCGTTCCAGCGCGCTGAAGGCGGCGCGCACCTCATCGTTGAACCAGTCGGACGTGACAAACCAGACGCTGCGGCCCGTCGGCTGCTCGACGATCGGCAGATGGAGGTAGCGCTCGGCGTTGAACGCGGCCAGGTCACCGCTGACCAGCGGCGGGATGCTGACGACCTCTCCGCCGACGGCGGACATCGCCGTGTACAGATCGCGGTAGGGGATGCGCACCGGCAGTCGATCGGCGAAACCGATCAGCAGCGCCGCGCCCATGACCGCTGCGCCAAGCGCGCCGATCCAGCGCGGACGGAACAGCGCCAGCGCCCCGCCCAGCGCGATCGCCAGCCCCGGAACGGCGTAGACGATGTAGCGCTGGCCGTAAACCGCCGCCGCCAGGTTGACGATCAGCATCAGCGCGGGGACGGCCAGCGCCCACAGCGCGGCCAGGCCGTAACGCGACCGGATGCGCCACCCGGCCCGCAGCGCCAGCGCCGCGCCGGCCAGCAGGATGAGCGCGATCACCCCCGGCGCGCCGCCGGATGCCCCATCGATCAGCCGGGCGATCGTCTCCGGCGTCGTCGGCTCGGACGTGTGCGGCGCGCCGATGCCGACGCCGTATACCTGCCCGGCCTGCTCCGCGAGCTGGCGCAGCACCCGGAGCTGGCTGATCACCACCGGGATCTGCACGCTGAACAGCAGCAGCAGCGTCCCACCGGCGATCGCGCCGCCGCGGATGATCGCGCCGCGTGGGCGGCCCGCGATCAGCGCGACCAGCGCCTGCCCGATGATCAGGAAGCCGAGAAAATAATGGGTATAGAGCAGCCCCGCCGCGCTCAGGCCGTAGATGACAGCCCGGCGGGCCGTCGGGCGTTCCAGCCAGCGGTCGAAGGCCCACATCGAGGCGGTGGCCATCGTCAGCGTCAGGGCATACGGGCGGATCTCCAGCGCATACGTGATGAAATACGCGCTCCCCGCCAGCGCCAGCGCGGCGTACAGGCCAGCGGCCCCGCCGAACCAGCGCCGCGCCAGCCGGTACGCGATCGCTGTCGTGATCAGGGTCAGCAGCAGGGACAGAAAGCGCGCGCTGAACTCGTGATCGCCGATCAGCGTCCGCCAGGCGCGGAAGACGACGTACCACAGCGGAGCCTGATTGTCCTGCGTGGCCTGGTAGCGCACCACATCGACCAGCGCTCCCTCGGTATAGCGAAACGACAGCATCTCGTCTTCGCGCATGTGCAGCTTCGGGATCAGCAGCGTCAGCCACAGCGCCATGAGCAGCAGCGCGATCAGCGCCTGCATGAGATCGGATCGTCTGTCAGTCATTGCTCCCCCATCGGGTCACCGAGCGCTGATTATACCCGCCGGATGATCCGCCGGATCGTAATGCGCCGGGCCTGGCCGTCGTCTAGATTCAGGTTGTCGGTATCAGGATCGAAATCATGAACTTTGCGCTTGTTTCTGGCTGGATCGCCGCCGTCGCGCCGCCCCTCATGACGCTGCCGCTGGCTGTCACCCTGCTGATGGGCATGCAGCTCGGCGCATCCGCCGCGCTGACCGCCTTGACCGCGCTCGGCCTCAGCGCCGGGCTGATCGCGCTGATCACCTTCTGGGCCGGCCTGTTCGGCCTTCCACTGAACGAGACGACGATCCTGTTCGCCTACGCGATCGTCCCCGTGATCGGGGTCATCCTGCGGCTGCGCGCTGGCGGCATGACCTGCCCGCCGCTGGGCCTGCCCCGCTCGCTCACCGGGCGCGCGGCCCTGCTGATCGCCCTGATCACAGCCGGCGCGGCGCTGTTCAACGCGCTGTACTGGCCGTTCAAGACCGATGACGCGCTCGGCATCTATCAGCCGCAGGCGGCGCAGATCTACCAGACCGGCGCGCTCATCCCGCTGACGGGTGCGGACAGCCTGTACCGCGCCTACCCGATGCTGGTGCAGTTCAATTATGCCTACGTCTACTTCGCCGCCGGCTGGGAACACGAGTACGCCGCCAAACTGGTGCCGACGCTGCTGGCGCTGGGCGGGCTGATCGCCGTCTACGAGCTGGCCCGGCTGATCCGATCGCCGCGCGCGGGATGGCTGGCCGTCGCCCTGCTCGCGCTGATGCCGGCCTTCCCCCGCTGGGCATCCGCCGGCTACGTCGATCTGCCGATGGCGACCTACTACGCGCTGGCGGCCCTGTTCACGCTGCGCGGTCTGCGCGAGGATGCGCGCGCCACCCTGCTCTCCGCCGTCTGGATCGGGCTGGCCGCCTGGACGAAAAACGCCGCCCTGATCGGCGCGGCGCTGTGGGGCCTTGTGCTCATCGGCGGCTGGCTGGGGCGGCGCGTGACGCTGCGGACGCTGATCGGTGCGCTGGCGATCGCGGCGGCGATCGCCGCGCCGTGGTACATCCGCAACGGGCTTGGCGCGGGCTTCCTCATCCCCGCCACCGCCTGGACGGAGCAGGCGCAGCGCACGCTTGAAACGCTGCTGATCTACCTCACCCGGCCCGACAATTTCGGGCTGACGGGCGCGCTCATCCTGGCGGCGGTCGGCTGGGCGCTGCTGCGTCTGGCGCGCGGACGGGCGGCGGAGCGCATCGATCTGGCGGTCGTGCTCGGCCTGACCCTGCCCTTCTTCGCCGCGTGGTGGCTGTTCGCCTCGTACGATCCGCGCTTCCTGCTGCTGTTCACGCCGATCCTGGCCGCGCTGGCCGGGGTCTTCCTGGATGCGATCGCGCCACCGCTGCCGCGCACTGTGGGCCGGGCGCTGGCGGCAGCGGGTCTGATCGCCGCGCTCTACATCGCTTTCCTCAGCGTGGACTACAAAGACGAGATCCTGCGCGATCCATGGATGGGCCACGCCGATAAACTGACTCTAGTCGGGCGCGCCGACCGATGACGCAACCCGGATCGTGACCGGCAGCACGCCGATCGTCTCATCCAGCCGCGCGCCCGCCGTCACCGGCAGATCGCGGCGCGATCCGTCCGGCGCGAAATCGTACACCTTGACCCAAAGCGGGTACTCCCCCGGCGGCAGATCCGGCGGCAGCCGCAGCGCCCGGTGATCCCAGACGCGCTGCCCTGGCATCCAGCCGCTGGTCGGGTGGAGCCCGCCGCCCGGCTGCCAGTCGGTCTGCGTCACTTCCCCGCCATCCGGGCGGCGCAGGAACAGCGCCACGGTGAAATTGGCCTCCAGCGGGCGCCCCCCCTCCCAGTAGAGCGAGACGGGGACGGCCTGCCCCGGCAGGAAGGTCGTCCCGGAGGGCAGCTCGATCCCGATCAGACGCAGATCGGCGCCGAAGATCAGATCGGTCGGGATGGACGGGCCATACCGGACATCCGGATCCGGCGCGGGCGTCGTCGCATACTCGATCAGGCGCGTGTTATCGCCCGTGCGCATAAAGCGGATCGGATAGTAGTGGGCGGATAGGTAGCGCTCGACCGGGCGCACGCTCCACCACAGCTCCGGACTGCCGTGCGAGAGCAGCCACAGCCGGTCATGCTGCGCGGCCAGCGCGCTGATCAGCGCGATCGTCTCTCCGTGCAGCAGGGCCGCTGGATTGTCGGAAGTCACCGGAGCCGGCTCTTCCGGGCTGGGGCGTTCGCCCGGCTGAAGCGGCAGCGCGATCACCCGCCCCATGCCATCCGCCGGCGGCGCATCGTTGAGGAAAAACGACGCATAGCGCGGGCTGGAAAGCAGGATGACATCATCCGGGCGCGTCTCCGCGCGCAGCAGGGCATAGGCCCGGTGCAGGCTGTCATCCGCCGCCAGGTAGCGATAGTCCACCGGGTAGAGCCGCCCCAGGTTGAGGCCGATGACGAGCAGCAGCAGCGGGATCAGCGCGAGACTCAGGCGGCGCGAGAATGGGCCGGACGCGCGAAGCCTGCCCGTCTCATTCAGCAGCAGCGCCAGCGCCGTCACGCTGACCAGCGCGGCGCTGATCGGCCAGATCGGATCACGCATCAGCCACCAGGCGAATTCCGGGGGATGCAGCGCGAGCTGCTGCGGCAGCAGCGTCCAGCGGAAGAAACGCGGATCGTACAGCCCGCCCGGCCAGTCGAGCAGGCGTCCGGCCTCCGGGGGCAGCAGTTCGGCGTAATCGGCCCAGAACGTCACCGCGCCCGTGAACTGGATATACAGGCTGTAACCGATCAGCGGCCCGGCGATCCACCACCCGCGCGATGGGCGCGTCAAATGGCGGATGACGGGCAGCGCCGGGATGAGCGCCAGCGGCACGATCGGGACGAGGAAGCGCGGCGGCCACGACAGCCCACCAAACCAGTATGCCCCGTTCAGCAGCGCATAGCCGACCGCGAAAGCGCCGATGGCGGCCAGCGCTACCAGCACCATGCGCGTCCGTCCACCGCGGATGAGCCGCCACGCGCCGGGGATCGCCAGCAGCAGGATCGGGCTGGTCCCCCACAGACTGCCCCCCGGGCTGAGCAGATACGCCGCGATCGCGGTGTTCAGATGTTCCGTCGTCAGTTCGGATAGACGGCGCAGCACGCTGTAACGCGCGCCCAGCGCCGGGATGAGATCGAATACGCCGAAGACGATGAACACGCCGGCGATCAGCGCGCCCGCCGCGATCAGGAGCAGCGCCGCGCGCCGGTCAAAACGCCGGATGGCGGGCAGCCCGATCAGCAGCAGGGCCGGCAGGGCCAGCAGCCCGCTGGCTTTGGTCAGCGTCAGGCCGACGAGCGCCGCCAGCGCCGTCAGCGCCCAACCCGCCGCGCGATAGTGCAGCGCCCGCAGCCGGGCCAGCGCCAGCGCCGCGATCAGCAGCCAGAGCAGCGTCAGCGGTTCGCGAAAAAAAGTCCCGGTGTACGGCAGCAGGATCGTGGCTGTCCCCAGCAGCAGCGCCGCCGCCGCCGCCGTCCGTTCATCTTCGCCCAGCGCCAGCGCGAAGAAGAAAAACACGGCGCAGGCCGCCGCGGTCACGAAGAGGTTGAACAACCAGACGACGTGCACCAGCCCCAGACCGGGGATCAGCCGGGCCAGCGCATAAAGCGGCGCCGCGGCGATCACCTGCCCCGGTTCCACGCTGACATCCGTCAGCGGCGGCTGCAGGCCGGCGAAAATTTCGCTCAGCGCGGGCGGGAACTGATAGGCGGCGCGATCGATGCGCGTATCGCCGTAATCGATCAGGCTACTGATGCCGTCGAACATCCGCAGCGAGTCGCCCGATTCGATCCGACCGTTGTAGAGGATGAAATACAGCGCGGCCAGCGCGACGACGATGAGCAGGCTGAGCCGCAGCCGCCGGGCGGTCAGCAGATGGATGTGGGTCGAGTTCATGGCAGAAAAAGGCCCCGCCGCACGGCATCCGGCCCGATCTGGCCCTGCCCGGCGGGGCGAACTGTCGATATCGTCCGCGCGTCGATCAGCCTTTACCGCCGCCGAGGATGCGGTTGCGCAGGCCGATCAGGCCCTTGATCGCTTTCTGACGCGGGTTGAGTTTTTCCATTTCGCTGAGGCCGGCCTCATACGTGGCCGCCGCCGCGCCCAGTTTGCCCTCGTCCGCCTGCAGCCGGCCCATCGCGACCAGCGTCTCGCCGTACATCTGCTTTTCGCCCAGCTCCTGGAAGAGATCGGCGGCGCGGCGGTAGCAGTTATAGGCCTGTTCCTTGTCCCCCAGTTCGACGTAAACGCCGCCCAGATTGCCCAGCGCCATCGCCTGACGCCTGGCGTCCTTGATGCTCTCGAACACCCGCAGCGCTTCCATCGTCACATCGAGCGCCTGCTGATTTTCGCCCAGCGCGCGGTGCACCAGGCCGAGGTTGGCCTTCATCTCCGCGGCCATGTCCGGCTTGCCTTCCGCTTCATAGGCCTCCACCGCCTGCTGAAATACCTGCCGGGCGGCCTCATAATCCTTCTGCCGGAACAGCTTGATCCCGCTCTCCTGCAAACTTTTCGCGTCTGCCACTGTGCTCTCCCCTCCACCAACCGTATGCATCACAGCGTGATATTCAGCAGGCTCTCGCCCATGCGGCGCAGGCGATCTGCCGGCATCTGGCTGAGCATCATCGCGAACTCGATATAGCCGCCGTTGAGCGGGTTCGAGGCGAAGCGCCGCACCTCTTCCGGCAGCTCGGTGAACGTCTTCCAGGCTTCACGCATGGCCAGGAATTCGCCGATGTGGCTGTCCGATTCGAGAAAATACGACAGGTTCTTGCCGACGACATGGGCCAGCACCGTCAGTTCATGCATCGGGATCGGGATCTCCCCCAGTTCGAACGCGGCGATCCGCTCGGCGGGCAGATCCGACTGCGCCGCGACGGCCTCGATCTCAAGACCGCGATCCAGCCGAGCCTTGCGCAGCAGGGCGCCGATCATCCGATCGCGCAGGGCCGCGTATTCTTTCTGGAATGACAGCGCGTCGGTCTGCTGGGACTGAAGGGTGGTGACGCCCCAGAAATGGCTGACTGGCACTTCGAACAGATAAGCCAGCAGCTCGAGCTGGGGCAGCGTCGGCGCATCATCGCCCAGTTCCCACCCTTCAAACTGCTCCGGGCTGACCTGGACTTTGCGGGCGGCTTCTTCGATCGTGCGCCCGGCCTTCAGACGGGCGTCGCGCAGCAGCACGCCGATCATGCGCGCCCGGATGCGGAACGTCTCAGCGGGATCGACGGTGCGCGCCGCCGCCTGCGCCCTGGCGGCGCTGTCCTCCTCGCGGCGCTGCTTGATCCGGCTGGCGATCTCTTTGATGTCCATCGGCACATCTCCCACAACGGCTGTCACTCAGCAGCACTTGCCGGATGACCTGTTGACGGTATCATACACGATTTCCGCCGGGCTGTACAAAAGCGCCCCGGTGAGAACCGATCATCAGCGCCGCACCGACAGCCCGTCAGGTACATGGTCGTCACCCTGCGGTCATCATACGCCTGTCGATCGATTATTCATTACGATCGATTACTTGTCCAGGATGTCGCAAAATTGGGCTTATAATTAAATACAATTGATGAGATCCCAGCGCAATCCTGCACAGTCCGGGGCTGGTTGACATTCACCTCACAGCGATAAGCAGCAGGCACGAGACGCGGAATGACAAACGGCATCACCCAGCATGACGAACACGCCCTCTTCTGATCCTCAGGCGCTCGAGGCAGCGCAGCGCCTGATGCATCAGCTCGGTTCCGAACTGAGTATCGACCAGATCGAACGCGATCTGCCGCGCCTGCTGGCCTCGCTTGCGGATGTGGAACGGGTCATCCTGCTGCTGACCGAAATGGACAGCGACCCGCCCGCCCTGTATGTCGCCGGGACCTTTCCGACCGCCTCCGAAACGGAGCGCGCGCAGTTCAAAACGCTGCGCCTGCTGCTGCACAACCGCGATCGCGATCCCGTCCTGCGCGCCTGGGGGGCCGGCCAGCCGTTCCAGATCAACGATCGCACCACAGGGACTGCCCTGGATCCGATCCTGGACATCTACGCTTTCAGGCAGGCATTGAGCATTCCGCTCTACTGGGCTGGCGAACTCGTCGGCGCGCTGATCAGCGTCAACCACGCGAACGATCGGCCCTGCACGCCGGAACACTGCGCGCTGCTCGTCAGGCTGGCGGAGACAGCGGCGCTGATCGTCCACAATGCGATCGAGCATACCAACATCGTGCATAACCTGGCCGACATGATGTATGAGCTGCGCATCATGCGCCAGATCGACCGTGAACTGAACGAGAGCATCGGCCCGGAACATGTCTACAGCATGACGCTGGACTGGGCGCTGCGCTTCGCCAATGCGAACTACGCCGCGCTCGCCCTGTACGATAAGGCGACGGACAAGCTGGACTATGTCGCCTATCTGGGATACGATCGAAGCTTGCAGGAACTGCAGAAGCATCCCTCCAGCATCGCGCTGCGCGTGGCTCGATCGGGACGGGCGGAGATCGTGCCCGATGTCTCGCTCGATCCGACGCATATCCCCCTGATCCCGGCGGTGCGCGCGCATCTCTCCGTCCCGCTGCTGCGCGAAGATCGGGTGATCGCCGTCATCAGCGTGGAATGCAAAAGACCCGGCGTCCTGAACGAAACGCACCGGGAATTCATCGAGAAGCTGGGGCAGCGGGCCAGCGTCGCGATCGACAACGCGCGCCTGTACGAACGCAGTGAGATCGAACGCCAGAAACTCTCGGCGATTGTGAGCGCGATCGGCGATGTCGTGATCGTCGTCAGCCCGGAGCAGCGCTTGATGCTGATCAACCAGTCAGCCGTGGCGGCGCTGCACCTTGACCCCCGGCGGGATTACGTGGGCACGGCCTTCTTCGACGTGTTCGAGGGCACAGCGCTTGAACAACCGTACCGCCGCATCCTGACGCTGCAGCAGGCCCTGAGCGAACAGGTGACGCTGCCGAATGGCAAAACCTATTCCGCCAATCTGGTGATGAAAGACCCGATCGGCTGCATCATCGTGCTGCACGATATCACCCATCTGAAAGAGACCGACCAGCTCAAGACCGAGCTGATCTCCACCGTGTCGCACGATCTCAAGCAGCCGCTGGCGGTCATGCGCGGGTACATCGAACTGCTGCAAATGCGCTACAACCTGGAGCCGCAGGCCAACCAGTATCTCGAACACACGCTGCGTTCGCTCAACAACATGCAGGCCCTGATCGACGATCTGCTGGACATGGCCAGGCTGGAAAGAGGGATCGATCTGCGCATCGAGCCGGTCGATCTGCGGATCCTGCTCACCCACTGCGTGGACATGCTCCAGCCGCTGATCCGGAGCAAATCCCTCACGGTCAGGCTGGATCTGGAGCGGCCTATCCCGCCGGTTGCGGGCGATCAGCAGCGGTTGACCCAGGTCTTCAACAACGTCATCGGCAATGCGATCAAATACACGCCGCCGCAGGGCCGGATCGTCATCGGGGCCAGCCCGCGCGAGGACGCGGTCACCGTATCGATAGCCGATACCGGCATCGGCATCAGCCCGGAAGATCAGGGCAAGATCTTCGACCGCTTCTACCGCGTCCGCCGCGCCGAGACCGAACAGATCGATGGCACGGGCGTCGGCCTGTCGATCGTCAAACGCCTGGTGGAAGCGCACCACGGCCAGATCGGACTGGAAAGCACCGTCGGCCAGGGGACGACGTTCTATATCAGCCTGCCGCTCGCTCAGGATCAAGCGCCAAGCCCGCCCCCCGAACGGTGAGGCGAGCTGGCAGACGCCTCAGCTCATCCCTCAGCTTGCATCCGCTGCGGACTCGGCGGCGCCGGCCCCATTCACCGCCGATGGCGTGTTCCCGTTCACCGGCGCAGAATGGGTCTCCTCCACCGCAGACAGGTTCACCGGAGACAGGCTGAGCCGATGATGTTCCCCGGTCATCGCGATCTCCCCCTCCATGTGATGGATCTGGTAGGGAACCATCGTCACGACCACGCGCTCGATCGGGGCCAGCGCCACGCTCAGCAGCAGCGCGCTGTTCTGATGCAGCGCCTGTTCCCAGAACGTGTCCATGACCAGATGGCCCATGATGATGTGGATGAACCCATCCGGCTCTTCGGCGCGCAGATCGACCAGATAGTCGCGCAGCGGCTCGGCCAGCAGCCGGTAAGGCGACTCGATGATCACCAGTTCGCCCTCGCCGATGCTTTCCTTCCATTTTTTCACCGCTTCGGCGGTGCGCTCCGGGTTGGTCGAGACGTGTACCGCATGCCAGGGATGCCCCAGCGCTTTGGCGAAGTTGACCATCTGCACAGTCTGCGCGTGGACGGTATCGACCAGGATCAGCGTGCGCGAGCAGCGCGGCTTGACATCGACCGGTGGATGATACTTGAGGCTGAGCGCGTGAGCGACTTCCTGATAATGCCGGTGGATGCGGAAGAAGATGAAGACCAGCGTCGGGATCAGCAGGACGATGAACCAGGCCCCATCGCGGAATTTGGTGACCGCGAACACGATCATGACGACGAATGTGCTGACCGCCCCGACGGCGCTGATGATCTGCTTGATGCGCCAGCGCGGATCGTAGTGCATCTCGGTGTCGGCGGTCTTGAGCGTTTCGCCCGGCTTCAGCTTGCCCATGCGCCGCAGGTGGATGACCATCCCGGTCTGCGAAATGGTGAAGCTGAGGAACACGCCGATGGCGTAGAGCGGGATGAGCGCGGTCGTGCTGGCGTTGAAGACGATCACCAGCACGGCGGCGAACATCCCCAGCACCAGGATGCCCCACGAGAACACCAGGCGGCTGCCGCGCTGGGTGAGCTGACGGGGCAGGAACCCATCGGCTGCGCTGAGCGCCGCCAAACGCGGGAAGTCGGCGTAGCTGGTGTTGGCCGCCATCAGCAGGATGAGCGCCGTGCCCGCCAGCAGCAGGAAGTACATGATCGAACCATCGCCGTAGACGGCCCGCCCCAACTGCGAGATCACCGTTTCGATCTCGCTGGGTACGGCGTGGATCTGATTGGCGATGAAGGTGATGCCCAGGAACAGCGTGATCAGGATGCTGCTCATCCAGATCAGCGTGGTGGCCGCGTTCTTGCTGCGCGGCTCTTTGAACGCCGTGATCCCGTTCGAGATCGCTTCAATGCCGGTCAGCGCGGTGCAGCCGGATGAGAACGCGCGCAGGATGAGGAACAGCCCCAGCGACTCGGTCACGCCGTGATGCACGAGTTCGATATCCGGGCTGATCTCCGGGATGAGCGGCAGGCCGCCGCCGAAGAAATGGCGCACCAGGCCGATGATCAGGGTGAGGAACATCGTCCCGACGAAGAAATACGTCGGCACGGCGAAGATCCGGCCCGACTCTTTGACGCCGCGCAGGTTGACCAGCGTCATGATGCCGATCACCGTCACCGCGATATGCACCCGGTACGGCAGCAGCCCCGGAAATGCCGAGACGATCTGGGCGACGCCCGACGAGATCGACACGGCCACCGTCAGGATGTAATCCGTCAGCAGCGCCGCGCCGGCGACCTGGGCCGGCGCTTCGCCCAGGTTATCGCGGGCGACGATGTAGGCGCCGCCGCCGTTGGGATACGCATAGATCGTCTGCCGGTAGGAGATGGTGACGATGGCCAGCAGCACCGCGATCGCGATCGCGATCGGCCACGACAGGCCCAGGATCGAACCGCTGTTGGCCCACAGCGTCGCCCCGGTCGCGCCGACGGCGGCGTAAGACAGGATGATCAGGATTTCCTGCGTGGCGTAAGCGGTTGAGGACAGCGCGTCGGACGCAAACACGGCCAGGCCGATCGGCTTGCTGATCGCCTGATGCGGCAGCGCTCTGGTTTCCAGACGTTCGCCTATGAGCAGGCGGCGGAAGTTGGTCAAGTGAATCTCCCCTTACAATACCCACAATACCAACTGGGCAAATGGCTCATGCAGTCCAGATGGGCGATCTCATACGCCGCTCTGACTGCGCGCCTTTGCTTGACGGAGGCAGCATATCGCTGTCTTCAGTTGTGACGATTTTGAACTCGTCGGGTCGGTGGCCGGGAGTGACTGGACGGGATGTGGAGGCTGTGGCTTCTGCACACACACAGAATCGTGAGCAGTGAAGCCCGTAACGCATGCGGAGACGAACCGCGAACGTCGATCATGATGTCATCGATCGTTAGATAAGACAGATCCCATTATATGAGGAGTTGATGAATTTGTACAGGACAGATCGCCCGAAAACGGCGCACAAACTGCATAAACAGGGGTCAATGCGCGGTCATGCCCGCAGTCGGTTGACGGGAGTGCCCGAACTCGATATGCTTGCAATCAAATACCGATTAGATTTTTCATGGAGACCTTCTTTCGATGCAGATTCAGTCGCAGATCGACGTGCACAGCGACGAATACCGTCGCAACTATGAACACAATGCGGCGCTGGTCAGCCAGCTTCAGGAGCGGCTGGCGGCGGTGCGCGCCGGCGGCAGCGAGCGCGCGGTCAAAAAACACCTGGAGGCGGGCAAACTACTCCCGCGCGAGCGCGTCGAACTGCTGCTCGATCCCGGCACGCCGTTCCTCGAACTCAGCCCGCTGGCGGCCTACGGCATGTACAACGACGAGTCGCCGGGCGCGGGCGCGGTCAACGGCATCGGCGTGGTGAGCGGCGTTGAGTGCGTCATCCTGGCAAACGAGGCCACCGTCAAAGGCGGGACGTCGTACCCGATTACGGTGCAGAAGACGCTGCGGGCGCAGGAGATCGCCATGACCAACCGCCTGCCCTGCATCTATCTGGTCGAGTCGGGCGGGGCCAATCTGCCGCATCAGGCCGAGCTGTTCGTCATGGGCGGGCGCGGCTTCGCCAACCAGGCGCGGATGAGCGCGGCGGGCATCCCCCAGATCGCGCTGGTGTTCGGCAACAGCACGGCGGGCGGCGCTTATGTCCCCGGCCTGAGCGATTACACCGTCCACGTTCGCAAACAGGCGATGGTCTTCCTCGGTGGGCCGCCGCTGGTCAAAATGGCCACCGGCGAAGAGGTCGATGAGGAGACGCTGGGCGGCACGGAGATGCACGCGCGCATCTCCGGTCTGGCCGATTACGTGGCCGAAAACGATGCCGACGCCATCCGCATCGGACGGCAGATCGTGGCCAGCCTGAACTGGCGCAAGACGATCCGCGCCGATCTGCGCACCCCGGAACCGCCGTGCTACGACCCGGATGAACTGCTCGGCATCGTGCCGATCGACACCATCCGCCAGCCGCTCGACATGCGCGAGGTGCTGGCGCGCCTCCTCGACGGATCGCGCCTGTTCGAATTCAAGCCCGATTACGGCGATACGCTGGTATGCGGCCACGGGCACATCAACGGCTTCCCGGTCGGCATCCTGGCCAATAACGGCGTGCTCTTCAGCAGCAGCGCCAATAAAGCGGCGCAGTTCATCCAGTTGTGCAACCATGCCCGCATCCCGCTGATCTACCTGCAGAACATCACCGGCTTCATGGTCGGCAGCCAGGCGGAACAGGAAGGCATCGTCAAGCACGGCTCCAAGATGATCAACGCGGTCGCCAATTCGACCGTGCCGCAGTTCACGGTGCTGATCGGCGGCAGCTACGGCGCGGGCAACTACGCCATGTGCGGGCGCGCTTACGATCCGCGCTTGCTGTTCGCCTGGCCGACCAGCCGGATCGCGGTCATGGGCGCGGAGCAGGCGGCGGGCGTGCTGGCGATCATCACGGAAGAAGCGGCGCGCAAGCGCGGCCAGGAACCCGACAGCGATACCATCAACGTCATGAAGATGATGACGATCCAGAAATTTAATGAGGAAAGCGATCCGTACTATGCCACTGCCCGTCTGTGGGATGACGGCCTGATCGACCCGCGCGATACCCGCATGGCCCTGACCGTCGGCCTGTCGATGAGCTACAACCGCGACTGGGTGAGCGAGGGCGCGCCGCGCTACGGCAATTTCCGCATGTGACCTGAGCACGAGTGGAGTTCAAAGGCCCCGCCGATGACCTATCACGAGCGCATCACCGCCGATCCGAGCGTTTACCCCGACAAGCCGACGGTCAAGGGCACGCGCGTGCTGGTGGCCGACGTGCTGCGGACGCTGGCTGAGGCGGGATCCTTCGACGCAGTGCTGGCGGCATACCCGGAGATCAGCGCCGACGATATCCGCGCCGCGCTGGAGTACGCCGCCCGTGAGATCGAGCGCCACCCCCCCGCGCCGGAGATCCGCCGGCCCTACACGCTGGACGATCTGCGCCGTCACCGCGACGCGATCCTGCGCATCGCCGCTGAGCACAACGCCAGCAACGTCCGCGTGTTCGGCTCGGTTGCGCGCGGGGACGCCCGCCCCGGCAGCGACGTCGATCTGCTGGTGCAGTTCGATCAGGGAGCCACCTTGTGGGAGCGTCTCGGCCTTCCCGATCAGATCAGCCATTTACTGGGATGCAAGGTTGATGTGAGCGACGAGCAGGCGCTGCGCCCGGAAGTGCGGCCAGAAGTGCTCAAGGACGCGACACCCTTATGAAAACGCAGCGCGATTACCTGAATGAAATTCTGCGTCGAATTGAAATGATTGAAACATACAGCGGCAGCGATTTCACCGCATTTCAGGCCTCAGTGCTGCATCAGGAAACCGTCATGAGGTCATTTGAAATCATCGGTGAAATCGTCAAGCGTATTCCGGCTGATGTTCTGAACCAACGCCCTGAAATACCCTGGCGACTGTTGGGGGATTTCAGAAACCTGCTGATTCATGAATATGACCGGGTTAGCCTGGAAGTCGTGTGGCAGATCATTCATCGTGATGTACCGCCGCTGAAACAGGCCGTTCAGGCTTTGCTGGACGCACTTCCACCCGAAACTTCCGGAACTGATCGTCGGTAAAGGCTGCATCATGATCAACCGCCAGCTTGACCGTTTCAAGGGTCTGTCCCGCACGTCCCGGACGATCTTCATCGTCATCCTGATCGCCATGATCGCCGTGGGCGGCTACGCCTTCTTCACCTCCGAACTGGGACGGACGGTGACGCTGGTCTGCTGCGGCGGGATCATCGTGCTGGCCGTCGTCGGCATCCTGTCGGAAATGGGGATGAAGCGATGAGGTTCGCCTACGACCCGGCCATCGTAGCGCGCTACCCGGATGTCGTCGGCGGGATCCTGCTGGCGCGCGGGCTGCGCGGCGGCCCGACGCCGCCCGATCTGCTCGACCGTTACCGGGCGGAACAGGCGGCGGTCAGGGCGCGCATCGGCGATCAGCCGCTGAGCCAGATCGAGTCGCTGGCGGCCTGGCGGACGGTCTTCCGATCCTTCGGGGTCGATCCGACGCAGATCCGCTCCGCCGCCGAGGCGCTGCTGCGCCGCCTGACCAAACAGGGCGATCTCCCGTCGATCAACCTGCTGGTCGATCTGGGCAACCTGGTGGCGATCCGCCGCGCCGTGCCGGTCGCTGTCATGGACATGCGCGCCGCCGTCGGCGGGATCACGGTGCGCTTCGCGGCTGGCGATGAACCGTTCATCAATCTCGGCGCGGACGCCGTCGAACACCCCGATCCGGGCGAAGTCATCTTCATCGATGACGCCCGCGCAGTATACGCCCGGCGCTGGTGCTGGCGGCAGAGCGCGGCCAGCGCCGCCCGCGAGGACACGACCGACGTCATCATCACCGTGGAGGCGCACCACAGCGGCGCGCGCGCCGATATCGAGGCCGCCCTGGGCGATCTGGAGGCGCTGTTCCGTCACTATGCGGGCGGGACGTATCAGGTCGGCATTCTGGATCGCGATCGCATCGAACTTATCGAACAATGATTGATTTTGAGGAGCTTGGAGAAATGGTTCTGGATCAACAGCAGTCAGCCCGCACCAATTTGTACCAGCCGTTCACCGAAGAGCACGAGATGTTTCGCAAAGCGGTGCGCGCCTTCGTCGAGAAGGAACTCAACCCGCACGTTGAGGAATGGGAGCGCGCGGGCATCTGGCCGGCACATGACGTGCTCAAGAAAATGGGCGATCTGGGTTTCCTCGGATTGAACTACCCGGAGGAATACGGCGGCCAGAACGCCGATATCTGGTTCACTGTCGTTCTGATGGAGGAACTGGGCCGCTGCGATGCCGCTGGCGTGCCGATGGGCATCAGCGTGCACACCGACATGTGCACCCCGGCGCTGGCCAAATACGGCTCGCACGAACTCAAACAGCGCTTCCTCGCCCCGGCCATTCGCGGTGAGATGGTCGGCGCGATCGCGGTGACTGAACCGGGGGCGGGGTCGGACGTGGCGAGCATCATCACCCGCGCCGAATCCGACGGGGACGATTACATCATCAACGGCAGCAAAATGTACATCACTAACGGCACGCAGGCGGACTGGGTCTGTCTGCTGGCGCGCACGTCACCCGGGACGGGCTACAAAGGCATGTCGCTGATCATCGTGCCGACGGATACGCCCGGCTTCATCGTCAGCCGCAAGCTGGATAAACTCGGCAACCTGTCCAGCGATACCGCCGTGCTCACGTTCGAAAATATGCGCGTGCCCAAAGCCAACCGCATCGGCGAGGAAGGCATGGGCTTCTACCTGCAGATGGAGCAGTTCCAGCGCGAGCGCCTGGTCGGGGCGATCAGCGCCACGGCGGGCATGGAAAAGGCGGTGCGCGCCACGATCAAATATGCCCGCGAGCGCGAGACGTTCGGCCAGCCGCTGATCCACAATCAGTGGGTGCATTTCAAACTGGCCGAACTGCTGACCGAGATCGAGGCGCTGCGCCAGCTCAACTACTACTGCGCCGCGCTGATGGAGCGGGACGAAAACTCACCGGAGGTGATCAAGATCGCGTCGATGTGCAAGCTCAAGGCCGGGCGGCTGGCGCGCGAGGTCGGCGATGTCTGCCTCCAGTTCCACGGCGGCATGGGCTACATGACCGAGACGCCGATCAGCCGTTACTACCGCGATGCCCGTCTGCTCTCGATCGGCGGCGGCGCGGATGAGGTCATGCTCGGCATCATCGCCAAAATGGAAGACATGCTCCCCTCGCGAAAGAAGTGAGCCTATGCCGTACCGCATCGGTTCAGCACAGGGATTTTACGGCGATGACGTCACGCGCGCGCTGCCGATGATCGAGGCGCGCGCGGTCGATGTCATCTGCTTCGAGGCGCTGTCGGAGCTGACGCTGGCCATCCTGCAAAAGGACAAGCTGGCCAACCCGGCGCGCGGTTACACGTTCGATATCGGCATCATCGCCCGTCAGATCCTGCCGGCGGCCTACGCCGCGGGCATCCCGTTGATCACCAACGGCGGCGGGCTGAATCCGCTGGCGGCGGCGGAACTGCTGCGCGATGCCGCCGTCAAGGCCGGGCTGACCGGCATCAAGATCGCCGCCGTCACCGGGGATGATGTGCTGGCCCGTCTGCCCGAACTGCAGGCGGCGGGCGAGGCGTTCGCACATCTGGAGACGGGCGAACGGCTGGCCGACACCCCCAATCAGGCGTTCGTCACCGGCAACGTCTATCTGGGCGCGCTGCCGATCGTCGAAGCGCTGCGCGCCGGCGCGCATGTCGTGGTGACCGGGCGCGTCGCCGATCCGTGTCTGTATCTGGCCCCGCTGATCGCCCACTACAACTGGGCCTGGGATGACTGGGATCGGCTGGCGGCGGGGATCGTGTGCGGCCACCTGCTCGAATGCACCGGCCAGGTCGTGGGCGGCAATTCGCTGGCCCTGGTCGATTCGATCGATCCGGTGGCGCTGGCCCACCCCGGCTATCCGATCGCCGAGGTCGAAGCCGATGGCACCGTTGTGATCACCAAAACGCCGAATACACCGGGCGTCGTCTCGGTCGAGACCGTCAAGGAGCAGCTTCTCTACGAAGTCCACGATCCGGCCCACTACCTGACCCCGGACGTCACGGCGGATTTCACCACGCTGCGCCTGACCGACGACGGCCCGAACCGCGTCCGCGTGACCGGCGTCACCGGGCGACCGCGCCCGGACAAACTCAAAGTCAACTTCGGACGGCTGGAAGGCTACATGCGCGAGCTGATCTTCACCGTCGGCTGGCCGCGCGCCTGGCAGAAGGTCGAGCAGCTCGAGGCGATGATCCGCGAGTCGTGGCGCGGCCTGCCCATCGAACGGATCGAAGTCAGCTATCTGGGCATCAACAGCCTGTTCGGGGATGTGCGCGCGCGCCCGGCGGATCCGGTCGAGATCGTGGCGCGCGTCATGTTCACCGCCGCCGATGCCGAGACGCTCAAAACCGCCGTGCGCCGGGTCATGGCCAACGGGCTGTCGTGCCCGGCGGGCATGAGCGTCAGCGGGACGACGGTGGGCGGCGAGCCGCGCGTCATCCTGGGACTGTGGCCATCGCTGATCAGCCGTCAGCACATCGAACCGGACATAACCTACTTCGAGGTGACGGGATGACCACCGTATTCGATCTGGCCTACGGGCGGGCCGGGGACAAAGGCAACATCGCCAACATCAGCGTGATCGCCCGCACCCCGGAAGCCTACGCCCTGCTCAAACGCTGGCTGACCGCCGAGCGCGTCGCCGAACACGTCCGCCCACTGACGACCGGGCGCGTCGTCCGCTATGAGCTGGACAACATCGAGGCGCTCAATTTCGTGCTCTACGATGCGCTGGACGGCGGCGCGACGCGCTCGCTGCGCATCGACCCGCTGGGCAAAAGCCTGGCCGGGCTGATCCTGATGATGGAAGTGGACGAAGCCAAATGACTTACGAAACCATTCTGTACGAGCCTGCGCCGCCGTTCGCCTACATCACGCTCAACCGCCCGCAGAAGAGCAACGCCATGAACTTCCAGATGATGGATGATCTGCTCGCCTGCTTCGCCGATCTGCAGGCGCGGCGGGACGTGCGCGCGGTGGTGCTCACCGGGGCGGGTGGCAGCTTCTGTTCCGGCGGCGATCTGGGCGACATGCTGCGCATCATGGCCACCGACGACCCGGATGAGCAGGATCGCCTGGTCGCCCGGCTGGAAGATGTGCTGCTGGGCGCGGGCGCGCTGCCGCAGGTGCTGATCGCCCGCGTGGAGGGGGCCGCGCTGGGCGGCGGTCTGGGCCTGGTGTGCGTCTCCGATATCGCCATCGCCGCGACCAGCGCGCAGTTCGGCATGCCGGAGGTGCGCGTCGGGCTGGCCCCGGCCCTGATCGCCCCGCATGTCATCCAGCGCATCGGCCTGACGCGCGCGCGCATCCTGATGCTGACGGGCGCGCGCATCGACGGCGTCAGCGCGCACGAGCAGGGCCTGATCCATGAAGTGTGCCCGCCGGAGATCCTGGATGAATGCGTGACCGCCGTCCTCAACGAGCTGCGCCAGTGCAGCCCGAACGCGCTAGCCGCGATCAAGACCCTGATCCGCGAGGTGACCGGCAAGCCGTTGAGCGAGACGCGCGCGTTCCGCGCCCGCATGCTCAATCAACTGCGCCTGAGTGAGGAGGGACAGGAAGGGATGCTGGCTTTTCAACAGAAGCGCGCGCCGCGCTGGGCGGTGTGATATGGCGATCCGGAAGCTGCTCATCGCCAACCGCGGCGAGATCGCCTGCCGTATCATCCGCACCTGCCGCCGGCTGGGGATCTTCACCGTCGCCGTGTACTCCGATGCCGATGCGCGCGCGCTGCACGTCACCCTGGCCGATGAAGCCGTCCACCTGGGCGGCGCGCCCGCCACCGAGAGCTATCTGAACATCGAGGCGATCCTGCGCGCGGCGCGCCTCAGCGGGGCGGATGCCGTCCACCCCGGCTTCGGTTTTCTGGCGGAAAACCCGACCTTCGCCCGCGCTGTGACCGAGGCCGGTCTGATCTGGATCGGCCCGCCGCCGGAAGCGATGGAGGCCATGGGGGACAAGCGCCGGGCCAAACTGACGCTGCGCGATATCCCGGTCGTGCCCGGCTATTCCGGCGAGGATCAGTCCGACGAGGCGCTGCTGACGGCGGCGGCCCAGATCGGCTACCCGATCATGGTCAAAGCGGCGGCGGGCGGCGGCGGCAAGGGGATGCGCCGCGTTGACAGCGCCGAGGATCTGCTGGAAGCGCTGGAGGGCGCGCGGCGCGAGGCGGCCCAGGCCTTCGGCGATCCGACGCTGCTGCTGGAGAAGTACATCGTCCACCCGCGCCATGTCGAAGTCCAGATCATGGGCGATCGGCACGGCGGCGTGATCGCGCTGGGCGAACGCGAGTGCTCGATCCAGCGCCGGCACCAGAAGATCATCGAAGAGTCGCCCTCAACGGCGCTCGACGACGATCTGCGCGCGCGGATGTGCGCGGCGGCGGTCAGCATCGGCCAGCAGATCGGCTACATCAGCGCCGGCACGGTCGAATTCATCCTCGATCAGCAGCGGAACTTCTATTTTCTGGAGATGAACACGCGCCTCCAGGTCGAACATCCGGTGACGGAGATGCGCTCCGGCTTCGACCTGGTCGAATGGCAGATCCGCATCGCCGAGGGCGCGACGCTGTTCGAACTGAGCGGCGGCTTCCCCGATCCGCTCGAACTGCTGACCGGTCACGCCATCGAGGTGCGTCTGTACGCGGAGGATCCGGCCAACGGCTTCCTCCCCTCCATCGGCACGATCCTGGCCTTCGATCTGCCCGACGCCGATCCCGAACTGCTGCGCGTCGATTCCGGCATTCAGACCGGGGACGCGATCACGATCCACTACGACCCGATGATCGCCAAGATCATCGCCTGGGGCGAGACGCGGGCGGCGGCGGCGGCCCGCCTCGATCATGCGCTGGGGCGGCTGACGCTGCTCGGCCTGCGCCACAACGCCGCATACCTGCGCCGCGTGCTGATGCACCCGGATTATCTGGCCGGGAACATCGACACCGGCTTCATCGCCCATCACCCGGAACTGCTGGCCGACCCGGTCGAGCCGCCGGCCCACGGCTGGATCGCTGCGGCGCTGGCCTGGCGCGAGCAGCGCGGCGCGGCGGTGGACGGCCTGCCCGCCGCGAACTGGCGCAGCAACCCGTACCGCCCGGAACGTCACACTCTGCGCGCGGGCGACATGAAGGGGCAGGTGGCGCTGACCGATCGGGGCGGCGGGCGCTGGACGGTCGAACTGAACGGAACGCAGCACGCCGTCCAGGCGGCCCATAATGGAGCCGGGCGCTGGCAGATCGGGGTCGATGGTCACCGGATGCCGGTGGTGACAGCGGTGGACGGAAACGCGATCTGGGTCGGGGTCAGTGGGCACAGCTACCGCCTGGAATACGTCGATCCGCTGCCCGCCGGGCGGGCCAGCCGCGAGAGCGTCGGCAGCCTGCGCTCACCGATGCCGGGACAGGTGATCCGCGTTAACGTGAGCGACGGGCAGGCGGTCAAACAGGGCGATGTGCTGCTCATCATCGAGGCGATGAAAATGGAGCACCGCATCCGCGCGCCCTATGACGGGATCGTCACCCATCTGCGCTACGGCGTCGGCCAGTCAGTGCAGGCCGGGGTAATCCTGCTCGATCTGGAAGCGTCTGACCAGAGTACAGGCACCACCTAAGTCCGTGATCGTGCGGCTGGCAGTTCCACCGCCGATCTACCCCTGAAAGGGATGCTCATGAAACGGCTGCTCTTCCTCGTCCTGATCGCGGGCGCGCTGTTCGCCCTGCCCGCCGCGGCCCAGGATGGCGGCGTCCTGCGCGTCGGCATGAATGCGCCGGTCGTGCTCGACCCGGCGCTGGGCACGAATGACCCGGAGACGGCGTTCAACCGCGCCATCTACGACTATCTGGTCGAAGTGCTGCCCGATTCGACCGTCGGCCCGAACCTGGCGCAGCGCTGGACGGTCAGCGATGACGGCCTGACCTACACCTTCACGCTGGTCGAAGGCGTGACCTTCCACGACGGATCGCCGCTGACCGCCGCCGATGTCGTCTACAGCTTCAACCGGCTGGTGGAAGTCGGCTCGCCCGCGCTCAACCTGCTGGGCGAGTTCAGCGTCAGCGCGCCCGATCCGGCCACCGTCGTCTTCACCATCCCGGAAGTCAACGCCGATTTCATCTACGGCGTGGCCGCGCGGCAGGCGTTCATCGTCAAAGATGGGACGACGCAGCCCAACGTGCTGGGCGATGGCGCAGCGGCCTATGCCCGCTTCAACGGAACCGGGCCGTTCGTCCTTCAGTCGTTCAATCCGGGCGATCGCGCCGTGTTCGTCCGCAATGAGGCTTACTGGCGTGGGCCGGTCGCGCTGGCCGGGATGGAGCACATCTACATCGACGATCCGGTGGCCCAGGTCGATGCCCTGCTGAGCGGCGCGGTCGATTTCATCTTCAAGATCCCGGCGGCGCAGGTCGATCGGCTGGAGGATGCCACCGGCGTGACGCTGCTCAGCCAGGCGACCAGCCAGCACGCCGTCATCCGCCTGCGCACCGATGCCGGATCGCTGGGCGAGGATGTGCGCGTGCGCCAGGCGCTCAAGTTCGCCACCGATCGCGAGTTCCTCAACGAGGTGCTGCTCAACGGGCGCGGCGTGGTCGGCCACAATGACCCGATCGCGCCGGTGTTCGCCTATTTTTACGACTCCGAGGCGGTCGATCAGGCCTACGATCCCGCCCGCGCCTGCGAACTGCTGACCGAGGCGGGGATGAACCCGCTGGAAGCCACGCTGTACGCCCCGAATGCGTTCGAATATCCCGATCTGGCGACCGTGCTTCAGCAGATGTGGGGCGAAACCGGCTGCATCAACGTCGATGTCCAGATCCGGGAAGAGGGCTACTACTACGACATCAGCAACCCGGATAACTACTTCGATGTCCAGCTCGGCATCACCGGGTGGGGCGCGCGCCCGTCCCCGCAGATCCTGCTGCGCGAGGCGTATATCGCCAGCGGCATCGCGACGTATTTCAACGAAACGCGCTTCAGCGATCCGGAGGTCGAGGCGCTGGTGGCCGAAGCCAGCCGGACGAGCGACAACGAGGCGCGCCGGGCGATCTACGCGCAGATCAGCGCCATCTTCCGCGAGCGCGGGCCGATCATCGTCCCGTATTTTGCGCCGCTGTTCGGCGCGGTGCGGGATCGCGTGGACGGGCTGATCATGGCCCCGTTCCCCGGGCTGACCGATTTCCGTCCGGTGAGTTTGAACTGAAGGCACGTGTTGGGGGTGTTCACCATCCGCCTTCGGGGCGCGCTGCGCGTCGCCGGGGGCGTCATCCGTCAGCTTGCAGCCCGGCCGCTCTCGCTGGTCGGGCTGATCCTGGTGACGCTGTTCGTGCTGCTGGCGCTCTTCGGCCCGCTGATCGCGCCGTACCGCTACGATACGATCATCCGGGGGGCGGCCCGCCTGCCGCCGGGCATCGAGCACCCGTTCGGCACGGATCGGCTGGGGCGCGATGTCTTCAGCCGCGTGCTGTGGGGCGCGCGCGAGATCATCGCCCTGCCGCTGACGGCCACGGCGCTGTCCGTGCTCATCGGCGCGGCGCTGGGGCTGGCGCTCGGCTATTTCGGCGGCTGGATCGACGAGGTGATCAGCCGGGCGCTGGACAGCCTGCTGGCCATCCCGGCGCTGATGCTGGCGCTGGTCATGCTGGGGACGATCGGGCCGTCCGCGCCGGGGCTGGTGATCGTCATCGTGCTGCTGTACACGCCGATCGTCGCCCGCGTGGTGCGCAGCGCGACGCTCAACCTGCGCGGCGCAGGCTATATCGAGGCGGCGCGGCTGCGCGGCGAGACCCACTTTTACATCCTGTTCCGCGAACTGCTGCCCGGCGTGCTGCCCGCGCTGGTCGTCGAGGCGTCGCTGCGCTTCTCCTACGCCATCTTCCTGACCGCATCGCTTGGCTTTCTGGGGCTGGGGGTGCAGCCGCCCTCGCCGGACTGGGGACGCATGGTCAGCGAGGCGCGCGACAGCTACAGCCAGACGCCGTGGGCGCTGTGGTTCCCGGCGGGGGCGATCGCGCTGCTGGTGATCGGCGTCAACCTGCTCAGCGACGGGCTGCGCCGGGCGTTCCGCTATGAGGGTCAGATGTGACGACGCCAGAAGCCATCCTCGACGTGCGCGATCTGTGGCTCGACTACCGCCAGGGGCGCGGCTGGGTCAACGCGCTGCGCGGCATCCACCTGACGATCGCGCCGGGCGAAGTCCACGGGCTGGTCGGCGAGAGCGGCAGCGGCAAATCGACGCTGGCGCTGGCCGTGATGGGTTACTTCGCGCCGAACGCGCGCATCGCGCAGGGCAGCATCGTCTTTGACGGGCGCGATCTGGTGGCGCTGCCCGAATCGGAGCGCCGCCCGCTGTGGGGCGCGCAGATCGCGCTCGTCCCGCAGGACGCGCTGGCCGCGCTCAACCCAGCCTACCCGATCGGCGATCAGATCGCCGAAGTCTACCGTCAGCATCACCGGCTGCCGCGTCGAACGGCGCGCGCCCGCGCCGTCGAGATGCTGCACGCCGTCCACATCGCCGATGCTGAACGGGTGGCCCGGCGCTACCCGCATCAGTTGAGCGGCGGGATGCAGCAGCGCGTCGTCATCGCGATGGCGCTGGCCGCCCGCCCGCGCCTGCTCATCCTCGACGAGCCGACGACCGCGCTCGACGTGACGACGCAGGCCGTCATCCTCGATCTGGTGCGCGAGCTGATCCACGAGACCGGGGCCGCCGCGCTGTACGTCTCGCACGATCTGGGCCTGATCGCCCGGCTGTGCCAGCGCGTGACCGTGCTCTACGGCGGCGAAGTCATGGAGGCGGATACGGCTGCGCGGCTGTACCACCACCCGACCCATCCGTACACGATCGGCCTGCTGGCCAGCCTGCCCCGCCCGGTGCAGGGCCGGGAAGTGCGCCTGCCGACCATCGACGGCGCGGCCCCCGCCCTGGCCGACCGCCCGGCGGGGTGCGTCTTCGCCGCGCGCTGCCCCGCCGCCGTCGATCGATGCCATACGGTCAAACCGCCGCTGGAGGCGATCGAACCGGGCCACTGGATCAACTGTCACCGCTGGCGCGAGATCGCCAGCGGCGGCCTGACGATCGCGGCGGCCCCGATCGCGGCCGGCGCTGACGCCGGGCTGCCGGTCAGCGATGGGTACGTGCTGGAGACGCGCGGCCTGACCAAGATCTACGACCCGCCGTCGCGGCTGGAGGCCCTGCTGGGCCGCCGCGATCCCGGCGTCCGGGCGCTCGTCGATGGCTCGATCCGCATCCGCGCCCGCTCCACCCTCGGCCTGGTCGGCGAAAGCGGCAGCGGCAAGACGACGCTGGCCCGGCTGATCGTCGGGCTGGAGCCAGCGGACGAGGGGGAGATGGAACTGCTCAACATGCCGCTGCCGCGCCGCCTGAGCGCGCGCAGCCGCGATCAGCTCCGCGAGCTGCAAATGGTCTTCCAGAACCCGAACGATGCGCTCAACCCGTTCCGCACGATCGGGGCGGCGCTGGCGCGGACGATCCGTCGGCTCGATCCGAAGGCTGACCGGGAGACGCTCGATGCGCGCGTCGCCGATCTGCTGCGCATGGTGCGCCTGCCGCCGGAATACGCGAAGCGCTATCCGGCGGAACTGAGCGGGGGCGAGAAGCAGCGCGTTGCCATCGCCCGCGCCTTCGCCGCCGATCCGGCGCTGGTGATCGCTGACGAACCGACCAGCGCGCTCGATGTCAGCGTTCAGGCGGTCATCCTGAACCTGCTCAAAGACATGCGCGCGGCCCGGGGGGCGTCCTACCTGTTCATCTCGCACGATCTGAACGCGGTCAGCTATCTGGCCGACTGGATCGGGGTGCTCTACCTGGGCGAGATCGTCGAAATGGGCGACAGCGACGATGTCTACAGCGCGCCCTCTCACCCGTACACGGAAGCGCTGGTATCGGCCATCCCCATCCCCGACCCGCTGGCAGCGCAGAAACCGATCCGGCTGACGGGCGAGCTGCCCGGCCCGCGCAGCGTCCCGACGGGCTGCCGCTTCCATACGCGCTGCCCGCGCAAGATCGGCCCGATCTGCGAGACGGAGGCCCCGCCCTTCCGCGATGCGGGCGACGGCCATTTCATCCGCTGCCATATCCCGATCGATGAGCTGGCGCGGCTGCAAAGCGCGATCAGCACCCCGACCCAGGAGGCGATGTGATCCGTTTCCTCGTCCGCCGCGTCATCCTGCTGACGATCACGCTGCTGATCACCTCGGCGGTCGTCTTCGCCCTGACGCAGCTCCTGCCCGGCGATGTCGCCCGCCTGATCCTGGGCCGCGATGCCCGTCCCGAGGCGATCGAGCGGCTGCGCGCCGATCTCAATCTGAACGATCCCGCGCCGGTGCAGTATCTGCGCTGGCTGGAGGGGTTCGTCACCGGGAACTGGGGGACGTCGTTCACAGCGGGCAGCGCGCCGATCCGCCCGCTGATCCTCGACCGGCTCGGCAATTCCGCCGCGCTGGCCGGCCTGACGCTGCTCCTGTGCGTGCCGGTCAGCATCCTGCTCGGCGTGATCGCCGGCCTGAACGAGAACCGGGCCGCCGACAGCCTGATCTCGACGCTGGCGCTGTCGGTCGTCGGCCTGCCGGAATTCGTCACCGGGCTGGTGCTGATCAACCTCTTCGCGCTCGGCCTGGGCTGGTTCCCGGCCACAGCCACGCCGCAGCCGGGGCAGCCGCCCGGTGAATGGGTGCGGCAGCTCTTCCTGCCAGCGGTCACGGCGTCCTTCGTGCTGCTGGCTTACATCGTGCGCATGACGCGCGCCGGGGTGATCGACGAGCTGCGCAAGCCGTATGTGCGCACCGCCGTGCTCAAGGGGCTGCCGCGCCCCGTCGTGATCGGGCGTCACGTGCTGCGCAATGCCCTGCTGCCGACGATCACGGTGATCGCGCTGTCGTTCGGCTGGCTGATCGGCGGGCTGATCGTCATCGAAAACGTTTATAATTATCCTGGATTGGGTCGTTTGATGACCGCTGCGGTCGAGCGCAAGGATATCCCGCTGATCCAGGCCGTGGTGATGGTGACGATCTTCTTCTACGCCATCGCCAATCTGGCCGCCGATCTGCTGTACGCCGCGCTCAACCCGCGCATTCGTCTGGAGTAGGGATCATGCCGCTGTACGACTATCGCTGCGAAACCTGCGGACGCCCGTTCGAAGCCCGGCACGGGTTCAACGATCCGTCACCGGCCTGCCCGCACTGCGGATCGACCAGCGTCCACCGTGAGATCCGCACCGCGCCGCGTCAGCTCCTCGGCGCGGCGGCGCTGGCGGGGGACAGCCGCGGCGCGACTAAAGAACAGCTCCGCGACAAGTGGGCGGAAGAGACGCCTAAACTGCGCGAAAAACTGGTGAGCAAACTGGGCGAGGATTTCGTCAACCGCAACGCGCCATCGCTCAACACCCGCTACGACTGAGGCGGCGCATCATGTCACTGTGGATCCGCGTGAACGCGCCGCAGGTCGAGATCGGCGGCGATCTGACCGCCTTTCAATCCGCCGTGGTCAACCTGGAGGAAGCCGAGGCCTTCGCCCTGAAAGACGGCGCGATCGCCATTTTCATCGACGGCAAAGGCTACTACATCACGCAGTCCGCCGATCCGACCGCGTATCAGGCAGTCCTGCTTTACGCGCGCAAGCTGTCCGATCGCAGCCTGTGAGATCGGCGGCGGACGACCCCGCCCTCAGCCCACGGCCAGCGCCAGCAGCGGGATATCCATTTCCGCCGGCGTCAGCCCGCCGTGATGACCGCGGAAGTTCTGCGTGTGGCGTTTGTACTGCGCCGGATCGCGCCACCACATCCCCAGGCCCGCTTCCGGCAGCACGACCAGATCGCCCACGCGGCGGCGGAATTCATCGCTGACCGGGCCGAAGACCCCGGCAGCGATCAGATCCGTCGTCCGGTAGACGTGCGCTTTGCCCTGCACCTGCGGACTTTCGATCAGCAGCGCATACGCCTCGTCGAGGCGATCGGGCTGGATGTGCAGGAACAGATCGCGCGCCGATCCCGCCGGGACCAGCGGACGCCCGCCCGCGCCGCGCCGGATCAGCGGCTCCAGATCGGGGATGACCTCGTTCAGGTAGGTCACGGTGCGCGGGCTGATCTCGACCTGGCCGTGGTCGGCGCTGATCAGCAGCAGCGTGCGACCGGGCAGCGCATCGAGCGTCGGCATCAGGTAGGTTTCGATCTGCGCCAACACCGTATTGACCTGTTTTTCGACCTTGCGCGACCCCGGCCCAGCCCTGTGCAGGATCTTGTCGATCAGCTCGTAGTAGAAGAAGAAGTACGCCGGCCCCGGATCAGCCCGCATGGCCTCCGCCAGCAGCTTCAGCCCGGCGCGCGTATCCGGGAATGGCAGCCATTTGGCCCCGGCATACGTGATCTTCGACGCCGCCGAGCCGAAGATCTGGCGCGACTGGGCGACGTAACTGCGCACGCCCGCATCGGCCAGCGCGGCGAACAGGCTGCGGCCCGGCGCATAGGCCTCCAGCGGCAGCGTCGGATCCTTGAGCAGCGTGTTCGGCTCGGCATCCTCGGCGAACGAAAACAGCAGCGGCGTGATCAGCCGGTCGAGGCGCGGCTCATAGCAGAACCACTCGTAGACGCCGCTCTGCCCGACGGGCAGGCCGAAATGCAGCGTGGTGATATGGGCCGTGGTCGTGGAGGGGAACTGCGACGTCAGCTTGGCGATCACGCCGTCGCGCTGCACCCGCTGAAGGAACGCGCTGCGCTCCAGCGCGGGCTCGAAGTAGCGCCAGCCGAAGGCGTCGAGGAAGATGAAGAGCACGCGGTCATAGCGCCCGGCCAGCGGGCCGATCAGGTCGGCATCCGCCGCGCCATCACCGGTCAGCGCGGCGCGGATCAGACCGGGGAAGCGGTCAAAACTGTACGTCCCCACCAGCGGGCGGCGCAGGCCGCGCCCGGCATCGAACCAGGCCCCGTCCACCGCGCCGATCGAGTCTTCATTCCACATCGGATGTCATGCTCTTTCTGCCGGTCGATCGGCCCGGCTGTCAGCGCCGAATGCTGTCTGAATGCGGATCCGGAACGGGGCAGGCCGCCCCGGGATGGCCGAAGCCGTCGGTCACGCCTTGCTGCGCCACCAGATGCCGGTGCACTCCGGCACGATGACGGAACCGGCAGCGCGCACCTGATCGCCCAGCGCCGGGCCGAAGAAGAAGCGCACCAGGGCCTCGGCCTCGTCGAGCGACGCGAAACGGTAATCGGTGCGCACGTCGATGCGGCGGAAACCATGCTCGCGCTCCCACCAGTCGTAGAGCGCGGCCAGCGCTGCATTCGGCGGCTGCGGGATGCGCGCGCCGGTCGTCATCGTCTCGATCAGCACCGCCGTCCCGCCGGGGCGCAGCAGCCGATCCATCTCGCGCAGCGCCGCAGCGACAGTGACGCGCCAGTTCACCGCCCAGGCCGTCTGATGGCCGAAGCTCCAGCCCTCGATGACCAGATCGGCGCAGGTGTCCGGCAACGGGATGGCAGCGTTGTCGGCCCGGGCGAGGTGCACATGCGCCCTGTCTGGCCGGGTGAAATGGGCGCGCGCAGCTTCCAGCATATGGGCTGAGGCATCAAAGGCGTACAGCGCACGCGCGAACGGTGCAAGCAGCCGCGTCAACCGCCCCGTGCCCGCGCCGAACTCGACGATGGTGAGCGCCGGTATTGGCTGCTCCAGCGCCGGGACGATCTGACGCAGCGCGGCCAGCAGGTTGCCCTCGTAATCTTCCCGGTTGACCAGCGCCTCGTAGCGATCGGCGTGCGCGGCGTAAATTTCCTCGAACGTCGGCACAGGCTACATCCGGCTGAAACGGTCGATCTGCTCGATCAGCTTTCCCTGGTCGACCTCAGGGTGGTGATCGAGCAGGGCCTTGAAACGCTGCATATACGTCACCAAATCGGCGGCGTTATAGGCCTCAAAACGCAGCGTGATCGCCGGCTGGGTGTTGGACGCGCGCACCAACCCCCACCCCTGCTCGAACTGGGCGCGCGCGCCGTCCAGCGTGATCACTTCATAATCCTTGCTCAGCGCTTCCTGAATTTCGCGGATGATCTCGAACTTGATCGCATCCGGCGCGGACAGGATGATCTCCGGCGTAGCCACGAGCTGAGGCAGATCAGCGAACAATTCGGAGATCGTCCGACCTGTTTTCGCCACGATCTCCAGCGTGCGCAGCGCGATCAGCGGCGCATCGTCGAAGCCGTAGTAATCCTCACCGGTGAACAGATGCCCGCTGACTTCGCCGCCCAGTGGCGAGCCAACTTCGTGCATCTTGAGCTTCATCAGGCTGTGGCCGGTCTTCCACATCAGCGGGACGCCACCGTATTTGCGGATTTCGTCGGGCAGCGCCTGCGATGCCTTGACATCGAAGACGATGGTCGCGCCGGGGCGCCGGGCGAGCAGATCGCGCGCCAGCACAGCCAGCAGCCGGTCAGCGGCGATGTGATGGCCGTGATCGTCGATGAAACCACAGCGATCCGCGTCACCGTCGAAGGCCAGACCGAGATCAGCCCCGATAGCGACGACGCGCGCTTCCAGATCTTTGGTCATGTCCGGATCTTCCGGGTTGGGCAGATGATTGGGGTAGGTGCCGTCGCTCTCGCAGTACAGGCAGTCCACCTCGATGCCAAGCTCTGCCAGCAGCGGCGGGATGTATGTGCCGCTCAGGCCGTTGCCAGCATCGAGCACAACCTTGAGCGGGCGCGCGATCGTCACTTTGGCTTTGATCGCCGCCATGTGTTTGTGGATCATGTCGTAGTCGCGGCTCAGTTCGCCCTGCCCGACCGCGAAATCGTCGTTCTGGATGAGGGTGAGCAGAGCCTGGATCTGCTGATCGGCCAGCGCCAGCGGGCCATAGGCCATCTTGATGCCGTTGTAGAGCGTGCTCAAGTGGCTGCCCGTGATCATGACGCCCGCGCCGACCCCCGGATAACTGGCCGAGGCGAAATACGTCGTCGGGGTCAGCACCGGGCCGATATCGGTCACATTCATGCCGGTGGAGAGCAGCCCCTCGATCAACGCGCTGTGCAGCGGCGGGGAGGTCAGGCGGTTATCCATGCCGACGAAAACGCGCTCCGTGCCGAACGTGCGCGGCAGGTACGTCCCCAGCGCCTTACCGACCAGATGCGCGACATCCGGTGTGAGCTGCGGATGATCGCCCGCCACCGTCCCGCGGATATCGTATTTGCGAAAAATGGTCGTGATGATGTCAGCCATTGTTTCTTCCCTGTAACTCCCATACAGCCGATCTGGCGCAAAAGATACCATGCCGGGGCCGATTCTTCATCCGGCGATCGGCGCGCCGGACGAGCGCGAAGTCGGAGCGACGGTCTGTCGGCCATGTAGAAGATTACGACGAGGTCGTGAAAAAATCGGTCAAATGGCGTCCGGCCCGGGCGAAGTAGTCCGGAGCGGCGTTGCGATACAGGTCAAAACAGGCAGCTTGCAGAGTCGTGCCCTGCCCCCCTACATGGATCGTGCCATTCGCTGCGGACAGCCGGGCGATGACGCGCTGCTCCGGATCTTCCACCGGGCGATAGATGAAGAGCAGCGTCCAGTCGGTGGCGAAGGCCCAACCGGTGACCGCGATCAGGCGCTCCAGCGTCTCGGCAGTCGGCCCATCGACCCAGAGATGTTCGGGATAGTTGGCCGGGCGTTTTGTCGCGGCCTCCAGCGTCTTGAAGATGCGGTGCACCCGCTCGACCTGCAGCCACAATCCTCGCAGCGCTGCCATCAGCGACGGCTGGTCATCGACCGCTTCGCTGACCCGCCCCCACGAAACGCGGGCCGCCCACACCGGGCCGGCATCGCCGGGCGCAGCGCGGATGATCAGCGCGGCGTCCGGGCTGTACTCGCTGGCAATGTAGCCCACAGTTGCCAGCCAGGCCTGCAAGCCAGTATCTGGCTTGCGCGGCAGCGGGCGCGCCGTGATGGTATCGTCATTGATCGGCATCGTCACCCCTGGCTTCACCCATCTGTGCTGCGCGTTTAACTGGAAACGACGATCTGCTGGCCGCCAACCAGCGCAGTGAAAGTCAGAGCTGTCCCCTCCGGCGCGGCATCGATGCGGATGCTCGTGCCCACCGGCGGGTTCTCACGCAGCAGGAAGTCGGCCAGCGGCTCGCGCACGCTGCGCCGGATGATGCGCCGCAACGGGCGTGCGCCGTATTCCGGCTCATCGTTCTGCGCCAGCATCCAGCGCAGCGCGGCCTCGGTGAACTCCAGTTTGAGACCGCTTTCCTCGCCCATTTTCGCTTCCTTTTTCAACTGAAGCTTGAGGATGTTGTACAGATCGTCGCTGGTGAGGGCGTTGAACATGATGATCTCATCCAGACGGTTCAGAAATTCAGGCCGGAACCATGTGCGCACAGCTTCCATCGCCAGATCGTGGATCTCATCGGTGATAACGGGCACGGCCAGATGTTCCGATCCCAGATTGCTCGTCAGGATGATGACCGTCTCGCTGAAATTGACCGTGTTGCCGCGCCCATCGGTCAGGCGGCCTTCCTCGATCACCTGCAGCAGGATATCCATGATGCGCGGGTGCGCTTTCTCTACTTCGTCGAACAGGACGATGATATACGGCTGCTGCTTGACGCGCTCGGTGAGCTGGCCGCCCGCCTCGCTATCCACATAGCCGGAGGGGGATCCGAGCAGGCGGTTGAGGCTGGACTCGTCTTTGAACTCGCTCATGTCCAGCGGCAGCATGGCATCCTCGCTGCCGAACATGAATTCGGCCAGCGCTTTGGCCAGTTCGGTCTTGCCGACGCCGGTCGGCCCCAGGAACAGGAACGATCCGATCGGGCGCTTGGGATCTTTGAAACCGACGCGCGCCGTCTTGATGGCGCGGCTGACCGCCAGCACCGCCTGATCCTGCCCGATCAGGCGCTCTTTGAGATGTTCGACCATGCTGGCGTAGCGCAGGCGCTCATCCTCGCCGAGTTTGTTGACCGGCACACCGGTCATCTGGCTGGCCGCCAGCGTGACGTCTTCGGCATCCACCGTGCCCGGATCATTGCCCGGCGTCGGCGCGCCGGACAGACTCATGTTGACCATGGCCGCCGTGCGATGCAGAAGCTGCTCCGCCGAACGGGGCAGCGGCACGGCCCCCAGATAGCGCTTGGCCAGGCGGACAGCCAGCGTCAGTGCCTCGTCGCTGACTTTGAGCGCGTAATCGCTTTCGATATGCGGGCGCAGCACCTTGATGATCTCGATCGCCTCTTCAACGCTCGGCTCCGGGATGCGCAGTAATGTCGTATTCTCAACGATCGCGTTGATGCCAGCCAGCCGGTTCGCCCATTCCTGCTCCGTCGTCGTGCCGATGATAACCGGGTCATGCTCGATGAAGGCCTTCTGAATCATCGGTGCGGCTTTGCTGAATTCCGCCTTAACCGGCCCGCCGAAGAAGCGGTGGATGAGTGGGACGAAAAAGATGCCGCCGCGGGCCTGGTTCAGCCCGGCCCGCACGGCTTTCTGATCGCTATCGAGCAGCGCAGTTTCATCCACCTGCACCAGGCTAGTCAGGCCTTTCGGCCCCTTGCCCTCGGCGATCAGCAGGGCCAGGCTATAGGCCAGCGTGCGCTTGCCCACGCCATCCGGCCCGACCAGGATCAGATGCCGTCCGATGGACTGCGACAGGATGTTGATCATCTCGCGCAGCAGCCCCTCACGAAAATAGACTGCGCGCAGCTCACCTTTCTTTGAGGCCGCCACATGATCCTGTGTCGTTGCGTCGCGCCGCAGGATGGTGCTGGCGTCCATCAAGACATCGGTAATCGCTTTCGGCGTGATCCCCTGCTGGCGCAGCAGACCGCTGGTGCTGATCGTGCTCTCCGCCAGCACGCGCAGCACATGATCGGTATCGACGCGCACCTGATCCTGCGAATTGGCCAGGCTGAGCGCGTCATCGATCAGGATGATGCTCTGCCGCGACAGGGGCACCATACGGTTGCCACGTGCGGCGAAATCGAGATCGCCGTTCTGATCGCGCCGGCTCTCGACAGCCAGCACGATCTGCCGGTCAAGCCGGTCGAGATCGACCCCGCGCTGGGTAGCGAACAATTCCAGAATGCGCGCCGCCGTTGTGTCCTGCTGGCGCACGATCGCCAGCAGGATCAATTCCGGCGTGAGCATCGTCTTTTTATACTGATCCTTCAAAACCACCGCGTCGTTGAGCGCGGCGTCCATGTCTTTCGACAGCAAATCGGGGTTGAGCGTGCCTGCCATAATGCCTCGCGATGTGTGATCATCAGACCGTGCGGGCCAGCGCCGGCCCGGACTGCAGGATGTGTATCCCGATGGGGTGAATCGTCAGCACCAATTATACGCCCAACCGGGCGATTGCGTCGCAACAAGCGCGCTGTTGATCGCGAACTCAGTTCGGCAGGTTATTCAGCAGTACCGGCAGACGACCGGTGGCTGACCGCGCGCCGAACAGCACCGCGCAGGCCGGCGGAACTGCCTGTGGAAGAGGGACATACAGCGCCAGATACGCCCCCACACCGGGATACAGTTCCCAGTCATAGGGCGATGCCAGCGCCACAGCAATTGTGCGCTCCGAAGGCAGCGCGTTGACGAGATCAGCCTGAGCCGGATTGGCGGCGACCTGCTGCGTCCAGACGACGAACGTTCCGGCATCACGCCCTAAAAGCGCCGCCGCCGCGATCTCGGCGTCGGTCGGCGTGTCGTTGATCGCCCACCAGCGAATATCCTCGCGGTACGGAGCGCATTCACGCTGGATGTCGTAGCGCGTGCCGGGGAAGATCATGGTGACCGGGACGTCCGGATCGAGCGGGATACGATCGCTACTATCGTAAACCACGGTCACGGCGGCGGCGAACAGGTCAGCGATCAGAGCCTCACCCGCCGCGCGGTCGATGGCCGTCGGATCGGGCGCTGTCCCATCCAGGATGCCGTACTCGAACTTGGCTCGAAGGATGCGGCGGACGGAGTCGGCGATCCGCTCCGGCGGAATGCGCCCGGTCATGACTGCATCGAGCAGCGCCTGATGCGCGCGGCGCGCCGCTTCCAGCCCGGCGCTGGGGCCGAGGACGAGGAGATCGACGCCGGCTTCGACCGCCATGACTGCCGCTTCAGTGAAGGGAAATTCGAGATCGATCGCGTTCATGTCGAGCGCGTCGGTCAGCACCAGCCCGTCAAAGCCGAGCTGTTCGCGCAGCAGGCCGGTCACAACCGCATGAGACAGAGAGGCCGGGATGCGCTGCGCATCATACGCCGGATACCAGATATGCGCGACCATGACCGCCGCTCCCCCGGCTGCGATCCCCGCCCGAAATGGGACGAGTTCGACCGTCTCCAGCCGCTCGCGAGTGAGGTCGAGCGCCTGCAGCACCGCGTGCGAATCCTGCGCGGTTTCGCCGTGGCCGGGGAAGTGCTTCAGCGTTGCCATGACACCGCCGGTCTGCAAGCCGCGCACGTAAGCCGCGATCGCCTCGCTGACGATGTCGGGATGGCTGCCGAACGCGCGCCGGCGGATGATCGGGTTATCCGGATTGGTCTCCAGGTCGGCCACCGGAGCCAGATTCATCTGGATACCCACCGCCCTCAACTGCTGCGCAGTCAATGCTCCGGCCCGCTCCGCCAGATCGTTGCCCGCCGCGGTCAGCAGGATCGGCGCAGGCAGCACAGTGAACCCGGCCCGTTCGGTCAGCCGGGCGACGACGCCCCCTTCCTGATCGACGGCGATCAGCAGCGGCACACCGCCCGCTGCGGCGATCGTGCGCTGAAAATCGGCAGTGAGCGCCGCCGCGCCCTGCGCGCTGCTGATATTGGCAGTGAACAAGCTGATCGCGCCGGGCTGGAAGGTGCGCAGGAAATCCGCCCCGACGTCGGTCAGGATCGGCCCGTGCAGCGTGACCATGAACATCTGCGCAATCCGCTGCTCCAGCGTCAGCGCCGCCAGGGTCGCCTCGATCCGCTCATCGGGGGACTGCGCCATCAGCATAACAGATGAGCGGGCTGATAAGAGGATCAGCCCGCCCAGAATAAAAACAGCTTGCAGCAGATGAAGCAATTTCAGGCGGGCCTTCACGCTTCCGGCTTCTCGCTCAAACGATACCCGATCCCGCGGACATTGACGATCAGATCGGCCTCATCACCGGCTGCTTTAAGCTTGCGGCGTAAATTGCTGACATGCGGGCGGATAACCTCGCGCGCTTCTGCCTCGTTGACGCTGTAGCCGCGCACCTCGCGCACCAGCTCATGGCAGGACACGACGCGCCCGCGGTGCGCCGCCAGATACAGCAGCAGATCGAATTCCGTCGGCGTGAGATCGATCGGCTGATCCTCAACCGAGATCTGGTAGCGTCCAGGGTAAATGGTGAGCGGGCCAAGCGACATCACCTGGCTGCCGTTGGCATCAACCGTCAGCTCGGGCAGGTGATCTTCGTTGCGGACCTGCACATCCTCATGCGTCGCTAGCGCGGCTGGCGCAGCCGCAATTTCTTCACTTGAACGGCTGAGTTCGTTGATGTTGCTGCGGATGGCATCCAGTAGCGCACGCCGCCGCTTCAGATTATTAGCCCGCTCCACCCCGCGTGCCACACTCTGGCGGATATCCTGGCTGGAACTGGGTTTGATCAGGTAGTCGTGCGCGCCCAGGCGCAGCGCTTCTACCGCAGTGCTCAAACTGGGATATCCTGTCATCAGAATGATCACAGTATCGGGATCGATCTCTTTAATACGCCGCACCAGTTCGACGCCATCGATCCCAGTGGGCATGCGGATATCGGTCAGGATGACGTCAAAGGGGCGCGCTTTCAACAGCGCCAGGGCATGTTCGCCGCTTTCGGCTTCATGCACCTCATAACCCGCCCGCTGAAGTGTTTTGCTGACTGAATACCGGATCGCCGCTTCATCATCGACGATCAAGACCGCTGCATTCGTGATCTCGTCCTGCATGAGCCGCACTCGCTGTAGATAAAAAGTAAAATCCGATTGAACTCAGGCTATGAGCACCATTGTTTCTTAATCATAATGCAAATTGCATGAGTCAACAAATGAATTTACAATGCTCAGTTGCAAAGATAGGTTGAGACAGTAAAATCATAGGACATGAGCCGAAAACGAGAGAGCAAATACGTTCGCTTCGCCCGTCTGGC
>DAOUBU010000024.1:0-87725 GCA_034432395.1 Anaerolineae bacterium
GTCCCCTGCGCCCGCCCCCCGCGCCCGCCCCGCGCCATACCCGGATTGACGCCCGTTTTGTCGATCCATTACAATACGCGGTATCAGTGGAAGAGTCACCGGTCACAGCGCCATGCCCAAGCACTATCACATCTGGACGTATGGCTGTCAGATGAACACAGCCGATTCGCAGCTTCTGGCCTCGGAACTGGAGCGGATGGGCTACACCGCCGCCCCCGACCCGGACGACGCCGATATCGTCGTCGTCAACACCTGCGTCGTCCGTCAATCGGCGGAAGACAAGGCGTTGGGCCGGCTGTTCATGCTGGGCGAAGACAAGAAAACCCGCCCCGACCGCGTCATCGGCGTGATGGGCTGCATGGTCGGCGTGCGCGATTCGCTGGCGCTGCGCAAGAAGCTGCCGTTCGTCGATGTCTTCCTGCCGCCCAGCCAGCCCGCGCCGCTGATCGATTTCCTCAGCGCGCAGATGACCGAGAACGAAACGCTGGCGCTGGAAGCGCACCGGCGCGCCCTGCGCGATCGGGTGCAGGATGGCGAGCTGATCCTGCCGGCGCACGAGCAGGGGGCGCTGATCAGCGCGCACGTCCCGGTCGTATACGGCTGCTCGCACGCCTGCACTTTCTGCATCATCCCCTTCCGGCGCGGGGTGGAGCGCAGCCGCCCGGTGGGCGAGATCGTCGCCCACGTGCGCAGCCTGGCGCGCCAGGGCGTGCAGGAAGTGACCCTGCTGGGCCAGATCGTCGATCGCTACGGCAAGGATATCCCCGACGGCCCCGATCTGGCTGACCTGCTGCGCGTCGTCCACCATGTCGCCGAAGAGACCGATCTCAAACGCATCCGCTTCCTCACCAGCCACCCGAACTGGATGAGCGACAAACTGCTCGATACCGTGGCCGAACTGCCCCGCGTCATGCCGCAGATCGAAGTCCCGGTGCAGGCCGGTGACGATGTCGTGCTCGAACGGATGAAGCGCGGCTACACGGTGGAGCAGTACCGCCGCCTGATCGAGCGCATCCGCGCGCGCATCCCCGATGTCGCCATTCACACCGATATCATCGTCGGCTTCTGCGGTGAAACCGACGCCCAGTTCCAGGGCACTTACGACCTGCTGGCCGATCTGCGGCTGGACAAGGCGCATCTGGCGATGTACAGCCCGCGCCCCGGCACCGTGTCCGCCCGGCGGATGGCAGACGACGTGCCCCCGGAGGTCAAGAAGGCCCGCTTCGACGCGCTCAACGAGCTGATGGCGCGCATCCTGGCGGAAAAGAACGCCGCCTACCTCGGCCAGACCGTCGAGGTGCTGGTGGAAGATCAGCATCGGGGCAAATGGCGCGGGCGCACGCCGCAGAACAAGCTGGTCTTTTTCGAGGATGACAGCCGCGAGTGGCGCGGCCAGCTCGCGCAGGTCGAGGTCACCTGGACGGGGCCGTGGAGCATGCAGGCCCGGCTGCCCGGCGCTCCCATGCCCGTGCCACCGACCGCGTCCGGGGCGGCCCTCCCGATCGATATCCCGATCGCCGCCGGCGGCTGAGCGCCGCCGCGCGCCGCTCAGTGCCGCGGGCCGGCATCAGCGGATGCGGTATCGGTCAGCACCCGCGCCGCTTCCGCCGGGAAGGCGAGCTGAACCTGCTCCCCCACTTTCGGGATCGACATGCCGGCGCTGTTGAACGTATCGACGTTGACATGCTGCTCCGCCAGCCGGGTGCGCACGCGCACGACCGATCCCATGAAGTAGACATCCTCAACCGTGGCGCTGAGCGCGCTGCTGTGTCCGTTGGTGTAGCCGATGCGGATCGTCTCCGGGCGCAGCGCGATCGACACCGTCTCCTTGCCGTCGCTGATCAGCATGCCGGTCGTCACCTCCTGCCCATCGATGCGGATGCGCCCGGATGCCCGATCGATCACGTGGCCGTGCAGCACGTTGAGCGTGCCGATGAACGACGCCACGAACTGCGTCTGCGGGCTGTTGTAGATCTCCAGCGGGGTGCCGATCTGCTCGGCGATGCCGGCGTTCATCACCACGATGCGATCGCTGATCGAGAGCGCTTCTTCCTGATCGTGCGTGACGAAGATCGTGGTGATGCCGAGCTGGCGCTGAATGGAGCGGATCTCCTGGCGCAGCGTCACGCGGATCTTGGCGTCCAGCGCGGACAGCGGCTCGTCGAGCAGCAGCAGGGTGGGCTGGATGGCCAGCGCCCGCGCCAGCGCGACGCGCTGCTGCTGCCCACCGGAAAGCTGGTGCGGGAAGCGCGCGCCGAAATCGCGCATGTGGATGATCTCGAGCATCTCCGCGACGCGCTGTTTGCGCAGCGCCGCATCCGCCCGGCGCACTTTCAGGCCGAACTGGATGTTTTCCGCCACCGTCATATTCGGGAAAAGCGCGTACTGCTGAAACACCATGCCGATGTTGCGTTTGTTGGCGCTGACGCCGGTCACATCGCGCCCGTCGATGACGATCGCGCCGCGGGTGGGATGCTCAAAGCCGGCGATCATGCGCAGCACCGTCGTCTTCCCGCAGCCGCTCGGCCCCAGCAGCGAGATGAACTCGCCCTGCTGGATGCTCATGCTGAAGTCGCGCACGGCGACGGTCGCGCCAAATTCTTTGCGAATGCCGGTCAATTCCAGAAAGGCCATGCGTTCGTCCTCCTTCGCTCCAGCGCTCGCTTCAGCGCCCACCGGTCGGGCTGACCGCCCCACGCCCGCGCCCCAGACGCTCGATCGCCGCGATGCTGGCCCAGGTCAGCAGAAAGGTCACGATGCCCAGCGCCGTCGCCTGATCGCCCTGGCGCGAACTCAGATCGAGCATGTACGGGCTGAAGGCGGGCTGGTTGAGCAGCGAGGCGACGGTGAATTCGCCCAGCACGATGGCGAACGTGATGAAGCTGCCATTGAGCACGGCAACCAGCATATTGGGGAAGATGACGCGCAGCAGGATCGTGAACCAGCTCGCGCCCAGGCTCTGCGCCGCCTCCGTCAGCAGGCGCACATTGATCGCCTGCATCCCGGCATCGACCGCGCGGTACATGAACGGAAACGAGATGATCACGTATGCGCCCAGCAGCAGCACGTACAGCCCTTCGCTGCTGTTGGTCAGCGGGGTATTGTTGAAGACCCGGATCAGACCGAACGTCATCAGCAGCGACGGGATGACCAGCGGCACCACGGTGAGGAATTCGATCACCGGGCGCATGCGCGGCAGACGAAGCTGCACCCAGTAGGCCGTCGGCACGACCAGCAGCGCGCTCAACACGATCGTGATCAGGGCGGAACGCAGCGAGAAGAAGAACGTCTGCGCGAACTGGGGCGCCTGGAAGACCTCGATGTAGGCCCCGAAGTACACGTCGCCGCGCGGGGTGGTGATCGAGGCCCAGACCATGGCGATCAGCGGCAGGATGAGGATGACGGCGGCCAGGAACAGCGCCAGATACGACAGCCCGGAAGGCCGACGCGATGTCTGCATCATGATGTCATGCCCTCCTCAGCCAGCGCTCCGCCCGGCGGCGGCTGATCGTGTAGACGGCGATCGTGACCCCGATGACCAGGATCATGCTGAAAGCCAGCGCATACCCCAACCCCGGATCGCCGAACGTATCGGTGCGGAACTGATTGGCCAGCACGATCGTGACCGCGTAGGTCTGACCGACCGCGCCCAGCAGCGCGGTCGCTGTGACGTAGGTGCTGAAGGCGTTGGCGAACAGCAGCGCCATCGCCCCCAGGATGGCGGGCATCAGGATCGGCAGGCCGACGAAGCGCCAGTACTGCGCCTGCGATGCGCCCAGATTTTCCGCCGCTTCCCGCCATTCCTGGCGCAGCCCCTCGATCGCCGGCACGGTGATCAGCACCATGAGCGGAATCTGGAAATACGTGTAGACCAGACACAGCCCCCAGAAGCCGTACAGGAAGGTCTGCGGGTCGATGCTCAACCCGGTGGGGCGCAGGATCTGGTTGATCAGGCCCAGCCGCCCCAGCAGGGAGATGAAAGCGAAAACCAGCGGCACGCCGGCGAAATTGGCTGCGACGCCGCTGAACGAGAGCACCGCCCCGCGTATCCAGCGGGGCAGGCCGCCCAGCGTGATCGCCCAGGACAGGAAGCCGCCCAGCAGCGCGCCGCTGATCGACGTGATCGCGCTGATCAGCAGCGAATTGCGGTAGGCCAGCGTGATGACCGGGTTGGTCAGCCGTCCGAAATTGTCCAGCGTGAAGTTGGACGCCGAATCGACAAAACTTCGCGTGACGATCGAGATGCCGGGCAGGATCAAAAAAACGCCGACGAAGGCGAAAAAAGGGACTAATCCGATCCAGTTTAAGGAGAGCGGGCGCGGTCGAACCCCCTCAGCGGGCTGACCCGCCCGGTCGGCGTGGGAAAGTGCAGTCATGGTTCGATCATCCTGAATCATCTGGCGCGGCGGCCAGGCGGGACGGGCGCGCCGCAGCGCGCCCATCCCACGCGGTGCTCATGGTCTGGCAAATTCTAGTTGTAGACGATGCCGACTTCGGTCGCCCAGTTGTCGCGGATGTACTGCAGACCGGAGGCGAGCTGCTCCAGCGTCGGGAAGGAGACCGGGGCGGTCGAGACGGGCAGCCGCTCGAGCAGCTCATCCGGGATCACCCCGCGCTCCATCATGTCGTCGAAGCGCACCGGCTTGGCATACCCTTCCAGGAACAGGAGCTGGCCTTCATCGCTGTAGACGAACTCCATCCACAGGCGGGCGGCATTGGGACGCGGCGCATACGCATTGATGGCGCACAGATACACGCCCGCGACCGTGCCGCTGGCCGGGTAAATGACCTCGATCGTCGCCTGATCGGCGTTGTTGTCGCGGTTGGCCAGCGCGTTGTAGTCCCAGCGCAGCGTGATCGGCAGTTCACCGCTCACCAGCAGGTTGGGCGTCCAGCCCGTCGGGACGAGGTTGCCGCTCTCCGCGAGCTGCTTGAAGAAGGCCAGGCCCTTCTCCGGCTCATCCAGCGTGCCGCCGTTGCCCAGCGCCGCCGCCCACACCGCGTGGGTGTTCTGGCTGCCGGCCACCGGGTCGTTGATGGCGATCAGACCGCGCAGGCGCGGGTCGAGCAGGTCGCTCCAGTCGCGCGGCACGAACGGTACGGCATCCACGTTGACTTCGAACGCCATCGTGCCGTAGTAGTTCCCGTACCAGAAGCCTTCCGGATCCTTGATCTCCTCGGGGATGCTGTCCCAGGTCGCCACTTTGTACGGCTGGAGCAGGCCTTCAGCTTTCGCCTGTTCGCCCCACACGAAGCCGACGTCGATCACGTCCGGGTTCTGCGGGCCGCTGTTGCCGGCGTTGGCCCGGATCTGCTCGATCTCTTCGGCGCTGCTGGCGTCCGGCGTCAGGTCATTGTGGGTCAGGAAGTCGTAGCGGGTGAAGAATTCGCGCTTGATGCCGGCGTAGTTGGCCCAGTCGTCGGGCAGCGCGGTGGTGGACAGCGCCCCTTCCGCGCGCGCGGCTTCGATCAGGGCTTCCATGCCGCCGGCGGCTTCCAGGTCGATCGGCCCCGGCGGAGGGGGCGTGGGCAGGCTGGACGACGACTGAGCGAACGAGGCCAGCGGGCGCAGCAGGCCGCCGGCCAGTCCCATCCCCATAAGACCGCTGATCTGCAGGAACCGACGGCGGTTGAGCGTATACTTGCTCACAATGAATCCCTCCTCAATGCAAATGCATCAAATACGGCCGCTGACTGTTCCAACTCGTCGCAGCCAGATCGTGCTCACACAATACGGTCAATACGTTAAGGCTTCTACCCGAAAACTTGCGATTGTTGTTAACCTTCGACTAAACTTTGTTCCATTCATGCGGCGGGCGGACAGCCCTCACCGCTGCCGGTCGGGAGCGGCGGAACGCGGCAGCAGCTTTCGTGCCGCAGCGCGGCGCTGTATCCTCAGCGCGGCGCATCGAGCCGGGAGGGCATGCCGTGATCTTTGAATTCACCGAGGTTGTGTTCGTGTGGCGCGGGCCAGCGCCGTACTATTTCGTCGCCCTGCCCGCTGACCAGAGCGAGGCGCTCCGGTCGATCGCCGGTCAGATCACCTACGGCTGGGGGGTGATCCCGGTCACTGTGGCGATCGGTTCCACCCGCTGGACGACGTCACTGATCCCGAAAGCGGGGCGCTATCTCGTCCCGCTCAAGGATGCCGTCCGCCGGGCGGAGGGGCTGAACGCCGACGATATTGTGACGGTGCGCGTCACCGTGGCTGAACCCTGAGGCATGTCGGGCCGACGTCCCCGTGCTGGAGGTGGTGAGGGGCACGGGGACGCCGCACGCGCGGAAGCGCCGGTTACGCCGGTTCCAGGCAGTGGATACCGACGCCGTATTCGGCCCCGCGGCGCACCGCTTCCCGGTTGAGATCGAGCAGGCCCCGCCGGTGCGCCGGGATATGCTTCTCCAGCGCCCGGTCGAGCGCCTCAAGCGGCAGCACGGGGCGGGCGGTCAGCGCCGCGCCCAGCAGCACCATGTTGGTCACGCGGGCATCGCCGAGCTGCGTCGCGATCTGCGTGGCGGGGACGAGCACCTCGGTCAGGTCGGTGCGCTTGCTGGTGTGGGCGACCAGCGAGACGTTGACGACCAGCAGGCCGTCATGGGCGACGAGCGGCTCGTATTTTTCGAACGACGGATTGTTGAACACGACCGCCACTTTCGGATGCTGCACGATCGGCGAGCCGATCGGGCGATCGCTGATCGCGGTCAGACAGTGGGCCGTGCCGCCGCGCATCTCCGGCCCATACGACGGGATCCAGGCCACTTCCAGCCCGGCATCCATGGCGGCATAAGCCAGAAGCTGCCCGGCGAACATCACGCCCTGGCCGCCGAACCCGGCGAAGACGAAGGTCTCCAACATGATCGTTCCTCCTTGTCCCGTCAGCCCGTTCGGTTGTCACAGCCCGCTGACCGCATCGACGACTTTGAAATCGCCGAGCGGGTACTGCGGCAGCATGTGCGTTTCCATCCAGGTCAGCGCCTCGGCGGGTGTCAGGCCCCAGTTGGTCGGGCAGCTCGACAGCAGTTCGACCATACTGAAGCCCAGGCCGCGTTCCTGCACTTTGAGCGCGGTCAGGATGGCCTTCTTCGCCTGGCGGATGTGGCGCACGTCGTGCAGCGACCGGCGCACGATGTACGCGGAGCCATCGAGCTGGGCCAGCAGCTCGCTCATGCGGATCGGGAAGCCGGCCTGCCGGACATCGCGCCCGGCGGGTGAGGACGTGGTGCGCTGGCCCGGCAGCGACGTCGGGGCCATCTGGCCGCCGGTCATGCCGTAGACGGCATTGTTGATGAAGATCGTCGTGATCGGCTCGCCGCGCGCCGCCGTGTGCAGGATCTCCGCCGCGCCGATCGAGACCAGATCGCCATCCCCCTGGTAGGTGATGACGATGCTCTCCGGGTTGACGCGCTTGATGCCGGTGGCCATGGCCGGGGCGCGCCCGTGGGCCGCCTCGCAGCCGTCGAAGTTGTAGTACTGGTAAGCGAACACCGAGCAGCCGACCGGCGCGACCAGGATGGCGCGCTCGCGCAGGCCCAGCTCATCGATCGCTTCGGCGAGCAGGCGCTGCGCCACGCCGTGGGTGCAGCCGGGGCAGTAATGCGTGCGGGTATCCGCCAGCGACTCCGGGCGCTGGTAAACGATCGTCATCTGCGCCGCCGCCGGTGGGATCATCGTGCTGACCATGACTGCTGCCTCCCCTGGTGGATCAGACCTGCACCGCAAGCAGGTGATATTCGTGCTCGATGGCTTGAAGGATCTCTTCCGGAACCGGGACGACGCCGCCCATGCGCCCGTAGAATTTGACCGGGATCTGCCCGCCGACGGCCAGGCGCACATCGTCGAGCATCTGCCCGGCGTTCATCTCCACCACCAGGCAGGCGCGGACGCTGTCCGCCAGGCGCGAGATGCGATCGTCCGGGAACGGCCACAGCGTCTGCGGGCGCAGCAGGCCGACGCGCAGCCCGCGCTCGCGCGCCATTTCGACCGCGCTCTGGGCGACGCGGCCCGCCGTGCCGAAGCCGATGACGAGCAGATCGGCATCCTCCGTCAGGTATTCGACGCTGCGCTGTTCCTCGCGCCGGATGATCTCCAGCCGCCGCTGGATCGACTGGTTGTAGGCCTCTTCATCCTCCGCTCTGAGGTAGATCGACGAGATCAGGTTGCGCGGGCGGCCTTTCGCGCCCGTCAGCGCCCAGGGCGGGCGCGGGCGCAGCGGCTGCATCGGCGGCAGTTCCGCCGGCTCCATCATCTGGCCGATCTGACCGTCGGCGGCGATGATGACGATGTGGCGATACCGGTCCGCCAGATCGAAGGCCAGCACGGTGAAATCGATCGCCTCCTGGACGGAGGCTGGAGCCAGCACGATCGGGTGGTAATCGCCGTGCCCGGCGGAGCGCGTGACCTGGAAGTAATCGCCCTGCGAGGGCAGGATGTTGCCCAGCCCCGGCCCGCCGCGCATCATATCGACGACCACGCACGGCACGTCGGATCCGGCGATGTACGACAGGCCTTCCTGCATCAGGCTGAAGCCGGGACTGCTGGTGGAGGTCATGACGCGCGCGCCCGCGCTGGCCGCGCCGTACACCTGGTTGATGGCCGCCACTTCGCTTTCGGCCTGCAAAAAGACGCGGTTCAGTTCGGGCATCCGGGCGGACAGGTATTCAAGAAGTTCTGTTTGCGGCGTAATCGGGTATCCAAAATAAGCTTCTAGTCCAGCGCGCACCGCCGCCTCGGCGATCGCGATATTGCCTTTCAACATCTCCAGGGCCATCGTTCACCCTCCCGCGCCGTTCCGGGCCGGCGCCGCTTCCACCTTGCCCTCGCGGTAAACCGTGATGCATACATCCGGGCAGATGACGGCGCAGATCGCGCAGCCGGTGCAGCGCCCGTAGCGATCGTTCAGCATGGCGGGGTGATACCCCTTGCTGTTCAAACTCGTCGTATCCATCTCCAGCACATGCTGGGGACAGACCGTGGTGCACAGCTCGCAGCCTTTGCACCGTTCCTGATCGATGACAACTGTTCCTCTGGCCATTATCCCATTCCCACAGTGATCCGGAACTCTACCCTGACTGTACGTCCGCGCCGGCATTCGGGATAGTTCAAAAGGTCATATGTGTTTGGGCAGATTGTCATGATCGATCCGTGCAAACTGCCTCAATCGGACGACGGAGTCGTGCCAGTTGACAGCCCGCGATCGTGATCTTCAGCACTGACCGCGCGCCGCTGGCGGGGCACAATCCACCAGCAAAACTGACAGGTCGCGGAGGCAGCGGCGTATGGCGGAACAAACCGTGTTCGTGGTCTCCGGGGGGATGGGGACGAGCGGCAGTCAGCTCGTGCGCACCGCCCTGGCGCAGTTCGAGGCCAGCGCGGTGGCGGTCGTGATCGTGCCCCAGGTGCGCGATGCGGCGGCGCTGGCGGCGGTCGTCGCGCGGGCGGCGGCGGAAGGCGGCATCATCGTCCATACGCTGGTCGATGCCGCGCTGCGCCGCGATCTGATCGAGCGGGCGCGGGCGGCGGGCGTGATCGAGATCGATCTGATCGGCCCGCTGCTGCGCGATCTGACCCGCGTGCTGGGGCAGGAACCGGTGGGACGGCCCGGTCTGTACCGCAAGATGCACGAAAACGATCTCAGGCGCATCGAGGCGATCGAATTCGCTGTCGCCCACGATGACGGCAAACGGGCGGCGGAACTCGACCAGGCTGAGATCGTGCTGGCGGGCGTCTCGCGCGTCGGCAAGACGCCGCTGAGCATGTACCTGTCCACGCTGGGCTGGAAGGTCGCCAACGTGCCGATCATGCGCGAGGTCGCCCTGCCGCCGCAGTTGTTCACCATCGATCCGCGGCGCGTGGTCGGCCTGACGGTGCAGCCCGGCCAGTTGATCGCCTATCGGCAGCGGCGCGGGCAGCACCTCGGCCTGCAAACCGGGACGGGCTACAGCGACCCGGATCAACTGCTGGACGAGCTGGAGTATGCGCGCGCAGTGTGCCGCCGGGCGCACTTCGCCATCATCGATACGACCGACAAACCGATCGAAGAATGCGCCGATGAGATCCTGGCGCAGGTCACCCGGCGGCTGAAGACCTGAAGCGGGATGGCCTCACTGGCGGCGGCGGCCCGCGACGAGCACCCCGATCGCCAGCAGCGCCGTGAACGCCGACAGCGCCCAGCTCAGATCAGCGGGCAGCGGCGGCGGGGTCGGTTCCTCCGTCGGGTCGAACGTGAGCAGGATGAAGCGGTCTTTCTGGCTGATGAACTGCTCGCGCGTCAGCTTCGCCCCGGTCAGCTTCATCACCGCGCGCATGAACGGACTGCGCTCCGCGAAATCCCAGGCCTCGTGATATTCGGCATCCGTCACCAGCCGGCGCGCGCGCACATGCTCGACGCCGTCCGCCGTCTGGATCGTCAGGCGGGGGTCAGCCAGCAGGTTGCGATACCAGTCGGAATGCTCCCAGCCGACCATGACGTACTTCCGTCCATTGTACTGGTGGTACTCGATGGCGGTGCGGCGCGGCAGGCCGCTTGTGCGCCCGGTGGTCGTCATGATCATGAACAGCCGCCCGATCACCCCGCCCAGGCCGAGCCGGTAGAGCAGGATCGGGGTCTTGTACAGCCACTTGATCAAACCGCCCGATGGATAACGAATCCGTTCCGTGATCAGCCTGTCCGTTTCCGGGGTCATGATCGCCCTCTTTCACTGCGAGACAACCGGGTGAAGCTGAAAAACGGCAGTTCGGCGGACGGGCGTCAGCCCCTACACCGCGCGGCGATCGCGCCGGGCTGTGGTCTCGTCCGGCAGCGGTGGGGCCGCGCCGTCGGACGGCGGATCGATCAGGCGGCGGCGCTGCTCCAGCCGATCGCTCAGGTAGCGGATCTGATCGTCATCGAGCGAGTCGATGAGCTGGTCGATGGCATCGAGGACGTCGCGTTCGTCCCGCAGGCGTTTGCGTTTGCTCTCGTTCGCCTCCGCCTGTGCGACCTGGATGAAGCGCACCAGCAGGAACAGCCCCGTGGTGAGCAGCACGAGGATCGTCGGCAGCGCAAGCGGCCCGACGAGCAGCCGGGGCAGCAGCACCGGGATCAGACCCAGTCCGATGAGAAAGACGACTCCCAGAGCGAGCAGACGTTGAGATCGGGTCATCGCAGCCATCCTCCGCACTCGATGCAGTCAGCACACCGCTGACTTGATCTTACCCCCGGATCGATCGGTATGGACGATGATTTTGGTCATATTCGCGCCGCCCCGCGGGAGTTCAGCGGTAGCGGACACCGCCTTGCCCCCCTAATTCGGTAATTGGTCGTGTCATTTATTGATGTTATCATCGAATGCGCGGATCAATTAACTTCAGAATTGGGGGATTCCCTCATGCCCAAATATACCGCTTTCTTCATCCTGTTCGCCTGGCTGGCGATCGCGGTCGGCGGTCTGCACGCGCAGGATACCGCGAACACGACGCCGATCGTCAATCCGGTCGAAATCACCTGGCCCGTCCCGGTCTCGGAGGTCTTCTTCAGCGGCGATGTCATCGGCACCGCCGCCGTGGACGGACTGATGTATTACTATCTGGAATATATTCAGTTGAACGATGATCTGAGTATCCCGGAGAACGCCCCGTGGATCCCGGCCACAGCCGCCCAGACGACGCCGGTCATCAACGGGCCGCTGGCCACGCTGGACACGACCACCGTCCCCGATGGGCTGTACGCGCTGCGTCTGGTGGTGGTGAACGACCGGCAGGAGGCCTACACCGACACCGTGACGCCGATCCGCGTCAACAACACCCGTTTCAGCGCCTATACCCAGCGCGTGATCGACGAAGCGCTGGCCGGGATCGGCCTGCCGACGCCGCCGCCCCTGCCGCCGCCCACGCAGGAGCCGCCCCCGCCCGCCAGCCCGCCGATCGCCCTGCCCGGCCCGGGCCTGCTGGCCGTCAACGTGCGCTACTGCGATCAGGTCGATAACGTCGGCTGCCCGATCGTCGCCGCGCTCGATCAGGCGGGCGCGATCGTGACCGCGCTGAGCGCCAACGGAACCGGCTGGTACCTGATCCAGCTTCTGGGCGGCATGACCGGTTGGGTCTCGCCGACGGTGGTCACGATCGTCGGCGATACGTCCGGGCTGCCGTTCGTCGCGCCGCCCGCGCCGCTGCCGCCGCCCGCCGCCCCGAACGTCGTCCTGAACGGGATCGCGATCCGCGGCGGCTCAGCGACCTGCGGCGTCCCATTTGAGGTCGAGATCAACGTCGCCAACGCGGGCACGGCGGTCGCCGATGGCGCGACGGTCACGGTTCAGGATATCAACATCCGCACCGGCGAGATCACCGCGACGGCTTACGGCACCTTCCCGGCGCTGAACCCCGGCGGCAATTTCGTCGTCGTCGTCCCGCTGACGACGAGCGTATATTTCAACGAAGCGCACGAGGTGCGCGCCTCGCTGGGCAGTGAGACGGTGCGGACGCAGTACACGCTTCAGCAGGGCAACTGCGGCGTGCAGCCCCCACCGCCCCCGCCGCCGACGGCCGTCCCGCCGCCGCCGATCTACAACTTCCGGCCCAACCAGTGCTTCATCGTGCTGACCAGCCCGTGGCCCGCGTTCGAAGCGCCATACGGCCAGCTTCTGACACAGCTCGCGGCGCGCGCCTGGGAGGCGACCGGCGTCCAGTACGTCAACGGGGAGGCCTGGTACAGCGTCGCGCCGCCCGACCTGACCACGGTCTGGTTGAACCGGGTGGAGCCGTTCCTGCAGGGCGGCTGCGATCCGCGCGCCCGCTGAACCAGGTCAATCATTGCGTCGTCCGGCCCGCGGTCAGGTGCAGCGGGCCGGACGTCAACTCAGCAGCATGTCGTTCTCATCGACAGAAAGCACCTCACGCTCATGAACACCATTCATCCTGTGCTGGCCGGTTCCCCCCTGCGCCGCCTTCCCTACGCGATCGTCGTCCTCGGTTTGCTGCTCATCATCTTCATGCTGGCCTTCAGTCAGTTCCTCCAACCATTCACCATGACCGAGCCGCTGGTGCAGGTGCTGCTCACCGGGCTGCTGATGACGACGCTGGCCTCGTTCGTCCCGTTCATCATTTTGCGTTTCCTCGATCGCCGGGAGCGCGAGTCGCTGTGGGTGATGCTGATCGCATTCCTGTGGGGGGCGGTCATCGCGACTGGGCTGGCGCTGCCCATTAACCGGGTCGTCCTCAATCAGATCGCCGAACTGCTGAACAATGCCCCGGAACTGCTGCAGCGGCTGGGGCCGAATGCACCGCTGCTGATCGGCGCGCCGATCGCCGGGCCGCTGGTCGAGGAGATCGTCAAGGGCCTGGGCGTGCTGGTGCTGCTGGTGCTGCTGCGCGGCGAATTCGACAACATGCGTGACGGCCTGATCTACGGCGCGCTGATCGGTATGGGTTTCACCTGGTTCGAGACCAGCATGTACCTGGTCAAAGGGGTGGTCACCTGCGGCGATCCGGCGTGGGGGCTTCAGTTCGGCAGCCGCTACGCGCTGTTCGGGCTGGCCGGTCATGCGCTGTATACCGGCCTGTTCGGCATGTTTCTCGGTCTGGCGCGCCAGACGACCGCGGGATGGGTCAAAGTGACGGCGCCGCTCTTCGGATTGGCCCTGGCCATCGGCGCCCACGTGATCCACAACGGACTGCCGCTGCTCTTCAGTCTGGTGGCGCAGCAGCCGCCCACGGATGGGGTCACCTGCCAGCCCGATCTGCCGCTGCTGCAGGCTTTCCTCCAGTTCTCGCTGATCGACCTGATCCTGTTCACCCCAGCGCTGCTGCTGATCGGGCTGGGGATCTGGCGCAGCGGCATCTGGGAGCGGCGCATCATCCGCGAGGAGCTGCGCACCGAAGCGCCGGAGATCGTCACGCCGGAGGAGCTTGACCGCATTGAACACGATCACATCCTGCGTACCCGGCGGATCGCCGCGCTCGATCGCGCCCGTTCACGGCGGATCGTCAACGCCCAGAACGAGATCGCTTTCCGCAAGCGCAAGCTGCGCCAGCGCGGCCTGGACCCGGATCAGGACAGGGTCGTCCAGCACTGGCGCGATATCATCCGCAGTCTGCGCGCCCCGGAACGAGCGCGACGACAGCGAGGTCATAACCGGTCTATTCGCTCATCTGTCTGAAGGAATAAAAGAACAATGCGACTGCAAACCGGCTTCCTGGTCATCGCACTCGTGTTCATCGGTCTATCGGGCGCGCAGCGGCCCGTTCAGGCGCAGGATCAGCCTTCGATCACGGCCTATTCGCTGGGCGAAGCCGAGATCGTCGATCCCGCGCTCGCCGATCTGCGTATCCCGGTTGAGCTGGAGGGCGTGCTCGTGCTGCCGGAGGCGACTGCCCCGGCCCCGCTGGCGATCGTGCTGCACGGACGTCATGCCATGTGCGGCGTGAATATCTCGATCTATCCCTGCGCCCCCGGCGAAGAGATACGCCACGATCGCGGCTTTCTCTATCTTTTGATCGGGCTGGCCCGGCGGGGGTATGCGGCGCTGGCGATCAACCTGAACGCGGCCATGACCGAGGCTTACGGACGCGGCGATATCAACACGCGGGCCGAGCAGATCGTCGCGCAGCATCTGGCGGCGCTGCGGGCTGCGGGTTCCGGCAGCACGGTCTTCCCCGATGACGTGGCCGAACGCATCGATTTTACGCGGATGGCGTTGATCGGCCATTCGTCCGGCGGCGGCGCGGCCCTGCAGATCGCGCGTCATCAGCACGAGGCAGGGGAAACCGAGGATATCGACGCGCTGCTGCTGATCGCGGCGGCCTACAATGCCCTGGGGCCGGAAGGAGTAGCGCGCACCGGCGCGGAACTGTACGCGGCCTACAGCGTCCCGTCCGATCTGCCCGTGGCGACGATCCTGCCCGACTGCGATGGCGATCAGATCGATTTCTGGTCCCAGATCGCTTATGAGGCGGCCCGGCTCGACCCGGAACGCACCGCGTTCGCGGCGTCGGTGCGCGTCTTCGGGGCCAATCACAATCACTTCAACGCAGCGGTCAGCCGGGGGGATCGCCGCTTCGGCTATCCTCCGTGCTTCGGCGAGACGAGCGACATCATGCCGCGCGCCGAACAGGAAGCATTTCTGGTCGGCTATGCCAGCGCATTTCTGGAAGCGGCGCTGGGCGATCCCACCGGGACGATCTTCGATCCGCTCCAGCCGCCGCCGACTGAGCTGTTCGGACAGCCGGTGCAGATCAACCTCAGCCCGCCCGCCGCGCAGCGCCGCGCGCTGCTCACGGACGCCGCGGTCACAGCGAGCAGCCGAGCAGGGGTGATGACGTGCGCACCGGGGGATGTCTGCCTGGGCGGGATCACGACCGCCGGGCGCTTCGGTTTCTTGCGCCTCAGTTACGGTGGACGCGGGGGCCTGACCTTTGCGCTGCCCGCCGCACCGGTCGATCTCACGGCGTTTTCCGCGCTGAATCTGCGCCTCGTGCCCGATTACACCAGCGCGCTCAATACACCGGGGACGCCGCTGGCGCTGACCGTCGCCCTGATCGATGCGGACGGCGCGGAGGCTGAAGTTCCCCTGCCGACGAGTGCTGCGCTCGATGTGCCGCCGCCCGCCGAATATTACGGCTATGAACCGTTCGTGCTCTACCCGGCCTTGATCCACGTCCCGCTGGAGGATTTCACCGGGATCGACCGGACGCGGGTATCCGCCGTGAGGCTGCGCACAGACGGCATCCCGGGCGCCGTCCTGGTGGCGGATGTCGATCTGATCGCCGGGCGATGAAACGCGCGGTTCAGGCCACACATGGCGCGGCCCTCCGGATCGGAGGGCCGCACCGCTTCAGGCAGGCGGGCGATCACCCCCGCCGCCGGGTGAAGATGAGCGCCGCGATGATCACGCCCAGCCCCGACCCGAGCGCCAGCCCCATCAGGAGCTGCGTCAGCGGGAACTGATGATGGATCGGCGTCTGCGGCGGGCTGACCGGCTCGCTGACGCTGGCGACGCGCACCGTCTGCCAGTCGGGATCGAGCGCCTCGTGGCAGTCCATGCAGGCCGCGGGCATGACGCGGTTGTCGTGCCCGGTCGGCAGCAGCGTGCCATCGACGACGTGCTGCGGCCCGATGGCATTCCCGTGGTAGTGGCAGTCGATGCAGGCCGTCTCCGTCTCGCTGTGGCTGGTGTGGACGTGGCTGGTCAGCGGATCGGTGTGGCACGACAGGCACAGCGCATCCGCCGTCTCCGCCAGCAGACCGTGCGGGTGGACGGTGTGGCAGTCCGAGCAGGCCACCGACTCGTGGTGAGCGCTGTGCTCCCAGTCGGTGAAGGTGGTCTGGTGGCAGTCGGCGCACACGCCCGGGCCGGGATCGACCGCGATCGGCTCGCGCGGATGGTTCGCCGGGGTTTCGCCGTGGCAGGCGGTGCACGAGACGCTGGCGTAAGCGAAAGTGCCCGTGCGGCGCACCAGCCCGGTGACGTGGCAGGTCAGGCAGTCTGTGGGCTGCCGGGCGGCAGTCCAGGCCTGCTGAAACGCATCGCTGGCGAAGGCGCGCTGATGCGGCGTCTCCAGCCAGGCCGCCACGACGTCCAGATGACAGGAACCGCAGCCGGCGGATCCGCCGCCTTCCGGCGTCATCCCCGGTTCCGCTTCCTGCGCGGCAGCGTTTGCGGCGATCAGGACGATCAGGATGCACAGTAATCGACGGATCATGAGGGGCGCTCCCTGTCTTTTCTCCCCGATCATCGCGCCGTCAGAGGCCGAGATGCGATCGAGCATGTGCGGGGCGGTCGCAGCCCGATCACCCGGATGGCTGCGACCGCCGTTCAGATGCTGAGCCAGTGATTAATCAGTCACCAGCGCGAAACCGGCATTCGTCCACGCGCCCGTGCCGCCCGCCAGCACGCGCACATTCTCGTAACCGAGCAGGCGCATGAAGACCAGCGCGATCGAGCTGCGGTGCGTCGGGTTGTCGTAGACCACGATCGGGGCCGCCAGATCGTCCGGCAGTTGATCCAGGCTGGCCATGAACGTGTCGAGCGGGATGTGGATCGCGCCTTCGAGATGGCCATTGGCCCACTCGCCGTCGGTGCGCACGTCGATCAGGATGGGCGGGTTCTCCACCAGCTCCACCGACAGATCCGGGGCGCGCACCACCCAGTAGTCCTGCGGGATGCCGGTGATGAATTGATCGACCACTTCGAACAGCGCCGGGTCGAACTGCGGGGCCGTCCCCGGTTCGACCGTCACCGGTTCGGTCACCACCGGGTTGCCCGCATTGGCCCAGCCGGTCATCCCGGAGAGCATGCTGCGCACGTTCTCGTAGCCGAGCAGGCCGAGCGCCGTCATGGTCATGGCCGAGCGGTGGCCGCCGCCGCAGACGACGATGATGTCGGCTTCCTTGTCCGGCAGCAGCGCCAGGCTCTGCGTCACTTCTGGCAGCGGGATGTTGATCGCACCGGCGATGTGCCCTTCAGCGTATTCATCCGCCGGGCGGACATCGACGATGACCCAATCGTTCTCCGCCGCCAGTTCAGCGGCCACATCGGCCACGCGCATGGCGTTGAAGGTCTCGGGCAGGCTCGCCAGGTAATCCGCCAGCGCGTCTTCGAGGACGAATTCCGGTTCAGGGGTCGCCTGCGCGCCGACCAGCGTTTGCCCGGCATTCACCCAGGCGTTGACGCCGCCGGCCAGGTTGCGCACGTTCTCGTAGCCGAGCAGTTCCATCAGCACCATGGCGATCGCGCCGCGGTAGCCAGCCTGGCAGTAGACGACGATCTCGGCCGTTTTGTCGGCGGGCCATTCCGCGCGGCGGGCCAGAAATTCATTGATCCAGATGTGCTGCGCGCCTTCCAGATAGCCGTTGGCGAGTTCGGCGTCGCTGCGCACGTCGATCAGCAGCGGCGGGTTTTCCACCAGCGCGACCGCCAGATCGGCGGCGGTGATCATGCCGAAGCCCTGCGGCAGGGCGGAGAGGTAGGCATCGACAGCGGCCAGGACGTCGGCATCGACCGCCGGCGCAGTGCCGGCGTCGGGCAGGAACGCCTCGGTGGTGGTGGGCAGTTCCGCGCCGACCCAGGCATCATAGCCGCCCGCCAGCACGCGGACATCGCGGTAGCCGAGCAGGCGCAGCGTCGTCGCGGCGACCATCGCGCGCGCGCCGCCCTTGCAGATGACGACGATCGTCTTGTCCGGGTCGGGCAGCAGGGCCAGGTTCTGCCCCAGCGTGCGGATCGGGACGTTGAACGAGCCTTCGATGTGGCCGGCTTCGTATTCCGCGACCTCACGCACATCGAGCAGCACCGGCGATCCTTCCACCAGCAGCACGTTGAAATCATCGACGCTGATGACGCCGTAGCCTTCGGCGGGCAGGCGTTCGGCGAAAGCCGCAACCGCCGCCTCGACCGGATCGTCCTGCGCCATGATACCGGTGACCGGCAGGATCAGCAGCAGCGCTGCGAGAAGAATGAACCACTTCCTCATGATACGTGTCCTCCTACAGAGACAGGCTCAATCGACTAACTTCCCCAGAAGGCATCGGCGGAGTTCGCGCCTTCCTGTGTCGGCTCAACAGTCGGGGCGGCTGGCGCCTCGCCCCAGAAATCGGCCCCGGCGTTGGTGGGCGCGGGCGTCGAGACCGGGGCCGAGGCCTCACCCCAGAAATCGGCGGCAGGCGGTGACGTCGGCGCGGGCGCATCGCCCCAGAAACCGCCGTCATCGGCGGGCGCAGACGGCCCTGGCGCGCTCGATCCAGCCGGGACGTAATCGGCGGGCAGCGGCGGCGCCCCTTCAACCATGACGCTGGCGTTGGCCGCCCACAGGGCCGGATCGACCACTGCGCGCGTCAGAAAGATCGAGTCGTTGCCGTGGCAGCTCTCGCACGAGGCCGTCTGCGGCGTGTTGCGCTGGATGTTGTGCGGCGTGGCGTACAGCCACGTCGGGCGGCTGTCGAAATTGGGCAGCAGGTTATCGCCGTAGAAACTGAACGAGATGGGATCGACGGGCGCATGGCGCAGCGTCGTGTATTCGAACGGGCGCTGGGCACTGCGCAGCGGGTTGCGCCCGATGTAGAAATTGAGCGAGTGCGCTTCCACGCTGAAGAACGGGATATCGTCCTCCGTGCGCTCGACGTGGCAGTTGAAGCAGTTGGTGTACGCGACGCTGTGGCAGACCTGGCAGGAGACCGTCTCCGTGCCGTGGATCTCATGCTGTTCGATGCCGGAGCCGATGCCGACCTGATCGGCGTGACAGTCGATGCAGTTCGGCTCCATCGCGCCGTCGTAGCGGTGCTGCGCGTCCCTGTCGTAGCCGTGGATCTCGTCCCCGGTGTGGCAGTCGATGCAGCCCATGCGATTGCGGAAGTGCACATCGGCGGGCAGGCCTTCATTGCGCCCGAAGTACTCGTTCTGCACGCGCGTGCCGTGGCAGGCGGTGCACGTCTGGCTCATCGGCGGACGGCGGACGTAAGCATGCCCGTCGAGCAGTCCCCCGCCGACCGAGAACGGCTGGCTGACGTGGCAGTCACCGCAGGTGGTGTGGCAGCGGTTGCAGTGGTAGCTTTCCATCTCTTCGATGACGGGGTGATTTTCCGGGACGGTGCGCGCGTACAGCGCGTAGTCGTAGCCCGCAAGCGTGGTGTGCAGGCTGCCCATGACGGCGGGCGTCACGTCGGTGTGGCAGTCCCCACAGGTGGCCGGGTCGGCTGCCGGGCGCTCGATCATCCCCTGGTGGGCCAGTTCCATGTCATCGACGGCCTGGCCGCCGTGGCAGTCGGTGCAGTTGATCTGCGAATGAACATCGCTGGCATAGGTTTCGGCGTCGATCCAGACGCGCTCCCATGGCTCGCGCGGAGCCACGGAACCCCCTCAGCCAGGCCCCGATGACAGCGACTCGTGAACCTCCTCTTCCTCCACCGCCAGGGCCATCAGCCGTCCCTGATCGGTATGACAGTCGAGGCAGGCCTGATCGGTGAACGGCTCCAGGGTCTGGCAGGCCGGCGCCGCCGAACTGGCCGCCGTGTGGATGAACACCCCCGCGGCGATCGCGAGCACTCCGAAAATGGCGAACAGAGGACTGTAGCGGTTCATTGATGGCTTCGACCCTTTCCACTCTGTGCACCAGCCGTTTTCACTTGTGAAAGTTAGCGCAAGTGCGCGGCGCTGACAGGGAAAAATCGGCATGAATCAACCGTGACTAATGTCATAATCGGTATGACATCAGTTCAGCTAATTGCAAGCAGATGATGAAGGGCGCGCGGATCCCCCATCCCGCTCGCGCCGCACGGGCTCTCATGGGCAGCGGCTTCGCGCATGTCCAGTCCGCAGCAGGCTGTCCGCCGCCCCAATCAATTGGCCGGGCGCACAGGCATTTTGCACAAATCGAGCAAAATTCCCCGCTGAAAGAACGCCATTTATTGGATAGTTATCACAAAATGCGATCCTGATTTTGGTGAACTTTGATCAAGCCTGTGCGCGTACCGCCTCTACAATTCCCCCATCATAAGATGGCCATCACAGAGTGATGGCGATCACAGAGTGATGGCCATCGCACCGCGACGGATTGACACATCACAACGAGGTGGGGGTATGCGCAGTCGTAAACGTGGATTCACCGTTCTGATCCTGTTCGTTCTGGCCTATTTCCTGTCATCGACGCTGCTGACGGCGGTCTTCGCCCAGGGAGAGGGCACGCCGGAGACCGAGACCACCGCCGAGGCCGCGCCCGTCGAAGCGGTCGTCGTCGAAGAAGCCGCGCCGGAGATCAACAACCTGGATACCGTCTGGATCCTGTTCACGGGGTCGCTGGTGTTTTTCATGCAGGCCGGGTTCGCGCTGGTCGAAGCCGGTTTCGTGCGCGCCAGAGTCGTCGTCAACATCATGATGAAGAACCTGTTCGATTTCGCCATCGGCTCGATCGCCTTCTGGGCGATCGGCTTCGGCCTGATGTTCGGCAGCGGCAACGCCTTCTTCGGCACGGAATGGTTCTTCCTGCAGGGGCTTCCGGAGGTCTATCCCGGGCTGACGATCCCCGGCTACGCATTCTTCTTCTTCCAGTTCGTCTTCGCCGCCACAGCGGCCACGATCGCGTCCGGGGCGATGGCGGGCCGCACCGAATTCAAAGGCTACCTGATCTACAGCTTCCTGGTCACGCTGCTGGTCTACCCGATCGTCGGGCACTGGATCTGGGGCGGCGGCTGGCTGGCCCAGCTCGAGACGCCGTTCGTCGATTTCGCCGGTTCGACGGTGGTGCATTCGGTCGGCGGCTGGATCGGCCTGACCGGGGCGATCATCCTCGGCCCGCGCCTCAACCGCTTCGGCCCGGACGGCGTGCCGATGCCCGGTCACAGCATGACGCTGGCCACGCTGGGCACTTTCATCCTCTGGCTCGGCTGGTTCGGTTTCAACCCGGGCAGCCAGTTGAGCGCGGATGGCGCGGTGATCTCGCTGGTCACGGTGACGACCAACATGGCCGCGGCAGCCGGCGCGCTGACCGCGATGTTCGTCGGCTGGTTCCTGAATGGCAAGCCGCAGCTCCCCTGGGCGCTCAACGGCGCGCTGGCCGGTCTGGTGGGCATCACCGCCCCGTGCGCTTTCGTCACCCCGGCGGAGGCCGTGCTGATCGGCATGGTCGCGGGCATCATCATGTACGCCGGCGTCAATCTGCTGGAGCGGCTCAAAATCGATGATGTCGTCGGCGCGGTTTCCGTGCACGGTTTCGCCGGAGTCTGGGGTACACTGGCAGTAGGGCTGTTCCATGGCGAACTGGGCCTGCTGCACGGCGGCGGCGTCAACCAGCTCGTGACCCAGATCATCGGCATCGTGGCGGTCGCGGCCTTCTCGATCATCGCGTCGGCGATCATCTTCCTGTTCCTCAAGGCGATCGGCTGGCTGCGCGCCTCCCGCGAGGGTGAACTGCTGGGGCTGGATATCTACGAACACGGGCAGGTGGCCTACCCCGAATTCACGACCTCGCCCAGCGAGCCGGTGGCGCGCAAAAATTAATAGACGGGCATCTGAGGGAAGGGAACACACAACCATGACGATGAAAATTGAGGCCATCATCCGCGAGGAAAAGTTTCACGCCGTCAAAGAGGCGCTGTCGGATATCGGGATCGTCGGCATGACGGTCTTCGATGTGGTGGGGCGCGGGCGCGGCAGCGGCATCGAACTCCAGTGGCGCACCGGCAAGTACACCGTCGATCTGCTGCCGCGTAAGCAGATCAACATCGTGCTCAGCGATGAAAATGTCGATATCACCGTCGAGACGATCAAAAAGGCCGCCTTCACCGGGGACAAGGGCGACGGGGTGATCTTCGTCTACCCGGTGGCGCGGGTCATCCGCATCAGCACCGGCGAAGAGGGGCGAGAGGCGCTCAGCTACCAGGGCGATATCGACGCGCGCAAAAAAGCCGGCAAATGACCTGCCGATCCCGGAATGAGGGAGGGGCGCCGCGCAGCGCCCCTCCCGAACTTTGTATGGTGATGCGCGCCGTTACGAGCACCGCCCGCTGAAGGCATACGGCTTGCCGTCGTGCCCGGTCGCGGTGACGGTGAACGCGCCGCCCGGCTCGCTGGTGAAGACGATGCCGTCCGCGCTGATCGTCGTCCCGGCGGTGACATCGGCGGCGGCCACGCTGAAGGCGAAATGCCCCGCGCCGCCCGCATCGATCGCCCAGATCTCGATCGCCCCGCTGACGCAGTACACCGCCACCGGCGCGGCCAGGTCATCCGCATTCAGGCGCTGCGGGGCGGGAATGCTGATCGTGACCTCCGTGCCCGGCTCCATGGCGATCAGCGTCATCAGGTTGTACAGGTATTCGAAGTTGATCCAGGTGAACGTCTGCGCGCCGATGCTGATCGTCCCGCCGGCGGGCGATGCGGCTGCGAACGCCGCCGAGATGGCCGCGATCTGAGCTGGCGACCCGGTATAGGTGAACTGGAACGTCAGCGCATCGCTGCCCGGCCCGCCGTTGATCTGGCCAATGACCGTACCGCCGATCAGATAGACGGTATCGTTGCCGTCCTCCCCGTAGATGCCGCCCGCGGTGTACCCGTGCATGGTGAACTGATCGGCCCCCAGACCGCCGTAGACCGCTCCGTTCAGGTAGCCGCCGTTGAGGAACTGGTCATTGTCCGCCCCCAGGTAGGCCCCGGCGCTGTAGCTGTAGGCCGCATTGACGACCGTGTCGTTGCCATAGCCGCCGTACAACTGCCCGACCAGGTAGCCGCCGTTGAAGACCGAGTCGCTGCCATTTTCGCCGGCGATGTGGGTCGCCTGCGCCCCGCCCAGGTTAATGACGATATCGTTGTCGTCGCCGCCGTAGGCCGTCCCGTTGAGGAACCCGCCGTTGATGACCGTATCCTGACCGGTGTTGCCGTACATCATCGCGACGAAGGCGCCCGCCAGGTTGACCACCGAGTCGTTGCCCGCCCCGCCGATCAGATCGGCATTGACGAAGCCGCCGTTGAGCACGCGGTCGTGATCGTCGCCGCCATCCAGCCAGCTCGCGACCGCGCCCGCGCAGTTGGTGATCGTGTCATTGCCGACGTAACCGGTCAGCGAGGTGTTGACCATACCGCCGTTGGTGACCGAGTCGTTGCCGATATCGCCGCCGAGGTAGTTGGCCATGCCGCCGCCGTAATTGGTGACGACATCATCGCCATCCCCGCCCACCATCACGCCGTAGACCAGCGAATGATTGCGGATGCTGTCGTTGCCCGGGCCCCCGTCGATGCCGCCGATCGCCGCGTGCAGCGAATTGACGATCGTATCGTTGCCCGCCCCGCCGAAAGCGCCGCCGATGAGACGCGCATGCAGCGCCGTGGCCGAGCCGAGGCCGGCGTTGTACAGACTGTCCACGCCGTCGCCCAGGCTGACGTTGCCGCCGATGCTGCCGAAGTTGAACACGGTATCGTTGCCTGTGCTCATATCGACGTAGCCGGTGATCGTATCGCCATCGTCGTTGTAGACGAAGTCATTGCCGGCACCCATCCGCACGTTCTGGAGCAGCTCGTAGTTGTGGAGCATGTCATTGCCCAGCTCGCCGACGACATCACCGGTCAGCGTGCCGTTGTTGGTAAAGTGATCATTGCCGCTCCAGCCGTTCATCCCGGTCGGCGCATTGATCAGCCCGGTGTTCGTGAGGGTATCATCCCCCGCATCGCTGTAGATGCCGATCGCGCTGCTGGTGATCGTGCCGCCCCCCTGATTGGTGACGGTCACGCCTGTCGTTCCGAGCACGCCGCCCACCACATAGACCCCATAAGAGGCGTTGATCGATCCGTAGTTCGTGACGGAGTCCTGCCCGCTGATATACAGGCCGTAGTTGTTGGAGATCACCCGCCCGGTACTGTTGACCACGATGACATCGCTGCCGCTCCCGGCATCGATGCCGACATTGCCGATCACCGTGCCGCTGATGGTCACACTGTCATCGCCGTCGCCGGCGACGACGCCATCGCTGTTGGCTCCCGGCTCATTGCCGATCCGACCGCCCGATAAAAGGGTGAAGGTATCGTTGCCGCCATCCAGGTTGACGTAACCGTTGTAGGTCAGGGCCAGCGAGAGATTGTCGTTGCTGCTGCCGCAGATCCAGCTATCGGTCGTGCTGTTGTAGCTACACTGGGCGAAGACCGCGGAGACGTCCAGGGTCAGCAGCAGGACACACACGCTGCAGATGAGGAGCAGAGGAAATGCTGTTCGCGAGGACATGATCACCCTCCTGTTCTCTGCTACAGCCCGATTTGCGCCGGGGGCGACAGAGAGACGCCTGCGAGAGTTCCCCTCATACTTTCAGTGTATGACGGAATCGATGACGTCCACCCGAGATGGTATTATTAAAGAATATTACAGATGAAGCGGGATACACAGCACACAGAAAAACAGCGCCGCCGGGTCATTCCCCTGATCCGGCGGCGCTTCCAGGAAGAGGCGCGGGCCGCCTCAGGGATTGGACGGCGCATCCGCCGACAGTTCGTCGGCGACATCGACGATCTGCGAGCGTTTGGCCGCCAGATCATCGCGGGAGACGCGCGCCAGCGGCACGCCGGAGCGATAGGCCGCCGCCGCGATCGAATGCGAGGCGACCGGCGAGGTGATGAGCAGGAACAGCCCCAGGCCGATCAGCTTGGGCGCGATCTCCGGCATCAGCAGCGCCACGCCGATCAGCAGGCCGAACAGGCCGAGCATCGACACCTTGCCGGAGGCGTGCAGCCGCGTGTAGACATCGGGCATGCGCATGACGCCGAGCACCCCGGCGAACGAGAAGAAGATCCCGATGGCGATGAAGAGCAGCGCGATCCATTCGAGCAGCATCAGAACACCTTCCCGGAAGCGATATAGCGGGCGATCGCCAGCGTCGAGACGAAGCCGAAGGCCGCCAGCGCCAGCGCGATATCGACGACGAAATCCGACCGCTGCACCACCGCCAGGAGGATGACGATGCCGATCAGCAGCGTGGTCATCAGATCCAGCGCCTGCAGGCGCTCCGCCGGGCGCGGCCCTTTGAAGACGCGGTAGGCGCACGGCAGCAGCAGGATGATCAGGATGATGAGCGCGATTTGCGCGACGGTGGATACCAGTTCGCTCATGACGTCCTCCCCAGGATGCGCTTGAACAACCGCAGACGCCGGCGCTGGGCGGCGGCGGCGCTGCGCGCGCTCGCATCGACGTCCAGGCAGTGGATGTACAGGATGTGATCGTCCTCAACTTCGACGGCCAGCTCGCCCGGTGTCATCGTGATCACGTCGGCGCTCAGCGCGGCGATCACCGGGCTGCGCTGCTCGTCCTGCGTTTCGACGGCGATGATGCCGGGGTTGATCGGCAGGCTGGGCGAGAGCACGCGCCGCGCCACCGACAGGCCGGACACGATGATATCCCACGCCAGCAGCAGCGCGTACACGACCAGCGCCACCGCCTGATCCGGGATCTGGCGCAGGCGCGGCGGCTGGCGCTGCGGGCGAATGGCGGCGATCAGGATGATGCCGATCACCACCCCGATCAGGAAGCTCTCCAGCGACGTGTGGCCGGACAGGATCATCCAGGTCAGGCCGATCAGCAGCGGCGGGATGATGTGGATGCGCATCGTCAGCCTCCCAGCACAGCGCGGATGTAGATCGACGGGTCGCCCAACTGCTCGACCGCGCGCGTGGCGATGTCGATCAGCGGCGCGGAGAACAGCCCCAGGCCGATGCACAGGCCGATCAGCAGCGTCGGGGCGAAGGTGCTGTCGCCGTAGGGTTTGGTCTTGGCGCTGGCCTCGGTCGGTTCCTGCTGGAAGATCAACTGCCAGGTGCGCGTCATGTAGAGCAGGGTGATGATCCCCGCGCCGATGACCAGCCCCAGCGTCAGCCACTGTTCGACGGCGATGCCGCCTCGCACCAGCGCCACCTTGCTGATGAAGCCGTTCAGCGGCGGCACGCCCGCCAGCGCCAGCCCGCCGACGAAATACAGCCCGCTGATGTACCCCATCTTCTTGCCGACGCCGCCGATCTCGGACAGGATCGACGTCTTGCCCACCGTCCGGCTGGAGATCGTGCCGGTGATCATCAGCAGGGCCGATTTGACGAACGAATGGTTGACCGCGTAGACCAGCGCCCCGATCAGCGCCAGCGGGTTCCCCCAGCCGATGCCGACCAGGATGAAGCCGATCTGGCCGAAGGTCGAATAGGCCAGCAGGCGCTTGGCGTCATACGTGCGCAGCGCGCCCAGGCTGCCGAAGAAGATGCCGATGATGCCGAGCACGATGAGCAGATCGTGGATCAGCGGCGCTTCAGCCGTGAACATGAGCGTGGTCATGCGGATCAGGCCGTAGACGCCGACCTTGACCACCACCGATGACAGCACCGAGTGCACCGGCGTCGGCGCGGTGGTGTGGAAATCCGGCTGCCAGAAATGGAACGGGAAGACCGCGCTTTTGAGCAGGAACGCGGCCATCAGCATGACCGCCGCCGCCTGCGCCAGCAGCGGGCGCTCCCCGGTGGCCAGCAGCCGCCCGATATCGGCCATGTTGAGCGTGCCGAAGGTGGCGTACAGCGCGCCGATCCCGGTGAGCAGGAACAGCGACCCCATCGCGCTGATGAACAGATACTTGATCGCCGCCTCCATGCCCAGCCGGTTGTCCGAGATCGCCACCAGCGTGACCGAAGCGATCACCATCAGCTCGATGAAGACGAACAGGTTGAAGATATCGCCGGTGTAGACTGCGCCGCTCAACCCGGCGGCCATGCTCAAAAACAGCGGCATGAACAGCGGCGCGCTCACGCTTTTGTCTTTGCAGCCCACCGCGTAAATGATCCCCGCCGCCATGACCGTCGAAGACATGACGCCGAAGATCGACGACAGCAGATCGGCTACCAGCACGATGCCGAACGGCGGCGGCCAGCCGCCCAGCCGGTAGACCAGGATGCTGCCATTCAGGTTGGCGGTCAGGATGGCCAGCGTGGTCAGCCAGGCCAGCACCGCGCTGGCCACCGCGACGATCTGCTGATAGGTGCGGTTGCGCGCCAGCAGCACGCCGATCGCCGCGCCCGCCAGCGGAAACAGGATCGGCCCCAGAAGCAGTGCATCGTTCATCGTGCTACCCCTTCAGGTAATCGACCCGGTCGCTGTCCACCGAGCGGAAGCGCCGCGAAGCCACCGCGATCAGCCCCAGCAGCAGCGCATACGAGCCGAAGCTGATGACGATCGCCGTCAGGATGAGCGCCTGCACCAGCGGATCGCTGGGCTGGGCCGCAGTCGGGTTGGCCGGATCGACGTAGGCGGCGATCACGCCGTCATACGCGCCCACCGCCAGCAGCAGCAGGTTGATGGCGGTGAACAGGATGTAGAACCCCATCGCCGCTTTGATCAGATCGCGGCGCAGCAGTTGGAAGACGCCCAGGCCGAACAGGATGCCGGTCGCCAGCGCGAACAGGGTATTCATAGCGGTTCACACTCCTTCGGATGCGAAATGGCTTCCATGATCGTGCTGATGCCGCCGAACACGCTCAGGCAGATGCCGATCTCGAAGATCGTCGTCGATGCCAGCTTGATATCGGCGATCGAGAACGTCGTCAGCCGGGTGAAGGCGAAGAATTCGCGCCCGAACAACAGCGGCGCGATCGCGTTGGCGATGGCCAGCGTCAGGCCGATGCCGATCAGCGGCGTCGGGCGCAGCCATTTCAGCCGCCGCCGCGCCTCGTCGTAACCGAAGACGACGTACCACAGCGCGACGCCCAGGCCGATGATCACCCCGGCGGTGAAGCCGTCCCCTGGCGCGACGCCCGCGTAGGCGATATGCGCGATCGCGATCAGGATGGAGAACGGCAGCACCAGCTCCGCCGCGAGCTGCGTCACCGGGTTGGTGAAGCGCGCAGTGTAGACGTCGGGCAGCTCCGGCTCATCATCCGCCGGGGCTGCGGTCTGCGGTTCGGCGCGCCGCCGGGGCAGCAGCGGCGTGATGCGACCGGCTTTCGGGCGCGCCAGCAGCGTCAGCACGCCCAGCGCCGCCATCGAGAAGACCGTGATCTCGATCAGCGTATCCGTCCCGCGGAAGTCGGTGATGATGCCGGCCACCACGTCGGTCACGCCGACCGACTCGTAAGCGTTCTCCAGATGCCAGTTGGCGATGGTGCTGGTATTGGGCCGGTTGTTGACCGCGGCCAGCGCGAAGATCGTCATCAGGACGCCCATCGCCGTCGCGATGAGCGCATCGCGCCACAGGCCGGGCCGCGACTGCCCCCACACGACCGCCATCGCCTGACGGCGTTCTTCCTCGCTGGTGCGCGCCAGGATGAGGATGATCAACACCGTGCCCAGCGTTTCGACCAGGAACTGCACCAGGGCGACATCGGGCGCCGGTTCGAGCAGGAAGACGCCGCCGATGGCGTACCCGGCCATCCCCAGCGACAGCGCCGCCAGCAGATGCCGCCGGAAGATCACGCTGGCGGCCGTGGCGATCAGCGACAGCACCAGCAGCACCGCCTTGAGCAGATCGCTGGCGCTGCGGAAAACGACCGGCTGGATCGCAACCGGCAGGATGCTGACGATCCCGATCGCCAGCAGGATGACCACCGCCCCCAGGATGACGACCAGGTAGTAGCGGATCTTGCCGTTCTGCGAGCGCAGCAGCAGATCGCCGAACGCCTCCACCAGGGCGAGGATGCGATCGTAGATCGCGCTGGCGCTGGGGAGGGCGGGCAGCCGCCAGGCCAGCCACCAGCCGCGCGTCAGGAAAACGATCGTCCCGGCGGCCAGCGCCAGCAGGCTCAGCCAGAAGGCCAGCGGCAGGCCGTAAGGCGGGAAGAGATACAGACTGATCGGCGCGCCGACCGCGGTCTGGATCAGCGGCTTGAGCAGCGGCGTCACCCCCAGACCGAAGCCGATCGACGCGGCGGCCAGCAGGCCAGGCCCGGCGACCATCAGGCGCGGCAGGTCGTGGCCATGCGCGGCATGATCGCCGTGCGCGGGGGCGGGCCGCATGAAGACATCCCAGAAGAAGCGCAGGCCCAGCGCCACCATCAGCGCCGCGCTGCCGACGACCACGATGAGCGGGATGAGATCGATCTCCGCCGCCTCGATCAGCAGTTCCTTGCTGACGAACCCCAGCAGCGGCGGCACGCCCGCCATCGACAGCACTGCGATCGCGGTGACGACGGCGAAGCCGGGCAGTTGACGGCGCATCGCGCCCAGTTTGTCGATATCGCGCGTCCCGGCGGCGTGATCGACCGCCCCCGCCACCAGGAAGAGCGTGCATTTGTACAGGCCGTGAGCGATGATGCCGACGTAGGCGGCGCGCAGCCCTTCCCCGCCCGGCAGGCCGATCAGCGCCACCAGCGCACCGAGCTGGCTGATCGTCGTGTAGGCCAGCATCCCTTTGAGATCGCGCTGGCCCAGCGACAGCACCACACCGATGGCCATCGTCAGCAGGCCGAAGAGGAGCAGGCCGTTCGTCCACAGCGGGGTATCGCCCAGCACGGGGGTCATGCGCGCCAGCAGGTAGATGCCGGCCTTGACCATGGTGGCCGAATGCAGGAAGGCGCTGGCTGGCGACGGCGCGGACATGGCGCCCGGCAGCCAGAAATGGAAGGGAAACTGCGCGCTTTTGGTGAACGTCCCGGCCAGGATGAGCACGACGATGCCGGTGTACCAGGGGTGCGCCCGCAGGACGTCACCGCTGGCCAGGATGTCGGGCAGTTCCATCGACCCGGCGGCGCTGCCCAGCACCAGCAGACCCGCCAGCAGCGCCAGCCCGCCCCCGCCGGTGATCACCAGCGCCTGCGATGCCCCGCGGCGCGCACCGGTCTCCTTGCCGTAGAAGCCGATCAGCAGGAATGACGTGATGCTCGTCAGCTCCCAGGCGATGAACAGCGTCAGGATGTTGCCCGCCGTCACCAGCGCCAGCATGCTGCCGGTGAAGGCGAGCATGTAAGCCAGAAAGCGCGCCGCTTTGGCGTCGTCGTCGAAATACGTCCCGGCGTAGAACATGACCGCCGTCCCGATGCCGGTGACCAGCAGCATGAACAGCAGCGCCAGCCCATCGACGTACAGCGACAGCGTCAGTCCCAGTTCGGGAACCCAGGGGATGCCGAGCGTCACCGGGCCGGTCTCGCTGATCGACGGCAGGGCGCTCAACGTCAGCGCGAACGCCGCCGCCAGCGCCGCCGCCGTCAGCGATCCGCTGGCGAGCGGGCGCAGTCGCAGCGCCATCCACAGCCCGATCAGCACCGGGATCAGCACAAAGGGGATCAGAATGACCAGAGCAAGCATTCAACCTCCTTGAGCGCAGGTACGATGCAGCAGGTCAGCCACAGCCGGTATGCTTCACCGTCAGCAGCCAGATGAGGCAGCCGGTTATCAGGATGCGCTGTTCAGCGCCGGTGCGGCGGACGGTCGTCGCGGCGGATCGTCCAGCCGGTGTGCTCGCCGGCTGCGAGCACAGGCGGGGCAAATATTACCGCGCCTGAACGCGGATGGGACAAGCCAAACTCGCTGTGCTGCGCCGCGCCTGGGGCGCGCTCGGTGTGGATGGGCCGATCATCCGGGTGCACAGCGGTCACATCGGGCGACCGACCTCGGAATAAGGGTCGGTCAGACTATAAAAAACCGGGCGCCGGCCTGTCAATGGAAATCGGGGTGCGTTCGATGAAAATTCGCTCAATGCGCGCCGGGAGGCCGCTCAGTGGAGCAGCGAGCGGATCAGCGCGTACCCCGCCTCGATGGCTTCTGGCGAGCGCGCGCGGGTGAATACCTCGATCTGCTCCAGCAGATCATCCGGGGCGGAGGGCAGCTCGTCCGCCGCGCTCAGCGTCCACTTGCGCCCCGGCTGCCAGCGGCGGTCGTAAGCATACAGGTAGCGCAGCAGCGCGGTGCAGTCCTCGGCGATCTGGGCGGCCAGCGCGATCCATTCGCCGCGGCGCAGCAGGCGCTCGGCCAGCGCCGGATCGCAGCGGCGCAGATGCGCGCCCGCTTCGGCCAGCAGCCGGGCGCGCAGCGGCTCCGGGTAGGTGTGCAGCGGCGCGATCGACTGCGCGTACTGGCCGGTGGTGCGCAGCGGCACGGCGTGCGTCAGCAGATCGCCCAGGCCGATCCAGCTATCGGGCAGATCGGGGTCGCTGATCAGCCGGTTCACCGTGCGCGCCAGATCGGCGAAGGTCTGCTGGCCAACTTCCAGCGGGATGCCCTCCAGCGTCCCGCGGATCCACGCGGAGTCGTCCTCGCGCGGGGCGGCCTCCGGCGTCAGATCGCGCGCGCCGGCGGCGCTCAGCCAGGCGATCAGGTCGTCGGCGGGCAGTGGGGCCTCCGTCCAGATATTGATCTCCAGATCGCTGTACTCATCGGCCAGGCCGCGCGCCGACGATCCCGTCAGCGCGATCTCGCTGATCGGCGTCAGGTGGATGACATCCGGGCAGCCCGCGACCAGCTCCTGCGCCAGCGCCAGCCGGTGGATCGAAGCGGATGTGGCATGAGCGGGCAGCATGATCTCCCTCATCTGAACCGATCTCGATAGGCGAAAACCCGATTATACCCCGCAGATCAACCGGCCAGGCGTCAGATGCGCCGGGCCGCGCCGCTGCCGCTCGCCTCGATGCGGCGGCTGATGTAGGCCATCAGGTAGCTGAAGACGAAGTAGATGACGCTGATGAAGGCGTAGACTTCCATCTGTAGGCCGATGAACTCGGTCTGGGCGACGACGCCGCGCGCGATCCCGGTCAGATCGGTCAGGCCGACCAGCGCGACCAGCGAGGTATCCTTGAAGAGCGCGATGCACTGGCCCACCAGCGCCGGGATGACGGCGCGCAGCGCCTGCGGCAGCAGGATCAGCACCGTCGTCTGCGCCGTCGACAGGCCCAGCGCGCGCGCCGCCTCCACCTGCCCATACGGGATCGACTGGAGGCCGCCGCGCACGTTCTCCGCCAAATAAGCCGCGCTGAACAGCGTCAGGCCGACCATCGCGCGGATGACGTTATCGACGTTGGCCAGCGCCGGGTTGGCCAGCGGCACGAGGAGCTGCGCCATGAAGAGCACCGTGATCAGCGGGACGCCGCGCACCAGCTCGATGTAGATCGTGCACGCCCATTTGACCGCCGGCAGCGTGCTGCGCCGCCCCAGCGCCAGCAGCACCCCCAGCGGGAACGACGCCAGGATCGCCACCACCGTCAGCATCATCGTCAGCAGGAAGCCGCCCCAGCGGCGGGTATCGATCAGCGCCAGCACGTTCTGGCTCGACCCGCCGATCAGCAGCGCCGGGAGCAGCAGCGCGGCCAGCGTCAGCAGCGCCGATCCGAGGATGCCGCCGATCAGCGCGCGGATGGGCAGCCCACCGCCCTGGCGCGCCCCCTGACGCGCCGCGTACAGCCCGATCCCCGTCCAGACGATCACGCCGAGGATGCGCCCGGCATCCAGCCCGGATCCCAGGCGTTCCGCGGCGGCATGCAGCGCGATCCCCAGCAGGGTGACCAACGCCAGCAGCGGCCGGCCCCACGGCTGACGGAATGCCGCCCCGGCGAAAAACATCACCCCGACCCAGAGAAAGCGCGCCAGCAGCAGCCCGACTTCGAGGCCGGTCAGGTTCGGGATGCCGTAGGGCAGCAGGAACAGGAAGATCAGCGTCACCACCCAGATCGGCGTCACCAGCCAGCGCAGCAGCGCCCCGCGCACCGCCCCCGTGGCCCGCCCGCGCCGCCGCCGTCCGCGCTGCCAGTCGATCCCGTCCGCGGCCAGATACCCCGCCGCGCCGACCAGCGCCAGCGGGATGAGCGCGCGCCCCGCCCCTTCGAACAGCGGCGCGAGCATCAGGCGGGCGTAATCGTTGAACGACCGGCTGCCGCGGTACTGATTGTCGTTGAGCACCAGCGCCGTCACCTCGCGATCGTCGATCCGGGGGCGCGCGGCGGTCGTCTCGAAGTCGTCGATCAGGCGGCTGTAGGTGATGCGCCCGCCGCCCAGATCGCGGATCAGCAGCGGATAGATCCCGGTCGTGGTCAGGATCGCCGTCCCGCCGCCGGCGTCCGTCTTGCGCAGGACGTACCAGCCGTCCGCCGGCAGCGTGTACGTGAGTGTCGGCAGCGGCGGCGGTTCCTCGTAGGTCAGGGTGATATCGAACGGCTGCAGCTCGAGATGGGCCAGCACGGCCAGATCCGGGCTGCCCCCGTCCAGAAGCTGAACGCGCACCGCTTCCCGGTTGACCGCGTAGCGCGCTGCCACCGGCTCGCCAACCGTCAGCCCGGCGAGCTGCTGCGTCAGCGCGGCGCGCTGCGCCTCCGTCAGCAGATCGACGCGCAGCCGCCGCTCCAGCGCGGCCCGCTCGTCGATCGTGCGCAGCCGGTTGGCGGCGGCGTTGATCAGCGCCTGCGTCGCCCGGTCGGAAAAGCCGGAGAGCGCTGCGATCGAGGCATCATCGATCAGATACGGATCGAGCGTCACCGCGATCGTCTCGCCCGCCCGCCCGATGAAGCCAATCGCTTCGATCGGGCGCTCCGTCACCGTACCGGACTCGATGGCCGTCTCGCCGGCGGCCAGATAGGTATGGGCCGGGACGGTGAGCGCGCCGATCAGCGGCGGCGCGGCCACCAGGGCGATCAGCAGCGCGGCCAGCGCGATCGCCGCCGGGCGGGTGATGCGCCCGAACGCCCGCAGCGTGAAGCCGACGGCGAACAGCACGATCAGCGCCGCCAGATTGACGCGCCACGCCGCGTCGATCGGGAATGTACCGAGCATGAACAGGCGCAGGTTGCGGGTGATGGCGAACCAGTTCGCCTGGCTGATGGCCCAGCTCAGAAAGCCGGTGACGACCGCGATCAGGATGGCGCTGGCGGCCACCGTCAGGATGGCATCGAGCGGCGAGGCGAACAGATTTTTGCGCATCCAGGCGATCGGCCCGACGGCCAGCAGCGGCGGCGGCTTGACCGGCGGCTCTTCGTAATTGACGACGGTTGTGGCTGGCAGGTTGGCGGGATCGGTCACGGCGGCCATGCGCTCACCTCGTCACCAGTTGGTAACGCGCGTTGACGACGTTCATCACCGCCGACGTGAGCAGGCTGAGCACCAGATAGGTCACCATGATGATCAGGATGCCGGTGACGGCCTGCCCCGACTGGTTGATGACCGTGCCCATGACCTGGTAGACATCGGCGAACGAGATCGCGATCGCCAGCGAGGAATTTTTCGACAGGTTGAGATACTGGTTGGTCAGCGGCGGGATGATCACGCGCAGCGCCTGCGGCAGCACGACCAGGCGCAGCATCTGGCCGCCCGTCAGCCCCAGGGCGCGCGCCGCCTCGAGCTGGCCGTAGGGCACGGCCATGATGCCGGCGCGCACCACCTCGGCGATGAAGGCGGCGGTGTAGATGATCAGCGCCACCGTCAGGGCGACGTATTCGGGCGAGACGGTCTCCCCGACGCTGAAGCGCAGCCCCTGACGGACTGGCAGCGCGGCGGCGATCGGCGTCGTCGCGTACAGCAGTTCATCATCCCGGCTGAGCAGCCCCTGCGCCCGGGCCTCGTCCAGCGGCATGAACCTGACCGATCCATCCGCGCCGGCCACCGGCACGACGGTCGGCGCGGGCTGGGCGGAGACGACGATCCAGCCGACGCCCGTGAAGATGAGCAGGATGAGCGCGGCGATGCGCCAGCGCGGGTACGGCACGCCGGTCGCATCGGTCAGGCGGCGCAGGTAGTGAAAAACGAGCACGCCCAGCCCCAGGCCGGAGAGCACGAACGCCATCCACTCGGCGAAGCGCGCTGTGGCGTGCGTCTCCGGAAAGGTGAAACCGCGGTTGTTGAGGTAGAACGCGGGCGTCGTCTCGATCACCCAGACGCTCGCCAGCGGGGCGAAGAAGAAGAACGCCAGCCCGCCCAGCACCTGCCCGATGAGCAGGGCCAGCAGCAGCCCGCGCACCTCCCCGGACGGCAGGCGGAAGCTGGCGGCGATCGCCGCCGCACTGCCGATCAGGTAGATCAGCGCCGTCCCGCTGGCGATCTGGCCCTGCCCCTGCAGCCGCGCCACCGCGTCGAAGCGCCCGGCCAGGATGAACCACACCTCGATCGATGCGATCGCCGCGCCCAGCGCCGCCCAGTAAGCCGAGCGCTGTTCCGGCGCGCTGCGGCGCGTCCCGATCAGCAGCGCCAGCGCCAGCAGCGCGTACATCCCCCAGCGGATCGGCAGCGCGGTCAGCCCGGCGGCGGGGAAGGTCAGGCTTTCGCGCAGCGGCGGCAGCGACAGCACGCCGACGAAGAACGTGACGTAGATGACGACCAGCAGCGGGACGTTGCGCAGGAATTCGACGATCGTGCGCGTGATCGTGCGCACCAGCCAGTTGGAGCTGAGCAGGAAGATGCCCCCGATCACCCCCAGGATCGTCGCCCCGACCAGGCCGACGGCGACCGTCAGCAGGGTGTTGCGCAGGCCGACGAGATACGCCTGCCAGTACGTATCATCGGGCGAATAATCGCGCGCGCCGCCGATCTCGAACCCGGCGCGATCGTTCAAAAAGCTGAAATTCGGGCTGAGGTTGCGCTCTTGCAGCGTGGTGGCGATGTTGTTCCACACGCTGGCAAGCGCCCAGATCATGATGACGACGAACACCGCCTGCCCGACGAGGCGGAGCAGACGCTCATCGCGCAAAAAGGCCGGCACGAAACTCGGTCTGGAGGAAGATGCCGCCATCCCAGACATGATCTAATTCCCTGAGTGATCGATCAACAATCGAAAAATGACAGGGGCACGGCTGAGCCGACCATGCCCCTGTAACAATCTATCCTTCACCCATGGCGGGTGTGCGCCCCGCTGTGCTCAGCCGTCCCGATCACCGGAAGGGCGGCGAGTAGAGCAGGCCGCCGTTCGTCCACAGCGCGTTGATGCCGCGCTCCAGCCCGAACACGGTGTCCCGGCCCAGGTGACGCTCGAAGATCTCACCGTAGTTGCCCACCGCGCGGATGACGGTGACCATGAAGTCATTGGGCAGGTTGAGCGTCGCGCCCAGGGTGCCATCGACGCCCAGGAAGCGGCGGATGTCCGGGTTGGTGCTGGTCAGGAAATCATCGACGTTGGCGCTGGTGATGCCGAACTCTTCCGCCTGGATCAGGCCGTACACCACCCAGCGCACGATCTCGGCGAACTGCTCATCATTCTGCGGGCTGAGCGGGCCGAGCGGTTCCTTGCTGAGCACGATATCGAGGATGCGCAGCGCGCCCGGATCCGGGGCCGAGGCCTGCTGCACGACCAGACCGCTGATGTCGGTTGTCACGGCGTCGCAGCGGCCTTCGAAGAACGCGCCCATGAAGCCGGCGGCATCCTGGAAGGTCTGCAGGTCGAATTCCAGCCCACGGCTCTGCATCGCGTCGGTGATGTTCAGCTCGGTCGTCGTGCCCTGGTTGGTGCAGATCGTGCCGCCGGCCAGATCTTCCAGCGACTCGATGCCGTCCGCCGCGCGCACCATCACGCCCTGCCCGTCATAGAACGTCGTCGGAGCGAACGTCGCGCCCCACAGCGTGTCGCGGCTGAGGGTGAAGGTGGTGTTGCGGCTGATCATATCCACTTCACCGGAGGCCAGCGCCGGCTGGCGTTCCGCGCCGGTCAGCGGGCGGTACTGCACCGCGTCCGGGTCGCCCAGGATGGCCGCGGCCACCGCCCGGCAGATATCGACGTCGAAGCCGACGTATTCCCCAGCGGCGTTGGGCGCGCCGAAACCGGCCAGGTTCGGGTTGACGCCGCAGATGAGCGCGCCGCGATCGAGAATGCGCTGGGTGATCGGGCCGACCTGCGGGTTAGGCAGCGGGGTGTTGGTCGGGGCGGGCGTGGCATTCTGCCCGTAAGCGGCGCTGACCGCCAGCACAGCGATCAGCAGGACGATCGACAGGACGATCCATTTCTTCATCGCTCACTCGCTCCTTACAATGCACAGCAGTATTTTTCAGAAAAACAGCGGCGTCATCTGTACCTGTTACAGCGAACAAACCGGTCTCTTTGTCCGCTGTCGGCGGCAGATGATAACGAGTGACCGCCGACCTGTCAAACGAAAGCGCGGGCCGATCGCCGCGCGCATCACTTCTCCCTTGAATCCGTCCGGTTTGTGCTGCTACAATGCCGCCCTGGCTGGACATCGGGTTCAGTCAATTCGACACGCCGGGACAGGTGGGCCATGAGCGTGGCTGGCGGGCGCAGCGCCGCGCCGCCGGTCTTCAAACGGCCCGCGCACCAGACCGGCGCAGTCGTTCAACGCTCAGACAGAGGGAGACTTTTCTGTTATGCCCACGACCGTCACCATGAAAGCGCTTCTGGAAACGGGGGTGCACTTCGGTCACCGCACGACCAAGTGGAACCCGAAGATGAAGCCGTTCATCTTCACCGAGCGCAACGGCATCCACATCATCGATCTGCAGCAGACGCTGGCCAACCTGAACCAGTACGCCGACATGCTCCGCGATCTGGCGGCGAAGGGCGGGGTTGTGCTGTTCGTCGGAACCAAGCGCCAGGCGCAGGAAGCGATCCGCCAGGAAGCCGAGCGCTGCGGCATGCCTTACATCAATACCCGCTGGCTGGGCGGCACGCTGACCAACTGGGCGACGATCCGCCGGCGCATCGAGACGCTCAAGACGATGGAGCGCAAGCGCGAAAACGGCGAATACAGCGGGCTGACCAAGAAAGAACAGTTGATCATCGATCGCAAGATCGAAAAGCTTCAGGACCGGCTGGGCGGCATCCGCAACCTGCGCAAGCTGCCCGACATGCTGATCGTGGTCGATACCAAGCGCGAAGCGACCGCGATCCGCGAGGCCAACGCCCTGCGCATCCCGGTGCTGGCGCTGGCCGATACCAACAGCGATCCCGACGTCATCGATTACATCGTGCCGGCCAACGATGACGCCGTGCGCGCGGTCAAACTGCTGATCAGCGCCTTTGCCGATGCGATCGCCGAAGGCGTCGCGATGCGCAAGGGCGGAGCCGATGAAGATACAGCGGAAGAATTCATCAGCGCCCCGCTGGACAGCGACGACGGCGACGATGAGGACTTCCTCGGCGCGGCCACGCTGGCCAAGATCCGCGGCAGCAAATCTCTCGATGAGGATGAGGAATAGGATCGAAACGCATGGAAATCACAGCACAGATGGTGAAAGACCTGCGCGAGATGACCGGCGCGGGGCCGCTTGACTGCAAGAAGGCGCTGGAAGCCAGCGGGGGCGACCTCGACAAAGCCGCCACCGCCCTGCGGGAGAAGGGTCTGGCCAAAGCGGCGAAAAAGCTGAGCGCGGGCCGGACGATGAATGAGGGGCTGATCGAGAGCTACCTGCATCACGACAAGCGCGTCGGCGTGCTCGTCGAAGTCAACTGCGAGACCGACTTCGTCGCCAAAACCGACCGCTTCAAGGAATTCGCCCGCCAGGTCTCGCTGCACATCGCCAACCTGGCCCCGAAATACGTCCGCCGCGAGCAGGTCCCGGCTGAGCTGGTCGAAGCCGAACGCGCCATCCACCGCACGCGCGCGCTCGAATCGGGCAAGCCGGAGAACATCGTCGAGAAGATCATCGACGGCAACATGAACAAGTTCTTCGCCGATATCGTGCTGATGGAGCAGCCGTTCCTGTTCGACGACAGCAAGACGATCGCCCAGCTTCTGGCTGAGGTGGTGGCCGACGTCGGCGAGAGCATCGAGATCCGCCGCTTCGCCCGCTTCGCCCTGGGCGAAGATCTGGAAACGCCGTCCAGCAATGGCGCGTGACCGGGCCGCGCAGCGCACGTGATCGCATCGAGAGGGATTGGCCGCCGCTGATCCCTCTTTTTTTGTGACCGCGGCGGCCCACCGCACCGGTGCGCGCAGCCGCATTGAGAAAGGATCCAGACAGTGGAATTGACCCCGGTTTACCGGCGCATCCTGCTCAAGCTGAGCGGCGAGGCGCTCGCCCCGGAACAGGGATACGGCATCGACCCGGCCAAGGCCGCCCTGATCGCCGACAAGATCAAGCGCATCTTCGATCTGGGGGTGCAGATCGGCATCGTCATCGGCGCGGGCAACCTGTGGCGCGGCGAACGCGGCGTCGAGCGCGGCATGGCGCAGAGCACCGCCGATCATATGGGCATGATCGCCACCGTCATGAACGGTCTGGCCCTGCAGGACGCGCTCGAACGCATCGGCGTGACCACGCGCGTGCAGACGGCGATCGCCATGAACGCGGTCGCCGAGCCTTACATCCGCCTGCGCGCCATCCGCCACATGGAAAAGGGCCGCGTGGTGATCATCGCGGGCGGGACGGGCAACCCGTACTTCACGACCGACACCGCCGCCGCCCTGCGCGCGATGGAGATCAACGCCGAGATCGTCATCAAGGCGACCAAAGTCAACGGCGTGTACACCGCTGACCCGCACAAGGATCCGTCGGCGGTGCGTTATGAACGGCTGACCTACGCCAAAGTGCTCGAAGATCGGCTCAAGGTCATGGATATGACCGCCTTCACCCTGTGCCAGGAACACCGGATGCCGATCCTGATCGTCGATTTCTTCTCCGACGACGACCTGACGCGGGCGGTGTGCGGCGATACGGCGGTGGGCACGCTGATCACGGCGTGAGCACGACCTTGCCGCCGGTCATCTGCGCGGCGTAATCGCGCACGGCGTCCGCCGCCCGGTCGAACGGGTAGCGGGCGCGCACCTGCGATTTGAAGAGGGTGTCGGCATCGGCGCACACGTCCATCCAGGCGGCCAGCCGGGCATCCGCCGGCGTCTGCGCCAGCCAGGCGGACAGCCAGAAGCCATCGACGCGCTTGCGCCTGAAGATGAGCTGATCGACGCCGATGACCGCCGGCGCGCCGGCCAGCCCGCCGTACACCGTGACGCAGCCGCCGTTGACCAGGCAGCGCAGCACGACCCCGGTCAGTTCGCCGCCCACCGCGTCGAAAGCCAGCGCCGCGTTCAGGCTGCGGCAGGCCTCGCGCAGGTGCTTCTCGAAGGTCGGCTCGCTGCTGTCCAGGATGTATTCCGCGCCGATCCCCTTGAGCAGCTCGACCTGTTCGGGCCGGCGGACGACGTTGATGACCGTCAGGCCGCGCCGGGCCGCCAGCCGGATGATCATCTGCCCCAGGGCGGACGCGGCGGCGGTCTGGACGATCGCCTCGGTCGCGCTCTCCTGCGCCCGTTCGATGAGCGCGCGCGCCGTCAGCGGGTTGACGAGCAGCATGGCTGCGTCCTCACTGCCGATCGCATCGGGCACGGGCAGGCAGTTGGCCGCGCCGGTCACCAGATATTCGGCCCAGGTTCCATCGCCCGCGCCGGCGAAACAGGCGACGCGCTGGCCGACGTGCGCCTCGTCCACCCCCGGGCCGACGGCGGCGATCGTCCCGCTGCCCTCAAAACCGGGCACGACCGGCAGCCCCTTGCGCAGGCCATACAACCCCTGCACGAACATCAGATCGGAAGGGTTGAGCGGCGCGGCGGCGATCTGCACCAGCACCTCGCCTGGGCCGGGCCGGGGGATCGGGCGCTGTTCCACCCGCAGATGATCGAAACCGGGGCTGTAGCTGTCGATGACGACGGCGCGCATCATGGCTCGGGCTACTTTCCTAAAATACAGGCTTCTTTATTTTACGTCGTCAGTATACCGCATGCCCCGCGCCAGATGCGCTACAATCCCGTGTATCTACTGGCGAAAGGACAGATCCCGATGTCGGAGACGCACTACACCCTGGAACAGGATCTCAAGGAAGCGGACGCGATGGCGGACGCGCTCGTCCCCTATCTTCAGCAGGATCAGTTGTACGGCACGCTGCGCCAGGGCTGGCTGGCGATGAACCAGATGCCCAGCCTGACCGTCGGCGCGCTGCTGATGCGCCTGCGCCGCCTGCGCGCGCTGGCCGACCGGCTGACCCCCGAACAGGTCGCGCAGCTCAGCGCGGCGGAAACGGCCACCGAGACGGCGCGGCGCGAGTGGAAGCTGCACTTCGAGGGCAAAATGACCTATGAAGCGCAGTCGCGCCTCAAGGCGATGTCCACCTTCTTCGAGGAAATGCGCGATGAGCCGCGCACCGCCGTCAACAGCTACCTGCCGGAGGCGCTGCGCCGCACGATCGTCCAGGAGATCGTGCTCGCCCTGCCCGCCGCGGACGCCGCGCTCAGCGGGGAGATGCAGCGCATCGATGGGCTGCTGCGCCGCTGGACGCAGGCCGATACCTTTCTCTGGGATCCGATCTTGCAGCCGGTCTATCCGCAGGGGGAGTTCTGGTGGCTGTATGTCCGGCCCGCCCCGCCGCCGGGGCGCTGATCGGGCTGGCCGGGTGAGGGGCGTTCAGGTCAGTTCGAACTGTTCCGGCGGGCAGACGCGCAGCGTCCCGGCCAGCTCATGGCCGATCACGTACGTCTGTTCGCCGGCGCGATCGCTGATGCGGAGCTGGAGCGGGCCGTTGAACGGCGCGCGCGCGACCAGTTCAAAGCGCGTGCCGGGCTTCAACCCGAGCTGGCCCAGATACTGAAGTTTGTCGCTGTCATGCGTGCTGACGCGGCTGACGGCGTAGATCTGGCCGGGTGCGGCCTCGTTGAGCGGCTGGTCGTGCACGCGCGGCATGGAGCCGTCCGCCCGCGGGATCGGTTCGCCGTGCGGGCAGCGCCGGGGGAAATGCGCCATCTCCTCCATGCGCGCCACCACCTGATCGCTGACGCTGTGGCCCAGCGCGTCGGCGGCCTCGTGCACCTCGTGCCAGCCGAACTGCATCACGTTGACCAGAAACGCTTCCACCAGCCGATGCCGGCGGATGCCGCGCAGCGCCTCGCGCTCGCCCGCCGGGGTGAGCACGATGCCCTTGTAGCGCTCGTGATCCAGGTAGCCGGCCTGCTTCAGCCGCTGCACCATGCGCGTCACCGCCGGGGCCGATACGTTCATGACTTCGGCCAGCGCGGACGTTGAGACATACGGGCTGTCCGGTTGATAATAGGCGAGGCGGTAGGCTTCAGCCAGATACTCGCGGGCGCTCGCCCCGATGCTCATCCCGGTACATCCTCCCAGAGAGACGACGGCTGTCGGGCCGTCGGAATTTCACTGATTCTGATCTTCAATAATCGGATCATAACGATCGACATCAGATTTAGCAAGCGTTAAATCTGATTTTTAGCAGACATTAATTGCCGGGGCGGGCGATCCGGCGCGCCGCCCACCCCGGCTCACGCTGGCATCACAGCAGTTCCATGAACGAGACGTCGCCCGCGCGGAACGCCGCCCACTTGCCCGCTTCGAAATGCACCCAGATGTTGCTGCCGGAGAGCGCGCTGATCGTGACGATCTCCCCTTTGCTGAGATCGCCGACATCGGCGAAATTGGCGTTCGGGCCGCTGCGCACGTTGAGCGTATCCACCAGCACCTGAGCGCGCAGCCCGATCTCACCGGGATCGTCATTGGGGACGATGCGCATGAATTCCTGCCCGCGGAAGGCCAGCGCCGCCCAGCGATCGACGCCGATCTGCACCCAGACATCGCGCCCGCTCAGCCCGTGAATATCCACCGTCTGGCCGTTGCGCAGCACCCCGACCGCGTTGAAACTGGTATCCGGCCCGGTGCGCACGTTCAGGGTCTGCACGATCACGCGGGCGCGGGCGGGCACGGGCGGGCGGGTGATGGCGGACTGCTGCGCATAGGCGACGAGCTGATCGTAGCTGCCCGCAAACCAGTTGAGATCGCAGTTCCCCTCGATGCCGGGAACCGTGCCGGACGCGCTGTACTGCCAGAAGCGCCAGGTCTTCCACGGGGCGGGCAGGGCCGGGGTGTCCACGCCGTAATGCGCCACCCACAGATCGTAGGCCTCCCACTCCGGGGTGATGGTGACGGCGTGGTTCCAGAACCAGCGGGCTGTGTAGATGATCGGACGGCGGAAACCGCGCGCCATCAGCCCTTCGCCCATCTCGCGCACGCAGCGGGCGATCTCATCCGGGGTGCGCGGCGGGGTGGTGGCGGTGCTGCCGTCCAGCTCGACATCGAGCACGAGCGGGAGATCCGGCTGACGCCCGCCGAGCACTTTGAGGAAATGATCGAGCTGGTCGGTGCCGCTGTGTTCGGGCCGCACCAGATGATAGGCCGAGACCAGCAGTTTGGCCCGCCTGGCCCCATCCCAGTTGATGGCGAAGCGGTTGTCGATACCCGCCGCCCCCATGCTCGAACGGATGACGGCGAAACGGTGACCGGCCTCGGCCACCTGCGCCCAGTTGACCGCGCCCTGATGGTGCGAAACGTCGATCCCGGAAGTGACTGGCGTCATAGTCCTGGCTCCTGTACAGCGTATGCTCCTGATCCGCCGCTAACCTTACCACACTGCGCGGCTGTGACGCTATTGCGCGCGCCGGGTGCTGCGCCCTCACCGCGCGGCCAGGTACACCAGAGCCTCTTCAACGGTCGTAAACCAGCGGATATTGTCGCGCCCGGAAATGCTCACCAGCGTGCTGCCGATGCTGCGCGCCACGCTGTTGGCCCCCACGACCAGCCACTCGGCCAGCATCGGGTGGCGGAACGGCCCGTTGAGCGCGCCGCGGAACGTCTCCAGCAGCGGGAAGCGGGGATCGGCCCGCAGATCGACGATGACATACAGCGACTGGGTGGCCTGATCGAGCCGGGCCATCAGATCGCGGAAGGCGGCGGTGACATCCGCCCTGTCCACCTCGCGCTGCCAGATCATGATCAGGCCGCGCCGATCCGGCTCAAGCGGAACAATCTGAACGGTCTGTACGGACATGATGATCATCTTTCCCACAATCATTTTTGACCTGTTATCATTGTGTCTCAATTTTCAGAGTCTGACGTCGATCGTCCGTTCGCGATCGCCTCACCAGACGCCTTTGTGCACCGCAGTGGAGGATCATGCAGCACCTCACGCTCACCGGATCGTGGCATCTGTACGCACCCGGCGATACGACGCCGATCCCGGCGTCCGTGCCGGGGTGTGTCCACCTCGATCTGCTGGCCGCCGGTCGGCTGGCCGATCCGTTCTACCGCGATCAGGAACGCCTGCAGATGGGCATTGGCGAGACGGACTGGCGCTATGAACGCACCTTCACGCTCGCCCCCGATTGGCTGGCGTGCGACCGACTGCTGCTGCGCTGTCACGGGCTGGACACGCTGGCCACGGTGACCGTCAACGACCGGGTGATCGGGCGGGCGGACAACATGTTCCGCCTGTGGGAATTCGACCTCAAGCCGGCGGCGCGCGCCGGCGAGAACACGATCCGCATCGACCTGGCCGCGCCCATGCCGTACATGCGGCGCATGGAGGCGGAAAAGGGCGCGCTGGCCGGCTGGGTGGAGCCGATGCGCATCAGCAGCGGAGCGTGGATCCGCAAGCAGCCCTCCAACTTCGGCTGGGACTGGGGGCCGAAGCTGGTCACCAGCGGCATCTGGCGCGCGATCGCCCTCGTCGGCTTCAACACGGCCCGCCTGGCCGACGTGGCCATCCGCCAGACGCACGCGCCCGGCGCGGTGACGCTGAGCGTGCGCGTCGATCTGGAGCGCGTCGCGCCGGCCCCGCTGACCGCCGCGATCGACGTCTCCCGCGATGGCCAGATCGTCAGCAGCGCGGTCGTCCCGTTCGCCGCTGAGGAGACGAGCGCCAGCGCCCGCCTGCCGATCCCGGATCCGGCGCTGTGGTGGGTGCGCGGGCTGGGCGATCAGCCGCTCTACACCGTGCACGTCGCGCTGCGGACGGCGGACGGCGCGCCGCTGGATGCCTGGGAACGTCAGATCGGCCTGCGCACGCTGACGCTGGAGCGGCATCCCGATGGCGCCGGGGAGACGTTCTACTTCGCCTGCAACGGCGTGCCGTTCTTCGCCAAAGGGGCCAACTGGATCCCGGCCACGGCCTACCCCGGTCAGGCCGTCGATTACGCCCCGCTGATCGACGCGGCGGCGGCGGCCCACATGAACATGCTGCGCGTCTGGGGCGGCGGCGTTTACGAGGAGGATGCGTTCTACGATCTGTGCGACCGGTACGGGATCGCCGTCTGGCAGGATTTCATGTTCGCCTGCGGCACCTACCCAACCGACGACGCCGCTTTCATGGCCAACGTCGAGGCCGAGGCGCGGGATACCCTGCGCCGCCTGCGTCACCACCCATGCCTGGCGCTGTGGTGCGGCAACAACGAGATCGAACAGGGGATGAGCGATCCGGCCTGGCTGGCGACGCTGAGCTGGGAGCAGTACGCCGCGCTGTTCGACCGGCTGCTGGCCGACCTGACGCGCGAGCTGGCCCCGGATACGGCGTACTGGCCGGGCAGCCCGCACAAACCCACCGGTGACCGCGCCGACACCCTCAACCCGGAGTCGGGCGACAGCCACCTGTGGGCGGTCTGGCATGGCCGCCAGCCGTTCGACTGGTATCACACGCGGACAGACCGCTTCATCAGCGAATTCGGCTTCCAGTCCCTGCCGGAGCCGGCGACGATCGCCGAATTCACCCTGCCGGAAGACCGCAACCTGACCAGCTACGTCATGGAATTTCACCAGCGCAGCGCCATCGGCAACAGCACCATCGTCCATTACCTGCTCGACTGGTTCCGCCTGCCGACCTCGTTCAGCGGGCTGGCCTGGCTCAGCCAGATCGTGCAGGGGCTGGCGATGACGTATGCCGTCGAGGGGTGGCGGCGCGGCATGCCGCGCACGATGGGCGCGCTCTACTGGCAGTTGAACGATCTGTGGCCGGGGCCGAGCTGGTCATCGATCGACTGGCGGGGCCGCTGGAAGGCGCTGCACTACCTGGCGCGGCGTTTCTTCGCGCCGTCGCTCGTCTCCGGCGTCGTCGATCCCGCCGCATCGGCTGTCCACGTCCATGTGACGCATGACGGGCGCGCCCCGCTGACGGGCCGCGTCCGCGCCGTGATCACGGATGCCGCCGGCGCGCCGCTGCGGACGGCGCTGCTGCCGGTGACGGTCATGCCAGGCACGTCGTCCGCCGTCGGGGCGCTCGATGTGGCGGCGGATGTCCGGGCGCGGGGCGAGCGCGATCTGCTCATCTGGCTCGATCTGCTGGCCGACGATCCGGCGGACGAGCTGCCGCGCTCCGAAGCGCTGGTGCTGCTGTGCCGGCCCAAGCATCTGGAACTGCGTCCGCCCCGGATCGAGACGGCGATCGCGCCGCTGGGGGCGGGCGAGTACGCCGTCACGCTGACGACCGATACTGCCGCGCTCTACGTCTGGATCGACGCGCCGGACGCGCAACCATCGGACGGTTTCTTCCACCTGCGACCGGGGGTGGCGCGCACCGTCCGCGTGCGGACGGACGACCCGGCCCGGCTGCGCGTGCGCTCCCTGGTCGATACGTATCTGCCGGGCCGCTTCACCGACTGACGTCTGACGCCCCGACCCGTGATCATCCTCACTGGATCGCGCTGGCCCAGCGCCGTACAGTGGGGCCAGATCGATGGATGGTTGGGGTTGCTGAGACATGGATCAACTGCTGTATTCCCTGTACACGATCGCGTTCATCGTCCTCAGCGCGATGACGGCGCGGGTGTGGCTGGCCTCGCGCAGCGTCGGCACGCTGATGCTGCTGTTCGTCATGCTGGCGATGATCTACGAGAACGGCGTGCTGGCGCTGGGCGTCGTCATCGGGCACGGGCCGCTGCTGGAAGCGCTGTCGTGGCTGCGCTTCATCGGCTATGCCGCCTTCCCGCCGCTGCTGGTGATCACCGGGCTGGATGCCGCGCGCCGCTCTGGCGTCGCCTGGGCAGATCGACGCGCGGTGCGCCTCGCGGCATGGGTCGTGACCGCGGCGCTGATCGCGTTCGCGCTGTTCGTCGAGGTGATCGGGCGCGAGCTGGAGCCGCGCGTCCTCAACGGCGTCGTCCGCTACATGTGGGTGTCCAAGGGCGTGCCGCCGCTGGGCGTGATCCTGATGAACCTGATCCTGATCGGGTTCGGCTTCGCCATCTGGCGGCAGACGCGCTACGCGGGGCTGCTGCTGGGCGCGGGCTTCCTGCTGATCGGCGATGGCATCGCAGCGGGGCGCTACGTGCTCGGCTCCGGCATCGAGCTGATCTTCATGGCGGCGCTGCTGGCCGTCGAAGTCTGGGTTGTGCAGCACCGGCAGCAGGCGCAGCCGGTCAGCGCGGCGCGTCAGTTCGCGCCCGGGGCCGCCGGCGATTGACAGGGCAGACTCAGCGGGGCGGGGTGTCTCCCGCCCCGTTCGGTCGTTTATTCGACTTCGACCTTGACCTTCTGCGGCCCGGTGGTTGACGGGCGCGACGGCGCGGGCGGGGGCGGCGGCGCTTCAGTCCGGCGCTGCTGCATCTGTTTGAAGACCCGGTCAGCTTCCTTGCTGGCCTTCTCCAGTTCGACGACCGCGGCATCGACCAGCACGCTCACCCCGCGCAGGAATTCGCGGCGCGCCTCTTTGCTGTGCTGCTTGAAGCCTTCCGGCAGCAGGGCATCCAGCGCCCGGCCCGTCTCTTCAAAAGCGCGCTTCTGATGTTCGAGGAACGCCCGGAACGGGTGCTCGGCCTTGCCCCGCTCTGCCCCCTCGGCCTGTCCGCCGTCAGCGGCCCCGGCGGGGATCTCGATCGCCCCTTCGTTCGGAGTCAGTCTGTCGTTGTCTGTCATCGTCACGTCTCATCCTCGCTCATGAACGCGGCTGCGCGGCTGCGCAGGCGCGTATCCTGCATGTTCCATCTGATTATACGTCATCCGCCAGCGTAGGGTTGCAGGCGGGTGATCGTCGGGCGCACAAACCGGCTTATAACCAAACGCGCCGCCGATCATTCTTACAATTTCATGTAATCGGACTGTGAGATTTTTTCAGCGAAACGATCGTTCGGTCGGGCAGCCGCTGCACCTGAGGCTGAACGGATTCGCAATCGCTGCCCGGCGCAGGGGGAAGTATGTATTTCGATAACGAAATTCTGTTCCCGCATCATGCCATCCCGGCGCTGGCGGGGGCGCGCGGGCCGCGCTGGCGGGCGCTGGTGGAACATGTGGCCGCCCTGCCGGAGCTGCACGAAGAGGCGCTGGCCTTCATGCTGATGATGATCCGGCTCAATGACTGCCTGAGCTGCGAAACCGACTGCTTCCGGGCGCTGCGCGGCTGCACGGCGTGCAGTTTGCAGGTGCTGCGCCGCTTCAAAGGCAGCGATGACGAGCTGATCGAGCGCTATCACAAAGCCCACGCCGAGATCCGCCAGTACGCGGCGGCCCATCCGGGGCGCATCATCCTCGCCGAGCCGGGGACGCCGCAGCCCTCCGACGGCCTGATCGCCGCGTCGTGACGGGCCTTCAGCCGCCCGCATCGCGGAAGACGGCGGTGTTTTCGGCCCCGTCCATCTCGATGACCTGCCGATCGGGGAAGCGCGCCAGGATCGCCTCGCGTTCGGCGGCGCTGTTGGCCCGGGCGGCCACGATCGGCCCATCGAGATACGGGCTGGTCTGCGCCATGAGCGCGCCGTAGGCCCGCCAGCGCACATCCTCCCCGTTGACGATGACCAGCACCGGGCGATCGGCGCTGCGCCGGCGCTCGACCTCCACGATCAGGTCACGGCTGATCAGGTTGAAGCCGCGCAGCACGCCGATGCGCGGCAGGCTGTAGGCGAACAGGCTGTACATGAGCAGCGCGCTCACGCCGAGCGGGACGATCCAGCGCCCGCGCCGCGCCCGCAGCCGCTCGTGCAGGGCGGCCAGCGGCAGCGCGGTCAGCAGGGCCGCACTGATCAGCCCTTCATAATAGTAGCGCGTGCTGTAGCGCTGCGACCCGATCCAGTAGGCGAGCTGAAGCACGATCAGGCCGAGCGCGACGGCCACCAGCAGCGCGGCCACCCCGCGCGCCCGATCGCGGAAGAGCAGCACCGGCGCATTCACCCAGAGGAACAGCGCCGCCACGATCAGATAGCCGACCGCCGGTTCGGTCGGGGCGCGCGGATGGGCGAACGGCAGCGCCAGCAGCCCGACGCCGGCGGCGATCCAGCCCGCCATGGCGATCCCGCGCTTCCAGCCGAAGGCCGTCAGCAGGCCCACGGGGAGCAGTACCCAGCTCCAGCCGACGATCGGCAGGTAATCGGCCTGATTGAGCCAGTGATCGACCAGCGCCGGGTCAACCTGGCCGGAAGCATCGGTCACCGGCTGTGTCCAGCCGAAGAGATCGGCGGCGGTCAGCGAGAGATCGAAGCGCATGTGGCGCACGCCCTTCTCCAACGTGTGACCGCTGCGCCCGCAGCACGGCCCGAAGCCGACGCGGTCATACTCCCAGACCAGCGTGTACAGATTGGCGAACGGATCGCCGACCGCCTGATCGTTGTACACCGGGATGAGCGCGGCCAGCGCCAGCGCCAGCGCGGCCAGCGCCGCATACGGACGCAGCGCCGCCAGCGCGGGGCGCAGGTTGTGGACGGGGAAGCGCCGGGCGAGCCGGGCCAGCGCCCACAGCGCGCCGGGCGTCCCGACGGCCACCGCCGTCAGCGGGCGGTTGAGCGCCAGCAGGCCGAGCGCGATCCCGCCCAGCGCCGCCCAGCGCCAGACGCGCCCACCCCGGTCGAGGCGCAGCAGCGCCAGGATGAAGAGCGCCGTCGCGAACAGCGCCGCGGTGTGCCCCATCAGCGTGGCATTCAGCAGCAGCGCGGCGGGGGAGAACGCGACCAGCGCCGCCGCGATCGCGCCCGCGGTTTCGCCCCGCCGCGCGCCGAAGCCCTCGCGCCCGATGCGGTAGGTCAGCGCCACGGTGAGCGCGGCGAATGCGGCGTTGACGATCCACGGCTGGCCGAGCGCGATGCCGACCGCCAACTGCATCGACCAGCCGGGGGTATATTTGCTGAAGCGCACGCCGCCGCGATCGACGACAAACGGCTGCCAGTACGAGCGCGTCGGGGCGACGGCGGGCACGACGAAATGGCCGCCCGCGATCGCGCGCGCGCCCCACAGGTAGGCCATTTCGTCTTCCAGATGCGGGAGCCGTTCGAACACCGTCCGGCTGAGCAGCGCGCTCAGCGCGAAGGCGAACAGGGCCAGCGCGATGACGATCACCCCGGCCCGGCTGAGGCGCGTCCGCGGGGCGGCAGCGCCCGCATCCCCTGTCACCAGCGCCGCCATCACTCGAAGCTGAGCAGCTCGACCTGGAAGACGAGCACGGAATCGGGCGGGATCGTGCCGGGGACGCCGCGCGCGCCGTAGCCCAGATCCGGCGGGATCCAGAAGGTGTACTGCGCGCCGACCTGCATCAACTGCAAGCCTTCCTGCCAGCCCTGGATGACGCCGCTGAGCGGAAAAGTGGCCGGCTGGCCGCGATCGTAGCTGCTGTCGAACACGGTTCCGTTGAGCAGCGACCCGCGGTAGTGCACCGTCACGCGGCTGTCCAGTGTCGGGCTGCCGCCCGACCCGGCGCGATCGACGCGGTACTGCAATCCGCTGGCGGTCGTCTGAACGCCCGGTTGACTGGCGTTCTGGGCCAGAAAAGCCTCCCCTTGCAAACTACTGGCGGGCAGGGCGGCGGGCGCGCCGCTGGCGGCCTGCTGCGCCTGGCGCTGTGAACTGGTGACGAACACCACGGCCAGCGCCGCCAGCGCGCCGACGAGGATCACAAGGACGAGGGCCGTCCGGGTTTTTGCGCTCATGCGGGAACACCCCTCCGCTGTAAACGATGTAAACAGTTGACAGACCGTTCACCAGTATAGCACAGCGCCGCTGGCGAAACTCCGGCGTGCGATCTGCGTATTGAGTCGCAGATGCACGGTCACTGAGTGGAGGATGAAAACACCTATGGCAGCAGCAGTTCTGGTCATTCTGGCGATCATCGGCGCGGTCGTCCTGCTCCCGATGGTCGGGTCGGTCATCAACGTCGTCCTGCTCGTCCTGCTCTGGGCGTTCATCGGCTGGCTGGTCGGCCAGATCATGCGCGGCAAGGGCTACGATCTGTTCACCAATATCCTGCTCGGCATCGGCGGCGGGCTGGTGGGCGGCATCCTGTTCAGCCTGCTCGGGCTGAGCAGCGGCGGCCTGCTGGGCACGATCCTGAGCGGCGTCGTCGGCGCGGTGGTGCTGATCTACGCGGTGCGCCTGCTCACCGAGAACAAACGCTTCGGCGCATAACGCGGCGCGGTGGGGCCAGGAAGCGGTCGCACAGCACGATGGAGCGGCCCGCCCGATCGACCTGATCGCCGCGCCTACAGCCTGAAAACGCCGCCGGGAGGTGACCCCTTCCGGCGGCGTTGTGTTCCCCGGTTTCAGTCAGATCGGACAAAATTCACCCCTCCAGGTTCAACCGATGTTCACAAAGATTTGACAGATGTAAAATGGAACTATACTATTCTCAGTGATTGCTTATAAAACAGTCAGTGAATATAAAAGTGGAAGCGATCGTTTGAATGGATGCCCAGACAATTCTTGATCTGTACCGCGACATGTGGATCATCCGGGCCTTCGAGCTGGGGCTGGAGCGAGAGTTCAAGAAGGGGAACGTCCCCGGCATGCTCCACACCGGCTTAGGGCAGGAGGCGGTGCAGACGGCGATCGCCGCCAACCTGCGCCACACCGACGCCTTCTTCCCCGATCACCGCTGTCACGGTCTGCTGGTGCTGGCCGGGACGCCGGGCGAGAAGATCATGGCCGAGCTGTTCGGCAAGGCGACCGGCGTGTGCAGCGGCAAAGGCGGATCGCTGCACTCCGCCGACCGGACGGTGGGCAATTTCGGCGATAACGCCGTCGAAGGCTCGATGATGGCGACCGCGCTGGGCGTCGCGCTCGGCTTTCAGATGCAGCGGCGCGACGATCTGGCCGCGGTCATCGTCGGCGATGGCACCGCCGGGCGCGGCGAATGGCACGAGAGCCTGAACCTGGCCGCGACCTGGAAACTGCCCGTGCTCTACTGCTGCATCAACAACGGCTACGCCATTTCGACCCCGGTCGGGGCCAGCCACGCCACCGAGAACCTGTACGAATTCGCCCGCGCTTACAAGATGCCGTCGGTGCAGGTGGATGGCAACGACATCGTCGCCGCTTACGAGGCGACGCGCCAGGCCGTCGAGCATATCCGCGGGGGCGGCGGCCCGTTCTTCATCGAGTACAAAACGTGGCGCTGGCAGGGCATCTTCAGCGGCGAATTCCGCCCGGCGGACGAAGTCCGCTACTGGAAGGAAGAGCACGAGCCGATCAAGCTGGCGCGCGAGTACATCCTCGCCCACGGCCACGCCGACGAGGCGGCGCTGGAGGCGATCCGCGCCGACGTCGAGGCCGAGGTGGAGCGCTGGATCCAGTTCGCGCTGGCAAGTCCGCCGCCCGATCCGGCCAAAGCCACCGCCAATGTCTATGTGGGCTGGGAGATCGAACCGCGATGAAACGCATGTCCTTCGTCCAGGCGCTCAACGATGCGCTCGATATCAAAATGGCGGAAGACCCGAACGTCTACCTGCTGGGCGAGGATATCGGCCACATGGGCGGCGATTTCGGCGTGACCAAAGGGCTGTGGGCCAAATACGGCGCGGAGCGCGTGCGCGATACGCCCCTCTCCGAAGCGGCCATCATCGGCACGGCGGTCGGCTCGGCGATGATCGGCCTGCGCCCGGTGGCGGAGATCATGTTCTCCGACTTCATGGGCACCTGCTACGATCAGATCGTCAACAACGCAGCCAAGATGCACTACATGTTCGACGGCCAGTTCAAGGCGCCGATCGTGGTGCGCACGGCCACCGGCGGCGGTTTCGGCGGCGGCCCGCACCATTCGCAGTCGGTCGAAGGCTGGTTCATGAACGTCCCCGGCCTGGTGATCGTCGCGCCATCCACCCCCGCCGACGCCAAAGGCCTGCTGATCGCCAGCATCGAGGACGACAACCCGATCCTGTTCCTGGAGCACAAGGCGCTGTACAAGCTGCGCGGGGATGTTGAAGAGGGCAAGTACACCGTCCCGCTGCGCAAAGCGGCGGTCGTGCGCCAGGGGACGGACATCACGATCGTCGCCACGATGAAGATGGTGCACGAGGCGCTGGCCGCGGCGGATGAGCTGGCCGCCGAGGGCGTCAGCGCCGAGGTGATCGACCTGCGCACGCTGCGCCCGTGGGATCACGAGACCGTGTTCGCCTCGGTGCGCAAGACGGGCCGGGCCGTGGTCACCAATGAAGCGTCCAAGATGGGCAGCCTGGCCTCGGACGTGAGCGCGGCCATCAGCGAGGAATGCTTCGCCAGCCTCAAGGCCCCGGTGCGGCGCGTGTGCGGGCTGGACGCGCCGATCCCGTTCTCGGTCTCGCTGGAAAAACTGATCCTGCCCGGCAAAGACGATATCAAGACGGCGGTGCGCGCGGCGCTCGCCCCGGCGCTGGCCTGAAGGAGCGGACGTGTGGCGACGGAAGTGATCCTGCCCAAATGGGGCCTGACGATGGAGGTGGGCACGCTGGTGGCCTGGCGCAAAGCCGAAGGCGACCCCGTGACCGCCGGCGAGGTGATCGCCGAGGTCGAAACCGAAAAGATCACCAATGAACTGGAAGCGCCGGTCAGCGGCACGCTGAGCCGGATCCTGGTGGCCGAAGGCACGGAGGAGATCCCGGTCGGGACGCCGCTGTGCATCATCGATGAGGGGTGACGCCGTGACCGGGAGTTCACCGCGCGGCCTGCCCGTCAGAGAGACACTCCGCCTGAGCGGCATTCGCAAAGCGATGGCCGCTGGCATGAAGCAGGCGGTGCAGACGGCGGCGCTCAGCCAGGTCAACCGCGAGATCGATGTCACGGCGGCGCAGGAGCGCCGGGCGCAGCTCGGCGTGTCGTTCAACACGCTGCTGATGGCGGTCGTCGCCCGCACCCTGCCAGAGCATCCGCTGCTCAACGCCGAACTGGTCGAGAACCAGATCCTGATCTACGAGACGGTCAACCTGGGCATGGCGGTCGCCGTGCCGGACGGCCTGATCGTGGTCGTCATCCCGCAGGCCGACCGGCTGACGCTGGCCGAGCTGGACGCCGCGCTGCGCGATCGGGCGGAACGCGCCCGCGCCGGCAAACTGACGATGAGCGACGTCGAAGGCGGCACGTTCACGGTCAGCAATCTGGGGATGTACGGCATCGACGGCGGCTTCCCCATCCCGCGCCCGCCGGAGAGCGCGATCCTGCTGGTGGGGGCGGCGGCGCTCAAGCCGGCGGCCCACGAGGGGCAGATCGCGCTGCGCCAGATCGCCCGCTTCAGCGTGAATTTCGATCACCGCTTCATCGACGGGGCGGCGGCGGCCCGCTTCCTGGAGGGGCTGCATGCCCGCCTGACGTCCGCCGCAGCGCTGGATGCGCTGCTCGCTTCGATCGCCTGATCTGAGAAGGGAGTGCCGGCTTTGGACGGGACGACGGTCTTTGACAGCGCGGCGATCAGCCTGAACCGAGAGGCGATGACGATCGTGCGCCAGATCCTGGCCCGCCCGCAGGCGCTGGGCGTGACGATCGAGCGGCTGGAAAACGGCGCGACGGTCATCGACATGGGCCAGCGCGCGCCCGGAAGCTGGGCCGCCGCCCGCGCCTACACCCTGATCACGCTGGGCGGGCTGGGCGAATGCTCGTATGAAACCTTCCCGTATCCGATCGGCGGGGTACGCCTGCCCGCCGTGCGCGTCATGGTCGATTTTCCGCTGCTGGCCTGCGGGGCCTCGCAGATCGCCGGCTGGCGGCTGACGGCGGGCGATTTCGCCCCGATCCTGGCCGGGCCGGCGCGCGCGCTCAACGCCGATCCCGATCCCCATTTCGCCCACATCGCCTACCGCGACCGCGCTGACGAGGCCGTGATCGCCATCCAAACGCGCGAGCCGGTGCGCCGGGCGTGGGCGGATTCGATCGCCGCGGCCTGCGGCATCGAGCCGGCCAACCTGTACATCCTGGCCGCCCCGAACGCCAGCCTGGTGTGCGCGGTGCAGGTCTCGGCCCGCATCGTCGAGCAGACGCTGCACCGTCTGGAAGAGGAAGGCATGCCGCTGGAGGCGCTGGTCAGCGCGCAGGGCTTCTGCGTCATCCCGCCGCTGATCGACGACGACCGCATCGCCATGGGGCGCATCAACGATGCCCTGCTCTACGGGGGCGAAGCGACGTTCTACCTGCGCCACCCGGATGATGCGTTCGTCCGGGCGACGGCGGAACGGGTCGTCTCCCGCGCCAGCCGCGCCTATGGGCGTCCGTTCATCGAGATCTTCGAGGACGCCGGGCGCGATTTTTACGCCATCCCGCTCGACCTGCATTCGCCCGCCGTCGTCCACCTGAACAACCTGACGACCGGGCGGACGTTTTCGGCGGGGGCGATCAACGAGGCAGTTCTGAGCCGCTCTTTCTTTGATGAAGGGATGTGAGCGACAGCATGGTCGTGGAATTTTTACGCTTCAGGATGGCCCCGGAGAAGATCCCGACGTTCGTGCAGAAGAACGCCGAACTGTGGACGCCCGCCCTGCAGGCGCACCGGGGTTTCGTCGATAAAGAGATCTGGGTCAACCAGCGCATCCCCGGCGAGGTCATCATCGCCATCCACTGGGAGTCGCTGGAGGACTGGAAATCGTTCCCGGACGATCTGGGGGCGGAGCTTGACCGGCAGATGGGCGATCCGGAGTTCATGCCGGTCGATGGGTACGAGATGACGATCGCGGCCAGCACGATCCGCCCGGTGGAGTGAGCGCAGCAGCATGAGGATCCCGATCGGCGTCCAGATCATCCCGCACATCGCGCCGCACGAGGTGGTGACCGCCGCCTGCGAAGCGGAGGCGCTGGGCTATGCGAGCGTCTGGATCTCCGATGAGGGCTTCATGGTCGATCCGTTCACCGTGCTCGGCCTGATCGCCGGACGGACGGCGCGCATCGGCCTGGGCGTGATCACCAATCCGTACACCCGCCACCCGGCCATGACCGCCAGCGCCATCGCCACGCTCGATCAGCTCAGCGGCGGGCGGGCGGCGCTGTGCTTCGTCGCTGGCGGTTCGCTGGTGCTCGATCCGATCGGCATCGAACGGGCGCAGCCGGTGACCACCGTCGCCGAGGCGATCGCGCTGACGCGCCTGCTGCTGACCGGCGAACCGGTCACCTGGCAGGGGACGCGGTTTCAACTCAACGCGGCGCACCTGGAGGTGCGCGCCCGCCCCGATCTGCCGATCCATGTGGCGGCGCGGGGCGAAAAGATGCTGGCCATGGCCGCCCGTCAGGCCGACGCCGTCTGGATCGGCATGGATCGGGCGGCGCTGGCCCAGGTGCGCGCCGCCGCTGGCGAACGCCCGGTGCGCCTCATCGGTGGAGATGCGCCGCCGATCGCCGCCGAGCAGGCCGCCGCGCTCCGACAGGCGGTGGCGCAGGATGGCGAAGGCGGGCGCGGCCCGCGCCCCTCGCTGGCGGACTGGGGCGCGGCCCTGCGCGGGCATCTGGATGGGCTGGATGAGCTGCTGATCGTCACCTGGGAACAGCGGCTCGATGCGCTGCTCGGCCTGCTGCGGGCCGTGAAAGAGGTGCTGGCATGACTCTCGATTTCGCTGACCGGGTGGTGCTCGTCACCGGCTCGTCGCGGGGGATCGGCGCGGCCAGCGCGCTGGCCTTCGCCCGGCGCGGGGCGCACGTGGTCGTCAACTACCGGGAAGATCGCGCGGGGGCGGAGGCGGTCGCCGCGCAGATCGCTGCGGAGGGCGGTCGGGCCGCGATCATCCAGGCCGATGTGGCCGTCGAGGCCGATGTGCGCCGGCTGGCGGAACAGATCGCCGCCACGGTCGGGCCGCTGCGCGTCGTCGTCCACAATGCCTCGCCGGGGAACCGGGCCGCCTTCCTCGAGGTGACGCTGGCCGAATTCGACGCCATGTTCAACGGCATCGTGCGCGGGCCGTACCTGCTCAGCCAGCTCGCCGCCCGGCAGATGATCGCGGCGGGCCGGGGCGGCGCGATCGTGCATGTGAGCACGATCCTGGCGCGGCTGGCCATCCCCCGGCGGACGCTCTACATCGCCGCCAAGAGCGCCATCGAAGGGCTGACGCGGGCCATGGCGCTCGATCTGGTCGAACACGACATCCGCGTCAACACGATCGCGCCGGGGCTGATCTACACCGAGGCGCTGCGGGCGAACATGGCCGCGCTGGGCGAGGACAGGTTCACGCCGTACATCCCCGGCAGGCGGTTCGGCACGGCGGAAGAGGTGGCCGAAGCGATCGTCTTCGTCGCGTCGGACGCGGCCAGCTACATCAACGGCGCGCTGATCCCGGTCGATCACGGCCTGAGCGCGCGCGAAGCCGGCCCCCCCGCCGAATGAGGTTCGTAGAAAGCAGGGTGGCCGCCACCCTGTTTTTGAAAAAAAGTGCCCGCTTTCGTTGAGTGAGAAGGAGAAAGAGCGTATGCGACGGAATGTGTTTCGGATCCTCATCATCGTCGTTCTGGCGATCAGCCTGAGCGTCACCGCGCTGAGCAGCATCGCCCAGAGCCAGCCCGCGATCACCGTGTGGACGAAATTCAACTCGGAAAACCCGCAGAACGTCCAGGACGAATGGATGCGCGACGTGATCGCCGCATACACCGAAGCGACCGGCAATCAGGTCACCAATGTCTTCCAGCCGTATGATCAGATCAACAGCACGCTCAACCTGGCCGTGCAGGCGGGCGGTGACGTGCCGGACGTCTCGTATGTGGACGGCCAGTTCCTGGCTTTTTACGATTACAACGGCGCGCTGGAAGACATCACCGACTGGGTGACCGCCCAGGAATGGTATGACGACCTGACGCCCGGCGCGCTGGACGCCTGCACCACCCCGGACGGGCGCATCCTGTGCGTGCCCACCGCCACCCCCGGCACGCTGACCTACTACTGGACGGAGCTGTATCCCGATGGCTTCCCGGCCACGGCGGAACAGCTCCTCAACGAGGCGTGCCCGCGCCTGACCGCGCAGGGCAACTTCGCCCTCACCTTCAAAGGGACGGAGAACTTCGGCCTCGAAGTCGCCTATCACAGCCTGATCCGCTCGGCGGGCGCGGCCATCAGCGATGAGGAAGGGCGCGCCGCCTGGGCCAATGAAGAGATGGTCGGCGTGATCGACTATGTGCGCGCGCTGTTCGCCAACGGCTGCGTGCCGGAGATCGCGCTGGCGGGCGGTTTCGATTTCGAGAATCCGTTCAAGGAAGGGGACGCGGGGGCGATCCTGGCCGGCACGTGGACGTATGTCTTCGCCAACCCGGTCACCGCGCCGGACGGCACGCTCTACGACCTGGGGGCCAATTCGATCCTGACCGCCGCGGAAGAGGGTCAGATCGGCTTTGCGCCGCCGCTGGCCTTTGAAGGCGGGGAGCCGGTCTCGAACGTCTACGCGACCGCGTGGGCCATCCCGGTCGGCAGCCCGAACCCGGAGGCCGCCTTCGAGTTCATCAACTTCACCATGCAGTCGGAGTGGAACGGGCGCTTCGGCGTGGCTTACGGCTCGCTGCCCTCGCTGGTCAGCGCGCGCGAGAACGAGGTGTTCCAGAGCAATTACTGGACGACCGTGGCCGCGATCCAGGATGCCTACGGCGCGGCCATGCCCTACCTGATCGAGTACGATCGCGGGATCGCCGCGCTGGCCGAGGTCTTCGTCCAGGCGCTGACCGATCCCAATCTGGACGTGATGGCGGCGCTGCAGGCGGCGCAGGACAATTACAACAACGCGCTGTAAAAAGCCGCCGATCCGGGACGGGGGCACGGGTCATCGTGCCCCCGCACGACCATCGAGAAAAAATGACTTTCAAGTCCGGTTTCGTGACGGGTGCGGCGCGGCCAGCCCCATTTATAGATAGTCAAGTGCAGTCAAGCGTAAAAAAATACCCGTTACCTGTCAGGGGGATCGATGCAGAGCCAGGCTGTCGGGGCGCTGCCCCAGGTCAAAATCGCCCGTCCGCGCGCGCGCTGGCAGCGTTTGATGCCGCTGTGGCTGCTGCTGCCCTCGCTGATCGTGCTGGCCGTGCTCCAGGTGTACCCCACGATCTACACCATTTACATGAGCTTTCATCGGCTGCGCGCCCGCCAGTTGATCCCGGAGGGGCTGCGCAATTACGAGCGGTTGCTCAACGATACGAATTTCTGGGCTTCGCTGCAAAAATCGTTCATCTTCGTCGGCACGACGGTCGCGCTGACGCTGGCGATCGGCCTGCTGATCGCCGTGCTGCTCAACCAGCGCTCGCGCTTCAACCCGATCTACATGGTGCTGCTCTTCATCCCCTGGGTGATCTCGGACGTGGTGGCGGGCACGATCTGGCGCTGGATGTTCCAGAATGACTACGGCCTGATCCAGACGGTGATCGCGCCGCTGACCGGGCCGACGTCGCTGTACGCGCGGCCCGATGGCGCGATGCTGATCGTCATCCTGGCGACGGTGTGGCGCTCGCTGCCGTTCACCTCGCTGCTGTTTCTGGGCGCGCTGCAGAACGTGCCGACCGAGGTGATCGAGAGCGCGGCGCTGGACGGCGCGAACCGCATCCAGTCGTTCTTCCGCGTCACCTTCCCGATCATCCGGCCCACGTTCCTCGTGGCGCTGATCCTGACCACGATCAGCGGCCTGAACTCGGTCGGGGTGATCCTGGTGCTGACGGGCAACATCCCGGCCACCAAGACGGCCAGCGTCTACCTGTATCAGCAGGGCTGGCAGTTCGGCGATTTCGGGCTGGGCGCGGCGGTCTCGGTGGTCATGTTTTTCATCAACTTGCTGCTCACGCTCGCTTATCTTCAGTTCCAGGGGCGTCAGTGATCATGGTACGCTCGCAGCGGCAAAAACGCATCGACAGCCTGCTCGTCAACGGCCTGCTGATCCTGGTCTGCGCGGTATCGGTCTTCCCGGTCGCCTACGCCTTTTCGACCTCGTTCAAGGCGGGTAACGAAGTGCTGACGCGCCCGCCGTACTTCTTCCCGCAGCAGGTCTCACTGGAAGCGTATCAGCAGGTCTTGCAGAGCGACCTGGTGCGCTACCACATCCCGAACACGTTCATCAATGCGACCGGCTCCTCCATCCTGATCGTCGTCATCGGCACGCTGGCGGCGTATGCCTTCTCGCGCTATCGCTTTCCGGGGCGCGGCCTGCTCCAACTGTTCATCCTCGGCCTGATCATGATCCCGTCGCTGACCAACCTGGTCGCGCTCTACCGGATGGGCAGTCAGTTCGGCCTGCTCAATACCCACGCTTTCATGATCGCCATTTACCTGGCCACCGGGCTGCCGTTCGGCATCTGGATCATCAAGGCCTCGATCGACGGCATCCCGATCGAGATCGAAGAGGCCGCGCGCATCGACGGCTGCGGCCCGCTCGACGTGATCCGGCGCATCGTCATCCCGCTGGCCCTGCCCGGCCTGGTGACCGCCTTCCTGATGGAATTCGTCTTCTACTGGAACGAGTTCCTGATCGCGGTCGTCATGCTGTCGAACAACACGGCCAAAACGGCCACCGTCGGCCTGCTCGATTTTCAGGCGTCGTACCAGATCGCCTATCACGTCTGGATGGCCGGTTCCGTGCTGATCATCGCGCCGGTGCTGATCACGTTCCTGATCCTGCGCCGCCAGTTCTTCCGCGCCATGCTCAGCGGCGCGGTCAAAGGATGACGTCATGGGTCTGCTCTTCCTGCGCGGCATTCACACTTTGGTGACGATGGACGACGCCCGGCGCGAGATCGCCGACGGCGCGCTGCTGATCCGCGACCGGCAGATCGAGCTGCTGGGGACGACGGCGGAGGTGAGCGACCAGATCGAGCGGGCCGGTCTGCATCCCGATGAGACGCTCGATCTGACCGATCACATCGTGCTGCCCGGCTTCATCAACACGCATCATCACATGGCGCAGAGTCTGCTGCGGGCCGTGCCGGCGGCCCAGACTCTGCGCCTGTTCGACTGGATCGCCGCGCTGACGCGCTTCTGGATCCACTGGACGCCGGACATGATCTACACCTCGGCGCTGACGGCGATGGCCGAGCTGATCCTGTCCGGCTGCACCACATCCAGCGATCACCTGTACATCTACCCGAACGGGAGCCGGATGGACGACGAGATCCGGGCGGCGCGCGAGATCGGCCTGCGCTTTCACCCCGGACGGGGCAGCATCAGCCTCAACGGGGGCGGTCTGCTGCCCGATCACGCTGTGGAAACGGAAGCGCACATCGAACGCGATACCATCCGCCTGATCGACACCTATCACGAAGCGGAGCGCTTCGGCATGGTGCGGATCGCCGTCGCGCCGGGGTCGCCGTTCAGCGTCTCGCACGAGTTCATGCGCCAGTCGGCGCGGCTGGCGCGCTCTTACGGCGCGCGCGGCATCCGGCTGCACACGCATTTTCTCGAAACGCAGGACGATATCGATCTGCTGCAGGCCCAGCTCGGCCTCTCTCCGGAGGAGTATCTGCAAGAGTACGAATGGGCGGGGGCGGACGTGTGGCATGCCCACTGCGTCCACGTGCGCGAGGCGACGATCAACCTGTTCCGGCGCACCGGGACGGGCGTCGCCCACTGCCCGAATTCCAACATGCGGCTGGGCGTCGGCATCGCCCCGATCCCGCGGATGTTCCGCGCTGGCGTGCGCATCGGCCTGGGCGTCGATGGATCGGCCTCCAACGATGCCGGGCACATGATCGGCGAGGCGCGGCAGGCGCTGCTGCTGGCCCGCGCCGGCGCAGCCGATCCGGCGGCGCTGACCGCGCGCGAGGCGATCGAGCTGGCGACGCGCGGCGGCGCGGCGGTGCTGGGCCGCGACGACGTTGGCTGGCTGGGGCCGGGCATGGCGGCGGATCTGATCGCCATCGACCTCAACCGGCTGGCCTACGCGGGCGGCCTGCATGACCCGGTCGCGGCGGTGGTGCTGTGCGCCCCGGTCACGGTCGATTACAGTCTCATCAACGGGCGCATCGTGGTGCGCGACGGCCAGCTCGTCGGGATCGATCTGCCGCGCCAGATCGAACGTCACAACGCTTACGCCAGCGAAATCGCACGAAAGGCCTGAAGCGATGTCAGTCAGCAGTCACGCGGATGTCCTGATCGTCGGCGGCGGGATCATCGGGGCCGCCATCGCCTACTCCCTGACGCAGCGCCAGTTCGGGCGGGTCATGCTGGTCGATCGCGGCCATTTCGGCATGGGCACGACGGGATCGTCGGTCGCCAGCATCGAACCGCTGACGACCAACCCGGCGGTGGCCGCCCTGCAGGCGGAGAGCATCGCCACCTTCAAGGACTTCGAGGCGCGCATCGGCGGGGAGTGCGGCTTCAACCGGCTGCCGGTGGCGCTGTTCGTCAGCGAGCACGAACGCCCGGCGGTCGCGCGGGCGGTCGAATGTGCGCGCCGCGCCGGTTCCGATGCCGCCGAGCTGACGCCGGAGGCCTTCGCCGCGCTCTACCCGTGCATCGACGTCACCGGCGTCGGGACGGTCTTCTACTCGCAGGACGGCGGCTTCGCCGATCCGATGCTGACGCTGCACAGCTTCCTCGATGGCGCGCGGCGCGCCGGCGCGATCCTGCGCCAGCACACGCCCGTCGTGGGGATCTGCGTTGCAGGCGGGCGCGTCATCGGCGTCGAGACGCCCGACGGGCCGCTGTACGCGCCGATCGTCGTGCTCGCGCCCGGCCTGTGGGTCGAGGCGCTGCTCAGACCGCTCGGGCTGACGGCCTCGATCTACCTGCACCGGCACTTCGTCTTCAGCATTCAGGCCCCGCCGGACGCGCCGCGCCTGTCGATGCTCGATACGCCGCTGGAATTTTACGCGCGCCCGGAACAGTCGGGCGATCTGTTCCTGGTCGGCGGGGCGGGCATCTTCCCGCCGTGTCAGGATCCCGACGAGGCCGGGCCGGGCGTGCCGCTGGAGCAGATGTACACCTACCTGGAACGGCTGGTGACGCGGCTGCCGCTGATGGAAACGGCGGGCCTGCGCGCCAGCACGGCCTACACCGGCGTGGCCGATATGACGCCCGATCAGCAGCCGCTGCTGGGCGAACTGCCGATCGCCGGGCTGTACCTGGCGGCGGGGATGAGCGGCATCGGCTTCAAGATGTCCCCCGGCATCGGCCATTACATGGCCGCGCTGATCGCCGGGGATGAGGACGTGCGCCGCCTGCTGCACCCGCTGCGCCCGACGCGCTTCAGCGAGGGGGCCGCGCTGACCGACGAATTCATGTTCCCGCTGGATTGAGCGGCGTCAGGGGCCACCCGGTCTCGGCCTCGATCTCGAGCAGGCGGTTGTATTTGGCCAGCCGTTCCGAGCGCGTGATCGCGCCGACCTTGATGTGATCGCCGCCCCAGCCGACGGCCAGATCGGCCAGCCAGTCATCTTCGGTTTCGCCGCTGCGCGCGCTGACGACGATGCGCCAGCCCGCCGCGCGCGCCAGGCGGAACGCCGCCGCCGCCTCGGTCAGCGTGCCGACCTGATTGACCTTGAGCAGCAGCGCATCCGCCGTGCCGCGATCGATGGCGCGCTGGATGCGCGTCACATTGGTGCACAGCAGATCGTCGCCCAGGATGAGCGCGCGTCCGGCGGCGGCCTGCCGCCAGCGCGCCCACCCGTCCCAGTCGTCCTCGCTCAGGCCGTCCTCCACGCTGACGATCGGGTAGGCGTCGAGCCAGCCGGTCAGCGCGGCGATCAGGCCGTCGGTGGAGAGCGCCCGGCCATCCAGATGATACAGCCCGTCGGCGTAAAAATGCGATGCGGCGGCATCGAGGGCGATCGCCATGTCCGCGCCGGGGCGCAGGCCCGCCGCCTCGATGGCCGCGACCGTATCGGCCAGCATGGCCGCGCTGTCGGGAAAATCGGGGGCCAGCCCGCCTTCATCGGCGGCCAGCGGGCGCGCCCGGTAGCGGACGGCGATCCGCTCGATCGCGGCCTGGTAGACGGCGGCGGTCAGGCGCAGCGCGTCGGCCATCGTCCGCGCGCTCGGCGCGACGATCTGGACATCCTGGAGCGCGACCTGCCCGCCGGCGTGTTTGCCGCCGCTGAACAGGTTGATGAACGGGCGCGGCAGCGATCCCGGCTCGCGATCGAGTATGGCGGCGAAATGCCGGTAGAGCGGCAGACGCGCCCGGCTGGCGCAGGCGCGGGCGAACGCCAGCGAGACGCCGAGCGTCGCATTCGCGCCCAGCCGCGATTTGTCCGGCGTGCCGTCCAGCGCGATCAGCGCCTGATCGAGCGCCGCCTGATCGGCGAACGCCCGCCCGGCCAGCGCATCCTGGATCTCCCGCCGCACATGGTCAACGGCGCGCAGGCAGCCCCGGCCCCGGTAGCGGGCCGGATCGCCGTCGCGCAGCTCGTGCGCCTCCGCCCGCCCGGTCGATGCGCCGGACGGCACGGAGGCCGAGCCGACCGTCCCATCGGCCAGCGTGCAGGTGACTTTGATCGTCGGATTGCCCCGGCTGTCGAGGATCTCCAGCGCGGTCAGGCGTTCGATGACGGCCATCGGTTCAGTTCCTCCGCGTATGCAGCGAACAGATCGGGCATGGACGCGGGCGCATCCGCCATCAGGCGGAGCACAATGGCGCGCTGGCGATCGCGCGCTTCCGCCGACAGATATTCCAGCGGCGAACGCCCGTCGATGCGCGCCAGCATGCACGCCAGCGTATGCCGCGGGGCGCGCGCCTCCACGCCGTCGCGCCAGGGGACAGCGCCCAGTTCAGCCCGGTAAGTCTCCCAGTAGCGGCGCGCCGCCGCGATGAAGCGCGCGCGGTGCTCTGGCAGGTGGTTGGCCTTGCTGAGCAGGTGCGTGGTCGAAAAACCGACGTCGAACGCTGGATCGCCGATGTGCGCGACCTCGTGATCGAGCAGGATCAGTCGATCGTCGTGGACGAGCACATTTTTCGGGCTGTAATCGCCATGCGTGAAGGTGATCGCCAGATCCAGCGTCTCGTCGATCAGCCGGTGGATGAAATCGGCGGCCTGGGCCACCTGCGAGGCCGTGTAGCGGTAGTAGGCCTCGCGGCGCAGCGCATCGAAGTGATGACACCCGCCCAGATCGCGGGCGATCGCGTCCCGCCGCGCCGCCGCTCCCCGGTGGATGGCCGCCAGCATCCAGCCGAACTGCTCGACGTGGGCCTCGACGAGCTGGCCGTGCAGCAGCATCTGCTTCCAGTTGGCGTGCGGCTGCGGGACGGCCTCCATCGCCAGGATGTGATCGGTGAAATCTTCGAAGACGAAGCCCGGCACGTGGCCGGGGATCAGCTCGGCCAGCCAGCGCAGCGCCGCCGCCTCGCAGTGGATGCGCAGCGGATCGCTGAACCAGTCCACCGCGACGCGCAGCCTGGCCAGCGACTGCTTGAGCACCCAGTCACCGCCAGCGCGTTCGACGTAGATCGTCGCGCTGGAGACGCCGCCGCTCAGCGGGCGGGCGGTCACGGTCTCATCGGGGCGCACATACCCCCGATCGCGCAGGTAGGCGATCAACTGGTCGGTCTTTTCGATATCGATCGCAGTCATGATCGGACTCCAGTGCATTGATACGGCTGATCGTACCACGGACGCGCCCCCGAATATACCCGATGCGCCCGGCCCGCGCCGGGTCACCGGACGGGATGCCGCCCGCATCCTTTTCCGGGGGCGGCGGGGCCGGTTATAATGCATCAATCACCTGATCGATCTGCACTGGGAAAGGATGCGCCATGAGTTTCGACCCGACCGAGCATCCCCATCGCAGGCGCAACCCGCTGACCGGTGAGTATGTGCTGGTTTCGCCGCACCGCACCAAACGTCCGTGGCAGGGGCAGGTGGAGCGCCCGCCCGCCGAGGATCGCCCGGCCTACGACCCGACGTGCTATCTGTGCCCGGGCAATGCGCGGGCCGGCGGCGTGGCCAACCCGCCTTACGTCCACACGTTCGTCTTCACCAACGATTTCGCCGCGCTGCTGCCCGACACGCCAGATCACGAATCGCCGGAGCACGAACCGCTGTTCACCCTGTCCTCGGTGCGCGGGACGTGCCGGGTGATCTGCTTCTCCCCGCGCCACGACCTGACGCTGCCCCGGCTCTCTCTGCCCGATCTGCGCCGCGTCGTCGATGTCTGGGCGGAGCAGGTGGCCGATCTCGGCCAGCGCTACGACTGGGTGCAGGTGTTCGAGAACAAGGGCGAGGCGATGGGGGCCTCCAACCCGCATCCGCACGGGCAGGTCTGGGCTTCCAGCTTTCTACCCAACGAAGCCCAGACGGAAGATCGGCATCAGCGCGAGTACTACCAGCAGCACGGATCGCCGCTGCTGGTCGATTACGCCCGCGCCGAGTCGGATCGCGCCGAGCGGATCGTGGTCAGCAATGCGGAATGGCTGGCCGTCGTCCCGTTCTGGGCGATCTGGCCGTTCGAGACGCTGCTGCTGCCGCGCGCCCATGTGCGCCATCTGCCCGATCTGAACGAGGCCCAGCGCGAGGCGCTGGCGGACATCCTCAAGCAGCTCACCACCCGCTACGACAACCTGTTCGAGACGTCGTTCCCCTATTCGATGGGGTGGCACGGCGCGCCCACCGGCCCCAGGCAGCGCGGCGGCGGGACGGATCACTGGCAGCTTCACGCGCACTTCTACCCGCCGCTGCTCCGTTCGGCCACGGTGCGCAAATTCATGGTCGGTTATGAGATGCTGGCCGAGGCGCAGCGCGATCTGACGCCGGAACAGGCGGCGGAGCGGCTGCGCGCCCTGCCCGCGGTGCATTATCTGGAGAGGACAACACAGGCATGAGCGCACGCGCTGATCTGCGCGACCGGGTGACCCGGATCTTTCAGGAACGGCACGGCGGCGCGCCGGCCTTCGTGGTGCGCGCGCCGGGGCGCGTCAACCTGATCGGTGAACACACCGACTACAACGACGGTTTCGTCATGCCGATGGCGATCGACCGCGCGACGTGGATGGCCGTCCGCCCGCGCGCGGACGGGATCGTGCAGGTGTATTCGATCGATTTCGATGGGACGGCCCGGTTCGCGCTGGCCGATCTGCCGCCGCATCCACCGGGCGGGGCCGGGGAGGGCTGGATCGAATACATCAAAGGCATGGCCTGGGCGCTGCGCAGCGCGGGCTATGATCTGCGCGGCATGGACGCCGTGGTGAGCGGGGATGTGCCGATCGGCGCGGGCCTGTCGTCGTCCGCGGCGATCGAGATGGCCGCGGCGCGGGCGCTGGCCGCCGTGAGCGATCTGCCGTGGGATGCGGCGGTCATGGCCCGGCTGGGCCAGCAGGCCGAAAATCAGTGGGTCGGCGTCAGCAGCGGCATCATGGATCAGATGATCTCCGCCGCCGGGCAGGCCGGGCGCGCCCTGCTGATCGACTGCCGCTCGCTGGAGACGACGCCCGCGCCGCTGCCGCCGGGCACAGTCGTGGTCATCCTCGATACGGCCACGCGGCGCGAACTGGTGACCTCGGCCTACAACGAGCGCCGTCAGCAGTGCGAGGCGGCGGCCCGCCATTTCGGCGTCCCGGCGCTGCGCGATCTGACGCTGGAACGGCTGCTGGCCGCCGAGGCGGAGCTGGATCCTGTCGTGTTCCGCCGGGCGCGCCACGTGGTGACGGAGAACGCGCGCACGCTGGAGGCGCTGGCGGCCATGCAGGCGGGCGACGCGGCCCGTCTGGGTGAGCTGATGAACGCCAGCCACGCCAGCCTGCGCGACGATTTCGCGGTCACCAACGACGCGCTCGATATCATCGCGGCGATCGCCCAGGGTGCGCCGGGGGCCTTCGGCGCGCGCATGACCGGGGCCGGCTTCGGCGGCTGCGCGGTCGCGCTGGTCGCCGCTGACCGGGCGGAGGCGTTCACGGCGCAGGTGGCCGCGGCGTACCAGCAGCAGACGGGGCTGATGCCCACGGTGTACGTCACCCTGGCGGCGGACGGCGCGCAGATCGTCGCCTAGCCCCGGTCGCGGCGGCGCTTGTAGCGGCGCTCACACCGGGCTGATCGGGCGGGTCGGGGTCGGGAGGACGTCCGGCGGCGCGATGATCCCGCTCAGATCGGCGGCGATCATCGAGACCACGATCAGGATCATGACGATGACGAGCAGCCATTTCCAGACGCGGTTCGCGCCGCTGGCGGCCAGCGCGTCATCCGGCGGTTCGTCACCGCGATCGCGATCGCGCGGGTCGGGCAGATCGCGCGGATCGTAACCGAAATCGGCGTCGGCGTCGTCGATCCAGTCGAGCGGGCGCGGCGCGGCGCGGCGTTCGCGCCGGTAGTAGACGTGCGGGTAGCGGCGTTTCGGTGCGCCGGATGCAGGCTGCGGCTGCTCGGTCATGGCGCGGTCTCCGTCGGGTGATCTGCTCATCGCGATCAGCCTAGCACATCTGCGTTAGAAGCAGCACAGAAACCCAACGCGCCGCCTACTTCTTCCAGCGCTCGAAGAACTGCTTGCGCGCTTTGGCCACTTTGGGGGCGACCACGGCCAGACAGTACGGCTGATACGGGTTGTGGGCGAAATATTCCTGGTGGTAGTCCTCCGCCGGGTAGAAGCTGCTCAGCGGCAGCACCTCGGTCACGATCGGATCGGGCCACAACCGCGCCTGCGTCAGCTCGCGGATGACCTGTTCGGCGGTCGCCTTCTGCTCCGGCGTGTGGTAGTAGATGCCGCTGCGGTACTGCGGCCCGATATCGTTGCCCTGCCGGTTGAGCGTCGTCGGATCGTGGATGGTGAAGAAGACATCGAGCAGATCGCGGAAGGTGATCGCGCTGTTGTCGAAGGTGATCTGCACCGCCTCGGCATGGCCGGTTCTGCCCGTGCAGACCTGTTGATACGTCGGGTTGGGGACGTGGCCGTTGGCATAGCCGCTGACCACATCGGTGACGCCCTTGAGCTGATCGTAGACCGCCTCCAGACACCAGAAGCAGCCACCCGCCAGTGTTGTCACTTCCTGAGCCATGATATTCGGGTTCGTCCTTTCACTCGATGTCTGCCATTGTACGGATCGAATGCCGAAATGACGCACGAAATTCATGGGTATTTCATGTGAATTTCAGCGAGATCGGCTTCAGTTGGGATGGAATGAGAGGAGCGGGACGATGAGCCGGATGATCGCGATCGGGATCGCCGTACTGCTGGCCGTGAGCGCGCGGGCGGGCGCGCGGGCGCAGGACACGTTCGACCCGCCAGTCACCAGCCAGTATCGCGGCGGGCCGCAGCGTCCCGGCACGATCGATGCCGAACCGTTCCGCGCGCTCCCGACGCTGGCGTGGCACGTGCCGCTGCCGCGCCCGATCCGGATGACGCCGGTCGTCTTCGACGAGACGGTATACATCGGCAGTGAAGCCGGGACGCTGCTGGCGCTCGATCGGGCGACCGGAACGGAGCGCTGGCGCTTCGACGCGGGCGCAGCGCTGGTCTCCACCCCGGCGGTGACCGCGGAGCGGTTGTACGTCGGCGCGCTGAACGGGCAGGTCTACGCGCTCGACCGGATGAGCGGCGCGCGCATCTGGTCGGTCGATCTGGGCGGGCCGGTGTACGCTTCGCCCCTGCTGGTGGCTGATGTCGTGTATATCGGCTCGACGAGCGGGCGCTTCGCCGCGCTGGCCGCCGCGGATGGCGCGATCCTCTGGCAGATCGACGCGAGCGCCCCGGTCTGGTCGTCCGCCGCCTTCGTCGATGGCCGGGTGTTCGTCGGCACGCGCAGCAATGTCCTGCTCTGTCTGGCGGCGGATACCGGGCGCACGATCTGGCGCTATATCGCGTTCGGCGCGATCAACGCCACGCCTGCTATCAGCGGCGATCGCGTTGTGATCGGCGATCTCAGCGGGCTGGTCGCGGTGCTGGCGGCGGATGCCGACCGCACCACCGTGCTGTGGGATCGTCAGCTCAACGGGGCCGTCTACGCTTCCGCCGCGGTGACCGAGACGCTCATCTACACGGTGTCATCCAACGGGCAGGCGGTCGCGCTCGATCGGGAGACGGGCGCGATCGTCTGGGAGGCGGCCATCGGCGGCCCGGCGTATGCATCGCCGGTGGTGGTGGGCGATGTCGTCTACTTCGTCACCGAGCGCGGCGGGCTGCTGCTGGCCTTCGATGCCATCAGCGGCGCGCCGCTGTGGGAGATCGTCACCGGTTACCAGGGCGACTGGCGGGTCTCGTCACCGGTGATCGCCGGCGATCACCTGTTCATCGGCAGCAACGAGCCGTCGCTCGGCCTGCTGGCTTACGGGCGTTAGTTACTCCAGTCGCCGAAGCGCCGCCCGCCCCGCCCCTGACGCGGATCGCGCACGTCGCGGGTGTCGCGCTCCAGCGGGTGGACGCCCAGCCCGAGCTGACGCTTCGCCTTCTGCACATCGCTCTCGTGTTTGAGCAGCACGGTGAGCGTGTTTTCGAGCGTCGTCTTGTCGAGCTGATCGGCATTGAGCAGCACCAGCGCCCGCGCCCAGTCGATCGTCTCGCTGACGGAGGGGCTTTTCTTGAGATCCAACTGGCGCAGCCCCTGCACGATCTCGACGGCCTGCTGGGCCAGCCTGGCGTTCAGGCCGGGCACGCGCATGCGCACGATGCTGATCTCGGTCTCCTGCGTCGGGTAGTCGATGAAGAGATACAGGCAGCGGCGTTTGAGCGCCTCGCTCAATTCGCGGGTGTTGTTGCTGGTGAGCAGCACGCTGGGCTGATGTTTGGCGCGCAGCGTGCCGATCTCCGGGATCGACACCTGGAAATCGCTCAGCACTTCGAGCAGGAAGGCCTCGAATTCGGCATCGGCGCGGTCGATCTCATCGATCAGCAGCACGACCGGCTCATCGCTGGTGACGGCCTTGAGCAGCGGGCGGGCGAGCAGGAAGCGATCGCTGAAGAAGACATCCTCTTCCTGCGCCAGCCGATCCGCGGCCTCGGTCAGCGTGGCGGCATCGGCCAGCATCTGGCTGAGTTTGTCGCGCAGAAGCTGGGTGTAGAGCATCTGCTTGGCGTATTCCCACTCGTACAGGGCCTTGCTCTCGTCCAGCCCTTCATAGCACTGCAAGCGGATCAGCGGGCGCCCAGTGATCTGCGCCCAGGCTTTGGCCAGCTCGGTTTTGCCGACGCCCGCCGGCCCTTCCGCCAGCACCGGCTTGCCCAGCTTGTCCGCCAGATACATCACCGTGGCGATCTCATCGGTGGCAACGTACTGCTGACCGCGGAGCTGCTCGGTGACGCGGGAGATTTCACTGCTCATGACGTGTGTACCCCGGGATGTCCGTGAACGGTGACCCCAGTGTACGCCAGAAACCTGCATACTGCATTAGAAACTGCCCGAAAGGACGGATCGCTTCCGTCGCCCCGTCCCGCTCAGTTCATGCTTTCGGCCAGGCCGTAGATGAACACCGTGTTGTCCATCGCCGCGGTGGCGAAGCGCGCGCCGTCCGGGCTGAAGGTCGCCTGCTGAACGGCCTGCGTGTGATCATTGAAATTGAGCAGCACGGTGCGGGTATCCGGTTCGACGAGCTGCACCGACGTGCCGCTCGCCAGGAGCAGCAGCGAACCATCCGTGTTGAATTCGATGCTGTTGATCGGCAAACGCGCGCCGGGCGGCTGGTAAGTGCGCTCCGTACCGACCGCCAGATTGAGCAGCCGGATGATGCCCCGGCGCGTGCCGCTGGCGATCAGCGCGCCGTTGGGGCTGATCGCCAGGGAGAGGATCGGGTTGCGCCGGCTGCGCGAGAAGCCGACCTGCTCCAGATCGACTGCGCTCCAGTAGCGCAGCGTCATGTCCTGGCTGGCGGTGACGATCAGGCCGCCATCGCGGCTGACGATCACCTCGTTAATGCGATCGCTGTGGCCGTTCAGCGCGCCGATCTCGCTCTGCTGTACCAGATCGTACACGCGCACGACGTTGTTGGCGGTGTAGAGCAGGCGCGTGCCATCCCCATTGAAGATGATCGGCGATGTCCCCTGCAGGGTCAGGCGTTCCGCACCGCTGGCGACATCGAACACCCGCACGACCGATCCGCTGGCCGCGGCCAGCAGCGATCCATCGGGCGAGAAGGCCAGATCCTGCGCGGGCCGGTCATCCCCGCCCATCACGATCGGCTCGATGATGCCGTTGAGCAGCGCATCGATATCGTATACAAACACGCCGTACAGCGTCGCCACGCCCAGCAGCGATCGGGCCGGATCGGGCGACCAGGCGATATGCGTCACCCCGGCGACCTGCAAGCTGCCGATCTGAGTGACCTGAGCGGCATTTTCGGCTGAAATGGCCGGGACGGCCTGCGCCTGAACGACCGGAAACGCCGCGCCGATCAGCACAGCGCCGATGAGCATGATATAGAGCCAGATCGATCGAGATGGCATGGTCATGGCGGGCGACCTCAAGCTCTCGTTTATATTCCCTTTTGCCAAAGATAGTCCTGACCAATTAAGAGATGGCGATAGATCTGTTAAAGTATGTCAGCGGTGCTACACTCACAATCATGACGACGAAACCGATCCTGTTCATCACCACGTACACCGGCATGGGCGGCGGCGAGACTTCGCTGCTGGCGCTGGCCGATCATCTGGATCCGACGCGCTACCGACCGCATCTCTATGTGCCGGGCGAGGGCGGTCTGCCGGAGCGCTGGCGCGCGCGCGGCTGGCCCGTGACGGTTGACCGTTTCCGCGGCGCATCGACGCTGTTCCTGCCCGCGCTGTGGACGCGCTTCCCGATCGCCGGGCGCATCCGCGCGCTGATCGAGGCGCAGGGGATCGCCGCCGTGCACAGCGATTATCACAGCCTGCCCTACGCACTGGCCGCGGCGGACGCGGCCCGCGTCCCGCTGGTGTGGACGTGCTGGGGCTGGTGGTTCCACCCGCGACCGTGGCAGCGGCGCTTCTTCACCCGGCCCGGGCACACGTTTGCGTCCAGCCAGGCGATCCGCGCGGGCTTCCTGGGCGATCCGCCGTTCATGCCAGCGGAGCGCGTCGAAGTGCTGCCGCCGGGCGTCGATACGACGCGCTTTCATCCCGGCGTCGATGGCCGCGCGGTGCGCGCCGAGGTCGGCATCGCGCCGGATGCGCCGCTGGTGGCGATGATCGCCCGTTTCCAGAACGTCAAAGGGCACGACGTCTTCCAGGCGATGGCGCGGCGCGTGGCGGCAGCCCTGCCCGAAGCGCGCTTCATCGTGGCCGGGGAGAGCGTGCACGGCGTCGGCTCGGAACACGCCTACAAGCAGCGCATCCTGGCGGCGCATCAGGCCGATCCGGTGCTGCGCGAGCGGCTGACGTACCTCGGTTTCCGCCAGGATGCCGAAGCGGTGATCGCCGCCGCCGATGTCGTCGTGTGCGCCTCCGATTTCGAGAGCTACGGCATGGTCAATCTGGAGGCGATGGCCTGCGCCCGCCCGGTCGTCAGCACGCGGCGCGGCGGCCCGTCGGAGACCGTCATCGACGGCGTGACCGGCTTCCTGGTCGAACCGCGCGACGATGCCGCGCTGGCCGCGCGGACGCTCGACCTGCTGCGCGATCCGGTGCGGCGGGCGCAGATGGGCGCGGCGGGCCGCCAGCATGTCGAGGCGCACTTCAGCATCGACGGCATGGCGGCGCACTTTCAGGCCGTGCTCGACGGGCTGATCCGGCCATGAACCTGCTGTTCGTCGCGCGCAGCGGCCTTTACCCCCTCACCTGGGGCGATCGCCTGCTGCTGCACCATGTGACGCGCGGGCTGGCGGCGCGCGGGCACGTCATCGATCTGCTGGCCTTCGAGGGGGAAGCGACCCGGGCGGACGCGCTGCGCGGGGCCGATCACCTGCGCCGGGCGCAGATCCTGCCCGATCCGGTTGTGGCGCGCCCGCGCTATCTGGCGCGCGCGCTGGGGCTGGCGGCGCGCTTCCCAGCGCGTCCGGCGGACGCATGGTCACCGGCCATGTGGCAGCAGATCCGCGCCTGGATCGCCGACGGCGGCTACGATCTCGTCCACGTCTTCGGCGGGGTGCGCGTGTACGAATACGCGCGCGCTTTCGGCGATCGGCCCGCCGTGATCCAGCCCTACGACAGCTACTCGCTGATCGTGGCGCGCCGTCTGGCGCAGACGCGCCGCCCCGCCGACGCGCTCGAGCTGTGGGTCAGCCGCCGCTTTGAGCGCTTCATGTACCCCCCGTACCGCCGGACGATCTTCGTCGCGCAGGCCGACGCCGATTACGTGCGGGCGCTGCGCCCGGATCTGCCGACCGCCGTCATCCCCAACGGCGTCGATACAGCCCGGTTCGATCCGGCAGCGGTCGGCCCGGTCGAGCGCGATCCGCATCGGCTGGTGTTCGTCGGCAATTTCAGCTACGGGCCGAATATCGACGCGGCGATCCAGCTCGTCCGCGTCGTGCTGCCGCGCGTGCGCGCCGCCATCCCGCAGGCGCATGTCATGCTGGTGGGCAGCGATCCCGCGCCGGAAGTGCGCGCGCTGGCCGGGGAGGGCGTCACCGTGACCGGGTTCGTGGACGACGTGCGGCCCTATGTGTGCGGCGCGGCGGCGTTCGTCTGCCCGATGCGGCAGGGCGCGGGGATCAAGAACAAACTGCTCGAGGCGCTGGCGCTGGCCAGCCCGGTGATCGCCACGCCGCTCAGCCTGGAAGGCATCGCAGTGGCGGACGGCATCCACGCGCGCATCGTCCCGCTCGAAGACATGGCGCAGGCCGTGATCGAGACGCTGCGCGACCCGGCGGGCGCGGCGCGCCTGGGAGCCGCCGGGCGGGCGCGGGTGCTGGAACGGTATAGCTGGGCGCACAGCGTCGATCGTTATGTTGAACTGTACGAAGCGGTGCTGAGGGAAGCCTGAGCGTCATCCCCCCGCCAGGCGCTCGACGACGCGCAGTCTGGCCGAGCGCGCGCGGGGATTGGCCGCCGCCTCCGCCGGGTCGGCCTCGATCGGTTTGCGCGTGATCAGGCGGACGCTGGCCCGGTGACCGCACACGCAGACCGGCGTTTTCGGCGGGCAGATGCAGTCCGATGCCGCCAGCCGGAACGCCGTTTTGACCAGCCGATCTTCCAGGCTGTGGAAGCTGATCACCGCCAGCCGCCCGCCGGGTCGCAGCAGGTCGATGGCGGCGGGCAGCGTCCGCTCGATCGCCGCCAGCTCATCGTTGACGGCGATGCGCAGCGCCTGGAACGTCCGCGTGGCCGGGTGGATGCGGTCGGCGGGGCGGCGCGGAACGGCGCGGGCGATGACCTCGGCCAGCGCGCCGGTGGTCGCGATCGGGCGCGCCTGCACGATCGCGCGGGCGATGCGGCGCGAGTCGCGCTCTTCACCGTACTGGAAGATCAGATCGGCCAGCGCGCGTTCATCCAGCGTGTTGACCAGATCGGCGGCGGTCGGCTGGCCCGCTGTGGGATTGAAGCGCATATCGAGCGGGGCGTCGGCCCGGAAGGAGAAGCCGCGTTCGGCGGTGTCGAACTGCATCGACGACGCGCCCAGATCGAGCAGGATGGCATCGACGCCGTCGGCCCAGCCGTGCTCCCGGGCGAGGCGCGCCATCTCAACGTAGCTGGCGTGGACGATGCGGACGCGATCGCCATACCCCGCCAGCCGCGCCGCTGCCACCGCGATCGCCTGCGGATCGACATCCAGCCCGAGCAGCGCGCCCGCCCCGCGTTCGAGCAGCGCGGCGCTGTGCCCGCCCGCGCCGAGCGTGCCGTCGATGACGCGCGCCGGCGCGCGCCCTGCGGGGCACAGGGCGTCCAGCACGGCATCGAGCAGCACAGGGATGTGGGGGAAGTCGGTTGCGGTCATAGCCACTGCCTGATCACGATCGGGTGGATAAATTATAGCGGACAGCCCGTGCACGCATTCCCGTACTCATACAGACAGGGCCGGTGATTTCGGCGCTCCCGGTGCTGCCGATCGGTTGAAGCGCGCCCCCCGCTGCGCTACACTGCACAGCATGATGATCGCCGCCCCTCGAACGCTTTCTCCCGGAGCCTGACCATGATCGATCGCGCCGCCGCGCTGGCCCAATTGGCCGAACAGATCAAGGCCTGCACGCTGTGCCGGCTGCACGCCGGGCGCACGCAGGCCGTGCCCGGCGCGGGCGACCCGCACAGCGCGATCGTGTTCATCGGGGAGGGGCCGGGCCAGCGCGAAGACGAGCTGGGGCTGCCGTTCGTGGGCCGCTCTGGCGATCTGCTCGTCAGGCTGCTGCGCGGCATCGGCCTGACGCGCGATCAGGTCTTCATCGCCAACGTGGTCAAATGCCGCCCGCCCGATAACCGCGATCCGGAACCGGACGAGATCATCACCTGCAAGCCGTATCTGGATCGGCAGATCGAGCTGATCGACCCGCTGGTGATCGTCACGCTGGGCCGCTACAGCATGGCGCGCTACTTCCCCGGCGCGAAGATCTCCCAGATTCACGGCGAGCCGAAATGGGATGAGGCGGCGCAGCGCGCCTATCTGCCGCTGTACCATCCGGCGGCGGTGCTGCGCACCCCATCGCTGATGGCCGACATGGAGCGCGATTTCGCCCTGATCCCGCGCCTGGTGGCGCGCGTCAGAGAGAAGCGGGCCGAAAGCGCCGCCGGGGCCAGCGCCCCGCCCCCGCCGCCCGCTCCCCCTGCCGAACCGCCGGAGACGAAACCGCCGCAGCAGCTCAGCCTGTTCTGAGCGCCGGCGGCGCGATCAGCGCTGCTCGGTCTGGCGCAGCGCGGCCAGCATCTCGTCGATGCGCGTGAACTTGACGCGCGGGCGGCCGCCGTCCGCGCCGCGGGCCTGCTCCAGCGCGTCCAGCCGTTCCCAATCGCTGTACGTCACCCAGTCGATGCCGCGCGCGCGCAGCACATCCTCCACCGCCGCGCGCGTCGGCGCTTCCGGCTGATTGATCCGCCCCTCGGCGACATCCTTGAGCAGGGCTTCGACTGTCGCGACCGAGTCCGGACGGTTCGTGCCGATGATGCCCGTCGGCCCGCGCTTGATCCAGCCGGCCACGTAATCGCCGATCTGCTGCGCGCCGGCGGCATCGATCACGCGGCCATCCTGATTGGGGATGACCCCGGCCCGCTCATCGAAGGGCAGCCCGTCCAGCGGCACGCCTTTGTAGCCGATCGAGCGGAACACCAGCCCGACCGGCAGGATCTCGGTCTGGTCGGTCGGGCGCGGGCGCAGCGATCCGTCGTCGGCCCGGTACAGTTCGTTCTTGACCAGTTTGATCGCGCGGACGTGGCCGGCTTCGTCGCCGATCAGCTCGACCGGAGAGACGAGGAAGCGCAGATGAATGCGCCGCCGCGCCCCGCGCCGGGGCTGATCGACGTAGCCCTGCACGATGCTGACGATCCTGGCGGCGGCTTTGTCCTCGGCGATCGCCGCCTGGCTGAGCGGGTCGAGGGCGGCATCCTCCGGGCGGACGATGACCTCCGCATCGGCCAGCTCGCCCAGTTCTTTGATCTCCGGGGCGGTGAAGGCGGCCTGGGCCGGGCCGCGCCGCCCCAGCACGTAAATATCGGTGATCCGGCTGGCCGCCAGCGCCGCCAGCGCGCCCTCGGCGATATCGGTCGCGGTCAGTTCGTCCGGCGTGCGCGCCAGGATGCGCGCGACATCCATGGCGACGTTGCCGTTGCCGATGACGGCGGCGGCCTCGACGGACAGATCGAACGTCAGATCCTGATAGTCCGGGTGGCCGTTGTACCAGCCGACGAATTCGGTGGCGGCGTGGCTGCCGATCAGATCCTCACCGGGGATGCCCATGCGCCGGTCGGTCTGCGCGCCGGTGGCGTAGATGACGGCGTGGTAGTGCCGCCGCAGATCGGCATGCGTCAGATCGCGACCGTACTCGACATGGCCGTAAAAACGAAACCCCGGCCAGCGCGCGATCTTGTCGTAGACCCGCGTGACCGATTTGATCTTGGGGTGATCCGGGGCGACGCCGCCGCGCACCAGGCCGAAGGGCGTCGGCAGACGTTCGAACATATCGATTTCAATATCAAGCGGGGCATTCTCCAGGGCGTCAGCGGCATAGAACGCCGACGGCCCCGAACCGATGATCGCGACGCGCAGAGTTCCGTTGAAGATCGTCATGAAGCTGTCCGCCTCCGGGTTGATGGCCACTACGAACTGAAGTGCCGGGGATTATAGCCCCGACCTGGGACAAAACGCTCAATTTCAAGTCGTGCTACAATCGCCGTATCTTACGCAGGAGTGCGACAATGGCCAACAAGAACCCCTCCGAAGCGTTCTCGTTCGACGAGCCGGATGGATCCGATTCGAGCGGCGCAGGCGGCATCTCGTTCGATTTTTCCGGGGTGGAGCGGGCGCAGCCGGGTGTGTACACCACTCAGGTGACTTTTGCGCCCGGCCAGCCGCCGCAGGTCAGCCAGGGGTTCACCCCGCTGATGCCCGATTCCCCCGTCCGCCGGGCGCGCCCGGGGTGCTGCTGCTGGAGCTTCGTCGTGCTGCTGATCGTCTTCCCGGTCGGGATGATCCTGCTGCTCAGCGGCCTGTTCAACGGGGCGATCGCACAGCTCGCCGCGAGCCTGCTGGGGGAGGACAACGTCATCAGCCAGATCGTCGGGGCGATCGACGACGCCGTGCCCGATACCCGCCCGCTGCCGGCCAGTGCCCCTGCCGACGCCTTCGACCCGGTGGCGGCGCTACCCGAGATCCGCGCCTTCGCCGGTGACGGCGCGCTGCTGGCTGAGATCTACGCCACCAGCGTGCGCCCGGACGGCACGCTCAACTTGAATGCGACTTACACGCCCCGGCCGTATGTCGATTACCGGTTCTACCGGGTCGTGCCGCGCCCGGATAACGCACCGCCGATCGGCGCCGGCGGGACGAGCAGCGGCCCCTGGTTCGAACCGATCACGATCTCGGCATACCAGCCGGGGCAGATGAGCCTGATCAGCCGCACCGGCGGCGGGGTGAACGTGCGGACGCAGTTCATCAATCAGGGGCTGGCGCGGGAGATCGATGAGCCGACCACCAGCGTCAGCTTCAATACCGATCAATCCCTGCTCGATCCGGCCTGTTCCTTCGCCGAACTGTGGGCACAGGCGCTGACGCGCGGAGCCCCCGCCGAGGCCGTGGCCTCGATCCACTACAATGCCTCCGGCTACGATTTCGTCATCAGCGGCGTCATCTCGCTGCGCTTCGACAGCCGCTGCAAACCGGTCTGATCCGGAGCGCGCCGGGCCGCGCCCGGCCTCAATCGTTCAGCGTGAAGCTGCCGCCCGGATCGAGCACGATCGGCTGGGCGTTGGTCTCGTTGCTGACGCGGTTGGCCCACTCCACGGCGTTCTGCGCGATCGCGTCGAACGTGTTGTAATGCATCGGGATGACGTAGCGCGGCTGGATGTATTTGATGGCGCGGATCGAATCGGCGATGCCCATGGTGAAGTAATCGCCGATCGGCAGGAAGGCCAGGTCGATGCGCTCTTCGCCGATCAACTGCATGTCGCTGAACAGGGCGGTATCCCCGGCGAAATACAGCCGCTTGCGGCTCGCTTTCGCCGTGACGATGAGACCGTTCGGCTCGCCGCCGTATGCCCCATCCGGGAACGATGAACTATGGAAGGCGAGGGTCAGCTTGACGGTGCAGAACCCGTAATCGGCGCTGCCGCCGGTGTTCTGGCCGTGGGCGTGGGTCACACCGTGCGCCTTCAGCCAGTAGCTCATCTCCGCATTGCAGACCACGCCGCAGCCCGTGCGCCGCGCAATGGCGACGGTATCGCCCAGATGATCGCCGTGCGCATGCGACAGGAAGATCAGCTCCGGGTTCAGGCTGTCCGCCGAGGCCGCCGCCAGCGGGTTCCCGGTCAAAAAGGGATCGAACAGCACCGGATGCCCGTCGATGGTGACGCTGAATGCCGAATGTCCCAGCCAGGTGATCTGAATACTCATTCCGCACGCTCCTCGTAATGATCGATCGGCTGTTCAAAATAACGCGGTTGGATCGAAAGCCGCGCCGCCCGCCGGCATCAGCTACCTGCCGGCGCTCGTGCCGGCATCCCGGGCGGCGCTTTTTTCCGTGTTCTTCCCCACCAGCGGCATCGTGATGGTGAACGTCGAACCCTGGTTCAGGCCCGGGCTGGAGGCCCAGATCTTGCCCCCGTGCGCCTCCACCAGCGCGCGGGCGATGCTCAGCCCGATCCCCATGCCGCCGGTGGTGCGCGTCATGTGATCCTCAACCTGGACGAACCGTTCGAAGATGCGCTCCAGGTTCTCTCGGGCGATGCCGACGCCGTTGTCGTGCACCATCACCGCCACCTGCTGGCCGCGCACTTCCGCATCGATCGTGATCGTCCCGCCGTCGGGCGTGAAGCGCAGCGCATTGTTGAGCACGTTGGTCACGGCCATGCCCATGCGGATGACGTCGATGGCCACGCGCAGGTGCGGCGGCGGCTCGTTGAAAACCAGCGTGTGCCGCCGGGCCTCGGCCAGTTCGCGCACGTCATGGATGGCGCTCTGCAAAAAGTCGCGCAGCACGACTTTCTCGATATCGAGATCGGTCGCCTTCTCTTCCAGGTAGCGCAGGTTGGTCAGATCCTCGATGATGCGACGAAGCTGAAGCGCGCTGTTGACGACCTTGCTCGCCAGCGCCCGCACCTCTTCATCGGTCGCCTCTTGCAGGAAACTGGCATAGCCGAGGATGACGCCCAGCGGCGTGCGCAGCTCGTGCGAGGCGATGGCGATGAAATCGCTCTTCAGCTTATCGAGCTGGCTCAATTCCTCATTGGCTTTTTGCAGCGCGGTGACCATCTGGGCGCTTTCGATAGCCACCGCCGCCTGTGCTGCCAGAATGGTCATATAGTTGACGTCTTCCTGCGTCCACGGCAATCGGCGTTTGTTGACCGCCTCCAGCACGCCGATCACGCGCGCTTTGGAACGCATCGGCACGCCCAGCACGGAACGGGTTTCGAAATCGCTTTCCCTGTCCATCTTCTTGTAATGTCGTGGATCGCGGCGGACGTCATCGACGACGACGACGCGGTTTTCGCGCATTACTGTGCCGGCGATGCTGCCCTCCAGCGGCACGGGCTTGCCGATCAGCTTCTCACCGCTCTTGCCCGTATTGGTGGCGGCGAAACGCAGTTCCTGCGTTTTGGCATCCCACAGCAGCACTGAACCGGCTTCGGCATCGACGATCTCCGCCGCCGAGTCCATGATCGTGCTCAACAGCGGTTTGAGCCTGAGCGTTGAATTGAGGACGGTGCTGATCTCGACCAGCCGCATCAGGCTGTTGACTCGGGCTTCGAGCTGCTGAATGTAATGCTGGAGCGAGCCTGGATCCATCCGGAGGTCACCACTATCCCACATCATCCACATGCATAAGTGTAACATCATCCACAACAGCGCGCGATCTGCGATGCGTGGGTGATCAAACCAGTGGTGAGATCATGCAGTTCGTTTTTCAAGATCGCAGCAGTAGTAGGGGCTGTCGATACTGTCGATAACTTTACCCAAATCCGACAATTTCACAGATTTTATCCCGATTTAATCCAATCACGGGATCGGATTTGGCAAAAACTTGTGATACTTAGAACAAATGTTGAAAAAGTTATGAACAGCCCCCTGTTCATAACTCGGCTGGTGGCCGTGCAGCGTTATGAACAGCTTGGGATAAGTTATGAACACCCCGCCGGCTTCGTGGCATCGGGGCCGGTAGTTATGAACAGTCAGTGGCCAGTTATGAACAGGTTATGAACAGCCCTCTGGCACTTATGAACAGGTTATGAACAGGCCGGTGCGAGTTATGAACAGACTTATGAACAGGGTTATGAACAGCTTTAGGCAGATTGTAATATTTTGACCGAACTGATTTGGTTGAATCAGGGATAAAGAATCCCATATCCCAAGTGGGATTTACTGTGCAGGCACCAGGGGCATCCTTAGTCTGTAGGCTGCAGCGAACTTGCAGAGGATTTTCGGAGTATGGCATACAAAACGGACGTCGCCGCATCGCGGAACCGCTGGCGGAGCATTCTGCTGCCAGCAGTTGCTCTCAGCATCCTCATGCTGTGGATGCTGAGCATCACCTGGGGCAGCGGATATGCCAGCCTACGCTGGCGCGATCAGTTAATGATGGGATATGTTAGCCGGGACGTGATCTTCCATGCCACTTATACGGAAATGTTGATCACATATGGGCGAGCATCGACTGGGCTGGATGGCCTCCCCCACATGCCATATCACTTCGCCTCACATCTTGTCGCCGCCATGCTGGCCACACTAACCCATACGTCAGCATTGACGATCTACCATTTCGTTTTTCCCTGGCTGCTGCCCACTCTGTATGTTGCTGCTTTTCTATCTTTTGTGCTGTCGCTGCGCCCACGCACGAATTGGCGCACTAGCTTCTCTTTCTGGTTCGTGATCGTAGCGGGGACCGTACGCATTCTGCCTCAACCGATTGCTGACACACAAGGAATGTGGAGTACGCTGTTCGTAAGCGAAAGCGCATTACTGGGACAGGCGTTGTTTTTCTTAGGGGCGGCAGGGATAGTGCGGGGGTACGTGGACCGCTCATGGTTTTTTCGTTTGATCGCTCTGCCCGCTTTATGCTTCGCTCTCGGCTTAAGTAAACAGTCACTGCTTTTTGTCAGCATAGGGGGGTTAGCTGCTCTATTCATTACTGGGAATCGCTGGCGACAAAGACGGTACTGGGCTTGTGCAGTGCTCGTCCTGTTATCAGCCTATCTTGCCTACCGCTTGACGATCGGCACTTACGAAACCACCAATATCGTCCCGCTCCACTTCATAAACACTTTCACAGAGGCGACACTCCCCAGCTGGTTGCTGCTTAACTTTGGCTGGGCCTGGTTGTATATTGGGCTGCGGGTATATGGAAAGCGGAGACCTTTGACGGATGTTTATGTGCTGGCGGCGCTCATCGTTGCAGGGCTGATCCCCGCCTTGCTGTTAGAAATCCCTGGTGGCAGCGCGGGATATTTTGTGGAGATACAGCGCTTTGTTGCCGTGGGACTGCTCGCAGCATGGCTGCCGCCGAACCTCTGGCAGCTGCGCGCTCGATGGGCAGCCTGGATACGTCGGGGAATGGTAGCGGCCTGTGTATTGGCTGTCGGTAATATCGTACGTGCGCTGATCAATTTCATCATTGTGACCGCCGTGCCGGCACAGCCTATCAACCCGGTTGTGCAGCAGTTAGATGCGATCGCTGCGCTTCCCATCGAAATCCGCACTCAAACCGGCCTGATGATCGCTCGCGACCATCCGTATCATTCAATGCTGCGCATGGGGTCTCTCAGCTGCGCGATCACGCCATTCGTTGCGCCAGCACTGACAGGAATAGCCATGATCGACGGACTGCCAGAAGCATGTGACGCTGCCCAATACTATGGATATCACACATACCCGCGGCACGACGATCCACCATGTGTGACTGCGCAACGTTATGGTCTTACGCGGCTGCTAATCCTTGAAACAATCGATCGCATCATTGAGTATGATTGTACTCACGGGGATGGGACGCCTATTTCCTCTCAATAAGCTCGCAGCACCAAAACGAAATCGCTAGTTCGCAGGCTCTACGCGACACGATCGAGTTGACAGAGCGTGACGTTGATATAGGAAAGCAGCCTGCGAACCGACCTGAGACGCTGCTCATATCGTTCTTGCGACGGCACGGTACTAGCCGGATCGTCCTGCCCCTGTGCCTGAGAACTTGACCTTGTACCCCATTAGAGGGACAGCGCTGCTACCTGCTATACTATCAATCATTCGCGTTGATCGAACCGAAAGAGAAGATCGATGGCCGGTTCTGCCCAGTCCCATGCGCTCGTCCTGCCCGAAGCCGATTTCAGCGCCTGGTATCAGGCTGCGCTACCGTACACGCGGGCGTTCGAGCGCGTTGCGATTGTGCGCGGCCTGCGCGGGATGGATCTGAACCGCTTTCACACGGTCAGTGCCGTCACCATCCCCGGTTTATGGGTCAACAACGATCCGCTGACGCACATTCGCCGGGGGTATCCGTCGGTTGTCACGGTCGATATCATCCGCGCGACGACGCCCGCGGCGCTGACCGCTCAGCTCAACGAGCGCATCGTCCGTACAGATCGCTTCGGCGCGTATCTGAATGACGATCACCTGAACACGCGCTTCACCCTTGCCTGGCCCGGTGACGCCCGCCCGGCCAGAATTCTGACCCCCTTCGGGGTCAGCACCCCCAACCTCAACGGGGGCACGCGCCCCAATGAGGGCATCATCTACCATGCGCCCAATGGTTCGACCGTGCGCGCCGCTGCGCCGGGCACGGTGCTGCTGATCGGCCAGGATATCAGCGGCTTCGGCTGGGGGACATATGTCGTCATCGGCACGACCCATGTCGTCACCACCGGGCGCACGATCGGCTACCAGATCGTTTACGCCAATTTGCAGGCGGTCAGCGTGCGCGTCGGCCAGTCACTGACCGTCGGGACGCCGATCGGCACGGCTGTCGGTCCAGCGGCCCGGTTGATGGTGGTACAGGTCGGCGTGACCACGCCCGGCTACGTCCTCAACGGCGTCATCGACCCGTCACCGCTCATTTACTGGCCGGAGCTGCGCGTCCGCACCAGCGTGGACGGCCTGCGTGTGCGCGAGCGTCCGGGCATGCAGTACCGGGCCATCGGACAGGTGTACATCGGCGATCTGCTCGAATCGCTGGAACCGGAGGGCAAGACGCTGGAAAAGCTGGGCGACGACGACTCCTGGCTGCGCATCCGCACGCCGGCCAATCTGGTCGGCTTCTGCGCGGCCTGGCTGCTCAACTCCGCCGTGGCCACCCCGCTGACCGGCGTCGATCTCAAGGGCATCAACCTCGATTTTCTCCACCCGTTAGGCGCGCCGGCGCCCGACCGTTTGCGCGGGATCGCCTGGCTGCGCTTCCCGTACAAAGCGACGCTATCGCAGGGGTTTGGCACGTTGGAGAGCGCGCACAGCTTTTACCGACCGAAAATGCAGCGCTACGTCGATGCCGGTCACCGGCTGATCGTCGTGCTGACGCACCAGACCTTCGGCGAGGGTGCGGGTTACCACTGGGAACAGATGTACAGTGAAGATCGCCAGCGCTGGAACGATTTCATTCCGCGCTTCGCCGACACCGCACAGCGCGTCGCGCGGCACTACGCCGGATCCGGCCTGGTGACCGCCTACCAGATCTGGAACGAGCAGGACACGCCACCCGGTCAGGGGGAGGCCGCTGTGCCGATGCGCAGCGACGACTACGCCAAACTGCTCGCCGAAACGACGCGCGCCATCCGCGCGGTCGATCCAGATGCGCGCGTGATCACCGGCGGGCATATCGGCGGGCCGGTGGTCGGGGTCAACTATGCGCGCGCGGTGGTCAGCCTGCTGCCCGGCGATGCCCTGCCCGATGGGATCGCCTGCCACAGCTACGGGCGCGGCGCGCCGACCTCACCGCCGGATTACACCGGTTTCGGTAGCATCGCCGATGAGATCAACGCCTATGAGCGCGTGCTGACCGGCATGCCGGTATGGATCACTGAATGGGGCGTGATCGACCGCCCGACCGATCCGCCGGAGGGCATCGCCCGTTACGCGCGCGAATTCATCCAGTACGTCCGCTCGACGCTGCGGCGCAAGACCGCCGTCGCCGTCTGGTATGCCTTCGCCGATACGATGCACAACGGCTACGGCCTGGTCGATCGCCATGACCGGCCCAAGTTCCCGCTGTACGATGATTTCCTGAACGCCTGATGGGCCGCCCCGCCCGGAAAATGCAGCGGGTTTGAGCCGATCGCGACCCAAACCCGCCAGCGACCGATCGATGCGATCGGGGTCAGTTCAGATTTTCGAAGATGCCCGCCGCGCCCATGCCGCCGCCGATGCACATCGTCACCATGCCGTAGCGCGCGCCGCGCCGCTTCATCTCGTGGATGATCTGCACGGTCAGCTTCGCGCCGGTGCTGCCAAGCGGATGCCCCAGCGCGATCGCCCCGCCGTTGACGTTGACTCGTTCCGCATCCAGCTCCAGATGGCGGATCACCGCCAGCGACTGCGAGGCGAACGCCTCGTTCAGCTCGATCAGATCGATGTCATCCTGTTTGATCCCCGTGCGTTTGAGCAGGCGGGGGATGGCCTCGATCGGGCCGACGCCCATGATCTCCGGGCGCACCCCGGCCACATGGAAGCCGACGAAGCGCGCCAGCGGTTTGAGGCCAAGCTGCGCGGCCTTGCCCGCTTCCATGACGATCACCGCCGCTGCGCCGTCGCTCAGCGGGCTGCTGTTGCCCGCCGTCACCCGCCCGCCGACCGGCTTGAACGCCGGTTTGAGTTTGGCCAGCCCTTCCAGCGTGGTATCGCGGCGCAGATGCTCATCCTCGGTCAGCGTGATCGTCTGCACGACGCGCTGGCCGCTCTCATCATAGCTGACCTCTTCAACTTCGAACGGCACGATCTGATCTTTGAACAGTCCGGCATCAACAGCGCGCGCGGCTTTCATGTGGCTTTCGTAGGCGAACTGATCCATATCTTCTCGGCTGATGTTGAATTCATCGGCGACGCGCTCCGCCGTCAGCCCCATGCTCATGTAGACATTCGGGTCGTGTTCGGCCATGTACGGATTCGGGCTGATCTTGAAGCCGGACATCGGCACGAGCGACATCGTCTCCGCGCCGCCTGCGATGATGACATCCGCTCCATTGGCGATGATACGTTCGGCGGCGGTGGCGATCGTCTGCAGGCCGCTGGAGCAGAACCGGTTGACCGTCTGGCCGGGGACATCGACGGGCAGGCCGGCGCGCAGTGCGATCACGCGGGCGAAGTTCAGCCCCTGCGCGCCTTCAGGCATGGCGCAGCCGATGATCACGTCGTCGATCTCGTGCGGATCGAGCTTGCCCTCGGTCTGCCGCAGCAGATCGCGGATGACGACGGCGGCCATTTCATCGGAACGGGTGTTGCGGGTGACGCCTTTTTTCGCTTTGCCGACGGCGGTGCGCGCCGCCGCGACGATCACTGCTTCACGCATGAAACACTTATCCTTCCTCAAACCTGTGAACTCTCGTCATTGTCGATAGCCGTCTGCATATCCCTGAAAATTTCGGCCACGGGCAGGGTGAAGCCGGGCAGCACGTCGCCGCCGGTCAGCGTGTCGGTGACCGTCAGCACCCGATCATCCTGCGGGGTGTACACTTCGACGATGCGTTGCTCCGGTAAGATCAACCACACCATGCGGCAGCCATGCGCCAGATAGTAGCTGGCGCTGGCGCGCAGGGCGCGGATGCTGTCATCGGGCGACTTGATCTCGATGGCCATCTCCGGAGGGCGGGTGAGACTGCCGCGCGTCTGCACCGGCTGCGTGCCGGCGCTGTAAATGACGTCGGGCAGGCGGACATTGCGCGGGTCGTCATCCAGGCGGATGCGCACCTCAACCCCGACGCGCCCCAGCCCGCGCGGTAGGACGAAACTGAGCAGGTAATGCGCGATCAGCGCGGCGATGACACCATGCGCTTCCGTCGGCATCGTCTCCACGATCTCCCCGTTGATCAGTTCCAGCCGCCGATCGCGGAATTCCGGGGACTGGAGCAGCGCTTCGAATTCGTCGGCGGTGTAGAGACGGGCGGGGATCTGCTGCTGAG
>DAOUBU010000025.1:0-28189 GCA_034432395.1 Anaerolineae bacterium
GCCGTTTTCTGTTGTCAGCAACAAAAGCTTGATTCTGCGCTGGCATTTGACCGTTTGTTATCTTTTTGAAACCTGCACATTGGGTTAACTACCTGCGCCGATCAAGACGATTTTGGTCAAGGTGGGCTTCCCTTTCCGTGCTGTCTGCATCCAGATCAAGAACGCGCGTCGTCAGCGGCCGGCCAGCCGGTACATGACCGACCGCGATACGGAAGGCCGTTCAGGCGTCACAGCGCCTTGCGGGAGATGATGAACGCCGCTGTGGCCGGGTTGGTGGCGAAGGGCACGTTGTGCACGTTGCAGATGCGCAGCAGCGCGTTGATATCCGGATCGTGCGGGTGTTTGTTGAGCGGATCGATGAAGAAGAAGACGGCCTCGACCTTGCCCTCGGCCACCTGCGCGGCGATCTGCGCGTCGCCGCCCAGCGGCCCGCTGAGCAGGCACGTCACCGCCAGCCCGACCCTGTCCTGCAGCAGCCTGCCCGTCGTCCCGGTCGCGATCAGATCGTAGCGCTCCAGCACGTCGCGGTGTTCCTGGGCGAAGGCGATCATGTCGTCTTTCTTGCCGTCATGGGCGATCAGCGCGACCGTTTTGGCGGCGTGCGCTTCGGTCTGCTCCGCCCGATCGGCGGCGGTTTCGCCGGCTTCTGCCCCGGCGCGCGGCTCGGCGTCCGACGCGGGCGGCGGCGTGTCCAGGTTAGCTGACTCGGTCATACCATGTCCTGTCGGCGGGCGTCGCGCGGTTGAACCACTGAGACCAGAGCAGCGACATCGGCGGGTAGGCGCGGTTCAGGCGCGCGTTCATCCGCAGCGCTTCGCTGTAGAAGCCCTCAAGCTGGCTGAGCACGACTTCCCACGGGTTCTGTTCGGCCAGATGCCGGGAATTGTACCCCATCTGGCGGCGCAGATCCGGATCGTCGCGCAGGCGCGCCGCCGCCGCCGCGAAGGCCCCGGCGTCCGTGGGCAGCACGAAACCGTTGAAGCCGTCCCGCACCAGATCGACCACCCCGCCCTGATCGACGACCAGGCACGGCAGCCCGCTGGCCATCGCTTCCTGCACCACCTGGCCGAAGGTCTCGGCGGTTCCGGTGAAGGCGAACAGATCGGCGCTGGCGAAGGCCTCCGCCAGCTCATCGCCGAACAGGTAGCCCATGAAGTAGGCGTCCGTCCCGGCGAACAGCGCCTCCAGTTCCTGGCGTTTGCCGCCATCGCCGACGATCGTCAGGGCGATGCCGGGCGTGCGCGCCACCTCCAGCAGCAGATCGACGCGCTTCTCGTTGGCCAGCCGCCCCACATACAGGCAGATCAGCCGGTCGGGGTCGCGCCCGTTGAGCAGCCGGGCGCGCATGGCGGCGCTGCGGTGATCCGGGTGGAAGTGCTGGCTGTTGACGCCGCGCCCCCAGCGGCGCAGCCGGCGGTAGCCATCCTGCTGGAGCTGGCGGATCGTCCAGTTGGACGGCGCGAGCGTGAGGTGGCAGCCGTTGTGGACGTAGCGCAGGTAATCGCGCACGATCGGGGCCATCAGCGGGAAACCGTAGTGCGCGGCGTAGCCGGGCAGGTCGGTCTGATAGTTGGCGACGATCGGGATGCGGTTCTGCCGCCCGAACACCATGCCCGACCACGACAGCAGCGCCGGGCTGAACATGTGGATCAGGTCGGGCTTGAAGGCATCGAGCTGCTGAATGACCAGCGGGTGCGGCACGGCGACGCGCGTCTCCGGCGCGTGCGGCACGGGCAGCGATGGCAGCGGGATGACGCGGGTTTTGCCCACGGCATGCACGGCGGTATCCGGCGCGAAGACCAGCACCTCGCGCCCGGTCATCTGCAGGTAGCGCAGGGCCAGAAAAGCCGTTTTCGAGACGCCGTCCACTTTGGGCAGGAACGCCTCGGCGAACAGCGCCACGCGCTGGACTGGCGCGCGCTTTACGTCCGGGTCAGGGGGAGCGAGGATGCACTCATCGCCGAATAAGCGCTCTGCCTGTTCCGGCGTGATGTCTGATAGATTTTGAAGTAGTCGGTGAGTGCCCATCTTGTCCCTTCGGCGGCAGTCTGGCCAGCCCGGATCGCGGCGCGCAGGTCAGCGGCTGTCCGTCCGGCGAAGCGCGTCACGCCCGTGCCGATCAGCGCTGGCATGTGGGCGTCGCTGTTGCCCAGCAGCGGCAGACCGCTGTCGCGGTACACCCGCCGGGCCAGCCAGTTCCCGCCCGGTGTGAACGCCCCGGCGTTGTGAACCTCGACCGCATCGATCCCTGACTCCCATAACACCTGGGGCCGGGTCAGGTAACGCCAGAAGGTATGCGGCGCGATCAGCGGTTCGAACGGGTGCGCCAGCACGGCGATGCCGTCCTGTTCGTGGATCGCGTGGGCGGTTTCGGCCAGCGACAGGCCGGCGGGGATCGGTTCGGTCACCCACAGGGCCAGCACATGGCCATCGGCGGACGTCACCTCCACGCCGGGGACGATCTCGAACGGGTAGCGCTGGCGGTGCTGGTAGGCCCACAGGCTGGCCTCCAGGCGGTCGTGGTCGGTGATCGCGATCACGTCGAGCGTGCCCATGCGGGCGATGTGATCGAGCGTTTCCTGCACGGTGGCAGTGCCATCGCTCACGATCGTGTGCATGTGGAGATCGGCCCGTCCATTCAACGCCCCGGTCATCAGCCCCTCGCCTCTGCGTATCCGCTGCAAATACCCATGACAGTACTGGCAGAAGATGAAAGCCAGGCTAAATTTTGACGGGAAGTATGCTAAGCCTTGTCGATCATTTGATGCACCGGCGTTCAAATGCCGGCCCGCGCGGGCCGGAAACAGCGCGAGCGGGCTGACGGTGTGCGGTCGATCAGCGCAGCGTCATCAGATAGGCGATCAGATCGTTGAGATCCTGCTCGCTCATGACATCGGCGAAGCCCTGCGGCATGTTGAGCGGCCAGCCGGGCTGACCATCCGGTACGGGAGCGATGAAGCGCGATGGATTGATGATCGAAGCGCGGATGTATTCGTATTCCGGCGCCACGTTGTGTGCGGCGGCGGCCTGCTGCGCCCCGGGGCCCTGCCCCTGCGGGCCGTATGCATCCGGCGGATAGCTGGCGACGCGGTTGGCCACGTTCCACAGGCCGGGGCCGATCAGGCGCAGCTCATCCGGCGTCACCGAATGGCAGGACATACACGCCCACTGCTGGCCATCGGGCAGGACGTACTGCGTCTGGAAGATGCGCTGCCCGGCGACGGGGTCACCGGCGGGCACTGCCGCGGCGACGGTCTCCGGCGTGGCGGTGGGTTCCGGCGTGGCGGTGGGCGGGATCGGCGTCGGGGTGGCGGTGGGCGGGATCGGCGTCGCCGTCGGCGGGACGGGGGTCGGCGTGGCGGTGGGCGGGATCGGCGTCGCCGTCGGGGCGATGGCCGTCAGATGCTCGCTGGTGGCGGCCAGCGCGACGCGCGTCGCCTGCGCTTCCGCCGCCCATTCCGGCGTGGCGACTATCCCACAGGCCGCCGTCGTCAGCGCGACAGCGGCCATCCCGGTCAGCATGAGTTTCGAAATCCAGTGGCCGCGCATAACGGATACAGCTCCTCGAATCAGGTCTACTTTGTGACAGTGTGAACAATGCCCGACCAGTATACCGCGCATTGACGGCGCGATCTACATCGGGGTTAGGCGCGGTCAAAGCCAAGGGCAGGGCGCATCCGGTTCAACGCCTGCCGTTGTGGTATAATCACAATAATCACCCGTCAAAGCGCTGAACAGAACAGGTTGAGCGATCCCCCATGAGCCAGCCCACGCCACCGTATGACCTAGAACGTCTGTTCCCCCGCGATCCCGATGCATATCGATCGGACGTCCTCTCCTCCGACGGATCGGCCCGGCTGGGCGTGGTCGTCGGCGGATCGCTGAGCAAAGGGCTGGTCGTCAAGCTCGATGCCGGGCAGAGTATCGAAGATCTGGCCGTGGGGCGCTACGTGGTCGTCCACGGGGAGAACAAGCGCTTCTTCTGCATGATCACGGATGTCGCGCTCGATAACACCAACCCGGATATCCAGAATTACCCGCCGGAGATCAGCGATCCGTTTCTGCGCGCGGTCTACATCGGTACGGCGGCCTACGGCAGGATCCACGTCCAGCCGATGCTCAGCCTCGATCTGGAGGAGAGCCTGGAGCGGGCCAGACCGCGCCCGGTCAAGACCATCCCCGCGCATTTCATGGCGGTCAAGAACGCGACCGCCGCCGAAGTCAACGCGGTGTTCGGCCAGGAAGACGAGAATCACTTCTACGTCGGCGAACCGCTGGAGCTGGAGACGACGCAGATCAACCTCGATCTCAAGCGCCTGTCCGAGCGCTCCGTCGGCATCTTCGGCAAATCCGGGACGGGCAAGAGCTTCCTCACCCGGCTGATCCTGGCCGGCCTGATCGCGCGCGGCAAGGCCAGCGCGCTGATCTTCGACATGCACAACGATTACGGCTCGACGGTGCGCACGGAAGGGGAAGCGCAGCAGGCCCTGGGCCTGAAGGATCTGCTCCACGACCGTGTGTCGATCGTGACGCTCGACCCGGAGTCGTCGCGCCGGCGCGGCGTGCGCCCGGATATCGAGCTGAAGATCAGCTACGATGCGATCGAGCCGGAAGATTTCGAGATGCTGCGCGAGACGATGGGCCTGTCCGACGCCATGATCGACGCCATCTACATGCTGCGCAAGCGCTGGGGGACGGACTGGATCCAGCGGCTGCTGGAGGCCGGCGCGGAGGACTTCGAGGCGATCGAAGAGACCACCCCGACCAAGATCGGCACGCTGCTGGCGGTGCAGCGGCGCGTCCAGCGCTTCGAGCGTTGGGAATTCCTGACGCAGTACGCCAGCAGCGATCAGGTCGATGCCATCCTCGGCTTCCTGAGCGACAAAGGCAAGTCCGTCGTGCTGGAATTCGGGCGCTACGGGTCGTCGCTCGATGCCTACATCCTGGTCGCCAACTACCTGACGCGGCGCATCCACGAGCAGTACGTCGATCGCGTCGAGCGCGCGCTGGGCGACTCGAACATAATGCCGCACCCGCTGATGATCGTCATCGAAGAGGCGCACAAGTTCCTCGATCCGCGCATCGCCAGCAAGACGATCTTCGGCGTGATCGCGCGCGAGCTGCGCAAGTACAACGTCACCCTGCTGATCGTCGATCAGCGCCCGTCGGGCATCGACGAGGAAGTGATGAGCCAGATCGGCACGCGCATCACCGCGCTGCTCGATAACGAGCGCGATATCGCCGCGGTGCTGACCGGGATCAGCGGCGCGGCCAGCCTGCGCGAGGTGCTGGCCCGCCTGGATACCCGGCAGCAGGCGATCATCATGGGCCATGCCGTCCCGATGCCGGTGGTGGTGCGCACGCGCAACTACGATCAGACGTTTTACGAAGCCGTGCGGGCGATGGCTGAAGGCCGCATCAGCGGGCAGCCGATCGCCGAGCCGCAGTCCAGGATCGGGCGCGGCCCGCGCCGCATCGGCTGACGGCCGCCGCACCGGTCAGCCCGATTCTTTTTTCATCATCTCAACTCAGAATCCTGTCACAATGTGGCGGGCCTCTATTAGTGTACAAACCTGTCATGCTGTGCTACACTGGGGTTTAACGTTTAACAGACAGAGAGGTGCACGCGATGCCCACCCCCCCGCTGACCGATGCTGAGATCGAAGCTGGCCTGACCACCCTGCCCGGCTGGGAACGCAGCGGCGATGCGATCACGCGGACGTTCCGGATGGACAGCTACATGGCCGGTCTGGCCTTCGCCGCCGCCGTCGGCACGGTGGCTGAAGGATTGAACCATCACCCGGACATCCTGATCGGCTGGAAGCGGGTCACGGTGACGTTCACCACGCACGACGCCGGGAGCCGGATCAGCGCCAGGGATCTTCAGGCCGCCGCGGCCATCAACGCGCTCGGCTACCCGAAAGGCGGGGTCTGATGACGACGTGGTGGCAGCAGGGCATCATCTATCAGATCTACCCGCGCAGCTTTCAGGATTCCGACGGGGATGGCGTCGGCGATCTGCGCGGGATCGCGTCCCGGTTGGATTATCTGCGCGATCTCGGCGTCGATGCGCTCTGGCTGTCGCCGATCTTCCCGTCGCCGATGAAGGACTTCGGCTACGACGTCGCCGATTACGTCGGGATCGAGCCGCTGTTCGGCACGCTGGCCGATTTCGATCATCTGCTGGCCGAGGCGCACGCGCGCGGGCTGCGCATCATCCTCGATCTGGTGCCCAATCACACCTCGGATCAGCACCCGTGGTTCCGCGAGTCGCGCTCCTCGCGCGAGAATCCGAAGCGCGACTGGTACATCTGGCGCGACGCCCGCCCCGACGGCTCGCCGCCCAACAACTGGCTGGCCTACTTCGGCGGTTCCGCCTGGACGTGGGACGAGGCGACCGGGCAGTATTACCTGCACAACTTCCTGCCAGAGCAGCCCGACCTCAACTACCGCAACCCGGAAGTGAAGGCGGCCATGTTCGACGTCATCCGCTTCTGGCTGCGGCGCGGCGTCGATGGCTTTCGCGTCGATGTCATTGATCGGATGATCAAAGATCCGGAGCTGCGCGACAACCCGCCCAACCCGAATTACGTCGCCGGGCGCGATAACCCGATGTGGTCGCAGCTCCGCATCCACAGCGAGAATGGGCCGGGCATCCACGAGCTGATCGCCGAGTTCCGCCAGGTGTTCGACGAATTCTCCGATCGCGTCCTGATCGGCGAGATCGCCTATTCCGCCGATCCGGGCCAGATCACCGGTTTCTACGGCTCGCCCGAACGCCGTGAGATCGATCTGCCGTTCAATTTTGCGCTGCTGGCCCTGCCCTGGGACGCGGACGCGGTGCGCCGCTTCGCCGATGCCTACGACGCCGCCATCCCGCCCGGCTGCTGGGGCAATTACGTCATGGGCAACCACGATCAGGATCGGCTGGCGACGCGCATCGGCGTGGAAGCGGCGCGGGCGGCGGCGGTCATGCTGCTGACGCTGCGCGGCACGCCGTTCATCTATCAGGGGGAAGAGCTGGGCCTGACCAACCTGCCGCTGACGCCCGATCAGTACCGCGACCCGCAGGGGATCAACACCGGCGTCAGCCGCGATTTCTGCCGGGGGCCGCTCCCGTGGACGGATGAACCGCCTTACGCCGGCTTCTCCACCGCCGAACCGTGGCTGCCGGTCGCGCCCGATTACCGGACGGTCAACGCGGCGGCCCAGGCCGCCGACCCGGATTCGATGTTGAGTCTGTATCGCCGGCTGATCGCGCTGCGCCGTGCCCGGCCCGCGCTGCGCGACGGCGGACGCTATCGTTCGGTCGATGCCGCGCCGGGCGTCTTCGCCTACTGGCGCGAGGCCGAGGCGGGCGATCGGTTCTGTGTGCTGATCAATTTCACCGGTCAGGTGCAGACCATCCCCGCCGCGGCGCTCGGCCTGCCGCACGAGGCGCGCACCGTGCTGTCCACCCGGCGCGCGCTTGAAGGTGAGCCAGCGGTGGACGCGGACGGTGCAGTCCGGCTGCACCCGTATGAAGGAAGGATTGTCGAATCATGAGAATCGGCTACACCGGCTACAACTCAGCGTTAGATGCCACCACCGCGCGCGCCTTCCGGCTCAATGCGTACTCGGATGAGCGCATGGCCAAGATCTTCGATCTCAATCTGAGCAGCCTGTTCGATATCCTGCGCTACAACGCCGAACATGAACTGGGCCTGTTCAGCCTGCCCCAGGGCTTCATCCCGTATGCGGGCAGCGATGTGATCACCCTGGACTGGGTGTCCACCTTCGGCGCCCATCTGGATACGGCGGGCAACCTGGTGCGCACCGGCGATCATCGGCTGTACATCTTCATCCCCAATCTGATCATCAACTCACCGCGCTCGACCGTGATCACCTCATCCACGGCGGAGCTGCAGGCCTACGCCGATCTGTTCGATGCCATGCATCTGGATCTGACGCACCGGATCGCCATCAGCATCGGCGGCGTCTTCGGCGACAAGAAAAAGAGCATGCGCCGCTTCGTCGATAATTTCACCGCGCTCGATGAGCGCATCCGCCGCCGGCTGGCGCTGATCAACGACGACAATTACACCGTCCGCGAATGCCTGCGCGTGCATCGCGAGACGGGGCTGCCCGTGGTGTTCGATTACTTCTGGCACGAGACCAATTCCGGCGGCGATCCGTTCATCGATATGTTCGTCCAGTCGCAGAAGACCTGGGCCGATGAGATGGGCTGTCCGATCGTCGTCTACATGCCGACGCAGGGAGTCCGTATGGACGAGCGCCCGCCGCGGGCCGACTGGCTGCAGGCGGGCGAATTCATCGCTTTCTACCAGCAGGTGCGCGGGTTCGCCTTCGATCTGCTGATCGAGACCACGCAGTACGAGGCAGCGGCCCGGCGCGCGCTGGAGCTGACCGGGAAGCTGCGCGCCGCATGACCCCTCTGCCGCGCCCACGGCGGGCGCTGTTGTTCGTCCCCGGCGATCAGCGCGCCCGGCTGGAAAAGGCCGCCGGTCTGGCCAGGGCGGGTGTCCCGTCCGCGGATGGGACGCCGCTGCCGCTGGACGCCGTGATCGCCGATCTGGAGGACGGCGTCGCCCTGAGCCAGAAAAGTGCCGCGCGCCAGACGATTGTCACCGCGCTGCGCGAGCTGGACTGCGGGGCCGCCGAACGCATCATCCGCATCAACCCGGTGGGGACGCCGTACTGGCTCGACGATCTGGCCGGCACGATCGACGCCCGGCCCGATGCGGTGCTGATCGCCAAAGTCGAAGCCGCCGATCAGGTGAGCGCCGTCGCCGACTGGCTGACCGAAAGCGAACGGGAACGCGGCTGGCCGGTCGGGGGGATCGGGCTGCTGGCCCTGCTGGAGACCGCGCGCGGGATCGTCTTCGCCCGCGAGATCGCGGCGGCCTCCCCCCGGCTGACGGCGCTGTGTTTCGGCGCGGAAGATCTGGCGGGCAGCACCGGCGCGATCCGCCAGCCCGATCTCTCCGAGGCGGCTTATGCCCGTTCCGCCGTCGTGCTGCACGCCAAAGCCTTCGGCCTGCAGGCCATCGATACGCCGTTCATCCGGCTGGGGGCGGCGGCCCTGCCCGATCTGGCGGCGGAAGCGCGCGCGGCCCTGGTGCTGGGCTACGACGGCAAACTGGCCATCCACCCGGAGCAGATCCCGGTGATCACGACGGCCTTCGCCCCATCCCCGGATGAGGTGGCGGCGGCGCGGCGTCTGCTGGACGCCTACGAGGCGCAGCAGGCCGCCGGGATCGGCGCGTTCGCCTTTGAAGGGCGGATGATCGACCTGCCCGCCGTCCGCCATGCGCGCGCCGTGCTCAGCCGCGCGCTGTGACGTGGGGACGCAGGCTCTTTACCGGTATGATCGATCGTTGAGGAAGGCAGGATGATCATGACACACCCGATCCCGGAAGGGTATCGCGATCTGCTCGAACGCCCGGTCGTCGCCGCGCTGGCCACCGTCAACCCGGACGGGCAGCCGCAGGTGACGCCGGTGTGGTGCGATTACGACGGCGAAAACTTCCGCGTCAACAGCGCCGACGGGCGGCAGAAAGTCCGCAATATGCGCCAGCGCCCACAGGTGACTCTGCTGTTTATCGACCCGGACAACCCCTACCGCTGGCTGGAAGTGCGCGGCGAGGTCACCGCGATCACGGCGGAAGGCGCGGTCGATCACATCAACGCGCTGTCGAAAAAGTACCGCGGGGTGGAGGATTATTACAGCCGCAACGAGGCCATGCGCGGCAAAGAGACGCGCCTGATCTTCACGATCCGCCCGAAGAAGGTGATCGCCGCCGGCGCCTGAACGTCGCGCGCGGCTGGCTGCGGACAGCGTCCGCCGCTGTGAATAGAATAGGACGTCACATGCAGGAGCAGGATAGACAGGGCATCCCCCGGATCGAGTCGATCCGGATCCGGAATTACCGGGCGTTGAAAGATATCGAACTGAGCGATCTGACCCCGCTGACCGTCTTCCTCGGCCCGAACGGAAGCGGCAAGTCCACCCTCTTCGATGTGTTCGCTTTTCTATCGGAATGCTTCACCGTCGGGCTGCGCCGGGCCTGGGACAAGCGCAATCGTTTCCGCGAACTGCGCAGCCGGGGCGCGGACGGGCCGATCGAGTTCGAACTGAAATACCGCGAACAACCGGAGCTGCCGATCATCACTTACTCTCTGGCGATCGATGAAGACGGGCGAGGGCCGGTCGTCAGCCGCGAGACGCTGCGCTGGCGCCGCGGTACGCGCGGGCAGCCTTTTTACTTTCTCGATTTTACCCATGGCCGAGGGCGGGTTTTTGCGGGCGAAACGCCCGATCAGGACGCGGAGCGAATTGACGAAGTCCTGGCGCAGCCGGACGCTCTGGCGGTCAACACCTTCGGTCAGCTCGCCCGGCATCCCCGCGTCATCGCGCTGCGCGAATTCATCACGGGCTGGTATCTGTCCTATCTGAGCGCCGATAACACGCGCGGGATTCCGGAGGCCGGGCCGCAGGAACGGCTGTCGGCATCCGGAGATAACCTGCCCAATGTCATTCAATACCTGCGTGAGCAGCACCCCGATCGCCTGGAACGGATTTTGCAGCGGCTGCGCGAGCGCGTCCCCCGTCTGGAGAAGATCGAGGCTGAGATCATGCCCGATGGCCGTCTGCTGCTTCAGATCAAGGATGCGCCGTTCGACCGCCCCATCATGGCGAAGTTCGCCTCCGATGGGACGCTCAAGATGCTGGCCTACCTGACGGTGCTCTACGATCCCGATCCCCCCAGCCTGATCGGCATCGAGGAGCCGGAAAATCAGCTTCATCCGCGGCTGCTGCGCGGTCTGGCTGAAGAATGCCGCGGTGCAGCCCGGCGTTCCCAGTTGATGGTGACGACGCACTCGCCATTTTTCGTCAACGGCCTGAAGCCCAATGAGCTGTGGGTGCTGTTTCGCGATGAAGCGGGCTACACCCAGGCCCGGCGCGCTTCAGCGATGCCCGGCATTCAGGATTTCGTGAATCAGGGCGCGCTGCTCGGCGATCTGTGGATGGAAGGGCATTTCGACGTCGGCGATCCGCTGACCAATGCCGGAGGGCCGCGGGTTTCGCGCCGCAAAGCCTGAGACGGAGATATCGAGGCCATTCGGAGCGCCTATCCGCGAGCTTCTGCGCGTTTCGCGATGCGCTGCGCGCTCTGTTCACCGCCGCTGACGAATGACCCCCTGAGGGGCGGATCTGCCCCCCGGCCAGCAGGGTTCATCGTCGCGCTGCCGGTCACTGGTCGTGCGGCGATTGATCGCGCACTTCCAGATCGTCGAAATCCGCCGTGACGCCCGGATCGACCCCCAGCGCGACCGTGCCGCCCAGGGCGCGGGTGGCATCGGCCCCCTCGGCAAAGTAGACGAGCTGGCCGCTGAGCCACAGCGCCAGCCGATCGCGCACCGCGACGATCTGCACCTGCGTCCAGTCATCGGCCAGCGGTTCCGCCGTGGAGATGCTCCCCTGCCACAGGATGAGATTTTCATCGCTGTCCTGGTAGCGCAGGCGCGCTTGCAGCCGGAAGGTCTCATCGCGGTAGATCTCAACCCGGTAGCCATCGAGGCCGCCGCCGATGAGCGTGGGCACGACGCGCACCCCCAGCCAGGCCGCCGCGCCCGGCGGGTTGAGCGCGCCGATCGGCAGCCGGATGAAGACGGCGGCGTAGATATCCGTGGCCCGGCTGAGATCCAGCCCCTGGCGGAAGATCTCGATGCCGTAATCGGTGCGCAGTTGGCGGAAGGCCGGCAGACCGCCGCTCCCCGTCAGCCGCAGGAAGCGGCCATGCTCCGCCGCGGTCGCATCGACCTGGAACTGACCGGCGGCATTCACCCCGCCCACCCACCAGTCATCGGTGCGCAGCGGTTCGTCGAAGAACTCGCGCAGATCGCTGCGCAGCTCGCGGTAGGGGCGGCCCAGCGCCGTTTGCAGCAGCCCGATGAACGGGCGCTGCTCGGCATTGCGCGCGCGGGCCGTCTCGGTGATCAGGCAGTCATCGAGGCGGAAATAATCGCCGCGCCGCGCGGCAAAGGCGATCGTCCCGGCCTCGATGCCGGGCAGGATCTGGGTGTATTCCAGCGTGCCGTTGTTGAAGATGGCCAGCCGATCGCCGACGAACACGATCACGACCTCATCCCAGCGCCCCCGGTTGTAGAAAGCGCTGACCGTCTCGCGCCGGATGAGCGCGCCGGCGGTGGAACGCACGGTGAGCGCGCCAGCATCCGCTTCCAGTTCCACCCCGCCCGCTTCGGACTGGCGCAGGCCGATCAGGTAGCCGCCCTGCTCGCTCCAGATGCGGCAGGTGATCTGCACATCGCGCAGCGGCGCGACGGGCAGGTCGATGCGCACGTCGGAGGCCAGCCGCAGGTAGCCGCCGCTGCTATCCCGCTCCAGCGTCACCGCGCCGGGGTTGACGGTGGGCAGCCACGCCGCCGGCAGCGTCCCATCATCGAAATGGCTGCTGACCCGGTCGGGGCGCTGGATGACCAGATCGTCGTAGCGGATCGGGCTGGCGGGGTTGGTGATCGACTGGAGGAAGATCGCGCCGCCGCCCAGCGCCGGCAGATTGGGGTCGATCGTGGTGATCCAGCGCACCTGATTGACGTAAACATCGGTGCGCGCGCCCTGCGTCCAGATCATCACATCGACCCACTGGCCGGGCACGATCGGCACGCCGCGCACCAGGCGCAGCAGTACCTCGGTATCGCGGAACCGCAGGTTGGGCGCGCTCAGGTTGTTGCGCTTGAGCAGCATCTGCCCCTCGAACAGCTCCAGCGCCAGATAGCCGGTCTGCGAGTGACGGAAGACCAGCCGCGCGATCGTGCCGCGGGCGACGTTCACGCGCAGGCGGATGACCAGTTCCGCCGCATCGCTGCTGACCCATTCCGGCACATCGTTCCCCAGCACCTCCAGCGGCTGGTTGATGCCGCCCGTGCCGACGAGCACGCCTTCATCGACCGCCGCCGTCACCTGCCACACCGTGGGATCGAAATCCCAGTGGGTCAGCGCGTCGGCGGTCTCGAAATCGGCCACGAACGGCATGCTGCCGAGCGGGATCGACGTCGGGGTGGACAGGATGACCGGCGTCAGGCTCGGCGTATTCGTCGGCGTGGGCGTCGCGGTCGGCGTCGGGGTGAAGGTGGCCGTGTCGGTCGGGGTCGGCGTGCGGCTCGGCGTGTCGGTCGGGGTCGGCGTGCGGCTCGGCGTGTCGGTCGCGGTCGGCGTGTCGGACGGCGTCGGGGTGAAAGTCGGCGTGTCCGTCGGCGGGGCGGCCAGCGGCAGGACGTTGAGATCGCCGAAAGTCTCGACAAAGGCCGAGACGGCCAGCCAGGCCCGCCGGCCATCGAACAGCTCGACCTGATACCAGCCGCCGTCCTCGCTGAGGCCGACCAGCGTGAACGGCAGGCCGGGTTCGAGCGTGGCGATGCCGGGGTACTGCGAACCGGGGCCGAGGCGCACCGTCAGGCTGCGCGATACCCGCGCGATCGGCGTCGCCGGCGTCGCGGTCGGCGTCGCGGTCGGGGTGTTCGTCGGCGTCGCAGTTGGCGTGGCGGTCGGCGTCTCCGTCGCGGTCGCCGTGTTCGTCGCGGTGGCGGTCGGCGTCGCGGTCGCCGTGTTCGTCGGCGTCGTGGTTGGCGTGTGGGTCGGCGTCTCCGTCGCGGTCGCCGTCGCGGTCAGCGTGAGGGTCGCTGTCTCCGGCTGATCGGTCGCCTCGACCGGGGAGGCTGTCTCCTCCAGCCCGGCTGAGGTCTCCGGCGTGGGCGTCGCGGTCGCGGTGGCGGTCGGCGTCACGGTCGGGATCGGTGTGGGCGTCGCGGTCGGCGTGGGCGGCGCTTTGACCGGGACAGGGGTCGCTTCCACGCCGCTGATCCCGCCCAATGACTTGGGCGGCGTCGGAGGGGCGGTGGGCAGCGCCGCCAGCGTCACCACCGGCGGAATGTACACGTAGGTGATCTCCGGGAGGAAGACGGTCGGGATCTGCACGAACGGCTCGATGAAGGGCAGGACGAAATCCGGGATCTCCTCCGGTATTTCAGTCAGAATCCCGGTCTCCCCATCCAGCGGGAGCGGGACGGGCGTCCGCGCGACGGTGGGCGTGGCGGTCAGGGCGGCGGTGGCACTCGGCGTCGGGCTGGGCGTGTCCATGGGCAGGTCAGCGCCTGCCAGATCGAGGGTGAGGGCGATCTCCGGGCCGGGCGCGATCGTCGGGGGGGGTTCCGCGGTCACTTCCGGCTGATCGGTCGGCGCGCCGACGATGGCCGTACCCCCTTCCGGCGTCGGGGAGGGCAGGCCGGCATCCGCCGTCGGGCGCAGCAGCAGCACCGCCCCCACGCCCAGCAGGATGAGCACGACCGCAGCGATCACCCAGGGGACGCGCGATCGGGAAGCGGGCGCGGTCAGCGGGCGCGCCTGGGTGCGGGCGGGGGTCGCCGTCCGGGCCTGGGCGATGCGGACATCGGTCGGCGTCTGGATGGTCGGCCCGTCCAGATCGTCCGGGGCGGTCGGGGTTTCCGCCACAGTGCGATCCGTCGGGCTGACGGGCGGCGTCAGCGCGGGGGCGCGCGTCTTCTTCAGCTCGGCGCGGCTGGCGGCCAGGGCGGCCAGCGTGGCCTCGATCTGGGCCTGGTTGGCGGCGCGCTGCTGCTCGATCGCTTCGACGCTGGCCTGCACCATGCGGCGCAGCGCTTCGGGCCGCACGCTGGCCGAATCTTTACCCCGCGCCTGCACCAGCGCGGTCAGGTAGGCGTCGTACAGTTCGGTGGCTGTGGCGTAGCGATCGTCCGGGCGCTTGGCCAGCGCGCGCGTGATCGCCGCATCGATCGCCGGCGGCAGCGTCGGATCGACCGCCAGCAGCGACGGCACGGGGTCGTTGATGTGCTTCATGACGACGCCCATCGGCGTCTCAGCGGTGTAGGGGAGCTGCCCGGTGATCATCTGAAAGACCATGACGCCGAGCGCGTAGATATCGGTGCGGTGGTCGATCGTCTCCAGCCCCAGCCCCTGCTCCGGGGACATGTAGCCGGGCGTGCCCACGGTGAACCCGGTCTGGGTGAGGCCGGGGGCGACATCGGTCTGCATCATGCGGGCGATGCCGAAATCGGTCAGAAAGACATTGGACTCGCGGTCGAACATGATGTTCGACGGCTTGATATCGCGGTGGATGACCTTCTGCCGGTGGGCGTAATCGAGCGCCGCGCTGACCTGGCGCAGGATGTGCAGCACGTCCGCCAGGGGCAGCCGGCCCCGGTCGAGCACATCTTTCAGTGTGCCGCCTTCGACATAACGCATGACGATATAGGGCGGGTCGTGCTCGCCGCTGTAGTAGTAGACGGGCAGGATATGCGGATGCTCGAGCCGGGCGACCAGCCGCGCCTCGCGCTCGAAACGTTCCTGCATGCGCAGATCGGTGGAGATGGTGCGGTGGATGATCTTGACGGCGACGAAGCGATCGGTCTGCGGGTGGTAGGCGCGGTAAACCGTCGCCATGCCGCCCCTGCCGATCTCTTCGATGATCTCGTATTCACCGAGTCGCGTGCCGATCATGGAAGCGAACACCCAGGACGTTTTCAGGATATGCCGATTGTAACACGGGTTGCCCGTTGCCCATACGGGGTGCACGCCGCGATCGCCGATGAAAAACTCGTAAAAATTGCCGGGCCGCCCGTCGGGCGCGATCGGGCGGATCGTCCCGGTCGTCGGCGCAATTCTCTGCGCGCGGCGATAGAGTGGAGTATACTAATGAATACAAGCGTGCCTGGCTGTCAAGATGTTCGATAAAGGTCTAGCGTGACGACACCACCTGACATCCCTGAGAAGGAGATCCGCGAGCGCTGCGCCAGACTGCTGCGCGCCGCTGAAGAAGAAGCGCTGCGGCTGCAGCACAATTACATCGGGGTGGAGCATCTCTTCATGGCGCTGACCCGCCACGAAGATGGCCCGACGTTCGCGCTGCTGCGCCGCGCCGGTTTCAACCCGCGCCAGGTGCGCGCCGATATCCGCCGCGAGATCGGCATGGGGGACGGGGCCGGGATGGAGAGCCGACCGCTGCCGCTGACCCCGCGCATGGAGATCGTGCTGTCGATCGCCATCGCCAACGCCGAAAACGCGCCGGGCGCGGCGCAGGTGGACGAAAAACAGGCCCTGATCGCGATCCTGCAGGAAGGCGAAAGCGTCCCTGTGCGCAAGCTGTTCGATCTGGGCTTCAATGTCAACTACTGGCTGCAGCGGCTGCTGACCGAGCAGTATGAACGCAGCCTCGATCAACCCCTGCCGGACGATGACCTGCTGTTCGAGGTCGATCTCGACGGTTTCGATTCGGATGAAATGCTGGCCGTCCGCGATGATGACGACGCCCCGCAGCCGGAGGCCGCGCGCGAGCGCAGCCTGCCCACCCCGCTGCTCGATAAATACGGGCGCGACCTGACCGCGCTGGCCGCCGAGGGCAAGATCGGCCCGGCCATCGCCCGCGAACGCGAGATCCGGGCGGTGGCGCGCACGCTGGCGCGCAGCAAGAAGAACAACCCCCTGCTGCTGGGCGATGCCGGCGTCGGCAAGACCGCCGTCGTCGAAGGGCTGGCCTACGCCGTCCACCACGGCACGGCGCCGAAATCGCTGCGCAACCGCCGCATCGTTCAGATCGAGGTCGGCACGCTGGTGGCCGGGACGAGCCTGCGCGGCCAGTTCGAGGAACGCCTGATCGGCCTGGTCGAAGAGGCGCGCAGCGCGGGCAATGTCATCCTGTTCATCGACGAGATCCACACCATCGTCGGCGCGGGCGATACGATCGACAGCAACCTGGACGCGGCCAACATCCTCAAGCCGGCGCTGGCGCGCGGCGATATCGTCTGCATCGGCGCGACCACCCACGAAGAATACCGGCGCGCCATCGCCCAGGATCCGGCGCTCGAACGGCGCTTCCGCCCGATCGACATCGAGGAGCCGTCCGAAGCCGATGCGCTGGCGATCCTGACCGGGCAGAAAGACCGGCTGGAAGCCCACCACGGCGTCGTCATCCACCCGGACGCGCTGGAGAGCGCCGTCCACCTCTCCGTGCGCTACCTGCCCGAACGCCGCCTGCCGGACAAGGCGATCGATCTGCTCGATGAGGCCTGCGCGCGCGTCGCCATCAGCACGCACGCGCCGGATGAGGTCGATATCCAGACGCCGGGCGAGGTGACCGTGGCCAATATCGCCGCCGTCCTGGCCGATTGGACGGGCATCCCGGTCACCGAGCTGACCCTCGATGAGCGGCGGCGGCTGGCCGATCTGGAGACGATCCTGTGCCAGCGCGTCATCGGTCAGGATGCGGCGGTGCAGACGATCGCCAACGCCATCAAGACCGCCCGCGTCGGCCTGAGCGACCCGCACCGCCCGATCGGCGTCTTCCTGTTCCTCGGGCCGTCCGGCGTCGGCAAGACCGAGCTGGCGCGCGCGCTGGCCAACTACCTGTTCGGCAGCGATGATGCCATGATCCGGCTGGACATGAGCGAGTTTCACGATGCGCACACGGTGGCGCGGCTGATCGGCGCGCCCCCCGGCTACAAAGACGCGCAGCGCGGCGGTCAGCTCACCGACGGCCTGCGCCGCCGCCCGTACAGCGTCGTCCTGCTGGATGAGGTCGAAAAGGCCGCCCCCGAAGTCTTCGATATCTTCCTGCAGGTGTTCGACGAAGGCCGCCTGTCCGACGCCCAGGGCGGCGTGGTCGATGCCCGTCACGCCGTCTTCATCATGACCAGCAACATCGGCACGGCGGAAGCGGCCAAACCGCTCGGCTTCAAAAGCGCGGGCGAGGCGGATATCGACTACACCGCCTACCTCGACCGGTTCTTCCGGCCCGAATTCCTCAGCCGGCTCGATGACGTGGTGGTCTTCCGCCCGCTCAGCCGCGACTCGCTGGAGCAGATCCTGCACTTGCAGCTCGCCGATGTCCACCGGCGGCTGGCCGAACAGCATTACACGCTGACTCTGACCGGGGCGGCGGCTGACCTGATCCTGGATCGCGGCTACGACCCGGTGAACGGCGCGCGCCCGCTGCGCCGGGCGATCGAGAAACTGCTGACGCGCCCGCTGTCGGTGCGCATCATCGAGGATCTGCTGCCGCCGGGCACGCACATCATCGCGGACGCCAACCCGGAGCGCACGGCGCTTCGCTTCACTGTGGAGCCGGGCCAGCCCCCACCGCCGGACGATCGCCCGCAGCCGGGCGTGCCGGCGGCGGCCCCGGTCGCCGCGCCCACCCAGTCCAACCGGGAGCTGCTGACCAGCCGGGCGCGCACCGGCAAGCTGAAGACGCGCGATGAGGCCGCCCTTGATGACGATGCCGCTGCCGAGCGCGACGCCAGTTCGGGCGAGCGCCGGGCCGATACCGGCGGCCTGACGGCTGAAGAGGGATCGCGCTCCTGATCGACCTATGATCGTCCCTCCCGTCCCCCAGGTCGGACGCCGCCCGCGCAAGCTCTCCGCCGCCCGGCGGAATGAGCTGCTGCGCCTTCCGCATCCCGGCGAGCGCACCGATCCCTTTGCGACCGACCCGCAGCCGTTCATCCGCCTGTACGGGCGGCTGGCGCTGCGCCGGGCCACCGCCTCCGAGCGTGTGACCGACTACCTGGCCATCGGCGATGCCTGCGCCCGTCTGACGCTGGGCCAGGAGAACCGCCTGCTGATCTTCTACGCCGGCAAAGCGTTGATCGCCTACCGCCGCGCCATCGCCCATGCCGACAACCCGATCGAGCGCGCCTTCGGGGAAAGCGCCGTCGGGCAGTTCGTCCGCTGGCTGTGCCAGGCGGCGCGCGCCGTCCCCACCCGGCGCAACCTGGCCGTGGCGCTGTGGGCCGTGGGCGATCAGGCGGGGGACGGCGATCCGGATGCCGGCGCGCCCACCCATGCCGGCGGCGTGGATGAACAGCTCGTCGCCGAACTGCTCGATCAGTTCCGCCGGGCGCGCGATCGACAGGGCGAGCCGCTGGAAACCCGGTCGGAACATCGGCTGGAAGCCGAGCATACCACGCTCACCAGCGCCGAGCCGCCGCCCGGCGCGGTCACGCGCGATGCGGACAGGACGGGCGTCTTCGCCCTGCTGACCGCGGATGAAAACGGCGCTGAGCGCGCCGCTGCAAGCGATGACGACGACAGTGACGGCTGGGACGAATCCGCCGATCGGGTCGATCGAACGGTGGATTCGGGCGGGCGTTCCGGAACCGATCCGGAGGCGCGGATCGCGCATACCGAACTGCCGACGCTGGAAATGCCCGCCTTCCCGGAGGAGATTTACCTGACCGCCGAACGCCCGTCGGCGGGGCACGATCTGAATGTACTGCTGACGCAGGCCGACGAAGCGCCCGATCGCGCACCGGATGGGCCGGGGACGGCTGACCGGCCCGCGCCGGAACGCGCGTCGGCGGACAGCCTGATCGACCTGCCTCCCTCGCGCCGGGCGCTGCCGCGCACCCCGTCCGACCGCGACCGGGCCGCGCTGGCGGCGCTTTCGGCCACCCAGGATGTCGAGGCCGCGGGGGAGTACGGTGAATTCGAGCGCGGTCAGGTGATCGAGGGCCGCTTCGAGGTCGCCGCTGTCCGGCGCGGCGGCATGGGCGTGGTCTACCTGTGCTACGATCGCGTGCTGCGCGCGCCGATCGCGCTCAAGACCTTTCAGAGCAAATTCCTCGATAACCCGCGCGCCATCGCGCGCTTCGAGCAGGAAGCGCTGACGTGGATCCAACTGGAGAAGCACCGGCATATCGTCCAGGCGCGCCTGGTGGAGACGATCGCCGGGCGACCCCACATCCTGCTGGAGCACATCAGCGGGCCGGAAGGGCTGGATGCCGACCTGCGCAGTTGGATCGAGCACCGGCGCATCACGCCACCGCTGGCGCTGGAATTCGCCCTCGGCATTGCGCTGGGAATGCAGCACGCCGTGCAGCGCGTGCCCGGCCTGGTGCACCGCGACCTCAAACCGGCCAACATCCTGGTCACCCATGACGGCATCGCCAAAGTGACCGATTTCGGCCTGGTGCGCTCCGTCAACAGCGATGATGCGCTGCTCAACAGCGGTTTCAGCCTGTCCGGCGATGAACCGGCTGACCGGCTGACGCGCGCCGGCGCGATCGTCGGCACGGCGCCCTACCTCTCCCCGGAACAGTGCCGCTCGGACAGCGTCGATGTGCGCTCGGATATCTACGCCTTCGGCTGCGTGCTCTACGAGATGCTGACCGGCAGGCACGTCTTCCCGGCGCGCACCTTCGATGAGTGGCTGCGCGCGCATCAGCACGAGGAAGCGCGCTTCCCCGCCGAAAGCGCCGCCCAGCTCCCGGCGGGCGTCATGGCGCTCACCCTGCGCTGCCTGGAGAAACAGCCGGCGGCCCGTCCGCAGTCGTGGGGGGAGATCGTCGATGCGCTGGCGGCACTGTACGTCGAGATCCATGGCCAGCCGCCGCAGATGGAGATCGCCGGCCCGGCGCTGGAAGCCCGCGAGCTGATGGACAAGGGCTACTCGCTGACCGAGCTGCGCCGTTACGCCGAAGCGATCGAGGCCTACGACGAGGCGATCGCGCGCAAGCCGGACTACGCCTGGGCGTGGGCGCGCAAAGCCCGGACGCTGCGCCTGGTCAACCGGCTGGACGAGGCGATGGCCTGCTACAACGAGGCCATCCGCCTGCAGCCGGAATACGGCTGGGCCTGGCGCGGTAAGGGGATCATCCATGACCGGCGCGGCGAGTATCAGCAGGCGCTGAGCTGCTACCAGACCGCGGCGCGCTACGACCCCGACGAGGTGTGGAACTGGTTCAACCAGGCGGATGCGCTGCTCAAGCTGGATCAGCCGGATGAGGCGCTCGTCTGTTTGCAGCGCGCGTTGGAATGCGATCCGGCCCACCCCAATTCATGGGCGCATCTCGGCCAGATTTACCGCCAGACCGGGCGCTACGAGGAAGCCGTGGCGGCCTACCGCAAGGCGATCGAACTCGATCCGCACTACGCCTGGGCCTTCAACGGCTGCGGGCTGGCGCTCAAGATGCTGGGGCGGCTCGAAGAAGCGCTGGCGGCGTTCAAGAACGCGGCGCGCTACGATCCGGGCGAATTCTGGCACTGGTACAACCTGACCGAAGTGCTGATCGATCTGCGCCGCGGCCAGGAGGCGATCCAGCCCGCCGAAGAGCTGACGCGCCTGGCGCCGACCAGCGCGATCGCCTGGGCCAAATTCGGGCAGGTGCTGCGCTACGCCCGGCGGCTGGACGAGGCGATGTACGCCTACCGGCGCGCCGTGGAATACGATCCCGATTACGCCTGGGCGTGGAACGGCCTGGGCATCGTCTATGAGCGGCTGGGCCGGTTCGAGGAGGCCCTCAATGCCTACCGCCGCACCGCCGCCGTCAGCGCGTCCGGGGCGAGCGGTGCGATCAGCCAGGCCTGGCTGTGGTACAACCAGGGCAATCTGCTGACGGTGCTCGGACGCTACCAGGAAGCCCTGCCCGCCCTGCGTCAGGCGGTGGAAGTGGATCCCGATCACGTGCAGAGCTGGGCGCGCATGGGCAATGTCTACCGGCAGATGCAGCAGTTCGACGAGGCGGCGGCGGCGCTGGAACGGGCGCTGACGCTCGATCCGCGCTACGTCTGGGCGTGGAACGAGCTGGGCATCGTCCGCGAGCAGCAGGAGCGCTACCCAGAGGCGCTGGAGGCCTATCGCAAAGCGGCGGATCTGGCTCCGGACGACCCCGCGTATATCTACAGTCAGGCCGATGTGCTGGTCACGCTCGGCCAGTATGGCGGCGCGCTCGATCTGCTCGAGCGATCGCTGCGCATCGACCGGGGCAGCGCGCACACCTGGGCCAAACACGGGCAGATCCTGCGCCGGCTGGGGCGGCACGAAGACGCGCTGCGCTCGTATGCCCGCGCCGTCGAGATCGATCCCAACTACGCCTGGGCCTGGTTCGGGCGCGGCCAGACGCTGCTGGCGCTCAACCAGATCCAGAATGCCATCGCCAGCTTCCGCCGCGCCGCCGAGATCGAGCCGCTGGATGTCTGGTATGCCTACAACCTGGGCGATGCGCTGGTGCAGGCCGAACAGTTCGACGAGGCGGTCTCCGTGCTGGAGCTGACGACGCATCTGCACCCCCGCCACGCCGAAACCTGGGCCAAACTCGGTCAGGCGTATCGCCGGCTGGAGCGCCACCACGAGGCCATCCGCGCTTACGATCGCGCCCTGGCCATCCAGCCGGATTACGCCTGGGCCTGGTTCGGGCGCGGCAGCGCGCTCGAAGCGCTGGAGCGGCGCGAGGAGGCGGTGGTCAGTTACGAGCGCGCGCTGGAGCACGACCCGAACGCGATCTGGTATTTCATGTATCTGATCGATCTGCTGCTCAAGCTCAACCGCAAAGCCGACGCCGATCGCGTCAGCGAACGGGCCGTGCGTCAGCTTCCGGATAACGCCATCGCCTGGGGGCGGCGCGGCCAGGTGCTGCGGCGGCTGGGCGATCAGGGCGGTGCGATCGCCAGCTACCAGCGCGCCGTCGCGCTCGATCCGGCGTATGCCTGGGCCTGGAACGGCCTGGGGCTGGCCTACCTGCACAGCCAGCAGCCCGATCAGGCGCTGGATGCCTTCCAGCGGGCCACCGAGCACCAGCCCGACAATGTCTGGTTCTGGCACAATTACGGCGAAGCGTATCTCATGCTCGACCGCCCGGACGAGGCGCTGGCGCAGTTCGAGCGGGCGCTGGCGCTCGACCCGCATCACGAGCCAACGCGGCGCAAGCAGCTCATCGCCCGGGCGATGCAGCAGCAGACCGATGACGACACGGGAGATGACCTGTGAACGAAGCGATCACGATCACTTTCATGAGCGGGCCGCAGGACGGTAAAACACTGCGCTTTCCCCAGCCCGCCATCGGCGGGAAGTTGGTGCTGAACATTGGCCGCCGCGAGGGCTGCGATATCCACCTGCCGTATGACAACCAGGTCTCGCGCCTGCACGCTCAGGTCGAGATCGAAGTGATGCCGGTCACCTCCAGCGAGTCGGTGACCGAGCCGTTCGTGCTCTCGTTCTGGCTGGAAGACAAAGGCAGCCGCAACGGCACATTTCTGGAGCGCGAGAAGATGCCGATCCGCGAGCGCGTCAGCCTGCAGCCCGGCATGCTGTTCCGCATCGGGCGGACGTGGCTGCGGCTGGATGCCCCCCTGACGGTATGATCCGCGGTGCGCGCTATGATGCGCGGCGCGCGCGCAGCCAGGCGCGCAGGCGCGGCATCAACCCGGTGTAGGCTGCGTACAGCGCGGGGCTGGGCGCGTAATCCCATGCGCCCAGATGGCGCGTCACTACCCCGTGAAAGCCGCGTTTGAAGGTGTACACCCCCCACAGCGCATCGGTCTCGACGAACGTATCCGGCGCGCCCCAGAAATCGTAGACGGCGCAGCCCTGCGCCCGCGCCCAGCGGATGGCCTCCCACTGAAGCAGGTAGTTGGGCATCCTGTCGCGGTCGGTATCGGCGCTCGCCCCGTAGAAATACCAGCACGTGCGCCCGAAGCGGAACAGGATGACATGGGCGATCGCCCGGCCCTCGACCTCGGCGATCAGCGGCTGGGCCAGCTCCGCCGCCATGAAATCGCGCCAGGCGCGCTCGTAATAGGCGAACGGGCGGATCAGGAAGCCGTCGCGCGCGCCGGTGACGCGGTACAGCGCGTACAGCAGCGGCAGATCGTCCGGCGTGCCGGGGCGGATCGTTACCCCGGCTTTTTCCGCCTGGCGGATCTTGCGCCGGGTGGACTGGCCCATGCCCGCCAGGATGTCCGCTTCCGACCGCGTCAGGTCGAGCGTGATCGTGTTGCGGAACTGCACCTGATCGGCGCTGAAACGCCAGCCCCGCGCGCGCAGCGCCGCGGCGAACGCCAGCCCGGCGGCATCGGGCCGGTCGTCGTCCGCGCCGGGGACGCCCGTGCCGACGACGATATCGGGGTCGATCTTGAGCCAGAGCGCCGCCCGGCGGCGGGCGTAGGCCTCCAGCGCCGCGATCACCTCCAGACGGCGATCGGGATCGGGATCGGCGAATACCGGGCCTTTGGGGGCGTACAGCGCGGTCAGCGGGCCGATGCGCCGCGCGCCGATCGAGGCCAGCGCGATCAGCCGATCGCGGTGGTAGAAGGCCAGCCGCGTCGGCTGCCAGCCGGTGGTGACGCGCTTGAACTCGCCCCAGTCCCACGACTGGAGGATGTGCGCGCCCTCCAGCGGGATGAGCAGCTCGTGCCAGCGCGCGCGCTCGGTCACCGGCGTGACGGTCAGGGGAGAGCGGGAACGGGTCACGGGTAGTTGCAGATGATCAGCTCGGTGATCTTGCCGCGCCGATCCGCGCGGCTGTTGATGGCGCGGTTGGCCTGGACTTCGTGGATGTGGAAGCCGGCGTACAGCTCGCGGATGAACGGGGTATCCGAATTGGAGAGCATCGCTTTGACGCCGCGCGGCTGAAGTGCCGCGAAGACATCGCGCAGCGCCCGCTGATCCTCGGCGGTGAAGCCGTGTTTGGAATACTGGGTGAAGCGCGCCGTCGCCGACACCGGATGATACGGCGGATCGAAGTAGACGAAATCGCCCGGCTGCGCCAGATCGAGGATCGAGGGGAACGGGCGCACGCCGATATCGACCCCCTGCAGGACGAGCGCCGCCGCGCGCAGATTGGTCTCATCGCAGATCGTCGGGTTGCGGTAGCGCCCGAACGGCACATTGAACTGACCGGCGCGGTTTTCCCGGTACAGGCCGTTGTAGCAGGTCTTGTTGAGGAAGATGATGCGGGCCGCGCGCGCCGCCAGCGGCAGATCTTCCGGGCGCAGCGCGCGCACCTGATAGTAGTGCGCTTCGCTGTATTCGTGCTGGCGCAGCGCCGCGATGACGCCATCGACATCATCGCGCAGCGCCAGGTAGACATCCATCAGGTGCGGGTTGACGTCCGACAGAGTGGCCCGGCTGAACGCCTGCGCGCTCGCCAGGGCGAAAAACAGCGCGCCGCCGCCCATCAGCGGCTCGTGATAGCCGGCGAAGCGGTTGGGCGCATGGCGCAGCAGCTCGGGCAGCAGGCGGGATTTGCCCCCGGCCCACTTGAGCACCGGGCGCGCCTGAAAAGCGGTCTCAGCAGCATACATGATGGCGGTATCCCTCAGTCGGGGCGTCCGATCAGACCCTGCGTTCATTATACAGATGTTCGATCCGGTGGCCAGCCCCCGCCGGGGTCGATCGCGCCATCTGCCCGGTGGAATTTTGCAATTGTGGGCCGCTGCGTTAGGCTTGATCCGGTGCTGAACTGGAACACGCGGACGGATCGCCTGCTGCCATGTCCCTGCTCGATCACATTCTGACGCTGACCACCGGAGCGCAGCACAAGACGCTCGTCGTGGTGGGATCGTATGACGACACGCTGGCGCGCCCGCTGGCCGATCACTTCAAAACGGTCGAATGCGTCAGCCCGTGGCTGGCGCAGCCGGACGAGGTCAGGGGCAATCTGGTGCTGCGCCGCGGATCGTACCTCGAAGTGCTGGAAAATTTCCACCGCTACGATGTCGTGCTGGTGGAGAAGGCCTTCTACCGCTTCCCCGATCTGTGGCAGATGTGGACGTATGACCGGCTGGGCCGCTATCAGGAACTGCTGCTGGTCGAATGGGATTTCACCGGCACGCTTGACCATTTCCACCGCGCCTTTCAGGATCGCACCCCGCTGTGCCAGATCGCGCGCGCCGTGCTCAACCGCTTCCTCGCCGAGCAGGAGATCGTCATCGAGGCGGCGGTCAAGGGGCGTTCGGTTGTCCCGCTCAAGGCCCGCTCCGAACTGATCGAGTATTTCCGCTACTATCTGCCCGATCACTATCCGTTCGGCGAAAAAGAACTGCTGCGCCGCACCGGCGGCCTGACGTACCCGCTCGACCTGTGGGAAGGGTTCGATCTGTTCAAGATCCGCCGCTTCGACTACGTGTGATTCGCGTCTGCCGCCGTCACAGAGGCGGTGCGCCGGCGCATTCTACAGCAGATCAGTCGTGCAGAAAGGATCGGATCATGCCCGCATTCAACCGGCTCACCGTCAATCTGATGACCGAGGACGTCAAAGCGACGTGCGCGTTTTACACCGACGTGCTCGGCTTCACCATCCACGGCGAAGTGCCGGATCGGCTCGACCCGACGATCAATCAGTTCGCCGTGCTGGGGCGCGATCAGGTCACCATCATGGTGCAGTCGCGCCGCAGCATGGGGGAAGATGCGCCGCCGCTGAGCGGCGTCCCGATCGGCGCATCGATGACGCTCTTCATCAACGTGGACGATGTCGAAGCGCTGGCGGCGGGGCTGGCCGGCCGGGTCGAGATCGTCAACCCGCTGCACGATACCTGGTATGACACCCGCGAGATCCACTTCAAGGATGTGAACGGTTACGTCCTCTGCCTGGCGCAGCAGCTCGCGCCAGCGCAGGCGGCGGACGGATCGCCTTCCGCCTGACGCGGACACCCCGCACAGCCGTCCGCCGCGAGATCGGGCGGCTGTGCCCCCCCTCAGCGATAGAGAAGAAAGACACCCCCGCAGTAGTCCGGTTGTCATGCCCCGGCGGGGCCGCGCTGCCTACAATGGAGAATGGGATCGGGAGTCAAGCTGACGGGCTGATGATCCGCCCTGCAACTGCATGTTCCGCCCCGATTGGGAGGTGTACCGATGAACCCCTGGCGCTTATTCCTGCTGATCGCGATCGCGCTGCTGCTGCCCGTGACCCTGATCGGTTCCGCGCAGCCGGCAAGCGCCCAGGATGAACCCGTCGCTTACGGCGTCTTCTTCCATTCGCCGACCTGCCCGCACTGCCGCGAAGTGCTGGAGAACCACTGGCCGGGCATCCAGGCCGAATTCGGCGATCGCCTGCGCGTGCTGTTCGTCAACGTCGCGACGCCCGCCGGGCGCGATCTGATGCTGCGGGCGCTGCCCGCGCTGGGGATCGAGTCGAGCGGTGTGCCGCTGCTGGTGCTGGGCGATACTTACCTGAGCGGATCGATCCAGATCCCGCGGGAAGCCCGCGACGTGATCCGCGCCGGGCTGGCGGCGGGCGGCATCCCGATGCCCGCCATCCCCGGCATCGAGGCGATCTTCGCCGAGGCGATGGCCGCGCAGCCGGCGGATGACGCCGCCGCCGAACCGGCGCAGTCCGCAGCGGCGGCCCCCGGCTTCAACGCCGACCCGGCCAACCTGATCGCCGTCGTCGTGCTGGCCGGGCTGGCGATCAGCCTGATCGTCGTGGCAATCGCCGCCTGGCAGGCGCGCACCCAAGCGAACGCGCCGCTGGTCAGGGCGATCGCCGGATCGCCCGGGCGGATGATCAGCCTGCTGGCCGCCCTGGGCGGGCTGGCGCTGACGGTCTCGCTGATCTTCGGCAGCGTCGGCAATGGCGTCGTGGCCCTGCTGGCCGGGATCGTGGCCGTGATCTTCATCCTCTACGGGGCGCTGCTGCTCACACAGCCGGCGGATGGCCGCGTCCCCGGCCTGGCGCTTCCGCTGGTGGTGCTGGCCGGGTTGATCGTGGCCGGCTACCTGGCCTACGTCGAAACCACGCTGACCGAGGCGGTGTGCGGTCTGGTCGGCGATTGCAATGCCGTGCAGCAGAGTCCGTATGCCAGCGTGGCCGGGATCCCGGTCGGCGTGATCGGCATCGCGGGCTACCTGGTCATCGGCGGGCTGTGGCTGCTACGGCGGCTGCGCCCGGCGCGCTGGATCGATGCGGCGCTGTTCGGTGCGGCGCTGTTCGGCGTGGCCTTTTCGACCTACCTGACATTTCTGGAGCCGTTCGTCATCGGCGCGAGCTGCGTCTGGTGTCTGACGTCGGCGGTGCTGATGATCATCCTGGTCTGGCTGACCGCGCCCGCCGGTCTGGCCGCGCTGACCCCGGAAGCGCGGGCGCGCCAGACGGTCTGACGTCCGCAGGCGCGCCAGACGGTCTGACGGCCATTCGCATCCGGCGGGGTGGTCAAGGGATCTGCGACGCCCCGCCGGCGCAGCGCGCTCGCGCCGAGAATTGATCATTCGGCGACATCATCTGGTATACTATGCGTTCACGCATGACGGGATGCACACCAGATGGGGTCGCAGGGCTATCGCATCAAATTGGGCAGAGCAACTCCAACAAGAAAGTATCATCGAGTGCGGCACGGAAACGTTTCCGTTTCAGGCTCTGT
>DAOUBU010000026.1:0-56138 GCA_034432395.1 Anaerolineae bacterium
ACCACGCCGAGGGCTGGGTCTTCGCCAGCCTGGCGACGGTCACCGGCGATCTGTCCGCTCTGCCGCGCGACCCCGGCCCGCCGCTGCCGACTGCCACCGCCATCCCGCCGACTGCCCTGCCGCCGACCGCGCCGCCTGCGCCGCCCGCCGCGTCGAGCGCCGATCTGGTCGCCGGGATCTTCCTGGTCAACCCGAATCCGCTGGTGTGCAATCAGGCGTCGCAGATCGAACTCGACGTCGCCAACCTCGGCTCGACGCCGACGGCCAGCGGCGGCACGGTGGCGCTGGTGGACAGGCACAACGCGACCGGCACGCAGACCACGACCGTGGGGGCGTTCCCCGTGTTACAGCCCGGCCAGACGTTCCGCGTGACGATGTTCCTGACCGTCTCGGTCTACTATGAAGAAGATCACACGCTGACCGCGACGATCAATCCGGACGGATCGATCCCGGAAGCGACCAACAGCAACAACAGCGCCTCGATCAGCTACCGCCTGCAGCGCGGCGGCTGTTGAGGCGGCCCCGGCCCGGCCTGACCTGTATCGGTCGGGCCGGGCATTTGCATCTCACCGATCCCCGGCGGATCCGCTACAATCGGCGTCCATGTCCGATCATCATGTCCTCATGATCAGCCTCGATCCGGCGCTCGCTGATGCGCACAGCGAAGCTTTCGCCCGTCACCGCGCCTACGCCGAGCGTATCGGTCGGCTGACGATCATCACGCGCGTGCGGGCCGCGCGAGTCGCGCCGATCGCCGTCGGCGGGCTGACCGTGCAGCCGATCGCTGCGCCGCGCCCGATCGATTATGCGCGGGTCGTGCTGCTGCGCCCGCCTGCGATCGCCCGGCCCGTCGATCTGATCGTGACGCAGGATCTGTTCGTCAGCGGCTGGATCGGGCTGCGGCTGCGCGCGCGGCTGCGCGCCCCGCTGCTGGTGCAGAATCACAGTTACATTTTCGGCAACCGCGCCTGGATCGCCGAGCATCCGCTGCGCAATCGCGCGCTGCTGCGCCTGGCCGCTTACGTCCGAGCACACGCGGATTTTTACCGCGCCGTCAATCAGGTGGAGCGCGACCGGTTCATCGCGGCGGGCGGCCCGCCGGAGCGGGCGGCGGCCCTGCCGCTGGGGACGGCCTCCCGCGCTTTCGCCGCTCCAACTGCTCCGGAGGTCATCGCCGCGCGCCGCCAGGAACTGGGGCTGCATGCGGATGATCAGGTGGTGCTGTGGGTGGGCTACCCGGTGGCGTTCAAGCGCGTGCCGCTGCTGCTGAGGGCCTTCCGCCAGATCGGGCGGGCCAACCCGCGCGCGCGGCTGGTCATCATCGGCGATCTGGCGCGTTCGCCGCACGATCTGCCCGCGCTGGCCGCCGATCTGGCGATCGCCGACCGGGTGATCTTCGCCGGGCCGAGGCCGCATGCCGATCTGCCGGCGTACTATCAACTGGCGGATGTCTACGCTCATACGTCCAGTTATGAAGGCGTGCCGCGCGTCCTGTTCGAGGCGGGTGCGGCAGGCCTGCCGCTGGTGGGGATGCGCGCCGTCGGCGTCGATGAGGTCATCCTCGACGGGCAGACCGGGTATCTGGTCGAGGATGGCGATAGCGACGCTTTCGCCGAGCGGGTGCTGCTGCTGCTGGCCGATCCCGGCCTGCGCCAGCGCCTGGGGGCCGCCGCCCGCGAGCACTGCCTGACCCATTTCGACGCCGAAACCTACCCCGATCGCTGGGTCGGGCTGTGGCGGCGCGCCATCGAACTGGGGCCGCGCCGATGAGCGATCACCTGCTGCTGTTCAACCTGGCGACGGATGCCGACGACCCGATCCTGAACTTCACCACCGTCTGGATCAACCGGCTGGCGCTGCATTTCGACACCCTTGACGTGATCACCATGCGCGCCGGGCGGATCGCGGTCGCGCCGAACGTGCGCGTCTTCAGCGTCGGCAAAGAGCGGGGGTACAGCGAGGCGCGCCGCGCCGCTGCGTTTTACCGACTGCTGCGCGCCCGGCTGACGGAGCGCCGCTACCGCGCCTGCTTCGCCCACATGATGCCGCTGTTCACCGTCATGGGCTGGCCGCTGCTGCGCGCCCGCCGCATCCCGATCACGCTGTGGTATACCCACCGACAGGCCGGGCGCGTGCTGCGCCTGGCTGAACGCCTGAGCTGGCGCGTGGTCACCGCCGCGCCGGACAGCTTTCCCATCCCGTCGGACAGGGTGCGCGTCATCGGCCACGGCATTGATACTGACTTCTTCAGCCCGGCGGATCGCCCGCCGACGGAGCAGGGGACGATCGTCTATGTGGCCCGCATCATGCCGATCAAGCGCCAGGATGCGCTCATCCGGGCGTTGGTCGCTCTTCCCGGCGCGCGCGCTCGTCTGGTCGGTGCTGTGCCCGCCGACAGCGCGGCGGCGCGTCAGTATCGCGTCGAGCTGGAACGCCTGGCCGCCGATCTGGGGGTGGCCGACCGGGTGACGTTCACCGGGCCGCTGTCCCCCGATGGGGTGCGCGCCGAGCTGCGCGCGGCATCCGCCGCCGTCAATCTGAGTCCGGCTGGCCTGTTCGACAAGGCCGCGCTGGAGAGCATGGCCTGCGGCGTCCCGACCCTGGTGACCAATCCGGCGTTCGATCCGCTGCTGGGCGGGGCAGGAGAGCGGCTGCGCATCCCCGATGCGGCCGATCCGGAGCCGCTCGCAGCCCGGCTGCGCGACCTGCTCGCGCTCGATCCGGCGCAGCGGGCCGCCCTGGGGGCCGAACTGCGCGCTCGTGTCGTCGCGGGTCACAGCCTGGATGCGCTCATCCCCCGTCTGGTGGGCGTGCTGCGGACGGGAGAGCCGGCATGAAGCGGCTGATCTACCTCGCCAATATCCGCCTGCCGACGGAGAAGGCCCACGGGCTGCAGATCATGGAGAACTGCGCCGCGTTCGCCGGGGCCGGGCTGGATGTCTCGCTGTGGATCGCCCGCCGCCGCGATCGCGGGCCGCTGGCCGGGCGCGATCCGTTCGCGCATTACGGTCTGCCGCCGCGCTTCCGCATCCGCCGCCTGCCCACGCTCGATCTGCTGTGGCTGGTCCCTGAGCGCGATGACGGGCTGGCCCGGCTGATCTTCGGACTCCAGCTCGTCACCTATCTGATCGCGGCGCTGATCGGGGCGCTGGTCACCCGCGCCGATCTGTACTACAGCCGGGATGAACGCGCGATCGCGCTGCTCGGCCTGTTCAAACCTGCGCAATCGCTCGTTTATGAGGCGCACACGCTGGCGCAGGGGCGGATCGGGCGCTGGCTGCAAGCGCGGGCCTGTCGATCTGCCGGGCTGATCGTCCCGGTGACCGGTCTGCTGCGCGACGATCTGGTCGCGCGCGGCGCGCCCGCTGCACGAATGCTGGTCGCGCCTGATGGCATTCGCGCCGATCGATTCGCGATGCTGCCCGATCAGCGGTCGGCGCGGTCGGCGGTCGGCTGGCCGGAGAATGTTTTCATCGTCGGCTATGTGGGGCGGCTGCACACCATGAAGATGGGCAAGGGCGTCGATGTCCTGGTGCAGGCGCTGGCCGGTCTGGAAACGATGCCGGCGGCGCTGGCGCTGGTGGGCGGGCCGGATGAGGCTGCGCAGGCGCTGCGCGCCGACTGGATCGCCGCGGGCGGGGAGGCCGATCGCTTCCTGTATGCCGGCCAGGTTGCGCCGGATCGAGTGCCAGTGTATCTGGCGGCCTTCGATGTGTGCGTCATGCCGCTGCCCGCGACGGCGCATTTCGCCCGGCACGCCTCGCCGCTCAAACTATTCGAGTACATGGCCGCCGGACGCCCGATCATCGCCACCGCGCTGCCGTCATTCGGCGAGATCCTGACCGACAGTGAGACGGCGCTGCTCATCCCGCCGGACGATCCGGAAGCGCTGCGCGATGCTGTACGACTGCTCTACGCTGATCCGACGCTGCGCCACCGGTTGGGGCAGCGCGCGCGGGAAATCGTTTTATTTCGTTATACTTGGGACGCGCGCGCACACACCATTCTTAAACGGGTCGATCGCTGATGAAATTTCTGCTGCGCACAGCGCTGTCTGTACGGCAATGCACATAGGACTGCTGACGGCTGACCTGACGCTGCGTCACGGGTGGGCACATTACAGCCTGAGCGTGGCGCAGGCGCTGCGGCGCGCCGGGATCGAGCTGACGATCATCGCGCCGCAGGGATCGCCCGGTCTGGACGATGCCGATGTACCGGTCTACCCGATCCTGCCCACCGTCGATCCGCTGGCCGGGCGGATGCTGGCCCGCCAGCTCGCCCTGCTGACGCGCGTTCGCCGGGCGCTGTCCGGCTGCGATGCGGTGCACAGCGCGGTTGAGCTGTTCGCGCCGCTGGCGGCGCTGGTCGCCGGGCGGCGTCCCCTGGTCATCACCGGTCACGGGACGTATGTCCGTCTCCCGGGGCGGCCTTTTCCGTCCGGCGCGATCTACGGATGGGCGTTCCGCCGGGGGACGCTGGTCTGCGTCAGCCGCTACACCGCCGATGAGGCGCGCCGCGCGCTGCCCGCTGCCCGCACGGTCGTCATCCCCAACGGGATCGATGCGGCGCGCTTCGCCGCGGTTGAGCCGATCCCGCATCCTTATCCGACGGTCATCAGCGTCGGGGCGATCAAGGCGCGCAAGGGCACGATCCCGCTCATCCGGGCTATCGCCCGCGCCCGCGAGCGCGTGCCGGATCTGCGCGCGTATCTCGTCGGCTCGCTGACAGCGGAACCGGAATACGCCCGCGCTGCCCGGGCTGAGATCGACCGATTGGGGCTGGGCGAGGTCGTTCAGCTCACCGGGCGCATCGGCGATGAGGATCTGCTGGCGCTGTACGCGCGGGCGGATGTCTTCGCGCTGCCGTCGATCAATGTCGATGGCAAATTTGAAGGCTACGGGCTGGCGCTGTTGGAAGCCAGCGCGGCGGGGCTGCCCGTGATCGGCTCGCGCGGGTGCGGCGCGGAGGATGCCGTGGTCGATGGGGAGACCGGCCTGCTCGTCCCCCAGATGAACGGCGATCAGCCCAACGAGGCGCTGGCGGCGGCGCTGGTCACCCTGCTGACCGATCGCGAGCGGGCGGCCCGGATGGGCGCGGTGGGGCGGGCACGGGCGCAGGCCCAGACGTGGGATCGCCACGCGGCGGCGCTGCTTGCGCTGTATCAGCAGCCAGGAGCGCGCCGATGATCGAGCGGCTGCGCGCGGCGCTGGGCCGCAAATTCGTCCGCGATACGCTGGCGCTGCAGATCGCCAAGATCCTGGTCGCCGGCATCGGCGCGCTCTCCGCGCTGGTGGTGTTCCGCCTGCTCGGGCCGACGGCGCTGGGCATCTTCGGGCTGGCCCAGTCGCTGCTGTCCCTGATCGGATCGCTGGATCTGACCGGGCTGGGGCCGAGCACGCTGACGCGCCTGGGGATCGCCATCGGCGCGCGCGATCACACCGATATCCTTGACCTGATGGCGTTCTACGTCAAACTCAACCTGCTGATCAACGCGGCGATCCTGATCGTCCTGCTGGCGGCGGGCGGCCCGATCGCGCTGCTGGTGCAGGGCGATGCCCATATCGGCGTGCTGGCCGCCGGGCTGGCGTTCGGCGCGATCGCCGACGGCCTGTACAACCTGATCGTCATGGCGCTGCAGGCGCGCCGATCGATGCACGCGCTGGCGGCGCTCCAGGTCGTCAATCAGGCGGTGCTGTCGCTGCTGCTGATCGCCGCGGCGATCAGCGGGGAGACCGCTGAAGCGCTGGTGCTGGCCCGGATCGTCTATTCCTACACCACACTTGCCATTGCGAGCGGCTGGTATCTGCGCCTGCGGGAACGGCATGAGGTGGCCTATCCGCCGGTTCGGGCGATCTTCCGGCGGGCCGTGACGGTTCCGGTGCGCCCGTATCTGCGCTTCGGCGTGGCCAACGCGGTGGATCGCAGCATCGCCAATCTGTTCATCCAGATCCCGATCCAGCTCGTCGGCGTGTTCGGCGGGCCGACGGCGGTCGGTTACCTCGACCTGGCCATGTCCGGCATCGAGCAGGCGCGGATCCTGCTGCTGGGCATCACCGAAAACATCGCGGCGATCATCCCGCAGGCGGTCGGGCGGAAGGACTTTCGCACGCTGTGGCGCGATTTCCGGCGCATGGCGCCGGCGCTGCTGGTGGGCAGCGCTGTCTACTACGCTGCGGTGGCCGCCGCTGCGCCGCTGTTGGTCGTCCTGTTCGTCGGGGAAGAGTGGATCGCCGCCATCCCGGTGATCTTCGCGCTGGCGGTGTTCGGCGCGGTCACGACCACTGGCAGCATCTTCGGGCCGCTCTACCGGGCGCTGGATCAGATGCGCGCGGCGATCGCGGTCAAGCTGGTGGCGCTGGCGATCGCCATCCCGCTTGGTGCGGCCCTGCTGATCGCCCTGACCGATGCGGGGGGGGATGATGCGCAGCGCGCGGCCATCGGCGGCGGCGCGGTGATCAGCCTGATCTACTGCATTTCCGTCAGCCTGACGGCGGTCGTCACGCTGCGCCGGCTGCGCGCGCTCAGCCAGACATCGGGCAGCGCCCCGCCGGACGGCAGTCCGGTATAATTGACAATGATGAAAACCCTGTTCTCGTGGGCGCGCGCCCATCCACTTCTGCTGGTGCTGCTGCTGGCCGCGGCGGCCCGCGTCGCGATCGTCATCGCGCTGCCGTCGATTTTCGCCTTCGACCAGACCGGGACGGTGCATGGATCGGGCGCTTACGATACCTACGCGCTCAATCTGCTGGCGACCGGGGTGTACGGCAAAGCTGAGCCGGGCCTGGCGGATGCGCATCTGCCGCCGCTGTATTCGCTGGTGCTGGCCGGGGTGTACGCTGTGTTCGGGCGCAGCGCCGCCCCGGTGATCGGGCTGCACATCCTGTTCGACCTGATCAGCATCACCTGTCTGTATCTGATCGCGGTGCGGTTGTTCCCGCATGGGCGGGCGGTCGGGCTGCTGGCCGGCCTAGCCTATGCGCTGTACCCGTATCTGATCTTCCAGAATATGACGCTGATCGATACGCCGCTGTTCATGGCGCTGCTGCACGGCTTCGTCCTGCTGATCGCGCTGCTGGTGCTGCATCCCGGCGGGATGGATCGGCGCGGGTGGAGGTATGCGTTCGCTGCGGGCGTCCTGCTCGGCCTGATGGCGCTGACGCGCACCAATGCCGTCCTGTTCGCCTTCGGCGCGGCGCTCTGGGCCTGGGCGATGATCGGCTTCCGGTCGGCTGTGCTGCGGATGCTGCCGGTGGCGCTGGTCTCGGCGCTGGTGGTCTCCCCGTGGATCATCCGCAGTTCGGCGCTGTACGGCACGTTCGTGCCGATCGCGCTTAACGGGGGGGAGAATTTCTACCAGGGCAACAGCGTCCACACCGTCCCGTATTTCCGGGCCGGCTATGACGTGCAGTGGGTTCCGCCGCCGGATGGCTCCGATCAATTTGCCGATCCGTTCGGCCCGGAGGCGAACACTTTCCGGCTGCGCGCCGGCCTGGACTATCTGCGCGATCATCCAGAAGCGATCCCGGAGCTGATCGCGACCAAACTGCTGATCCACTGGAGCGTCGATATCGCGCCGCTGCGCAACCCGACAGAGGGAGAAGCGCCGCGCGTCAACTATCAGGGCGATGTCGCCGCAATCCGCGACCAAAGCGGATCGCTGACACTGACCGATCTGCCGCCCGGCGATCCGGTCGGCGCGTATTCGAGCGCGCTGTTCGATCAGATCGGACGGGCGGTGCACCGCGTCTACTTCGGCGGGATGCTGCTGCTGGCCGTCATCGGTTTCGTCCTGTCATGGCGTTTTGCCCGGCGCGCGGGGTGGATCTGGCTGATTCAGCTCGTCAACACGCTCAGCTACGTCCTGTTCCATCCATCGACGCGCTACCGCGTGCCGACCGATCCGCTGCTGTTCACGCTGTCGGCTTACGCGGTTGTCGTCATCGGCTTGTGGAGCCGGGCGCGCCTGCGCCAGTCACCCGCTGGCGCGATCCGGCACGAGGCGGCGTCATGAACCGCGATCAGGTGCGCGACGCGCTCGGCATCCGCTGGAAGATCGTGAACGAGATCATCCGGCTGCTGTATTACCCGGTGGTGCGCATCGGCGCAGCCTGGGCCGGCGTCCGGTGGGGGCGGGGCTGGTGGATCTACGGGCCGCCGATCTGGCTGATCCACCCGCGCAGCCGCGTGACGATCGGCGACCGGCTCAATCTGCGCAGCCTGCCGCGCACCAATCCGCTGGGGCCAAATCGCCCGTGCGTGATCTGCACGTGGACGGCGGACGCGCGCCTGACGATCGGCAGCGATTTCGGCATGACCGGCGGATCGGTCGTCTGCGCCGAGTCGATCACGATCGGCGATCGGGTGTGGATGGGGGCGAACAGCATCATCGCGGATACCGATTTTCATCCGCTGAACGCCGCTGCGCGCCGCGCCGATCCGACGCAGGGGCAGACCGCGCCGATCGTGATCGAAGACGATGTCTTCATCGGGATGCAGGCGATCATCCTCAAAGGGGTGCGGCTGGGGCGGGGCTGCGTGATCGGCGCGGGCAGCATCGTCACGCGGGATGTGCCGCCGGGGATGATCGCAGCCGGGAACCCGGCGCGCGTCATCGGGCCGGTGAAGCCGGCTGAAGGATAGATCCACCGGAGTGTATGGATCTGGCGGGTCGGCGCGTCGGTGATAATATCACATCTGTTCGTCAGATGAGGGAGGTTTGAACCGATGAACAGCAACATCAATATCGGGCTGACCGCTGAGGTGCGCGCACAGGTGGTCGATCGGCTCAACGCGCGGTTGAGCGATACGGTCGTGCTGTACGTCAAGACGCGCAAGTATCACTGGAACGTCACCGGGCCGCATTTCGCCGAACTGCACGAGTTCTTTGAGGAACAGTACGATCAGCTCGACGAAGCGATGGACGAGCTGGCGGAACGCGCCCGTCAGCTTGGCGGGATCGCGCTGGGGACGTTGGCCGAGTTCAGCCAGAAAACGACGCTGAGCGAGGCTCCGGGCGTCAACCCGGCGGCAGCGGATATGGTGCGCGATCTGCTCAACGATCATGAAGCGGTCATCCGCCAGCTTCGGCAGGATATCGAGACGGTGACGAACCTGGGCGACGCTGGAACAGCCGATTTCCTGACCGGTCTGCTGGAGAAGCACGAGAAGATGGCCTGGATGCTGCGCGCGCATCTGGCGTAAAGGATCATCCGATCGAGTCGGCCCTTGCCCGTATCTCACCGCGGGTGAGGGCCGAACTGCACCTGAACATGTGTTGTTATCCGCCGCAAGAATGGATATTCCATGCCTTTCATCGTCCTCTTCATTTTCGGCGCGGTGATCGTCGGCGCGGGGGCCATGCTCGCCCCGGCCTGGCCGACGAAACAGCCGCGCATCGGCCTGAACGCCGCGCTGTCGCTGGCGCTCGTCATGGGCGGGGCGCTCTTCTGGGCTTATCTGTTCGGCTGGGAGACGCTGGTCGTCGATTATCTGCTGTTCGCGCTGGTGACCTCGATCTTCCTGTTCGGCACGCTGTCCTATGGTCAGCTTCGTGCGGAGAAGCGGGGTGAAGAACTGCTCGACCGCGACCAGGGCTGGCCCGGGCCGAACGATCTGCTGCTGTTCGCTTTCGCCCTGCTGCTGGTGGTCATCCCGGCGCTGATCATCCCGGTTCCGCTCGATACCGATGCCCAGGGCTTCGGCTATCTGGGGTTGATGGTGCGCCTGGGGGGGACGTTCGACACGCTCGCGCCGTTCCAGCCGGAGGTGACGTACCTGTACGCGCCGGGCTTCAGCGCGCTGCTGGCCTATCTCAGCCGCCAGCTCGGTCAGCCGATGCACGCGGTGCAGCTCGGCGTCGGGGCGGTGCTGGCGCTGATGCTGGTGCTGCTGGCTTTCGACCTGGGGGCTGAGGTGCGCGATAAGCGGCTGGGCCGGGCGACGGCCCTGGCGATGCTCGGCGGCATCGGGCTGCTGACCGCCTACATGGACTCGCATTATACGACGCTGCTGGCGCTCAACTTCGCGCTGGCGTTCGTCATTTTCAGCTATCGCTTTCTGGTGCACGGCTTCACCGCCGATGCGATCGGCGCCGGCCTGATGCTGGGGGCGACGGTGCTGGCCCACCCGGATACCACCATCATCCTGGCGCTGGGCTACGTGCCGTGGCTGGCGACGATGTGGCTGGGGAAACCGCGCCCGACCGTCTGGCGCTGGGCGATCCTGGTCGTCGGCGTTCCGCTGATCGCGCTGCTGGCGATCGCGCCGTGGCTGATCCGCACGCTGCCGCTGCTCGGCTCCGATATCGCATCACCGTTCACGCGCAGCCTGGACTATCTGCGCGTCTTCATCACCTATCACGGGCCGATCGTGGTGTTTGTTGTCATCGGCGCGGCGATCGGCCTGCGCCAGCGCCAGACGCTGGCGATCATGATGGTCGTCTGGCTGATCATGGCCGTCGATTTTTCCACCACCGGCATCATCGAGACGATCTTCCGTCCGATCCTCGGCTTCGTCGAAAAGTACGATTATCCCTTCAGCATCGCCTGGCACGGGCCGATCATCCCGTATGCGCTGCTCGGTGGGATGGGCCTGCTCTGGGTCTGGGATCGCATCGCTGAGGCCCGTTTCGGCGCGCTGCTGCACCGGGTAGCCCCGGCGCTGTTGATCGGGGCGTCCGTCTTCGTCCTCATCGGTGGGGCGTTCAGCCAGGCCGTGCTGGAATTCAGCAAGGGGCGCATCGGCTTCTACGGCGCGTTTTCGTCAGCGGCGGATGTCGCTGCGATGACCTGGCTGCGCACCAACGCGCCGCCCGATGCGCGCATCCTCAATCACCCCGGCCCGCATGAGGCGGACTGGGTTCCGGTCATTGCCGAACGCGAGGCGGTCTACTTCCGCCCGCAGCCGTTCTTCCGCGGGATGGAAGCGGTCGAGGCCGAGCAGGCGCGGATGCTGGCCTTCTGGCGCGATCCGGCTGACCCGGCCAACGAGGCGCTGCTGCGTGAGGCCGGGATCGGCTATGTGATCGTCCCGCAGATCGTGACCGATCCGTCCAGCTTCGCCCGGATGTGGCGTTGGAACCCGGCGACATTCACCGACCATATCGAGGCGGTTTCGTCGGTGGAGGATGCGCCGTATCTGGAACTGGTGTTTGACGAACAGGGCGCGCGGGTGTATCAATTGAGCATGCCGGATTAGACAGCGAGCGGCATCCGCTGGATGCCCCGCCGTAAGCGATGGATCTATGGCCGACACGCCGCGACCGCCCGCTGACGACAACAACAGCGAATTCAAAGACTGGCTGCGCCGCCATCAACCCGACGACCAACGCCCGGATGATGCCGATGCCGTCGAAGTGCCGCCTTCGGTGGCTTTCATGGCGATGATGCGCCAGGCGGCGGAGCGCGCACAGCGCAGTCAGCGATCGCAGGAACTGCACCGCGCGCTGCACCCGGAGAGCACCGATCCGCTGCCGCCGGTCGATGTGCCGTATACGCCGCCCGCCCCGCCGACGGTGGCTGAAGCCGACGAACGCGACCTGCTGGAGGCGCGTCCGCGCCGCCGTCCGCGCCGTCCCCGTGTGGATATCGAGATCCCTGAAGCGCTGGATGATCCGCCCGCACCGCCGGTGGACAGCCCGGCTCCCCCGTTGGATGCGCCCGTCTACGTCCAGCCGATGCCGGCGGACGCCCGTCAGTTGATCGACGAACTGGAAGCGGAGCAGGCTCCCCCAGTGGATCCGCCAGAGCGATCCGCGTCGGCGGAGCCGGCGGCTGAGCGCGCCGCTGCACCGGTCAGGCGCAAGCGTTCGGAAGGGCGGCGGCGGGCCGCCCGCCGCACCGTGGGCGTGATCGGCGGGCTGGTGCGCTCGCTGATCATCGCTGCGGCGGCCGCCGGCCTGACGGCGACGATCTTCACCTGGTGGACGCCGATCGGCTTTTTGCCCGGAAGCGTGCGCCAGGATCTGAGCGCTGCGATCGCCACCAGCGAGGCCGCGGCTGCCGTTTTCAGCCTGCCGACGCCGGTGGTCACACCGAATTACGCGCGTCTGGTCGGGGTCGTTTCCGGGCATCGCGGCCCGCAGAACGATCCCGGTGCGGTCTGCCCGGATGGACTGACCGAAGCCTCGATCAATTTCGCGGTGGCGCAGCGCGTGGTGGATAACCTGCGCGCGCGCGGTTACTCGGTCGATCTGCTCGATGAGTTCGACCCCCGGCTGGATAATTATCAGGCGGCGGCGCTGGTCTCGATCCACGCCAACACCTGCCAGAGTTTCGGCGAGCCGGTCAGCGGTTACCTGATCGCCGGGCCAGCCGCCCGCGTGACCGCGCGCGGCAACGATCAACTGCTGGTGGACTGCATCGCGCGCCATTATGCGGCGGCCAGCGGCTTGCAGCGGCGCGAGGGCGTCACGCTGGATATGACGCACTATCACAATTTCCGCGAGATCCACCCGCTGACGCCGGGCGCGATCATCGAACTGGGCTTCATGCTGGCCGATCGTCAGGTGCTGACGGAACGTCAGGATGATCTGGCGCGCGGCATCACCGACGGCATTCTGTGTTTCATCGATCCGGCGGTGATGGCGACGCAGGTTCCGCTGATCGTGCCGCTGACCACGCCCACCCCCGCTCAGCAAGGAACGTAAACGAGAGCGATCATGTCAAAACGACTGGTCATGTATGTCCGCAGTACGCCGTGCCCGTTCATGACGGTGGCCCGGCGCGTACTGCAAGATTATCAGGTCGATTACACCGAGGTTTTCATCGACAGAGATGAAGCCGCGCGGCGGCGCGTCTTAGAGTGGACGGGCTTCCTCTCTGTGCCGACGATCGTGGTCGCAGAAGGAGACAGCGTGCTGCCGTTCGAGCCGCCCGCGCCGCTGGAACGGGGGCGCAGCCCGCGCGGGATCGACCGGGGCGCGATGATCACCGAGGCCAACCGTGAAGAGCTGGCCGCGTTTCTGCTCAAACACGGGTTCATCCGCGAGATCGTGCGCGATTGAAGCGGGCGGGTCGTCCCTGTACAGGGACGGGGAGTCCTGCTATCATCACGGTGAATGAGGAACTGGAGAGGTCGCATAGTGGCCTAGTGCGCTCGCTTGGAAAGCGAGTATGGTGTAACAGCCATCGTGGGTTCGAATCCCACCCTCTCCGCACGACGGCGCTGCCTTGCCCGAGGCGGCGCTTTTTTTCGGCCCGGTTCATCAATCTGCACAGAACGATCTCGTGCAAGTTGACGGTTGCCAGTCCGGGGGCGATGCGGGATCATTCGCCCATGCATCGTTGAGAACAAGCATTCGCTGAATCCATGTCTTTCGTGACCCTGTTCAAGCAGTCCAAGAAGCACCGGCCCGACCTCGTGTCTGGGTTTTTGTGTTTCTGAAGACGGCCAGCAGCGTCCACGGTCAGCCGATGAAACCCGCCCAGACAGGCGGGTTTTTTGTTGTTTACCTACAAGGAGCGCATCATGACGGTTTCACCTTGCCCTGAATGCAGTGCCGATGTCGTCATCCCCGCCGACGCGATGCAGAACGAGCTGATCTCGTGCCCGGACTGCGGCGCGGAGCTGGAGATCATCAGCCTGGATCCGCCGCAGCTCGACCTCGCGCCGATCGTCGAGGAGGACTGGGGCGAATGACGACGCGCGTCGGCATCCTGATCACGCATATCCGGCCCGAGGAAAAGCTGCTCATCCAGGCGTTTCAGGCGTCAGGGGTGGCGGTCGATATCCTCCTCGATCGCGAGGTGAATATCGACCTGACCGCCGACGCGAGCCAGCTCGCGCCGACCGGCATCCCGTGGCGCGCCTACGATGTCGTGCTGGAGCGCTGCGTCAGCACGTCGCGCGGGATGTATCTCCAGGCGATCCTGAACGCCTGGGGCATCCCGACGGTCAACAGCTACGCCACCGCCGCCGTCTGTGCGGATAAACTGCTGACCACGCTGGCGCTGGCGCGCGCCGGCATCCCGCAGCCGGCGGCGCGCGTCGCCTTTGAGGACGAGTCCGCGCTTCAGGCGACCGACGCGCTCGGCTATCCGGCGGTCTACAAGCCGGTGACGGGGTCGTGGGGGCGGCTGCTGGCCCGGGTCAGCGATCGCGCCGCGGCGGAGGCGATCATCGAGCATCGGCTGACGCTGGGCGGCTATCAACATCACACGTTTTACATTCAGGAATACGTGAACAAGCCGGGCCGCGATATCCGCGCGTTCGTGGTGGGGGATGAGACGATCGCCGCGATCTACCGCACCTCCCCGCACTGGATCACCAACACGGCGCGGGGCGGTCAGGCCTCCAACTGCCCGGTGACGCCCGAACTCAACGCGCTGTGCGTGCGGGCGGCGCAGGCTGTGGGCGGCGGGGTGCTGGCGCTGGACGTTTTCGAGGATCCGGAGCGCGGCCTGCTCGTCAACGAGATCAACCACACGATGGAGTTCCGCAACAGCATTGCGCCCACCGGCGTCAACATCCCGGAACGGGTGGCGGCTTACACGCTGGCGCAGATCCGGGAGCGCACCTCATGATCCGGGTCAGCATCGTCGGTGCATCCGGGTATACAGGCGGTGAACTGCTGCGCCTGCTGCTCGAACATCCCGGCGTCGAGGTGATGCAGGCCACCAGCGAGAGCAGCGCGGGCCGGATGCTGCATCAGGTGCATCCGCATCTGCGCGGGCGGACGGCGCTGCGCTTCATCGGCCAGGATGCGCTCGCCCCGTGCGACGTGCTGTTTCTGGCGCTGCCGCACGGCGAAGCGCAGCGGCACATCGACCGCTACGCCGGGCTGGCCGCGCGCGTGATCGACCTGAGCGCGGATTTCCGCCTGCGCGACCCGGCGGCCTATGCCGCGGCTTATGGTGAGCCGCACCTCGCCCCGGAATGGCTGGCGCATTTCGTCTACGGTCTGCCAGAGATCAATCGGGCGGCGCTGACCGGCGCGCAGTTCGCCAGCGGGGTGGGCTGCAATGCCGCCGCCACCATCCTGACGCTGGCGGCGGCGCTGCGCGCCGGTCTGATCGATCGCGCGCAGCCGATCGTCGTCGATCTCAAAGTCGGCAGCAGCGAGGCGGGCCGCACCCCGACCGAGAGCAGTCACCACCCGGCGCGCTCCGGCGTCGTCCGCCCGTTCGCGCTGACCGGTCACCGCCACGAGGCGGAAGTTCGTCAGGCGTTCGCCGACGGCGGCCCGCTGGATATCCGCATGGCGATCACCAGCGTCGAGCTGGTGCGCGGCGTCGCGGCGGCGGCGCACGTCACCCTGCCGACCGGCCTGGCGGAGAAGGATCTGTGGGCGGCCTACCGGGCGCAGTGGCAGGGCGCGCCGTTCGTCCGCATCGTCCATGAGAAGAGCGGGCTGCACCGTCACCCGGAACCGCGCGTGCTGGCCGGGACGAACTACGCTGACGTTGGCTGGGAATACGATCCCGTCACCGGGCGGGCGGTGCTGCTGGGCGCGATCGACAACCTGGGCAAGGGCGCGGCGGGATCCGCCGTGCAGTGCCTCAATCTGATGTGCGGCTTTGATGAAACAACCGGATTGATGTTTGGAGGTTTGTTTCCGTGATCATGAATGGGATCGGTGTCCTCAAACTGGGGGGTGGGGCCGGGGTCGAACACGGCCCGGCGCTGGCCGATATCGCCGCCCGCGTGGCGCGCGGTGAGCGCTGGATCGTCGTCCACGGGGCATCGGACGCGGCCAACCGCCTGGCCGAAGCGCGGGGCTGCCCGGTGCGCACGCTGGTCACGCCCGGCGGGCATACCAGCCGCTATACTGATGCACGCACGCTGGCGATCTTCTGCGAGGCGGCGGCGGCGGTCAACGCGGAGCTGACCGACCGGCTGACCGCGCTCGGCGCGGCGGCCATCGGACTGCCGGAGGGGGCGATCGTCGCCGAACGCAAGACGGCGATCCGCGCGCTCGTCAACGGACGCCAGGTGATCGTGCGCGATGACTACAGCGGGAGCATCACCGGCATTGACGCGGCGCGCCTGTCCGCGCTGCTCGATGCCGGCCTGACACCGGTGATCGCGCCGATCGCGCTGGGTGGTGAACTGGGCCGGCTGAACGTCGATGGCGATCGGGCGGCGGCGGCCATCGCGGCGGCGCTGGGCGCGGATATCCTGATCATCCTCAGCAACGTCCCCGGTCTGCTGCGCGACCTGGCCGATCCGGGATCGCTGATCCCGGCGTTCAGCCGCGCCGAGCTGCCCCGTTACGAGGGGTTTGCAGCGGGCCGGATGAAGAAAAAGCTGCTGGCCGCGCAGGAAGCCGGGGCGGCGCGCGTCATCCTGGCGGATTCGCGCTGCGATCTGCCGGTGACTGCGGCGCTGGCCGGCGGCGGCACGCACATCTACCCGACGGCTGAACCGGCGCTGATTTGATGCTGCATCGGAGTGAAACCGACATGCTGAACGCCGAATCGATCGATCTGGCCGCGCTGGAAGAGGCACACAGCAGCGGAGTCTACCTCAAGCGCGATCTGACGATCGTGCGCGGGGAAGGCGCGATCCTGTACGATGATGCGGGCCGCCGCTACATCGACTGCGTGGGCGGGCAGGGCAGCGCCAATCTGGGCCATGCGCACCCGGCCATCCTCGCGGCGCTGGACGCCCAGATGCGCGAGCTGATCGCCTGCCCGGAGCTGTTCCACAACCCGGTGCGAGCGCGCTTCCAGGCGGCGTTGTGCGCGGCGGCGGGGATGCCGCGCGCCTTCCTGTGCAATTCCGGGACGGAGGCCAACGAGGCCGCGATCAAGATCGCCCGGCTGGTCACCGGCAGGCCGACGATCGTCGCGGCGATGCGCGGCTTCCACGGGCGGACGTTCGGCGCGCTCTCCGCCACCTGGGAGAAGACCTACCGCCAGCCGTTCGAACCGCTCGTGCCGGGGTTCCGCCATGTGCCGTACAACCAGATCGAGAAGCTGGCCGATGCCGTCGATGAGACGACCGCCGCCGTGCTGCTGGAGGTCGTGCAGGGCGAAGGCGGCGTCCACCCGGCGCAGCCCGGCTATCTGGCCGCTGCGCAGGCGATCTGCCGCGAGCGGGGGGTACTGCTCATCCTGGATGAAGTGCAGACCGGTTTCGGGCGCACGGGCTGGCTGTTCGCCCATCAGGCCGACGGCGTGCAGCCCGATCTGCTGTGCCTGGCCAAAAGCATCGGCGGGGGGGTTCCGCTGGGCGCGGTGCTGCTGGGCGAGCGCGTCGGGGCGCTCCCGCCGTCCAGCCACGGCAGCACGTTCGGGGGCAACCCGCTGGCGTGCGCCGCGGGGCTGGCAGCGCTGGAGGTATACCAGCGCAGCGATCTCATCCCGCGCGCGCGCCGGCTGGGCGAGGCCGTGCTGGAGCGGCTGCGCGCCGATCGGCCCGCCGGGGCGCGCGAGGTGCGCGGGCGCGGGCTGATGATCGGCATCGAACTGAAGGGCAAGGTCGCGCCGGTGCTGAAGGCGCTGCAGGCGCGCGGGGTGCTGGCGCTGCCCGCCGGGGCGACGGTGCTGCGCCTGCTGCCGCCGCTGGTGATCGACGAAGCCGATCTGTGGACGGCGGTCGAGACGGTGATCGAGGTGCTGAATGAGCAGCCTGCTTGAGGCGCTGGTGCGCATCTACAGCCCGTCAACGCAGGAGCGCGCGGCGGTGGCGTATCTGGTCGGCTGGATGGGCGAACACGGCTTCAGCGCGCGGATCGATGAGGCGGGCAACGCGATCGGCGTGCGCGGATCGGGGGAGCGCACGCTGATGCTGATCGGCCACATCGATACCTTCCCCGGCGATCTGCCGGTCAGTGTGCGCGATGGCAGCCTCTACGGGCGCGGCACTGTCGATGCCAAAGGATCGCTGTGCGCATTCGCCGAGGCCGCAGCCGCCGCTGTCATCCCGCCCGGCTGGCGGGTCGTGGTGGTCGGCACGGTGGAAGAGGAGATGGCGACCGGCAAAGGCGCGCGCCACCTGGCGGAGCAGCCCGCGCCCGATCTGTGCATCATCGGCGAGCCGAGCGGGGCAGATCGCATCACGCTCGGCTACAAGGGGCGCATCCTGATCGATTTCACGCTCAGCCGTCCTCCGGCGCACACTGCGCGGCCACAGCCGAGCGTGGCGGCCTGCGGCGTCGCTTTCTGGAACGCGGTCGAAGCCTGGGCCGAGCGCGAAAACGCGGATGTCGAGGGCTTCTTCAACCGGCTGATGCCCGGTCTGCGCCGCATCCATACCACGAGCGATGCCTATCTGGATACGGTGACGCTGACGATCAGCATCCGCCTGCCGCCGCGCTGGACGCCGGAGGAGGCGTTCGACGTCATCCGGGGATTTGCGCCCGCCGATGCCGCGGTGCGCGCCTACGGGATGGAGCGCGCCTACCAGGGAGCGCGCACGTCACCGCTGGCGCGCGCCATGCTCAGCGCGATCCGGGCGCGCGGCGGGCAGCCGGGCTTTGTGCTCAAAACCGGGACGTGCGACATGAACACGGTCGGGGCGCGCTGGGACTGCCCGATGATCGCCTATGGGCCGGGCGACAGCGAACTCGATCACACGCCGGATGAGCATCTCTCGCTGGACGAATACGCGCAGGCGGTGGCGACGCTGCGCCACCTGATCGAGCATCTGCCGTGAACGGCACGGTCAACTGACGCGCCGGACGAAATCGAGGAAGACGCCGTTCGTCCAGCCGAAGCCGGGAACCTGGCCGTACAGCCCGCCCTCAACCGGTTGATCCGGGGTGACGACGTTGTATTTCTCCCACAGGCGTCCGGTATGGGCGAACACCCCGGCGCAGGTATCGAGCCATTTGCGGCGCAGGCGCGCCGCGGCTTCAGGATACCCGTACTGCTCCAGCCCGGCGGTGACGATCCACTGAAGCGGGGCCCAGCCGTTGGGATAGGCCCACTGACGGCCCGCCCGCGCTTCCAGCGTGGTGACCAGGCCGCCGGGATACTCGAACGCGGGGAGCCACTTTTCGACGCTGCGCGCCGCCTGATCAGGCGTCGCCAGCCCGGCCCACAGCGGGTAGAAGCCCGCCAGTGATGCCGACGTGAGCAGCCTTTGCCCGCTGACGTAATCGTAATCGAAGAAGAACCCGGCCTCTTCATCCCAGTGCAGATCGTGCATGGTCGTGCGGCGCGCTGCGGCGCGGGCTTCCCAGTCCCCAGCGTGACCCGTCCCCAGTTCCTCATGCGCCCAGGCGAGCAGCCGCTCGTAGCGGTACAGGATGGCGTTCAGATCGACCGGCAGACAATCGAGCCAGCGATCGGCGCAGCGCGTCGAATGATCCCAGCCGCTTTCGCACGAAGCCAGATCGTGCAGCACGTTGATATCGTAGTAGCGCGACAGCCCCCTGTAGACGCGCCGTTTGTGCGGCTGGGCTTCGCCATACCAGACGGTGTTGAGTTCGCCCTCGGCCAGCGCGACCATCCGCGCCAGCCAGTCCCGATCGCCCAGGCCGTGATCGAAAGCCAGCCGCACCATCTCCATGAAGAACGGCGGCTGCGAGCGCGAGAGAAAGTAGTAGCGCGTTCCATTCGGGATCAGGCCGAACCGATCGAGCAGGTAGGCCATGTTGTCCGTCATGTTCCGCACGAGCTGGCGGTGCTGCGTGTGGACGAGGCCGAGCGCGATGAAGTAGCTGACCCAATGTGCAGGTTTCAAAAAGATAACAAACGGTCAAATGCCAGCGCAGAATCAAGCTTTTGTTGCTGACAACAGAAAACGGCGAAGGTATGGGTGAGAATCTTGCGCAACCAACGTGAACTGAGATGCCAAACGTCACGTGCCCAAACCTGCTTAGCGTGAAACCGTCCGACGAGTTGCCCAAAGACGGTTTCAATCCGGCGACGCAGATTGGTCAGCCAGTAAGGATAGGGCTGACGTTGACGCCGCGATGACTTGTATGGCGTGAGCAGGATGATGTGTTGCGCCTGCAAGCATCGGGTTAGCTTGGGCGACCAGTAGTTGCGGTCTGCCAGCAGCGTCCCGGTGAACTGCTCCGTTAGGTCGTCCACTACCGCTGTATCATGAACGTTGGCGGGTGTCAATTCGAGTGCCACAATCACGCCCGGATAGCAAACCCGTACATGAGCACGCAAGCCGTAGAAGGTCTGTTTGGCGAGCTCATCATAACCAAATGCTGCTAACTCACGCAGTTTACGGCAGCGATAGGCACGGGCGAAACGACAGACCGGGACAGGAAAGCTATCAACAAACGCCAAGTGCGGATCGTAAGTGATGTGCTCCAACACGGCTTGCCACAGTTTTTCCTTCACCCGCCACAGGTTTGCCATCTGGCGTGTGTAGGTCGTGCGGTTTACCTCCTGCAAGCGCGGAAACCACGCTGCCCAATGGCGGCGGAAGTAGCGATAGAGCGCCGTTTCATCGTCGATACCCAGAAATTCACCCACCACTTCCATCGTCAGCACTTCGCTGTCACTCAGCGTCGGTTGTGGACCGCGTTGACGGATGCGCTTCCCTTTCAGCCAATCATCAATGAAGCAGTAGACTGTAATCATGAACGTGGTAATATCCATTTCAGGAGACCTCGGCTCGGTTTTGGATTTCAGACACCCAAATCCTACCGAAGTCTCCCCTGTTTAGAAAAACCTGCACATCGGGTAAGCTATCTGCTGTGGGTGTTCAACCGTGAGCAGGGGGAGCAGCGCACCCGTGCCGCCTGGCTGCTGGCCGCCACCGTCCTCAGCGTGCTGCCGGGGACGCTCAACCTGCTGCTGGCCGATCATCTGGTGATCGACATCACCCCGCTGGGGAGCTGGTTCGCCCTGATGATCTACGGCTGGCTGTTCGCGCGGCATCACCTGCTCGATGTCGTCCCGTTCGCGCTGGACAGTGTGCTGCGCAGCATGGAAGATGGCGTGCTGGTGGTCAACCCGCGCGGGCTGATCGCCCAGTTCAACCCGGCGGCGGCCCGGCTGCTGGGCCGCGCCGATACAGAGCTGTTCGGCCAGTCGATCGCGCTGGTGCTGCCGGGGCTGTCGCCCGATACCACCATGACCGATTTCCAGATCGTCGATCAGCTCGAAGGCAAGCAGCGCTGGCTCGATCTGCGCGTCAGCCCGGCTTACAACATCCAGGGGCAGCGGGTCGGGCAGGTTTACGTGCTGCGCGACAGCACCGAAAAACACCGGCTGCAGCGCGCGCTGACGGAGCAGGCCGCGCTGCAGGCGGCCCTGCAAAAAGAGCAGGAACTGAGCCAGATCAAAACGCAGATGATGATCCGCATCGCCCATGAATTCCGCACCCCGCTGGCCACGATCCAGTTGTTCAGCGAGCTGCTGGAGCGCTACCTCGACCGGATGACGCCCGAGCAGCGCAGCGAACGGGTCGCGGTCATTCGCAGCCAGATCGCGCTGATCACCGACATGCTGGACGACATCACGACGGCGCTGCGCGGTGAGTTCAAGGCGCTGGCGATCCGGCCAGAGCCGTTCGATCTGGTCGCGCTGGCCCGTGAACGGGTCGAGCGGATGAACGGCACTACACCGGAACGCCGACCGATCGACCTGGTGACCGCGGTCGATACGCTGACCGTCACCGCGGATCGGGCGCTGATCGACATGGCGCTGCGCTGCCTGCTCGCCAATGCGATCAAATACTCCCCCATCGACGGCCCGATCGCGCTCGATCTGCGCGAAGAGGACAGCGCGGTCGTGCTTCAGGTGCGCGATCAGGGCATCGGCATCCCCCCGGACGAACAGGAATACATCTTTGAACCGTTTTACCGCGCCAGCAACATCGGCGAGATCAGCGGCCTGGGCATCGGGCTGAGCCTGGCGCGCGACGCGATTCGATCGCACGGCGGCGCGATCGCCGTCGTCAGTGCGCCGGGAAAAGGCAGTACCTTCACCGTGCGCCTGCCCCGGCACGGCCTGCGCAGCGCCGCCGATATCGCCTCCGATCAGACTCTGATCGACGTATGAATGCCGGCCAGCGCGGCTGGCTTGCAGATTCTCTTACAAAATCATCTTCACCCTCTCCATCGATCTTCCGATATACTAAATTCAAGATGCATGGTTTTGCATGACCTGGCGCTCGTCATTCGTTTATGCCGCCGGTCGTGCCCATGAGGTCGAGAGCCGGGTCTGTTCCCCGGCATGGAGTGCAGAGGGAGGATATCTATGCTTCGACAGTGGGCGGAGCGGTTACGCGCCGCCATCGATCGCGCAGTGCGCGCTGGCCCGGCAGAAAACGATGAGACAGGACAGGGGCTGGTCGAATACGCTCTGATCCTGGCGCTGGTCGTCATCGTCGCCTTCATCGTCCTGATCTGGGTCGGCCCGTGGGTCGGGAACGTCTTTTCGAACATCGTCAATCTGTTGTGATCGTTTAGCCAGCGGTACTCATACGATCGTCATCATCGGAGACCCCACTGTTGAAGCAGTGGGGTCTTTCGTTTAGTATTGGGGCGGTAAACGACAGGAGCTCGCCCGTATGTCTCGCTACGGTTCCCTCAATCGACGTTCTGGAAGCGCCGCCTGGCAGTGGATCGTGCTCGGCGGTGTGTTCGGCTTTGGCTGCGCGGCGATCGTCGTGCTGGCGGCCCTGGCGGGCGGCGTGATCACGATCGGCGAAAGCGTCGCCAACCTGCCGACGCAGACCCCGGTGATCATCACCACCATCATCACGGCGACGCCGCCCCCGGCCAGCCCGACCCCGATCGTCACGCCGACGGAAATGCCCCCGCTCGAAATCCAGGCCCCGACCGCGACGCCGACCCTCGCCCCGACCCTGCTGACGCCAGCGCCCACCGTGCCGCCCTCCCCGACGGCGGCGCCCACGGTCGGCGGTGTGGGAAGCGCGCTCAATACAGGCGGCACAGGTGCGCTGCCGGTCAACGATCGCCTGCTGGTGCTGGCCAGCGAATTGATCCCGATCGCCGGCGGAACGTTCACCATGGGAACGACGATCGCCGAAGTGGCCGCCGCCGTGGAGGAATGTCTGCAGGGGTACGGCGGGGAACCGGGCCGCTGTGAACTGGCTTACGGCGAAGATGCCCAGCCGCAGCACCAGGTGACGATCAGCCCGTTCCTGATGGAGCGCACCGAAGTCTCGTATGAGCAGTACCTGGCTTTCCTCAACGGGCTGGGGCCGGGCAGTCATCGCAACGGCTGCTTCGGCCAGCCCTGCATGCAGACGCGCAACGAGTCCGAAACCAGCAATGTCACCTTCGACAGCGCCAACTATCAGGTGCTGCCTGTGATCAACAACCTGCCGGTCACCAATGTGACCTGGTTCGGCGCGCAGGCTTACTGCCAGGCGCTGGGCCGCCGTCTGCCGACCGAGGCCGAGTGGGAGATGGCCGCGCGCGGCCTGAACGGACGCTTGTATCCGTGGGGCGATACGTGGATCGAAGCGAATGCTTCGACCAGCCGATCGCCGCTGGCCAACCCGCGCACCAAAGCTCCGGTCGATGCCTTCCCCGGCGGCGCGACGCCGGAAGGGATCCTCAACCTGGCCGGCAATGTCGAAGAGTGGACAGCGGACTGGTACGATCCCAATTTTTACAGCCGCCCGGAAGCGTCCGGCCTCAACCCGACCGGCCCGGCCATCGGAACCGAACGGGTCGTGCGCGGCGGCGCGTGGGATCTCGTCCCGTTCTTCGCGCGCGCGGTGCACCGCCGTTCGCTGGCCCCGCTCAACCCGACCGCCAGCATCGGCTTCCGCTGCGTAGCGGATGCGGGATCGGCCCAGCAGGCCACCGGTGGCGCGCAGGCGGCGGCGGGCAACAGCCCGATCGGCGCGGCCCCGATCCAATCGGTCGGCACGCCTGACCCGGCTTCTCTGGGGATCATCCCCGGCAGCGGGGGCAGCAGCGAAGAGCAGACCGCCAACCAGATCAACAGCGCGCCGACGCAGCCGCCCCGCCCGACCCCGCTGGCGACGACCGGCCCCTGAGCGGGACACAGCGCACTACACACAGGCACACAGGCCGACGCAGCGTCGGCCTGTGTGTTGTCCATCACTCGTGGGACTCGGCAGCCGTCTGCGGGCCGTCAGTGGGATACAGCGCGATCAGCAGGCTGTAGCGCGGGCCGGCTGCGGCGGAAGTTCCGGGGTCAGGGTGCGGCTCGCGGCGCTCGAATTCGGCGACCAGCGCTTCCAGCCGGGCCTGAAACGCTTCGACATCGTCCGGCGACATGCGGTTCATCGCGCGCCACAGGCGCAGCTTGCGCGCGGCGGGCGCATCATTCGACGTATCGATGACGCCGCCGGTCACCCCCTGCTCGATCTCACTGCGGATCGGCGCGAAGATCGCATCGAGGGCCGCGCGCAGCCCTTCCGAAGGCCCGCCGCTTCCAGGGGAGAGCAGCGTCCGCTGGATGGCGAAATTGCGCGCGCTGGCGCGGTAATGCTTCTCGATGATCCCGGAGACGATCCGCGTCTCCACCACTCGGATCAGGCCGTGCGCCTCCAGCAGGTTGATGTGGTAGTACAGCTTGGTCGGGGCCAGCCCGAGCAGCGCAGCGATCTGTTTGACCGTCCTGGCCGAGTCGATGACGGCCTCGATGATCTTCTGTCGCAGCGGATCGGAGAAGACTTTCAGCGTCTCCAGCGTGGTGATCGTCAGCTCGTCAGCGGGGCGATCATCCGCCTCGGCAGGACTCGGGGGCGGCATGGAATTCATGCGGCGATCTCGCAAAACAGGCCTACGGTGGATCCAGTCAGTCGGTGTGCCCGGCCCGATGGGGCGCTGGCACGCGCGGAGTATATGCCGGGCCGGGCATCGGCGTCAACTGCGATTTACAACGTTCAAGGGGATTCAAGCGCGTTCGTCCTGCGATGACCGCTCATCGGCGGGAAAAATAACAGGAGCGCCGCCCGCGCGCTCCTGCCAGCGCAAGGCTTGCGCTCCTGCTCGTCCGCCCTGTGCAGGGCAGCCAGGATGCAGCGGCGGTCAGCCGCGATCGGGGATGCGCGGCTGACCCTCCGGGCGTTCATCCTCCCCGGCCATCTCGATCAGGTCGGAGCCGGTTTCGATCATCCAGCGCCCCAGCCCGGCCAGCACATGGTTGAAACCGGGGACGTACATCGGGCGGGCCACGCTGTCAACCAGGCGGTAATGCTCTGTCTCCCGGCGCATATCATCCAGATGGGCGCGGGCGAGTTCGCTGCGGATCATGTCGCTCATCGGGGTCTGCTCCTTTCCGCTTGCGCACGTCAGGCGGTTCACCTGACTCGTACAGACTCTACCTTCAGTCTACGTCCACTTGCGTCAGACGTCAAGAAGGTTTTTGAACATTTGAATTGATTTCAATCGATGCGATTGAGTGGGTAGCAGGCAGCAAAAAGGGGCGCTGACCGCCCCTCGATCGCCCTGCTCTGCCTGACCGATGCCGTTCTAGCTGAAGTTGAGATCCGGCTCCTGCGCCTTCGGCGCGCCGGCCAGCCTGACGAGCGAACTGCCGATATCGACCAGGCGCTGCCCGACCCAGGCGAGCGCCGGATTGAAGGTGTCCTGACGTTCCGTCTGGAGCACTTCGCGGGCCAGGCGCTCCTGTTCGGCTTCCCGGATGAGCTGTTCCTGTCTGACCTTTTCCGTTTCCAGTGACCAGTGCATCATCGTTCTCTCTCCCCGGCGCTCATAAACGTGAGCGCTGCAAACAAACCTCAGGCCGGGGCGTCGATCTTTTCTGCTGTGTCAAACGGTGTTTTCCAAATCGTTTCACAGGATAGGATACGGGAAAAAGCCCTCCACTGTCAATCAATTTTTGAGCATTTAACTGAATTTTAATGGCTCGTTTATACAGATTGACCGACCCGGCCCGCTTCACGCATTGGGCAGATCGACAAAACACTGGCCGATATCGGTCTGGCAGGTTTGCAGCACCGTCCCGGCGAAAAGCACGTCGAAGGTCTCCCCCGTCCAGAAGACGAAGGCATCGGAGGCCCACCACGCCGCCAGATCGTCGCAGCGCGTCGGGAGCGGCGGCGCTTCGGGGACGGTCAGCGGGCGCAGCCCGACGCAGGTCGCCGGCGGCAGGGCGAAGATGTTGACCGTGCCCGTCCGCTCCCAGATGCCCGCCTCGGCGCGCCGATCGCCGCCGCGCAGCGTCAGATCGTGGATATCGAGGAACAGGCCGCTGGTATTGGTCAGCACGAACCACTGCGCGCCCCAGTTGAGCACCAGATCGACGTCCGACGGGGCGGGGGTGGCTGTCGGCTCGGCGGTGGGGGTGGCGGTCGGCTCCGGCGTGGGTTCAATCGGGACGGTCGGCCCCACCCCGACGCTGTACGCGGCGTGCGCATCTCCGGTCAGATCGACGCGCACGCGCACCCCGGCCAATCCGGGAGGGATGAAGAAACTGCCGCCGGTCAGCGGCGCGGTGACCGCCCCGATCGTCATGCCATCGGCGGTGAGGATGCTGAAACTGACACCGGCATCGGCGGTCACGGTCACCGTCTGCGCCCGATCGGAGGCGGGCACGGCGTAGATCTGCGTCGGCGTCTCCGGGCTGAGCATCCCGAGCAGCGGGACGAAAGCGGTCAGTTCGGTCGGCGGGATCGGCGTGGCCGTCGGCGTCAGGATGGCGCTGCCCACCGCCAGCGTCAGCGTGAACGGGCCGGTCGTGCCGTTCGCCCCCTGCACCTGGATGTAATGCTCGCCATCGCGCCGGATGCTGATGACCGCGAACACGCGCGTCAGGCCGGGCGCGCCGGTCACACTGCCGATGACCGCGTTATCGTCCGCCTGGGCGATCAGCGCCAGCGGGACGAGACCGGCTTCCGGCTCGATCAGCACGGTGTACGTTTCCCCCTGGCGGGCGGAGAAGAAGAAACTGGGCGCGCGATCGGCCTCGGTGACCGCCCCCCTGACCGGGATATCAGGTGCGATCGGGCTGGACGACTGGGCCAGCGCGATCGACAGGGCCAGCGCGATCAGGACGAGCAGCGGGGTGGGGATGAGCGCGCGCCGCATCGATCAGAACCCGCCGTGCGCTTCGATGAAAGCCAGCGTATCGGCCAGCGTGGGCATGTCGTTGGCGCAGCCCTGCCGGGTGACGACGATCGCGCCGTTGGCGTTGCCCATGCGCGCGCAGCGGTACCAGTCCCAGCCCTGCGCGTAGGCGTAGAGGAAGCCGCTGGCGAAGGCATCGCCCGCCCCCAGCGTATTGAGCACCTCGATCTTGAACGGCGGCGCGTGGAAGACCTCGTCCGCCGTCGTGTACACGCTGCATCCATCGCCGCCGCGCTTGAAGACCACGGCCTTGCGCACCCCGCCCCGGAGCAGGCGCTCGACCCCGGCTTCACCGTTCTCGGCCCCGGTGGCCGCTTTGATCTCGTCTTCCGTGCCGATGGCGATATCGACCAGATGCAGCGCCGTGCGGATACTGACGCCGAACGCGCGCGGGTCGAACCACTCCGACGGGCGGTAGTCGATATCGAGGATGACCTCCGTCCCGGCGGCGCGGGCGGTTTCGGCGGCGTAAAGCGTCGCCCGGTTGCTCGGATCCTTGCTCAGGCCCGTGCCGGTGATCAGCAGCAGGCGCGAGTCGGCGATCGGCGCGGCGTCCACATCGTCGATCGTGATCTGGATGTCGGCGCAGTTATCGCGGTAGAACGTGATCGGGAAATGATCGGGCGGCTGGATCGCCAGGAAGACAGCCTGCGAGTGATGACCGGGCTTGGGGGCCATGAAGCGCGTCTCGACGCCTTCGCGTTCCAGAAAATGGACGACGAATTTGCCGACCTGGTCGGTGGCGATGCCGGTCAGCAGCGCCGATCGCAGGCCCAGGCGGCGCGTGCCCACGCTGATGTTGGTCGGGCAGCCGCCGACGAGCGCGGCAAAGCTGGTGATCGCTTCAAACGGCGCGCCGACGTCGTTGGAATACAGGTCAATGCCGCTGCGTCCCATGCAGAGGATGTCGTAAGTTCGCGTCATCGGATACGTTCCCGGTGGATGTGACATCGAATCAGGTTGTGTTTCGATTGATTGTAGATCATGTGCCGGCCCGTGCCCAGTTGATCGCCCGCAGGCGCGCGGAGCGTTGAGCCGCCGCTTCTGATGGATCCCCCGCTGCATCCGCCAGAAGGGGTGCTACAATGGAAGCAGCGGAATCAGCGTGGCATCGGCGCGTCCATTTTCCCTGTATTTGCCAACCCACCGGGTGGAACCCCATGAGCACAGGTCACCGTGAACATCACCGCACAAGCCGGATCGGCTGGCTGCGCGCCGCCGTTCTGGGGGCCAACGACGGCATCGTCTCCACGGCCAGTCTGATCGTCGGCGTTGCCGCGGCCAGCGCGGCCCGCGGTGAAGTCCTGATCGCCGGGATCGCCGGCCTGGTGGCCGGGGCGATGTCGATGGCCGCCGGCGAATTCGTCTCCGTCAGCTCTCAGGCGGATACGGAACAGGCGGAACTCGCCCGCGAACGCCAGGAGCTGGCGGCGAACAGCGCGTTGGAGCTGGATGAACTGACGGCCATCTACGTGGAGCGCGGCGTGGAACCGGATCTGGCCCGGCAGGTGGCGCAGCAGTTGATGCGGCATGACGCGCTGGCCGCCCATGCCCGCGATGAACTGGGCATCTCCGAGGTGACGATCGCGCGCCCGGTTCAGGCGGCGCTCGCCTCGGCGGCGTCGTTTGCGGTGGGCGCGGCCCTGCCGCTGATCACGGTGCTGCTGGTCTCCGAGGCGCTGTTGGTGCCGCTGGTCTCGGCCACGTCGCTGATCTTCCTGGCGCTGCTGGGCGCGGTGGCGGCGTGGGTCGGCGGCGCGCCGGTTCTGCGATCAACGGCGCGCGTGGCCTTCTGGGGGGCGCTGGCCATGGGCCTGACGGCGCTGATCGGTTCCCTGTTCGGCACAACCGTTTGATCGGCTCGATCGTCAGCGATGCAGCCCGCTCGCCCAGTGGCGTATATCGCGCTCAAGACGGTTAAACGCGCTCAACTGACGCAGCACGGCGAAATCGCGCATATATTCCGGGATCAGATGCGCCCGCCTCCCCGGATCGAATTGAGCGCGGCGCCGTCCCGTCAGCTCCGATGCCGCGATCAACTGGCTGTGCAGGTGGGCTTTGGGATCGCTCAGGTTTTCAATTTTTGCCGGGGCGGGCAGGTCAAGCGCCACCCGGCCTTTCGGGTTCCCCGCGCTCGATCGGATGGCCTGCTCATCCAGTAAGAGCCACGCTTCCTGCATCCGAATCGGCACGACGCAGATGTAAGGCGGTTGATCGGCTTTCAGCGCTGCCCGGCTGTAGGCCTGCATGATTTCGTCGTAACGCAAATCAGCCGGCTGAGCCTCAGCATCCCGATGCACGAACAGCAGATCACACGGATACAGACGCAGCGCAGACAGGATCCGCTGGCTCAGATCGGCCGGTTTCGTCCGCACAGCGGACAGATCGGCCCACTGACCGTTGATCGGGGTCGAGGGCAGATGTTCGATCAGCAGCCAGCGCAGGATCGGGAGCAGCACCCGATCGGAACTGCCATCGGTCAGCAGGGTGAAGTTCAACGGCGTGGCCAACATGGGATCAGTCACGAAATGGCAGCGGCATCTGCTGGCTCAGATATTCGACAACTGTTTCGTGCCCATTCGTGCTCACATCACGCCTGTCCGCCTCACGCCTCTGGGACGGCGCATTGAGATACCCCAGCAGATGATGAAGTTCCAGCGGGCGTTCGCCCGCAGCGTCCAGCTCGCGACTGCGCCAGGTTTGCGCCAGCCCGCGAAACACAGCACGGCGATAGCGTTCGCCCGTGTCGTCGATGGCTTCACTGAGATACACGCCCACCAGTTCATCTGGCCGCGCCAGTTGGACTACCCAGGGGGAGTGGGTATTGACGATGACCTGACGGAGTGGGTTGGTGTCATCAACGGGATAGTTGGGATCGACGGCGATCCGCCGCATCAGATCGAGAATCAGCGGGATGCGCTGGGGGTGAATGCCATTTTCCGGTTCTTCGAGGCACAGCACGCCGGTTAAACCGGGATCCCTGCTCATGATCGTGAGCGCCAGAAAGCGCAGGGTGCCATCGGACAGCGCGCGCGCGGGATACGACGTCCCGTTTTTATCGGTCACCATCAGCGTGTAGGTCTCCCGCCGCTCATCCTGATCGACCCAGACCGATTTGAATTCATCCAGCAGTTCAAACAGATCGCTGCTGATTTCGGCGTAAACCGCCGCCGCATCGATACCGGGGGCATGGGCCAGTCGGTACAGCGTGATCGGCATATGCGCGCCGTTCGGCTCGATCGGCGGTCTGGTGTTGAAATCATCGGAACGACGCAGCGCTGACGGCTCCAGTTGCAGCAGACGCCACGAACGCAGTTCCTGCTGTGCCAGCACCGCTGTGGCCGACTCCGCCGCGGTGATCGCGGACAGCGTGGTGCGCGACAGCTTACGAGCCGTTCGGTCGTAGGTTCTGCCCTGTACCCCCTCCTGATGCTGCCGGATGAGGGTATCCCCGTCCCCTGATCGGCCTGTCGAGATGAAGGGGATCGAATTACGCCGTTCTCCCATCCAGAGGGACTCACGCCATTCATCTCTGTGCGGAAACAGCAGGTGTTTCTTGAAATCCCTCTTGTTGCTTCCGGGGCGCAGCTCTTCGCGCACGATCTCGATCGGCGTCGTCGCATTATCGGGGCGGTAGGCCAGTTCGAGGGAATACCGAAGGAAGGTTGTGGTGGCCGATGCCGGCTGCCCCAGGCGATCCTCACCGCTGGCCGGGATGATCATTTCAGCTTCCAGGGTGATATGGCCGGTGATGCGATCGCCAACCCGGTGAAAAATGTCGCGCAGATCGCCGCTGCGCCCCGCCTCATCACGGATCGACTGCGCCGCTTCCACCAGCGTATGATCGGCGGTCATGCTCAGGAAGCGGATCGCGTCGAAAAGATTGGACTTGCCGACGCCGTTCGCCCCGACGATACAGGTAAACGGCCCGAAGCGGACGTCGATATCGACCAGATTCTTGAAGCCGCTGACCTTGAGCCGGGTGAGCATGGCGAATGTCCCTCACAGGCAGACAGCGCTGGAAGCCGTGCGGTTGTGGGTCCAGTTGGATTCGAACCAACGCGCGACCGGTTATGAGCCGGCTGCTCTGCCGCTGAGCTATGGACCCGTGGGCCAAACAAAAAGCGCGCGCGCTGAAGACCAACGCGGCGCGCTTTCTAGCAGGTGACGGGGATCGAACCCGTGCCTGGACCTTGGAAGGGTCTCATGCTACCGCTACACCACACCTGCATACGAAGACAGTATAGCACAGATCCGCGCATCTGTCTTCCCTGTCGGAGTGCCGGGGTTCGAACCCGGGACCTCTTCGTCCCAAACGAAGCGCGCTGCCAGGCTGCGCCACACTCCGCTGCCAGCGCGTCGCTCATTCCGCGCCCGCACTGGCCTCATTCTAGCATCATTCGACCGGCCTGTCCATCCACAGGCCGCAGCGCCCGCTCGATCAGAAGCGCGTCTGCCCCGCCCCGAAGATGCGCGCGCTGAGCTTGAAGCCGTTCTCCTCCAGGCGATCGACGAATTTGGGCCGGAACCCGGTCGACTCCAGTTTGCCGCCGCCCACCGTCGCCGGAGCGCTGCCGGTCTGGCCGGGCAGCCGGTAGATGAACAGGTCTTGCAGGGTGACGTTTTCCCCCTCCATGCCCTGGATCTCGGTGATCTGGGTGATCTTGCGCGAGCCGTCCTTCAGGCGCGTCTGCTGGATGATCAGATCGACCGCGCTGACGATCTGACGGCGGATGACCATGACCGGCAGATCCATGCCCGCCATCAGCGACAGCGTCTCCAGACGGGCGATGCAGTCGCGCGGGTTGTTGCTGTGCACCGTGGTCAGCGATCCGTCATGACCGGTGTTCATCGCCTGAAGCATGTCGAGCGCTTCGCCGCCGCGGCACTCGCCGACGACGATGCGATCCGGGCGCATACGCAGCGACCCTTTGACCAGATCGCGGATCGTCAGCGCGCCGGTCTTGCCGTCCATGCCGGGGATCGGCGGCGCGGTCTCCAGGCGGACGACGTGACGCTGATTGAGCTGCAGCTCGGCGGCGTCCTCGATCGTGACGATGCGCTCATCCTCCGGGATGAACGAGCTGAGCACATTGAGCAGCGTCGTCTTACCGGAGCCAGTGCCGCCGCTGACGACGATGTTCAACCGAGAGGCGACGCACGCCTGCAAAAAGTCGGCCACTTCCCTGGAGAACGACCCGAAATTGATCAGATCTTCGACCGTCAGGCGCTTTTCCGGGAATTTACGGATGGTGATCGTCGTCCCCTGGAGTGCCGACGGGGTGCTGACGATATGCACACGGCTGCCATCGGGCAGGCGCGCATCGACCATCGGCTGTTTGCGGTCGAGCACGCGGCCCAGCGGGCGGACGATGCGCTGCGCCGTCCACAGCACGTGATCCTCGTCGTCGAAGACCAGCTCGCTTTCGACCAGTTTGCCTTTCTGCTCTTTGAAGATGATCTCCGGCCCGTTGACCATGATCTCGGAGACCGTGCGATCGGCCACCAGCGGCTGGATCGCGCCGAAACCGAGGAGATCATCGAGCAGTGCTTCATTGAGGAACGCAAACTCATCGGGCGACAGCCGATACTCCGGGCTTTGCGCGGCCAGCGCATCCAGCATCTGGCGCAGCCGCCCCGTGATCACCTGCTCTTTTTCCGGGTCACCCCGCTGCCACTGGTCGGCTTCGTCGGGCGTTTTCAACAGCTTGGGGCGCAGCAGTTTGCGCATCCGGGCCAGCTTGGGCGGCGTGCGCCGTTTTTCCGGTACAGCATGGCCATACGAAGCATCGGAGAAGCGCGGCGCAGCCGCAGGCCGGGCGGGGGGTTCCGGGGCTGGTGGGGCTGGTACTTCCGGGCGGCGCTGCGGCCCGCCCTGATCACCGAATCGGCGCTGCATGATGTATCACCCATCCACTCATCGGGAAGATCGATCGGACTTCAGTCAAGTGTACTGACGATCGGGCGCTGGAACAATAAAACATTGCCGGCCAGCCTGTCTTCAGCGTCGATCAGACGTAGGCTGGACGTCAAGACCGATGTAAGGTGTTCTGTTATCCTGGAGTACAGGCTGTAGTGATGCTGTTCCCCCGGCAGAATTCAGCCAGCTTCCCCCAAGCCGGACGCCCCTGCGCTGCATGTGCGGGGGCGTTTCGTATCATCGCCCCTGCGCGCGATACCAGTCCAGCACGCGGCTCAGACCGGTGCGCAGATCGACCGTCGGCGCAAAACCGAGCAGATCGCGGGCACGGCGGTTATCGCAGTAGGTGATGAGCGGCTCGCTGGGCGGCGCGGGCTGATCGACCAGCACCGCCCGTTTGCCGAGCAGCTCTTCGTAAATGGCGATGAAATCGGCCAGCGCCACCGGCGCGCCGCAGCCCAGGTTGATGATGGCGTAGCCCAGCGGGCGCTCCAGCGCGGCGGCGATGCCGCTCACGGTATCGTCGATGTACGTCCAGTCGCGGCGCAGCCGCCCGCCGTCGTAATACGGGATCGGCTCGCCGTGCAGAATGGCGTGCAGCGCCCGCAGCGGCATCATGTCCGGGCGGCCGTTCGGCCCGTACACATTGAAGAAGCGCAGCACGGTCACGTTGAGACCGAAGAGGTTGTGATAGCTGTGGCCGAAGATCTCGGCGGCGCGCTTGCTGGCCGGGTACGGGGCGAGCGGCTGGTCGGGCGCGTCGTCTTCCTGGAACGGCACGCGCTGCGCCTGCCCGTACACGCTGGACGTCGAAGCCTGGATGAAGACGGCGACCCCCTGGCGGCGGGCCGCCTCCATCAGCGTGACGCTGCCCGTGGTGTTGACGTGGCTGTAGAGCGGGCCGTGATCGACCGAGTAGCGCACGCCCGCCAGCCCGGCCAGATGGGCGATACGGCGCACGCCGTGATCGGCCAGAAGCCGCGCCACCAGCGGCGCATCGGTGATATCGCCCTCCACGATGCGGACGCGATGGCCGTAGGCGGCGCTCAGCGCGGCGGCGCGCGCCCGTTTGATCGCCGGATCGTAGTAACTGTCGAAATTGTCGAGGATGAGGACGGGGTCGGTCGTCGTCGTCAGCAGCCGTTCGGCCAGCGCCGCGCCGATGAAACCGGCCCCGCCCGTGATCAGAGTCGTCACCGGTCAGCCATGTCCCTGAGGTCCAGGCCGCCAGTATACCACAGCGATCCGCACCTCAATGGCAGGAACCGCTGAAGCTGTAGGGTTTGCCGCTCTGTTCCGTCGCCGTCACCACAAACGAACCGCCGGCGGTCGATGTCAGCGTCACCCCGTTCGCGCTGACCGTCGTGCCGGCATCGACCTCGGTGTACGGGATGCTGGCGGCGAACGCCCCGGCCCCGTTCGCGTCAATCGTCCACAGCTCGACGGCATCCGGTGCGCAGAAGACCGCCACCGGCGCAGCGGCATCCGCCTGATTGACGCGCCGCGTCACCGGGATGGCGATCGTGACCGGTTCACCGATGACGAAATTGAGCAGGTTGTACAGCACCTCGAAGTTCGTCCAGCGATAGGGCACGCCGGCGATCGTGATCGTGCCGCCCGCGGGCGAAGCCGCCGCGAGCTGCGCCGAGATCGCCTGCGCCGCTGCCTGACTGGGCACGGTGACGGTGAAAGCGAACGACAGCGCGTCGGAACCGACGCCGCCGTCGATCGTGCCGGCGACGATGCCGCCGATCAGGACGACGGTGTCGTTGCCGGCATCGCACAGGATGCTGCCCACGATGTAGCCGCCGACCGAGACCTGATCGTTGCCCGCGCCGCACTGGATCGAGCTGTTGATCCAGCCGCCATTGACGGCGATATCATCGCCCGCGCCCAGATCCATGAGCGCCGCATAAGCATACGCGGCGTTCGTCACGGTATCATTGCCGTCGCCGCCGTACAACCCGCCGACCAGGTAGCCGCCGTTGAAGACCGAATCATTGCCGACCTCGCCGAGCAGATTGGTCGCCTGCGCGCCGCCCAGATTGACGACGATGTCATGATCCCAGCCGCCGAAGGCCGAGCCGAGCAGATAACCGCCGTTGAAGATGGTGTCGAACCCCAGATCGCCGTAGATCTGCGAGACGAATGCCCCGGCGAAGTTGATGATGCTGTCATTGCCCCAGCTTCCGTCCAGATCGGCGTTGACGAAACCGCCGTTGAGGACGATATCATCGCCCGTCCAGCCGTTGAGCCAGCTCGCCACTGCGCCCGCGTAGTTGATCACCGTATCATTGCCGATGAAACCGAACAGCGAGGTGTTGACGAACCCGGCGTTGATGACCGAGTCATCGCCGTCGTCGCCGCTCACGTAGTTGGCCAGACCGCCCGCGGCATTGACCAGCGTATCGTTGCCCAGCCCACCGACGATCACCCCGGCGATCAGCGACGTGTTGTACACGCTGTCATTGCCCGATCCGACATCGACCCCGGCCAGCGAGCCGTTCGCGCCGACGACCAGGGTATCATTGCCGACGCCGGTGAAGACGCTGATGGCCGAGCCGCGGACGAAGATCGAGTCATTGCCGTCATCGTCGGTATCAACGATGTTCCCGCTGAGCACAGCCCCCGTCCCCAGGATGACCACGTCACTGCCTGCGCCGGGGATGATGTTGCCGCTGGTGATCGTCCCGTTGTGGACGATCGTATCGTTGCCCAACGCGCCGTCGATGGCGCGCTGCGAACTGCCCGTCGCCGTCAGCACCCCGCTGTTGACGATGCTGTCGTTGCCGGGGTCGGCGACGATGGCCGCCTGGGCGCTGACGAGGCCGCTGTTGATGATCGTGTCGTTGCCGTTGAAGCCGTACAGGCCGATCCCGGTGACGTTGATCGTCCCGGAATTCGTCATTCGGCAGTTGTTCAAGCCGACGGTGCTGACGCCAAAACAGTCGATCCCGTTCAGGAAAGCGCTGATCAGCCCCTGATTGACCAGCGTATCATCGCCGTTCTGCCCGAAGAGGCCCGTCGTTATGGTCGTCATGCTGGCGGTGAGCGTACCCAGGTTGACCAGGCTGTCGTTGCCAGCGCCGCCGGCCAGGCCGACGATCCCCGTCACGCTGCCGCGATTGACGACCGTGTCATTGCCATCCTCGGTGCGGATGCCGCCGAGGATCGTGCCCGAGGTGGTGTTGAGGATCAGGTCGTTATCCGCGCCGGCATTGACTTCGTCCATGATCAACCCGGCGTTGAACAGCGTATCGCTGCCGATGTTGGCATCGACCAAACCGCGGATCGTCCCCAGGTTGTACAGGCTGTCGCTACCGCTTCCCAGGAGCACACTGAGCGAGGCCAGGCCGCCGCTGTTCAGCTCTACCGTATCATCGCCGCTGCTGCCATCGATCACCCCGGTGACCGTCCCGAACAGATTGAGCTGATCATTGTCGCTTTCACCCAGCAGGTCGCCCTGCAGCAGGCCGATGTGGGTCACGACGTCATTGCCATTGCCCAGCATCAGATTGCCGATCAGCGTGCCGTTGTTATTGCCGAGGATGTCGTTGCCGTCGCCGAGGTTGATCCCGATGGAGGTCAGGCCGCTGTTGCTGAAGATATCGACCGTCGAACCGCCGATGATCAACCCGGTGATCGTGCCCGAGTTGAACAGGCTGTTGACGCCTTCGCCCAGCACGATCCCGCCGTTGATGACGGCGTTGTTGGTATTGATGATCGTATCGTCACCGGTGTTGGCGTTGACCCCGCCGTTGATCGTGCCGCTGTTGAACAGGCTGTTATTCCCCGTGCCAAAATTGACGCTGAGCATCATCACGCCGGCGTTCTGGACGGTATCCGCCCCGCCGCCAGTATAGATGTTGCCCTCGATGAGGCCGGGGATCGTGCCGGACAGGGTATTAAGCAGGCTGTCATCACCGGTGCCCAGCGAGACGATGCCGCTGATCGTGCCGGCATTGATCAGCGTATCCACCCCGTCACCCAGATCGACGCTGTTGTTGATCAGGCCGCCGCCGTTGTTGACCCGGTCGCTGCCCGGCCCGGCGGCGATCGACCCACTGATCAGGCCACTGTTGAACAGCAGCGTATCCGCCCCGTCGCCCACATCGATCAGACCGCCGATCGTGCTGGCTGTGATGCCGACGAGATCGTCATCGAAGCCGCTGCTGACCTGGCCCGTGATCGTGGCCCCGCCAGTGATTTGCAGCGAATTGAGGCCGCTGCCCAGATCGATATCCCCGTTGACCAGCCCGCCGTTGATCACGACCGTGTCATCGCCGACGCTGGCATCGATGAGGTTCTGGATCGTCCCGATGCTGTTTACGATGCTGTCACTGCCGGGGCCGCCGTAGACGCCGATCGTGACCACCCCCAGCGCATTGTTCAGCGTATCATTGCCGCCCGCCAGAGACACCAGCCCGACCAGCGTCGTGTTGAGTACATTGTCGTTGTCGTCGTCGCAGATGATGTTCGGCGGCGCTGTGCACACGGAATGGGCGAAGCGCATGCCACCCATGCTCGCGGCCAGCAGCACCAGCGCCAGAGTCACCAGGGTCTTGCGCATAGGACTCCCTCGCAAAGGATCGGTTCAAACGGACTTCCAACCTTCAATTTGATTTAGCATAGCACAAGTCAGGCTCAAGCCAGACTTGTGCATGACCAATGTATGCTGACTTTATCAATACTCTGACAATCTGCGCTGCTGAACGCCCGGCACGTGCCCGTCAAGCGGCGATCCCCGCGCTCAGGAGGGGCCGCTCGTCCAGCGCATGACGACCAGGGTGCGCACGGGGTTAAAACTGTAGCGGCGCAGCAGGGCAGCAGCGACCTCATCATCGGCGGGATGATCGATCGCGAGCGCGGCGCGCACCCCGAAGCGGCGCACCGCCGTGTTGAGGAGCGCCTCGTCGTATAAGCCGCGGTAATCGGGCGAACTGAGCAGCGTCAGGCTGACGCTGTCGGAGGCCACCGCCGACTCGATCCACAGTTCGGCTTCGATCGTCAGCTCATCGCGGCTGCGGATCAGCAGCCGCTCGCGCGAGCGCAGGTTGACCAGGTCGTCGAGCCAGCGGCGCAGCGAGGGCTGAAACAGATCGGGGTGCAGTGGGCGCAGCCAGCTTATCAGCGGCGGGCGGCCCGGCTCCAGCGGGGGCCGGGCGCGGACGGCCAGCGCATACTCCTCCCGCCATTCCCCCCGGCGCGGATGCGAGATATGCGGCGGGTTCTCCAGCGGCTGGGGGGAACGCGCCAGCGGCGGACGCCGCCAGTGGGTGAACGTCCCCTCTTCGACGAAGCCGAGCGACTCATACAGCCGCCGGGCCGGGTGATTATCGCGCTCGACCTGCAAGATCGCCGCCGCCCGCCCGCCGGAGGCGCGCGCATAACGGCGGCCATGCCCGGCGATCGCATCGAGCGCAGTCAGCATCAGACGGCGGGCGATGCCGCGCCCGCGGTAGGCCGGGTGCGTGGCGACATTGGCGATGATCCAGGTCGGCGGGAACTCGCGCGGCAGATTGGCCGGGTACACCGAGACATTGCCCACCAGCCGCCCGTCTTCAAACCAGACGTAGCCCGGCGTGATGCCGCTGAGGAAGTCATTGAGACCGGAGAACAGCCTGGCCCCCGCCCCCATTTTGCTGAGCATGCGCATCTCGCGGATGGCCGCACGCCCGCTGCTGTCCATCGAGTCGGCAAATGCCAGCTCGATCAGATCCGCCAGCGCCGCCAGATCGCGCTTGAAATCGACGGGGTGAACGCCCGAACGGAGTTCGCTTGTATGCGGATGATCCTGTTTTTCAGTCGGCAGGCTGAGCACGACGGGCGACCTTTATGTATCTCAAAGCGGATTGAAAGTTTTGTGCACATTCTACCGATCTTTTATCACTTCGTAACCTGTCCGACCTTGTTTGGATCCAGACCGATTGATAGACTGATCACACCGATTTCGTGAAGGCATTCACGAGCATGACCAGGCATGTTCCAGCGTTTGTGCCGACGTGCTCCGTTGTAGAGACAGCCAACTGGACAGAAGGTCGTCATGCTGCTCACCCTGCTCGTCGTCGTGTACGTGATCTGCGCGCTGCTGCTGGCCGCCTATGCGTTCGGTTCGTTCACCCTGCTGCTGGTCTACCTGCGCGTGCGCCGGGTTCAGCCCCCCCTTCCCCCGATCGACCGCGCTGACCTGCCCGCCGTCGGCGTTCAACTGCCGATTTACAATGAAGTCTACGTCGCCGAGCGCCTGATCCGCGCGGTGGCGGCGCTGGATTACCCGCGCGATCGCCTGTTCATTCAGGTGCTCGATGATTCGACCGATGAGACGGTCGAGGTGGTGCGCCGGGTCGTCCACGCGCTTCAGGCGCAGGGCGTCCAGATCGAACACATCCGCCGGGGATCGCGCGCCGGGTACAAAGCCGGGGCGCTGGCCCACGGCGTGGAGCTGCTCAAGGCCCGGGGCGTCGGCTTCGCCGCGGTGCTCGATGCGGATTTCATCCCGCCGCGCGATTTTCTGCTGCGCACCGTGCCCTACCTGGTCGCCGATCCGGGGCTGGGGATGGTGCAGGGCCGCTGGGGACACCTGAACGCCGATCAGAGCTGGCTGACGCGCGGCCAGACGCTGGCGCTGGACGGCCATTTCGTCGTCGAACAGACCGCGCGCAACCGCGCCGGCTGGCTGATGAACTTCAACGGCACGGGCGGCGTCTGGCGGATCGCCGCGATCGACCAGGCGGGCGGCTGGCAGGATGGCACGCTGACGGAGGATCTCGACCTCAGCTACCGCGCTCAGCTCGTCGGCTGGCGCTTTCTTTACCTGCCGGATGTCGTCGTGCCGGGGGAACTGCCGCCCCAGATCGCCGCGTACAAGCAGCAGCAGGCGCGCTGGGCCAAAGGCGGCACGCAGTGCATGGCGCGGCTGCTCGGCCCGATCTGGCGTCACCCCGGTCTGACGATCATGCAGAAAGTGATGGCATCGCTGCACCTGGGGCAGTACCTCGTGCATCCCGTGATCGTGGTGCTGCTGCTGATCACGCCGCCGCTGCTGGTGCTCGACGGTCTGCGCGAGCTGCCGTTAGGCCCGCTGGGCATCGCCGGGCTGGGGCCGCCGCTGGTCTTCATCGTCAGCCAGCGCGCGCTCTACCCGGACTGGCGGCGGCGGCTGCTGGCGCTGCCCGTCCTGATCGCGCTGGGCACGGGCCTGGCGCTCAACAACGCCCGGGCCGTCATCAGCGGGCTGCTGGGCCAGGCAGAAGAGTTCAAACGCACGCCGAAATTCGCCGGTCAATCGCAGGTTGCCAGCGTAAAGAACGCCTATATCATCAAGCTGAACTCCGCGTTCATCTGGGAGTTCGCTCTGTCCGTGTATTCCCTGGTGGGCATGCTTCTGGCCCTCCGGTTCGCGCCAGCGCTGGCCCCGTATCTGGGAATCTATGCCTTCGCCTTCGGAGGAGTCGCCTTATGGGGACTTCGCGACTATCTCGATACCCGGCGCATGCTCGCCATACGCCCGGCCTGATCGCCCTGGCGGCGCTGTTGTTCACCCTGTTCGCGACAGCGCCCACGCACGGGCAGGCGTCGCCCCGCCCGGCCACCGTCGCGCCGCCCACGACGACGCCAACGCCGACCGCAGGCACAGCCTCGCGGGAACCGACAGCGTCCACCAGCCCGGAGTCCCCGATCAGCACCGCAGAAGCGACCGCGGAGAGCACGCCGGAACCGATCTGCCCCGGCGCGCCGCCCACCCGGCTGATCCCGGGCGAACGGGGGCGCGTCTCGATCGACGACCCGCGCCCGCTCAACATTCGTTCCGGGCCGGGCACGAGCAATGAGGTCATCGGCCAGATCCCGGCGCGCGGGATCTTCTTCGTCATCGAGGGGCCGCGCTGCTCTCAGCGCTACGCCTGGTATCGGATCGCATACCGCGAGGGCGAAAGCGACGAGGACGTGATCACAGGCTGGATCGCGGAAGGGGATCTGAATGGCTATTTCGTCGAGGTTTACCCGCCGGGCTGGTGATGCGCCGTCGGCCCGGCCCACCGGGATGCGGTTGGCCGCCCTGTGCCTCAGCGTGCTGCTGATCGGCAGTGCCGGGCGCGCCGCCTTCGCCCAGGCGACGCCCGCGCCGACCATCGACCCGGCGCGCAGCGCTGGCCGGGTCGAACGCACGACGCCGCAGGGTTTCGCGCAGTTCGGGCGGGAGGATGCCCCCGTCTCCGTCCTCGTCTTCAGCGCGGTCGATGATCCCCCCTCGCAGATCTTCTACGGCGCGGGCATGGATGTCCTGCTCGCGCGCGCCGACGCCGGCGAGATCCTGGTGACGCTGATCCCGCTGGTGCGCGGCAGCATGACCAACGCGCGCGGCGCGACGCGGGCCGCCCTGTGCGCCAGCGAACAGGGTGCCTACCTATCCTACATGGATCGCCTGCACAACCTGATCGCCAGCCACGGGGCGGAGACCTTCACCGGTGAGCGGCTGATCGCCGCGGTCACCGCCCTCGGCCTCGATCTGGGGCGCTGGCAGGACTGCATGATCAGCGACCGGCCCGACGTGGTGCTGCAGCAGGCCGAACTGGCGCTGAATGCTGAAGCCAATTTCAACGCGCTGCCTTATGTCACCGTGGCCGGCCTGTCCGCCGTGCCGGATGCGGCGGGGCTGACGTTCACCATCGATCTGGCGCTGGAGCGCCTGACCGCTGCGCAGACGCCCGCGCCCGATCCGCAGGTGACCGTCGATCCGGAAGCGACGCCGGAACCGGAAGTGCTGGTGCTGGAACCGCTGATGGGCGACCGCGTGCCGCCCCCGCTGACGATCGATCTGCCGGACGGCTGGCGCATGGGTTACGACGTACTGCTGCTGCGCGACATCGATGCCATCCGCAACATCCCGCTGGCCGTCTACACCGGCCCGGTGACCGGCGGCCAGGGGACGATCGTGCTGCTGTGGGGCTTCCCCAATCTGGTCATCGCCAGCCCCGTGCTGGGCGAGATCGCGCCCGATCTGTGGGCCGACGGCACACGCCTGCTGCGCCTGGCGATCGTCGAGAGCGGCTGCAACATCGGCACCGATCTGCGCCGCACCTATTCGATCGGGGGCCTGCAGGCGGTCGGCACGCAGTTCGCCGCCGTCAACTGCCCGGAACTGCCGGATACGCGCGGCTGGTTCGCCGGGCTGCAGCAGTTCAACCTCAACTTCATCTTTTACGCTTTCGCAGAACCGCTTGAGGCGCTGAACGGCCCGGCGGAGGCGGAACTTCAGGCCATTCTGGACAGCGTGCGCTTCGTCCGCCCGCCGACGCCGACGCCGGATCCGGAGGCCACAGCCAGCCCGTGAGCGCCGCGCGGCGTCATGCATCCGGCATGATCGTGCAGGCAGCGGGATAGAGCTGCGCCAGCACGCTGATGAACGCGCGCGCCGGCGGGCTGAAGGGCGTGCCGCGCGTCCAGATCAATTTGAGTTCGCGGGTGAACGGCGTCCCCTCCACCGGGATGGTACGCAGCAGCCCGCGGGCCACTTCATCGGCGACGACATAAGCGGGCAGCAGCGTGAGACAGCCGCCCGCCGCCACCGCCCGTTTGATCGACTCCAGATTGTCGAATTCCGCCGAGATCTGCGGCTCGATCCCCTGCTGACGCAGCGCCTGCTCCAGCCATGAGCGCGTCTGGCTGCCCGTCTGGCGGGTGATGATCGAATGCGCCCGCAGATCGGCGGGGCTGACCGATGGCACATCCCACAGCGGATGCCCCTCCCCGACGACCACCATCTGTTCGACCTGTTCGAGGACGCAGTAGGTCAACCGGGGCGGCGCATCGTCGAGTTCGCCCTCGATCAGGCCGAGATCGAGCCGCCCGGCCAGCACGTCGGCGGCGATCTGCCCGGTGACCCCGGTGCTGACGGAGACGGTCAGCCGGGGGTAGCGCGCGCGGAACTGCGCCACCCAGCCGGGCGCGAGATAGGCGCTGACGCCCGGCGTCGCCCCGATCACCACTTTGCCGGACTCGAGATTCTGGACATCGCTGAGCGCGCTTTCCGCCTCGGCAATCAGGGCGAAGATGCGCGCGGCGTAATCCGCCAGCACCTCGCCGGCGGGCGTCAGGCGGACGCCGCGCCAGCCGCGCTGGAACAGCGGCTGCCCCAGCCCGATCTCCAGATCTTTCATGTGCTGGCTGACGGCGGACTGGGTGATGAACAGCCGTCCGGCGGCGGCGCTGAAGCTGCCCTCGCGGGCGACGATATGGAAAATGTGGAGTTTATGCAGGTCGATCATAAGCGATCTGTGCCATTAGCCCGACTGATAGCATAGTCTAATCCATTCGCGCTAACCGGGCGAGAGGGAAAGTCGTTACGATGTCCCTATCACGGAGAACAAAGGTGGACACGACGATGAATCTCTTCAAATCGGTCTTCGGAACCGCCAGTGCGGTGCGCGCGGTCAACGCCAGCGAAGCCAAACAACTGATCGACAGCGATAAAAACGTCTTCATCCTCGATGTGCGCCAGCCGAACGAGTTCGAGGGCGGGCACATCCAGGGCGCGAAGCTGATCCCGCTCAACGAGCTGCCGAACAGCCTGGACAAACTGCCGAAGGACAAAACGATCCTGTGCGTGTGCCGGTCGGGCGCGCGCAGCGGCGCGGCGGCGCGCCAGCTCGCCAACGCGGGCTTCAACGCGATCAACCTGTCCGGCGGCATGATCGGCTGGCAGATGGCCAAACTGCCGATCAAGCGAGGGAAATGAGATCATGCTGCTGCTCGATCTGGTGCTCGGCTTCGGCATCGGCGCGTCGCTGGGGCTGCTCGGCGGCGGCGGCTCGATCCTGACCGTGCCCGCGCTGGTCTACCTGATCGGGCAGACGCCGCAGGCCGCGGTCGTGACGTCGCTGGCCATCGTCGGGACGAACAGCGCGGTGGGCGCGTTCGTGCACCGGGCACATGGCACGCTCAACTGGCGCGTCGCCCTGATCTTCGGCGGGGTCGGCATGCTGATGTCCTACTGGGCCGCCGGCATCTCCAAGCAGTTCTCCCCCGCGCTGCTCATGACGGCGTTCGCGCTGCTCATGCTGGTCGTCGGGCTGCTGCTGATCTTCCGCGGGACGCCGGCCCAGCGCGAGGGTGAACCGCGCGAGCCGGCGCTGCTCAAGGTGATCGCCAGCGGCGCGGTCGTCGGCCTGCTGACGGGCGTGCTGGGCGTGGGCGGCGGCTTCCTGATCGTGCCCGCGCTGGTCATGTTGGTCGGCCTGCCGATGCATCACGCCGTCGGCACGTCGCTGCTGATCATCGCCATGAACAGCGCCGCCGGTTTCCTGGGGCATTTGAATGAAGGCGGCCTGAACCTGGAGCTGATCGTCGCCTTCGTGGCCGCCGGTCTGGCGGGGACATTCGTCGGAGCGGCGCTGGGGCGTCGGCTGAACGCCGCCGTGCTGCGGCGGGCGTTCGCAGTGTTCGTCATCGGCCTGGCGGTATTTCTTCTGATCGATAACCTGCCGAAAGCGGTCGCCTGAACGGCGAACCGCGGTCTGAAGTATCAACCAACGGAGTGGAGAGGAGTAGCGGAAATGTACCTGGAACAGTATTTCGTCGAAGGGCTGGGCTGCGCGTCCTACCTGGTCGGCTGTGAGGGGGCCGGGGTCGCGGCGGTGGTCGATCCCGATCGCGATGTGCAGAAATACCTCGAGACGGCGGCGCACAAGGGGATGCGCATCACCCACATCATCGAAACGCATCTGCACGCCGACCACGTCTCTGGCGGGCTGGATCTGGCTGAGCGCACCGGCGCCGAGGTCTACCTGCACGAAGCGGCGGGCGCGGAGTATGCCCATCACCCGCTCAAACACGGCGATGCGCTGACGCTGGGCAACGTCGAACTGCGCGTGCGCCACACCCCCGGCCACACGCCGGAGAGCATCACGCTGCTGGTGGTCGATAAGACGCGCTCCGATGAGCCGTGGATGGCGCTGACCGGCGATACCCTGTTCGTCGGCGATGCCGGGCGGCCCGACCTGGTCGGGCTGGAAGCGGCGCGCGGGCTGGCGGCGCAGATGTTCGACACGCTGCACAACGAATATCTGCCGTTGCCGGACGGCGTCATGGTGATGCCGGGGCACGGCGCGGGTTCGCTGTGCGGCAAGTCGATCGGCTCGGTGCTGACCTCGACGATCGGCTTCGAACGCGCCAGCAACCCGGCCCTGCAGGTGCACGAGCGCGATGCCTACGTCGAATTCGCCACCACCGCCCTGCCGGAACAGCCGGGCAATCACAAGCGGATCAAGCAGATCAACCGGCGCGGGCCGCGTCCGCTGGGCGATGTGCAGCCCCGCCCGCTCAGCGTGTCCGATGCGGTGTCGCACTTCCGCCGCGGGGCGGCGCTGCTCGACCTGCGCCCGAAAGCCGATTACAAGGCCAAGCACATCCCCGGATCGGTGCATCTGGAACTCAACGAACAGTTGAGCAACCGCGTCGGCTTCGTGCTGCCGCCGGATATCCCGGTCGTGCTGCTGCTGGCCGATCCGGCGGATTATCAGCGGGCGGTCTTCAGCCTGGCGCGCGTCGGCTACGACAGCGTGGTCGGCTATCTGGCCGACAGCCTGGAGACCTGGGAGGCGATGGGTCTGCCGACGACCAGCGGCGACGTGCGCGACATCAACGCCGGTGAACTGCACGATCTGATCGAGAACGGCAACGGCTCGCGCCCGGTGGTCGTCGATGTGCGCGAGTCGTGGGAATTCGAACAGGGGCACGTCCCCGGCGCCAAGTGGATCGCGCTGGGCGAGCTGGCCCGCCGCATCGACGAACTCGACCCGCAGCAGCCTGTCGCGGTGATCTGTGCCACCGGCAGCCGCAGCCAGTCGGCGGCGGCCCTGCTCGGTCAGAAGGGCTTCGCCACCGTCTACAACGTGGTCGGCGGCACGCTCGGCTGGATGCAGCGCGGCCTGCCTCTGGAACGCAACTAAAAAACAGTGTAAACTGGTTCTGCCAGTCAGTCTGCTGCGCTGCCCCTCTCGACGAGAGGGGCAGCGGCTTGCCCGTGTTCGTAAATGCGCCTGAGGAGGATGACCATGACCGGCGCGGAGATGGAACTGGGTCTCAAGACGACGCTGAACGTCGATTTCGCCACGGCGCGCCAGCGGGCCATTGACGCCCTCAAAGCGGAAGGCTTCGGCGTGCTGACCGAGATCGACGTCAAAGAGACGATGAAGCAGAGACTGGGGGTCGATCTGCGCCCGTACACCATCCTGGGCGCGTGCAATCCGCCCCTGGCCCACCGCGCGCTGACCACTGCGCCGGATATCGGCCTGCTGCTGCCCTGCAACGTCACGGTGACGCAGATGGAGGATGGACGGGTGCAGGTGGCAATCATCGACCCGCTGCTCATGATGAGCGTGCTGCCCGGCGATGCGCTGGCGGATGTCGCCCAAGAGGCGCGTGACCGTTTGAACCGTGTGATCGCGGCGTTGGAGGAGTGAGATCGATGCCGTTGTATGAGTACGACTGCCCGTCCTGCGGGCGTGATTTCGAAAAACGCATGTCGATGGCCGAAGCCGACAAGGCGACCTGCCCGCACTGCGGCAACGAGTACACGACCCGGCGGCTGTCGCGCATTATGGTCAAAGGCCAGTCGAACGGCGGATCGGTGAGCAGCGCCCCGGCCATCGTGTCGGGAGGCGGCTGAGGGGTTGGCCGCGCCTGCTGACCGTGTGTCAGCCTCAACCCAGCCTGAACACCGAGGGGACGCGCGCGCGTCCCCTCGGTGTTTGTTGTCCAGCCGCTGCACCCGCTCAGTACGCCGGGCGGGCGGTGGTCACCTCGGCGAACTGTTCCTGCTCGGTCGAACCCGCCAGCGCCACCGTGGACGAATGCCCCTGCATGATCGCCTGCTGCACCGCATCGAAGTAGCCCGTGCCGACGAACGCCTGATGTTTGACGGCCCGGTAGCCCTCGTGCGCCAGTTCGAACTCGCGATCCTGCAGGCGCGCGTAGGCCGTCATGCCCTCGACGCGGTAGGCGCGCGCCAGTTCGAACATGCTCAGGTTGAGCGCGTGGAAGCCCGCCAGCGTGATGAACTGGAACCGGTAGCCCATCGCGCCCAGCTCGCGCTGGAACCGCGCGATCGTGCCGGCATCGAGGTTGCGCGACCAGTTGAACGACGGGGAGCAGTTGTACATCAACAGCTTGCCGGGGTACTGGTCGTGGATGGCCTCGGCGAACTGGCGCGCCTCGTCGAGATCGGGATGCGACGTCTCGCACCACACCAGATCGGCGTAGGGCGCATAGGCCAGGCCGCGCGCGATCGCCGCCTGAAGGCCGTTGCGCACGCCGAAGAAGCCCTCCACGGTGCGTTCGCCGGTCAGGAAAGGCCGATCGCGCTCATCGATGTCGCTGGTGATCAGCGAGGCGGCGTCGGCATCGGTGCGGGCGATGATCAGCGTCGGCACGTCGAGCACGTCCGCCGCCAGGCGCGCCGCCACCAGCTTGCTGATCGCTTCCTGCGTCGGCACGAGCACCTTGCCGCCCAGGTGACCGCACTTCTTGGCCGATGAGAGCTGATCCTCGAAGTGCACCCCGGCTGCGCCCGCATCGATCAGATCTTTCATCAGCTCGAAAGCGTTCAGCGTGCCGCCGAAGCCGGCCTCGGCGTCGGCCACCAGCGGCAGGAAGTAATCGATGCGATCGCCCCCATCCAGATGCTGGATCTGGTCGGCGCGTATGAACGCCCGGTTGATACGGCGGCACAGCTCCGGCACGCTGTTGACCGGGTACAGGCTCTGATCGGGGTACATCTGCCCGGCGGTGTTGGCGTCGGCGGCGGTCTGCCAGCCGCTGACGTAGATCGCCTTCAGCCCGGCCTGCGCCATCTGCACGGCCTGATTGCCGGTGACCGCGCCCAGCGCGTTGATGTACGGCTCGGTCGTGAGCAGGTGCCACAGGCGCTCCGCCCCCAGCCGCGCCAGCGTGTATTCGATGCGCAGGCTGCCGCGCAGGCGCAGGACGTCCTCGGCGGAATACGGGCGCTGGATGCCGCGCCAGCGCGGGTTGTGCTGCCACTGATGCCGGAGTTCGGCTGCGGTCATCATCGTCATGATCGTTCTCCCCCTCGAAATCACAGATAGGCATACGCAGGAACAGTCAGAAAGTCGGTGAAATGCGGGCTGCGGATCATCTGGCGGAACAGCGCCCCGGCCAGGGCGAAACGTCCGCCGTCGAAGCGCTCCGGGCCGATCTCGGCGCGGATCGCGTCCATTTCACGGGTGAACAATTCCTCGAACAGCGCCGGGGTGACCGTCCGTCCGTCGTCCAGCGCGGCGCGGTGATGCAGCCACTGCCAGACCTGGCTGCGGCTGATCTCGGCGGTGGCGGCATCCTCCATCAGGTTGTAGAGCGGCACGCAGCCCGTCCCGCGCAGCCACGCCTCCAGATACTGGATGCCGACGCGCAGGTTCCAGCGCAGCCCGGCCTCGGTGATCGTCCCCGATGGCGGGGCCAGCAGATCGGCGGCGGTCGGGTTGACGTCGTCGCGCTGGCGATCGATCTGGTTCGGCGCGGGCATATGGGCATCGAAGACCTGGCGGGCGACGCTCACCAGCCCCGGATGCGCCACCCACGTGCCGTCGTGGCCGTCGGTCACCTCGCGCAGTTTGTCCGCGCGGACGCGGTCGAAGGCCGCCTCGTTGGCCGCCGGATCGTCCTTGATCGGGATCTGCGCCGCCATGCCGCCCATCGCATGCGCGCCGCGCCGGTGGCAGACCTTGATCACGTACTGGCTGTAAGCGCGCATGAACGGGACGGTCATGGTCACCTGGGCGCGGTCGGGCAGCACGCAGTCAGGCCGATGGGCGAATTTCTTGATGTAGCTGAAGATGTAATCCCAGCGCCCGCAGTTCAGCCCGGCGGCGTGATCGCGCAGCTCGTAGAGGATCTCCTCGGCTTCAAACGTCGCCAGGATGGTCTCGATCAGCACGGTGGCGCGGATCGTGCCGCGCGGGATGCCGAGCGCATCCTGGGCGAAATTGAAGACGTCATTCCACAGCCGCGCTTCCAGATGACTCTCCAGTTTGGGCAGGTAGAAATACGGGCCAGTGCCGCGCACCAGCAGCGCATCGGCGTTGTGCAGCAGATACAGGCCGAAATCGAACAGGCTGGCGCTGATCGGCGCGCCATCGACCAGCAGATGCTTCTCCACCAGATGCCAGCCGCGCGGGCGCACCATGAGCACGGCGGGGCTGTCGTTCAGTTGATAGCGCTTGCCCGCTTCGTTGGTGAACGTGATCGTGCGGCGCACAGCGTCGCGCAGGTTGATCTGCCCGTCGAGCAGGTTGTCCCACGTCGGGGCATTGGCATCTTCAAAGTCGGCCATGAAGACGTTGGCGCCGCTGTTCAGGGCGTTGATGATCATCTTGCGGTCGGTCGGCCCGGTGATCTCGACGCGCCGGTCGCGCAGATCGGGCGGGATCGGGGCGACGCGCCAGTCCCCGGCGCGGATGAATGCGGTCTCCGGCAGGAAGTCGGGCAGTTCCCCGGCGCGGATCGCGGCCTGGCGCGCGGCGCGCCGATCGAGCAGATCGCGGCGGCGCGGCTCGAACTCGCGCGCCAGGGCGGCCAGAAAATCGAGCGCGGCGGGCGTCAGGATCGTCTCCTGCTGCGGGGTCAGCGCATGGCGGATCGCGACGGCATGTTGAAGGGTGAACACGGACATCACAGCTCCTGTCATCGAGGTGGACGCACAGCAGTTATGCCGTTATGGTAGCGATCGCCGCCGGCGCTGTGATGCGCGCGGTTGTGAAACTTTTCCCCAGAGTTTCAGACAGTCTGTCGGAAGGCATTCTGTGAAAGGTTACACAGACCGGTTCTGAATCCCTGTTGCAGGCGGAGTTTTCGCCCGATTCGATCACAGTTCAGGATGACAGTCGCCCCCTATCCGACAGTTTGTACGAAGCGGGCGGATGCGGGCTGCGCCGGGCACAGCGCGCCCGTCGTGATGCGGCGCGGCGCGCGCTATACTGTACGCCGCTGGAAAGGACGGCGATCGATGTCAACAATCCTGCTTTACGGCGATTCCAACACCTGGGGGTACGATCCGCACACCGGGACGCGCTTTGACCGGCACATGCGCTGGGGCGGCGTGCTGCGCGATCTGCTCGGCCCGGAACACGAGGTCATCGAGGAAGGCTTGAGCGGGCGCACCACCGTGCACGACGACCCGGTCGAAGGGGACGCGGTGCGCAATGGGCTGCGTTATCTGCTTCCGTGCCTGCTGTCGCACGCGCCGCTCGACCGGGTGATCATCCTGCTGGGAACCAACGACCTCAAACCGCGCTTCAGCGTCGATGCCGGGGATATCGCCCTCAGCGCCGGGCGGCTGCTGCATTTGGTGCGCCAGAGCGAGGCCGGGCCGGGCGGCGGCCCGCCGCGCGCGCTGCTGATCTGCCCGCCGCCGACCGCCCCGCTGGAGGGGACGCCGTTCGCCGAGATGTTCGCCGGCGCGTATGAGAAGTCGCGGCGGCTGGCCCCGCACTATGCCGCCGTCGCGGCGCAGCACGGCGCAGACTTTCTCGATGCCGGGGCGATCATCCGCTCCTCACCGGTCGATGGCATCCACTGGGACGCCGAGGCGCACGCCGCGCTGGCGCGGGCGGTTTACGAGCACATCCGGGCCGCCGGCTGAGCGGGACGGCGCGCCTCACTCCAGGATCGTCAGGTTGGCGAACGCGGCGGAGAGCAGTTTCGTCCCGACCTTCTGGAATTTGACGCTGACCTCTTCGTCCCCGGCGGAAAGGCGGCTGTCGATGACCGTGCCTTCGCCGAATACGTTGTGATAGACGCGCATGCCGCGCCGGTAGCGCAGGGGCGGCTCTGCGGGCTTTTCGTTCCCGCGCCCGCCGTTGAACGGGATGATCTTGCTGCGCAGCTCGGCGCGCAGCTCGTCCGTCCCGGAAGGCCGCTGGAGCAGCCCGGCCCCGCGCACGCCCGATCGCCCGCCGGTCAGCGCATCGCCCGGGCTGTCCCAGCGCGTCTGACGTTCGTAGCTGGCGCGATCGCGTAACTGCTTCATGTGCGGGCTGACGCCCCCGGTCAGCTCCGCCGGGATATCGGTCAGGAAGCGCGACGGCACGCTGACGGTGCTGTCGCCATAGATCGAGCGGCGGAAGGCGTAGGTCAGGTAGAGCACATCTTTGGCCCGCGTGATGCCGACGTAGAGCAGGCGGCGCTCCTCGGCCATCGCATCCGGCTCATTGAACGAGCGCGAGTGCGGCAGCAGACCATCCTCCAGCCCGGCCAGGAAGACGACCGGGAATTCCAGGCCTTTGGCCGCGTGCAGCGTCAGCAGGGTGACCGAGTCCGCACCATCCTCGGCCTGATCGACATCGGCCACCAGCGCGATATCGGCCAGGAAATCGGCCAGCGCGAGATCGTGCTTCTCGCCGATGAACCCGCGCAGCGCACTGACGTTCTCCATGCGCTCGACCACCTGCTCGTCGGTCTCGCTGATCTCGCTCAGGTAGGCGGTGAAGCGCAGGCGCGCCGTCAATTCGTCGAACAGCGCGACCAGATCGCCGGCCTCGGCCATCTGGCGCAGATCGACGATCAGCGCGGCGAAATCGGCCAGGCCGCGCCCGGCCCGGCCCGTCACCGGCCCGGTTTCGCCGCTGGCCAGCGCCTGCAGCGCCCGCAGGACGCCGCCGCGCTCCCCCGCCCAGCGGATGAAGGCCTCCGCCGATTTATCGCCGATGCCGCGCCCCGGCGTGTTGATGACCCGCGCCAGGCTGACCTGATCCTCCGGATTGTTGATCAGGCGCAGGTAGGCGATCAGATCGCGGATCTCGCGCCGTTTGTAGAAGCCGACCCCGCCCACCAGCCGGTACGGGATCGACGCCAGGCGCATCGCATCTTCCAGCGCGCGGGACTGGGCATTGGTGCGGTACATCACGGCGAACGCGCTGAAGCTGTAGCCGTACTGGCGGCGCAGCCGGGCGATCTGCTCGGCGATGTATTCGCCCTCTTCCCGTTCGGAGTACGCCTCATGAATGGTGATCGGCGCGCCGCCCTGGCGATCGGTGAACAACGCTTTGGGGGTGCGGAAGGTATTCCGGTCGATCACAGCGCGGGCGGCATCGAGCACGACCTGCGTCGAGCGGTAGTTCTGTTCCAGCAGGATGACGCGCGCGTTCGGGTAATCGCGCCGGAAGGCCATGACGTTGCGGTAATCCGCCCCGCGGAAAGCGTAAATCCCCTGATCTTCATCGCCGACGACGAACACATTGTCCTGCGGGCGGCCCAGCATCCGCACCAGTTGGTACTGCGCCTGATTGGTGTCCTGAAATTCGTCGATCAGGATGTACTGGTAGCGCTGTTGATAGCGGGCGCGCACCTCATCGTTCGCGCTCAACAGGATGGCGGTCTGCATGAGCAGATCGTCAAAATCCATGGCATTGCTGGCGACCAGCCGCTGCTGATAGATCGGGTAGATGCGGCTGACGACCTCGCCGAAATAATCGCCCCCGGTGAACTCCCCCGGGCCGATCAGCTCGTTTTTGGCCTGCGAGATCGCGGCCAGCACCCGCCCGGGGTTGAATTTTTTGCTGTCGAAATCGAGATCGGCCAGGATGCGCTTCATCAGCGCCTGCTGATCGTCCGTATCGTAGATGACGTAGTCGCGCCGGTAGGGGGTGTGATCGGCTTCCATGCGCAGCAGGCGCGCGCAGATGGCGTGAAACGTGCCGATCTGCAGGCCGTCGGTGCGCCCGCCGAGCAGGCTTTCGACGCGGGCGCGCATCTCCGCAGCGGCTTTGTTGGTGAACGTCACCGCCAGGATGTGCGGCGGGCGGATGCCGATATTCTGGATCAGATGGGCGATGCGGTGCGTCAGCACGCGCGTCTTGCCACTGCCCGGCCCGGCCAGCACCAGCACCGGCCCATCGACCGCCGTGACCGCCTCGCGCTGCTGCGGGTTCAGCCCGCTGATCAGATCGCTTTTCATCGTCTCCGCCTGCTCACAACCTCTCCTGTCCGTGACCGGTGATTGTACGGCATCGGGGGCGGATCGTCCATTTGCAGGGTTGTAGGGGGGCGGAGGCGCGGCGCGTCCCGGCGGATCAACAGAGCGACGGCGGATGCGCTCCGCATCCACCGCCGCTCACCCGCTCGAAAGGTGCGTTCAGTTCGCCGTCAGCGCCTCGATGGCGGGCAGGAACAGGCCGTCGTAGTACGTGCTGCGATCCAGGCTGGTGCTCAGCAGCACGATGACGTAGGTCAACTCGTTCGTCTCCGCGATTGCGACATCGGCCAGCAGCCCCTGCGGCCCGGTCGTCTCGTAGATCTGCCAGGTCAGGCCGTTGGCCTCGCGCTCACCGGACGCCTCCGGGAACGACTCCAGGCCGAACTGCTGCGTCAGCAGGGCGCGGAGCTGCGCGGCGGGGATCGGGGCGGCCTGCTGCACGATCAGCGTGGTGCTGGAGGCAGACTGGGCGTAGACCCCGGGCGCGAGTTCCTGCCAGCCCGCCGGGATGACGCCGCGAATGCCGAACGTCTCGCTGGTGAACGGCTCCAGCGCGATCGTCGCGCCGGGCACGCGGAAGGTCAGGCCCATCTCCGCGATGCACGACGCATCCGGTTCAGCCGTCGGATCATCGAGGAACTGAGCGACGATCCCGGCGGCGCACGGGCTGGCCAGGATCACGCTGTGGCCGACGCCGGGAAAGGTATAGACGAAGCTGTTGGGCAGTTCCGCGGCGACGCGCTCGGCGTATTCCGCCGGGGTGACCGGGTCATATTCGCCCGCCAGCGCCAGCGTCGGCACGTCGCTGCGCACCAGTTCCTTGATGCTGGCGTCGAACGGCTCCACCGGCCACTGCGCGCAGAGATCGAACGGGCTGTGTTCCATCAGGACTTCGAGATCGGCGCGCCCGCGATATTCCGGCGGGAGCTGGGCGTAGCGTTCGAACAGATCGTCCTCATTGACCAGCACCAGATCCTCCCGGCACAGCACGCTGTACTGCATACCGCGTTCCAGCGCGTACAGCGCCACCAGGAAGCGGCTGGCCATCGACTCGGCGGCGCTCAGGTCGCCGCTGGCGGTGGTCATGATCGCTTCCGGCAGCGTCGGGATCGCCGGCGTCTGATAGAGGTAGAAGATGAGACTGTTCAGGATCACATCGCCGGTGAGCAGCGAGTCGATCGTCTCCCCGGTGATCGGATTGGTCAGCACGATCGGCACGGGGTTGGCGTTGTAGTTCAGGACGATATCGGCCAGCACCGCGCGGACATCCGGGTAGGCGGCGCTGCATGCGGCGTCGGCGGCGCAGTCCGCCAGCAGCCGGTCGAGGGCTTCGCTGGCCGTGCTGACGCTGTTGACGAAGAAGCTCTCGTCGATCGGCAGTACCGAGTCGATGATGGCCGCGCGCACCCCCTGCGGATGATCGCGCAGCACGTGCTGCGCCAGCAGCGATCCATACGAGACGCCGAGCAGATTGACCTGCTCGAAGCCGAGCGCGCGGACGATATCGGCCACGTCCGCCGCGCTTTCGACGGAGTTGTAGCTGTTCAGATCGATGCCCTCCGCCGTCAGCCGCCCCGCACAGGCGAGCAGCGAGTCCATGTTCATGACGACGGCCTCATCCGCCGTGATATCCGGGGCGAGGGAGGCGAGCTGCGTCTCGACCCATTCCGGGCAGGCCAGCGCCGGCTCACTGCGGCCCACGCCGCGCTGATCGAACAGGATCACGGTGCGCCCGCCGGCGATCTGCTGGAACAGCCGCCCGGCCTGATGCGCCGTCGGCGTGGTGATCTCGCCCGGCCCGCCGGAGAGGATCATCAGCGGCGCGTCGGGATCCGTCCCGCGGACGACGACCACGGCCAGCCGGATCGTCGGCGAGTCCGGGTTTGCGCGGTTCTCCGGCACGGAGACGAAACCGCACTCGATCCCCGGCAGCGTGCCGAAGGGGCATTGTCCGGGTTCGAACGTCGGCTCGTTCTGCTGGGCGCTGGCCAGGTGTGCGCCCGTCACCCCGATCATGAGGCCGACAATCAGGATGAGGAAACGCGCGAAGATGCGAAGCGGCAGCCTGTGCATTGGCAAATCCTCCACGATGCGTTTAGAATTCTTTTTCAACGAACGCCTATCACAGTAGCACACTTCAGAAGCGGCGTCAACGTTGCAAAAAATTTTTAAACAGACTCGCTCGATCGGTTAAAAACACAGGGAGATGGCAGTCGATGACGGATGCCGTTGTGCCGGGCGCGGGGTTTGAGCCGGAACCGGAAGTCATCATCCACGAGATCGAGGCGCTCCGGGTCTATTTCGACCCGCTGCGCCAGCGTATCATCCACCAGATCGCCGATCGGGCGCGATCGATCCAGGAGATCGCGGCGGCGCTGGAGATCCCGTTCACCCGCCTGTACTACCACATCAACCTGCTGGAAAAGCACGGCCTGATCCGGCTGGTCGATGTGCGCCCCGGGCCGGGCGCGATCGAAGAAAAGTACTACCGCGTGGCGGCCCGCTTTTTCGTCGTCGACAGCGCGCTGATGACGCCGGGCACGCCGCAGGGAGATGCCGGGCTGGCGGCGGTGATCAGCACCGTGCTGGACGAGACGCGGGCCAGCATCTACGCCGCGCTGCGCGCCGGGCTGATCGACCCGCTTCAGCGCGCACCGCACCCGGACGCGCTGATGATCGTCCGGGGCGTCTTCCCTTTGACCCCGGAACTGGTCGAGGAATTTCAGACGCGGTTGAAGGCGCTGCTGGCCGAGTTCACCGCGCGCCAGCTCGCCTCGCTGGAAGGGACGCGCCCGTACAACTTCGCCCTGGTGCTGCATCCGACGCTGCTGGATGAAACGGAGAGCGACGGCGAACAGTCCGATCGATAAGCCGGGATCGGCGCGCGATCGGCCCATCAGGCCCGATCTGCGGGTATACTGGTGAGCATGAACACACAGCCATCGCCCACTTCCCTGCTCGCCCGCGCCGCCGCGCTGCTGCTGGCGGTATTCGCCCTGTTCGTGCTCTACAACTGGGCGCACATCGACCGCATCACCGACGTGACCGCCGCGCTCCGGCTGGGCGGCGCGCTGCTCGATGCGCTGACGGCCTTCGCCATCACCGCCGCCGCCGGCGGGATCGGGCGCTGGCTGCTGCTGCGGCTCGATCGCCGGCTGCCGCTGGCGCTCGACGGCCTGACGCGGGCCGAACGCATCGCACTGGAGGCCGGGCTGGGGCTGGGGGCGATCGCGCTGCTGACGCTGACCGCCGGCCTGATCGGACTGTTCATCCCCCGCGCGCTG
>DAOUBU010000027.1:0-64568 GCA_034432395.1 Anaerolineae bacterium
CCGGTTTTTTGGGCCGTTTCCAACCCCTGAATCACCGCATCACCACCTGTGATTTTCATCACAGGTTCCTTAAATTGGCCAAAGTCCAGGGGCGCAGCGTGCTGCGCCCGACCTATCTCCGTACCCACGGCGTGCCCACCCCGCATCATACACCAGCCCCCTGTGCACCCTCTCGCAGAGACGCCTCGAACGCCTCGGGCATTCGCGGTATAGTTGAACCGAAACAGCCGTCCATCCACGGGAGACAGGGCATGACGATCCTCGATCTCAACGCGCCAGAAGCGCTGCGCGATCCCCACCGCCTCTACGCCGAACTGCGCCGCCGGCCCGATCTCGCCCGCGTCGACCAGGGCCTGGGCGGCCCCGCCTACCTGATCACCCGCTACGACGATGCGCTGTTCGTGCTCAAAGACCCGCGCTTCGTCAACGACGCGCGCAAACTGCCCGGACGGGCCGACTGGTCGGACAAATGGTACATCCCGGCGGTGCTCAAGCGGTTCGCCAGCACGATGGCGCTGGTCGATGAACCCGATCACACCCGGCTGCGGACGCTGGTGCACCGGGCGTTCACCCCGCAGCGCGTCGAACAGATGCGCGCGGGCATCGAGGCGCTGGCCCATGATCTGCTCGACCGCCAGCGGGGCCGGGATGTCGTCGATTTCATGACGGCCTTCGCCGTGCCGCTCCCGCTCACCGTCATCGGCGACCTGATGGGCATCTCGCAGGCCGACCGGGCGGATTTCCGCCGCTGGATGGCCAACACGATCAGCGACTTTTCGCCCCGGCGTCCGCTGGCGCTGATCCCCAAACTGCTCAACGCCTTCGCGCTCAACCGTTTGCTCAAGCGCATCATCGCCGAGCGCCGCGCCCGACCGACCGACGATCTGACGACCGCGCTGGTGCAGGCGGAAGCGGACGGCGATCGCTTCAGCGAGGATGAGCTGCTCGCCATGCTCTTCCTGATCCTGTTCGCCGGGCACGAGACGACCGTCAACCTGCTCGGCGGCGGTCTGCTGGCGCTGCTCCAGCACCCGGATCAACTGGCGCGGCTCAAAGCCGAGCCGGATCGGCTGGACGCGGCGATCGAAGAACTGCTGCGCTTCACCAGCCCGGTGCAGCACGTCGCCTACCGCTACGCCATCGAGGACGTCACCGTCGGCGGCACGACCATCCCGCGGGGCAGCATGCTCGTCGTCAGCATCGCCTCCGCCAACCGGGATGAGCGCGTTTTCCCCGATCCCGACCGGCTCGACATCGCCCGCGAGCCGAACCGGCACATCGCTTTCGGCTTCGGCGTGCACTACTGCCTGGGCGCGCCGCTGGCCCGGCTGGAAGCGCAGATCGGCTTCCGCGTCCTGCTGGCGCGCTGCCCGGATATCGAACTGGCCGTCCCGGCGGAGACGCTGCGCTGGCATGGCGTGCCCGCCCTGCGGAGCCTGACGCGCCTGCCCGTCCGGCTGCACCTCGACGCCTGATCGAGAGCGGGGTGGGCGGCGGAGCCACCCGAATCCAGAAAGTACAGTCGATCAGGACGAAGAGCGGGAAACGCGGAAACCCCTGTTGCTGTACCAGCCAACAGGATTGTTCCCGTCGCGGAAATCGCAGCGAAACCTGACTGAAACTTCGCCGCTCCAGGAACCGCCGCGCAGCACGCGAACCGCGCTGTCGCTGTGGATATCCTCTGACCGATCTGGGTCCCCCGTCAGACACCACTCCCAGACATTGCCCGCCATGTCCACCACGCCGAAAGGGCTGTCCCCCTTCCCCTCGTAAGCGCGCACCGGGGTCGTCCGATCGCTGCTGCAGGCCCCGACGGAGTTGTTGCAGCGTTTGCAGTCCCAGTCATTCCCCCAGGGATAGGCGCGCCCGTCGCCCCCCTGCGCCGCGTACTGCCACCGCGCCTCGGTCGGCAGATGGATCGATTCGCCCGTGACCTCGCTCAACCACAGGCAGAAGGCCACCGCCTCGTACCACGATACGCCCACCACCGGCTGTTCCGGGCCGTTGAACTTCGAGTCCGTCCAGTAGCGCGGCTGCGTCCAGCCGTTTCGCTGTCGTGCCGCCCAGCCCGCCCTCGTCCACCAGCGCGGCTCCGCGTACCCCCCGGCGTCGATGAAGCGGGCGAACTGGGCGTTGGTGACCGGATATCGACCGATCCAGTAGCGCTCCGTCGGGATGGTCAGCGTGACGCCGCGCTCATCGGTCTTCATCGTGCCGCGCCCGCCGGGGATCTCGACCCAGGCGAAGGGCGGGGGCAGCACCTCCGCCGCTGACGGGCGCAGGCGCCGCGCCAGATCGTCCGGGTCGTAACCGGGGTAGCGCCGCCAGAACGCCTGCAGCGCCCGCCACCCCTCCGCCTTGCGTTCGGCGGTCAGCTTCGGCAGGCGGGCGATCGCCCGGATGACGGCGTAGTCGGTCGACCGGAGCCGTTCGTCGTCGATCCGCCGCTTCCAGTCAGCGACGTCGAACACCGTCGGCGCGCGCCCGCTGGCCTCGATCTGGGCCAGCAGATCCTCGGCCTCGTCCCAGCGCTCCTCGCCCACAGCGGCGTAGAAGCGCTCGATGGCGGCGGGGACGTCGAGGCGCGACGGAGGTGGCGTCACCGGGGCAGACTTGTTGAGATACGGCCTGATGGACGCGATCAGCTTGCTGACGTCCCGATGGAAGTCCGGGTCATCGCGGACTGGGGTCGCATTTCGGGTGGCCAGCGCGCGCAGATCGTCCGGCAGATCGTCGGCGCGCGGCATGGCGGCGCCATCGACCAGCACCGGGATGACGGTGCAGTCCGGGCGCTCCAGCGCGCTGCGCACCTCCATGCGCACGTAATCGTCCGGGTCGTCGAGGCGGCGCCGGCCCGCGTCATCCGCGATCGTCAGCCACGACTTGCCGATGATGACGAGCATGACGCTGCACTGCGCGACGGCCTCGCGCAGCACGGTGGGGAAGTCGCTCCCGGGCGGGATGTTGTCGACATCCTTGAAGATGTTGTCTCTGCCGAAGGCCCCGGCGAGTTGATCGTAAATGCGCCCGGCGTCCTTTCGGCTGTCAGCGCGGCGGTAGGAGAAGAAGATCTGGCTCATGCGGCCCTCATGCCACGGGATCGTGCGGCGTTCAGTGAGATCTGCTGGATATTATTATCCATCCATTCACACTGCGCAAAGCATATCGGTTTTTGAGAAAGTGTCGCAAGCGCCGGCGATCGCCCTCACCCCCTGCGACTGCGTCGCATCCCCCTCTCCCATCTATCGCCGCTGCGCGGCTGGGGCGAGGGGATTTTGCCGCCTGCGGCGGCGCAAGTCCCGCCGCCAGACAGGGTGCGGGCTGAAAATGGCGCGTCGCCACCCTGTGAGACACTCCCCGTCTTCCGGACGGAGTGAGACTTTTCCGCCGGGATCGCATACAATCAGGCGGAAACGATCGACCGCACAGCGCAGGTGACCATGGCCGAATTGACAGGATTGACCGAAGCCGAAGTGCTGGAGCGCCGCGCGCGCGGCCAGGCGAACACGTTTCCGCTGGCCACCAGCCGCTCATACGCCGAGATCTTCCGGCAGAACGTCTTCAATTTCATCAACATCATCCTGTTCCTGATCGGCATCGCGCTGGTCAGCCTCAACCGCATCGGCGATGCCATGCTCAGCGTCGGGCTGATCTCGCTCAACGTCATCATCGGCGTGATCCAGGAGATCCGCGCCAAGCGCCAGCTCGATGCCATCGCACTGCTCACCCGTCCGCGGGCGCGCGTGCTGCGCGACGGGGTCGAACAGGAAGTCGATCCCGCCGAGATCGTTCGCGACGACATCCTGATCGCCCGCCCCGGCGATCAGATCGTGGTCGATGGCGTCGTCATCGGGCCGGGTAAGATGGACGTCGATGAGTCGCTGCTCACCGGCGAGTCGGATCTGATCCCCAAACAGGAAGGCGATCAGGTCATGTCCGGGTCGTTCTGCGTCAGCGGGACGGCGCACTACCGCGCTGTGCGCGTCGGCGCGGAGGCGTTCGCCAACAAACTGACCAGCAGCGCGCGCCAGTTCCGCGTCGTCAAGACGCCGCTGCAGCGCGATGTCGATTTCATCCTGCGCCTGCTGGCGCTGCTGGCGCTCTTCATGGGGCTGATGCTGCTGCTCTCGGCGGTGCTGTACGCGCTGCCGCTGGTGCGCAGCGTGCAGATGGCCTCCGTCATCGCCGGCCTGATCCCGAACGGCCTGTTCTTCATGGTCATCGTCTCGTATGCGATGGGGGCGCTGCGCATCGCCAATCAGGGCGCGCTGATCCAGCAGTCGAACTCGGTCGAGTCGATCTCCAACGTCACCGTGCTGTGCATGGATAAGACCGGCACGCTGACCGCCAACCGGATCGTTTACAACGAGGTGATCCCGCTCAACGGCCTGAGCCGGGCCGAGGTCGAGTCGCTTCTGGGCGATTACGCCGCCAGCGTCACGGCCACCAACAAGACGAGCGAGGCGCTGCATGCCGCGCTGCCGGGGACGAAACGGGCGCTGGCCGACGAAGTGCCGTTCTCATCGGCCCGCAAGTGGAGCGCCATCGCGCTGGCCGATGACGGCGTGCTCGTGCTGGGCGCGCTGGAGATGCTGGCCGATCACCTGCCCGCCGCGCAGCGCGACGATCTGCGCGAACAGGTGCGGGCCTACAGCGAACGCGGCCTGCGCGTGCTCATCTTCGCCCGGCAGCCGGGCGCATCCGGCCTGCATGACTCCAGCGGCGATCCGCTGCTGCCGGCGGAGCTGATCCCGATCGCGATCGTCATCCTGAGCGACGAACTGCGCCCGAACGTGCAGGATACGATCGCCAACTTTGCCCGCGCCGGCGTCCAGTTGAAGGTCATCAGCGGGGACAACCCGGATACGGTGGCCGCGCTGGCCGTGCAGGCCGGCTTCCCGAAGGATGTGCGCGCCATCAGCGGGCCGGAGCTGGACACCCTCGACGATGCCGCTTTCGACGCCGCCGCCCGCGAATACACCATCTTCGGGCGCATCACCCCGCAGCAGAAAGAGCGCCTGGTCGAATCGCTGCGCCGGCAGGGGCAGTATGTCGCCATGATGGGCGACGGCGTCAACGACGTGCTCTCGCTCAAAAAAGCGCACGTCGGCATCGCCATGCAGAGCGGCAGCGCGGCGACGCGCGGCGTCGCGGACATGATCCTGCTCAACGACTCGTTCGCCGCGCTGCCCCCCGCCTTCATCGAGGGCCAGCGCATCCTCAACGGCATGCAGGATATCCTACGCCTGTTCCTGGCGCGAGGCCTGACCGTCGCCCTGCTGATCATCGCCACGGCCATGATCGGCATCGGTTTCCCCTTCGTGCCCAAACACAACGCGGTCATCTCGTTCTTCGCCGTCGGCATGCCGACGCTGGCGCTGGCGCTGTGGGCGCGCCCGGATCGCATCCGCGGGCGGATGCTGGCCTCCGTCGTCCATTTCGTCGTCCCGGCGGCCATCGTCACCTTCCTGTTCGGCCTGTTCATCTACGTGCTGTTCTTCATCCTCGGCATCACCGAAAATCAGTTCAACGTGATCACCGAGGCCGAGATCAACCACTACCAGACCTACCTCGGCCTTGACGAGCCGCCGACCCAGGAGGAGATCGTCGTCGAGGCCGCCGCCATCGTCGCCCGCACCGCGCTGACGACGTTCACCGTGTTCGCCGGCCTGATGCTGGTCGTCTTCGTCGAACCCCCGATCCCCTTCTTCGTCGGCGGCGACACGCTCAGCCCGGATAAACGGCCCACCTATCTGGCCATCGGCATGGGCCTCGTCTTCGTCATCGCCATGCTCATCCCGCCGGTGCGTAACTTTCTCGAACTCGTGCCGCTGCGCCCGGCGGAGTACCTGATCATCGCGGGCACATGGCTGCTGTGGATGCTGACGCTGCGCGCCGCCTGGCGCGGGCGCTGGCTGCAGCGCTTCCTGCTCATCGAGACGCCCGATGCCGTCAGCGCGTCGCTGCGCGAGCGCGCCAGCGCTGATGCGTTCCGCCCGGCCAACGCGCCCGAACCGGCGGCCTGATCATGGACGGTGCGATCACCCTGCTGACCGGAAAGCGCATCCTGCTCGGCGTCACGGGCAGCATCGCCTGCTACAAGGCCGTCGATCTGGCCAGCAAGCTGACGCAGGCGGGCGCGCAGGTCGATGTGATCATGACGCAGGCGGCGCAGCAGTTCGTCCTGCCGCTGACTTTCCAGGCCGTGACCGGGCGCGCCGTGTACGCCGACCTGTGGCGCGCCGGGGATGCCGGCCTGCCGACCCATATCGCCCATGTCGGGCTGGCGGAAAGCGCCGATCTGTTCCTCATCGCGCCCTGCACCGCCGATACGCTGGCCCGGCTGGCGCACGGCCATGCTGACGACCTGCTCACCATCACCGCGCTGGCCAGCCGCTGCCCGCTGCTGCTCGCGCCGGCCATGGACGGGGCGATGTACGAGCATCCCGCCGTGCAGGCCAATCTCGATGTGCTGCGTGCGCGCGGCTGCACGATCATCGAACCGGAGGTCGGGCGTTTCGCCTCTGGCCTGACCGGGCGCGGGCGTCTGCCGGAGACGCCGACGCTGATCGGCGCGATCCGCCGCGCGCTGGGGCGCTCCGGCCCGCTGGCGGGCCGCCGGGCGATCGTCACCGCGGGCGGCACGCGCGAGGCGCTCGATCCGGTGCGCTACCTGACCAACCGCTCCAGCGGCAGACAGGGCTACGCGCTGGCCCAGGCCGCGCTCGACGCCGGGGCCGAGGTGACGCTGATCACCGCCGCCCGCGGCCTGCCCGACCCGGTCGGCGCGCAGATCGTCCCCGTCACGTCCGCCGAGTCGATGCTTCAGGCGGTGCTGGCGCACAGCGCGGACGCAGATCTGCTGATCATGGCCGCCGCGGTTGCCGATTTCCGCCCGATGCAGGCCGCCGAACACAAGATCAAGAAATCCGCCACAAACGAGGCCGGGCTGACGCTGGAACTGGTGCGCACACCCGATATCCTGGCCGCTGTCAGCCAGCAGCGGGCTGGGACGGGCCATCCGCGGGTGGTGATCGGGTTCGCCGCGGAGAGCGACGCGGTCATCGATTACGCCCGCGACAAACTCGCCCGTAAAGGCCTCGATCTGATCGCCGCCAACGATATCACTGCGCCGGATGCCGGTTTCGACGTCGAGACCAACCGCCTGATCCTGATCGGGCGCGCCGGCGAACCGGAGGATCTCGGCCTGCTCAGCAAGGCCCGCGCCGCCGAGATCGTCATCGCCCGCGCGGCTGACCTGCTGCGCGCGGCCTCGACGTAGGTCAACCGTCGAATATCCCGCCGCGGCGCGCGGTTTACAGGCCGCTCCGAGTTCTGTAGAATGCCGCTCATACGGGATGAGTTCCCGGATCCGAACTGCGATGTGATACCCGGCCCATGAACCACGAACCCTCTTTTCAGCCTGAAGATACCCGGCCCGGCCCGGCCTTCGATGCACCGCCCGGCCCCCTGCCCACGGGCTTGCAGTACGGCGTCCCGTTCCGCGGCGACGACAGCGTCGGCGGCGGGGGGCCGGGCTGCGGGATGTACGGGTTGATCGGCGGCGTGCTGCTGCTGTTCAGCCTGGCGATCATCGCGCTGGCGGCGGCGGCCGGCTGGACGAGCGGCCAGCGCGAGGCGAACATCATCCTGACCTCAACCCAGGACGCCGCCATCGCTGAACAGCTCAACCGCATCCCGGCGGATATCGCCAACGGCAATCTGGTGCTGCTCGATACGCGCATCCGCTTCCTGGCCACCCTGACGCCCGGCGTCCCGATCGTCGCCGAACTTCAGCAGACTGCGACGGCCCTGTATCTCACCAGCCAGCCGACGGCCACGCCCTCGCCATCGCTCACCCCGACGCCGACTCCCACGGCGCAGGCCGCCGAGCCGACGCCGGATCTGATCATCCCGACCAGCCCGGGCGGCTACGACCTGGCCTCGCTGCTGCAGCAGGCGCAGACCGCGGTCGATACGGCGCAGTGGCAGGATGCCATCGATCTGCTCGACGTCATCATGGGGCTGGATCCGCTGTACGAGTCGGCCCGGGTGGCCGCGCTGATGCGCCGCGCGCTCAACAGCTACGCACTGCAGTTGTACAACGCCGGCCAGCCGGCTGCGGCCAATGTCATCGCCGGGCGGGCGGAAGAGCTGGGGCTGCTCGATGGCAGCATCCAGTACGAGCGCTACATGGCCGAACTGTACCTGAGCGCTCGCGCCGGGGTCAGCCTGGGCGATCCGCGCGCCCAGGCCGCGCTGCAGGAGATCCTCAGCCAGGGACGCGGGGGCCGTTATTACGCTGAAGCGCAGCAGCTCCTCTACGATCAGTACGTGCGGCTGGGCGACGCGCAGGTGGCGATCGGGGAGTACTGCCCGGCGGCCAATTACTACCGCAGCGCGGTCAACATCTTCTCATCGGGCGTCGCCACAGGCAAGCTGAGCATGGCGAATGCGATCTGCGCGCAGGCCACGCCGACGATCGATCCCTTCAGCCCATTCGCCCCTTCCGACGGGACGCCGATCCCCGGTTTTGCGCCGATCGGCGTGCCGGGAACCTGATCGACCCCGCGATTCATCGGGGTCTCATGACCGGCTCACAGGGAATTCAGAGACGGAATCTAACCTATAGGTGAAAGTGAGCCAGTCGAATTTGGTCAAGCTCTCAGACTGTGCAGCGGTTTACTGGTAGCAAAGCCTGGCTCACGGGCCGAAAGCCCTTCCCTTCACGCGCCGCCCGACGTGCCCCCCCCTCGCGTCGGGCGGTTTGCTTTTCCGCGCCGCATCTGGTATCTACATCGGGTACAGCGCACAATGACCGCTCCGTCAGCGCATCGACAGTCAGGAGAGAAGACATGGCTGGCCGGTATTACGACGACCTCGAAGTCGGGATGGTGATCCGCCATGAGACCGGACGCACGATCACCGAGATGGATAATGTCCTGTTTTGCAGCCTGACGCTGAACACCCAGCCGCTGCACATCAACGAAGATTTCGCCAGCGGGACGCAGTTCGGCCAGCGGATCGTCAACGGGCTGCTGACGATGAGCCTGGCCGTCGGCATCAGCGTGGCCGACCTGACCCAGGGGACGATCATCGCCAACCTGGGTTACGAGAACGTCACCCACCCGCGCGCAGTCTTCCACGGCGATACGCTGTACGTCGAAACCGAGATCGTCGCCAAGCGCGAGAGCAAGTCGCGACCGGATGCCGGGATCGTCACGATGAAGCACATCGGGCGCAACCAGCGCGGCGAGATCGTGGTCGAAGTGACGCGCACGGCTCTGTTTTTACGCAAACCCCAAGCGGAGGCCTGAACCGATCATGCCTGTGATCACCCTGAAATCCGGCAAAGTCTTCGAAGTCCCGGCGGGCAAGCGCCTGGTGCTGGCGCTGGAGGATGCCGGCATCGATATCCTGCACCGCTGCGGCGGCCACGCGCGCTGCACCACCTGCCGCGTGGTCTTTCTGGACGGGGAACCCGAACGAATGACCGAAGCGGAACGCGAACGGCTGGAACAGCGCGGTCTGCTCGGCCAGGCGCGTCTCTCGTGCCAGATCACCTGCGAGGGCGATATGCATCTTGAGGTGGTGCAGCGCCTGTCCACCAGCGATCTGGAGGACGCTGGCCCGCGCCCCGACGACGCGATCACGCCGCTGCCGGTCTGGGTCAGCGCGCGGTCATGACGGCGCCGATCCGCGAGCTGCCAGCCGGCTATGTCGAGACATATCAGCTCGTCCTGACCGATCCCCGGCTGCTGCTGCGCCTGAATCTGCTGGCGCTGCTGCCGCTGGGGATGATGCTGGCGCTCATGGGCGGCTGGATCGTCCTGATCGCGCCGGGCGCGCGCGCCGCGCTGGCGATCCCGGACGGGCCAGCTTACGAACCGCCGTGGTTCATCGCGATCGCGGCGGTCATGGTCATCACCCTGCCGCTGCATGAACTGCTGCACGGCGCGGCGATCCGGGCGTTCGGCCATCGCCCGCGTTACGGGATGAAACTCGACAAGGGCGTGCTCTACGCCACCGCCGATCAGGCGCTGTTCCGGCGCGATGCGTATATCGTCGTCGCGCTGACGCCGCTGCTCGCGATCACGCTGGCCTGCCTGATCGCGACCGTTGTGCTGCCCGTCTGGACGCAGTTCTGGCTGCTGCTGGCGGCGGCGCTCAACGCGGGCGGGGCCATCGGCGATCTGTGGATGGTGCGCGTTTTACTGCGCTTCCCACGATCCGCCCTGGTGCGGGATGTCGAGGATGGTTTCCGCGTGTATGAACCGACCTCGTGAACGACGCCGATCGCCCGGAACAGCGCGCGCCGGTCAGACGCCGCTGTCGCACAGCGGCAGATCGAGGTAAAAAACCGACCCGCCTTCAGCCGGGAAGTGCGCGCCCACCGTGCCGTGCTGCATTTCAGTCAGGTATTTGACGATCCACAAGCCCAGCCCGGTGCTGCTTTCGGCGCTGATCGGCTGGGTGCTGATGCGCGCGAAAGGACGGAACAGCCGATCGCGTTCCGCGACCGGGATCCCCGGGCCGGTATCGATCACGCTGATGCGCACGATCTGCCCGTTCAATGCCGTCGCGCGCACCTCAACCCGGCCCTGATCGGGCGTGAATTTGATCGCGTTCCCGATCAGATTGCTGATGGCGTGCAGCAGAAACTGAGGATCGGCCTGCACCTTGAGGTTGGCGCAGTGGGATTGAAGCGCGATCTGTCGGCGCGCCGCGGTCAGCAGATGCTGGCGCAGCGCCCGCTGCACGGCATCGGCTGCACGGACGCACTCGATGTGCGGGGCGATCGTGCCGGGCTGAACGGTGGCATCCAGAAATGTATGGATCATTTTCTGAATTTCGCTGATCGCCAGCTCGGCGTTATCCAGAATCTGGGGGGCATCCGGGCTGTCGGCGGCCATGTCATACAGCAGATGCACCGCCATGCGCAGATTGGTGATCTGCCCCTTGAGATCGTGCGAGATGACGCGCAGGAAATCGGTCTGCATTCGCCCGCTCAGGGTGAGATCGCGCTCGCGCTGCTGAGCGGCGGCGCGGTCATGTTCGCGCTCCAGCAGACGGCGCAGCCGCAGCGCCACGATCTCCGGCGAGGTGCCGGCCAGCATACATTCATGCATGCCCCGGCGCAGCGCTTCCAGCACGAACGTCTGATCGGGCGCATGGACGATCATGACCGGCACATCGAGGGTGAGTAAATGCCTCCAGCGATCGAGCACCTGCACCGGCTGACCGGCTGCGTTGAGCAGGATGATCTGCGGGCCGCCCCCCGGCTGACACTTCATCATCTCGCTGAGCCGGCTGGAGGGCCGAACCCGATCGAGCACCTGTGCCAGCTTCAAATACGGCGCGCAGGCGGCAACATCCTGCTCCAGGATCAGAATCCGCCCTTCAGTCGTCTGGTTCGATGACATCTCCTGAGTACGCTGCATCGCCTGCTCTGACTGTGAAACCAGTGAGTACGAACTCATCACAACCCTCGCTGAAGCTGGCGCATCGATCCCGTCCATTCGGATGAGGGATCTGGCTGTGAACGCCCCCGACGAATCGCGCTATTCGCCTGTTTGAGTTTACGTCCAGTTGGCTGTTTATAACCATAAAGATAAAGGCAGCGGATCCGACGGATCCGGACGAGGGTGTGAGGGACTCAGAACTGGGATGCAGTCGATCGTGGGCAGCGCCCCCTGAGGAGTCGAGGCGCTGCCCACCGCATCGGATCGCTGGCCGTGCTCAGCGCAGCGTCACCGTCCAGTCGAGCACGTGGACGATGACGCCGCCGTCATGCACATACAGCGTCGGGATCAGGGGTTGATCGGCGCGCAGCGGCAGCCGCTGCCCCAGCGCGTCGTTCCCGTAGTAAACCACAAGCTGGTTGTTGACCGGGTCGCGCTCCAGACGCAGCCGCACGTCGCTGGCCGTATCGGAGCGCTGGCTGATGACCGTGCGCTCGCTGCCGTTGACCAGCATGACGTTGATCAACCCGGCCTGAACGACGTGGATCTCCACCCCCGTGCGCTGACCATCGTCCGGGTTGACCAGGGCGAAGCCGAAGTAAACCTCGTCATCGACCAGCAGCGGCGGGTTGAACGTCACCAGGCTGAGACGTGCGGCGGCGCGCAGCAGACGCGCCGGGGCGTTGTTCCCGTAGCGCTGGTTGAAGGCGCTGGCCGACGGCCCGACAGCGATCTGCCCATTTTCCGCGCCGATGGGCGCCCCCGTGCCCAGCCGCCAGAAATCCCCCTCCGTGCCGGGGATGAATGCGCCCAGCGGATACAGCGCTATCCAGGACGGATCGCTGTCGGCCCAGCGCAGCAGGCTGTATTCCCCCTGCAGGCCCTGCGGCGGCAGCGTCGGGGTCGCTGTGGGAGCGGGTGACGGCGTCAGCGTCGGGGTCGCCGTGGCCGTCGGCGGCGGTGTACGCGACGCCGTCGCTGTGAAGGTCGGGGACGGTGTCGGCGTCAGCGTGGGCGTCAGCGTGAAGGTGGGCGTGCGCGTGGGCAGCGGCGTTTCCGACTGGCGCGACGCCACGGTCGCCAGCACGATCAGCGGCGTCGGCGATGCGCCGGGATCGCCCGCGCTGGCCGCGCCGTCGGGCGTTTCCGGCGCTGATTCTTCCGTTTCAGGGGCGGCGGGACTTGAATCCGACGCGGCCAGCATCTGCGGCAGCAGCGTCAGCGTGACGCCGATCTCGGCGACGGCGGTCTGTGCGGCGCTGCGCGTGGCGGTTTCATCCGGAGCGGCGGCGAGACGATTCTGTTCGGGATCAGCACCGCCGTCCGGGCGGCTGATCGATGAAGCGACAACCAGCGCCAGCAGCAGCGCCCCGCCCAGCAGCAGCACCAGCGTCAGCGGGTTGAACTGCCGACCGCGCTGACGCCCCCGACGGGGCCGCGGTTCGTCATCGGGCGCGGCGACCGGATCGGGCAGGATCGCCCCGTCGCCGTCGAACGGCCCGGCGGTCAAGTCGATCGCCGCCAGATCGTCCTCGGCCAGCCGTGGGACGGGGTCTTCCGTCACCGGCGCGGGGAACTCGCTGGACTGCTCGACCAGCCGCTGCCAGTGCTGGTACAGCGGATAGGCCGGGTGACGATCCACGCCCTCAAGGGCCAGCAGTTCGGCGAAGCGCGGCAGTTTGGCGCTGCGGCGCAGCGACCGGTCGGTGAACAGGCTGGCGAACGCCTCGAATACATCGCGCCAGCGCTGCGGCGCCCCCGTATTGTCCGGGCCGATCAGCCGCGCTGTGCCATCGACCCACTCATGGTGGATCGATCGCGCCAGCGGCGGCACGCCATCGGGCTGGCTGGCGATGATCTCGCTCAGTTTCCGGCCCCGCTGATGCAGCTCCGCCGCACCGGCGATCAGCTCGCGCAGATAGGCGAGAAAACGCACCGGCTGGAACTCCGGCTGCTTCGCCATCGCCGCTTCCAGCGTCTTGATGATGTTCTCCAGGCGCAGACCGGCGGCGCGGAAATCGCCATCCGCCCAGTCCCGGACAGCGGCTTCCAGTTCCCGCAGGCTGAAGCTGGCCTGCCCGAAGCTGCGCAGCGCCGGGCTGTCCTCCAGGGCCTGCAGCGCGGCGGGGATCTGCGCCAGCGCCTCCGGCCCGTTGATGTTATCGAGCAGCCGTGCCGCCTCGCGCATGTCCCGCCGCCGGTCGAGCGCATCGGTCAGCGCGCGCAGCAGCAGATGCCGCGCCCCCGCCTCCCCCAGCGCCCGGACTGCGCATTCGCGCCAGAACAGGTAATCGTCCTCATCGTCCACCTGCGCCGCCGCCGCGGCCTGCAGGACAAACTGAGTGAAGAGCAGCCGGGGAGCCGCTGTGCTCAGACGGCTCAGGTTCTCGACCAGGCTCTTGCTCATGGCCTTCAGGTAAGTCTCCCGGCCCGGCATCTGCGCGGCGAAGCCATCGCGCGCGGCGATCTCGTCGCGCGTGAACAGCGCCTCAACCAGATTGGCGACCGTCGCGGTGCGCTCAGGATCCAGTGGGCCGCCGCGTTCGGCCCACTCACGCGCATGCAGGCTGAGTTCGCGCAGCCGGCGCGCGGCATACCGTTCGATCTCGGTCTGTGCCGCTTCATTGGCCTGGATCGCCAGGCGTTCAGCTTCGACCAGACGACCGCGATCGAAGTGCTGCCAGCCTTCGGCCAGCGCGTGGCCCAGCGCGCCGTGCAGCGCATGACGTTCGACGTGATCGGCGGTGCTCACCACTGAACGAAGCTGGCCGAGCCAGCCGACCAGATTGGGACTCACCCCGCTGACAGCGTCCATTGTGGCCTGAAGCGCCTGCAGCGCGGCCCCGCGCGCCCCCAGCACGACCGCTTCCGCATACGCCGCCCAGGAACGACTGGCAGCGTTCAGGCCGAACACCATGCTGACCAGCGTCTCATCGAACAGGCGCTCGGTGTAAGGGATCAGTTCCTGAGCGGACGTCGTCAGCCAGTCGGCCACGTCGGAGCCATCCGGCGCGGGCACGTAGCGTTCGAAGGCCTCGATCCGGCTGTATAGCTCATCCAGCAGCGCCTGGATGCTGTCCCAGACCGGCATCCCCGGCGCGATCTCGCGCAGCGTCTCCAGCGCGGCGCCGGCGTTCCTGCGATCGGTCGCCGTCCGACCGATGATGTGGATGTTATCGGTGATCGCCATCGCGGCATTCAGCGCGCGCGTCACCGCGTTCATCGGCAGTTTGCGCGGCGGCAGCCCCAGACGCACCTGACAGGCCTCCAGCATGCTGTTGAGCGCCGTCAGCCGATCGACCACCCCGCGGAAGCCGTCACGCAGCACCACCAGGCTGATCGAGGCCGGATGCGCCAGATGATCGATCGCCTGCATGATTTCGTGCAGCAGCGCGCGCGGCTCGCTGACCGCCGCGCCTTCCGCCTCCAGCGTCGCCAGGGCCAGCTCCAGCCGGTACAGATTGGGCAGCAGCAGCAGGATATCGGGCACGTGCGATGAAATGCGTTCGGCCAGCAGCCATTGAATCGAGCGGAAATCGGGATCGTCGATATCCTGAGTTTGCAGGATCCCTGCGGCGCGCACGGGATCGTTGTCGAAAATGGCCGCAAGCGCGGTTCGCACAGCGGGCGGCGGGCGCTGGATGCCGCTGTCCTGCAGCAGACGCGCCCAGTCCGCCAGCAGGCCGATCTGCACGGACAGATCGCCGCGCGCGCGCTGGCGCAGTTCATCGAGGACGGCGATGGCGCGCGCCCAGTTCGACGTATCCAGGTAGATCCGGGCCGCGTCCAGATCAGCCGCCACTTCGAGATCGCTCAGCCGGCTGTAGATCTCCCGCTGGACGGCGCGCGCGCCAGGATAGCCCGGATCGGCGTTGAGCGCCGGCTCGAGCTGTTTCAGCGCCGCCACCAGATCGTCTTTGCTCAGATCGCGCTTGAGCCGTTCGCTGACGCGCGCCACGATCGCATCGCGATCACGCCGGATCGGTTCGGCATACTCGGCCAGATCGCGGCGCAGCTCGTCCAGAGATCGGTAGCGCAGCCGCGGGTTCGGGTGCGCGGCCCGGCTGATGATGGCGGCCAGCCGCGAATGCAGGCGCGCGCCGTCCGGCCCGAAGTCAAGCTGAAAATCTTCACCCGCCCGCGCCGGATCGCGCGTCACTTCCACCCGCCCGCCGCCGGTGACGATGAAATAGAGCAGCTCCCCCACCTGATAGATATCGCTGGCGCGGCTGATCCCCTGGGGCGTCTGCTCGTCCCCTTCCAGAAAGACCGCATTGCCCCAGTCGATCACTTTCAGGCGGTACAGCTCGCGGTTCCAGAACAGGTGCTTGGCATCGACATCGTTGTAGACAATATCCTGCTGATGGGCGGCGATCAGCAGATCGAGCAGCGCATCGACGATCACCAGCATTTCCAGCTCGGGCAGCCGTTCGTTCTGCGCGGCCAGTTCCAGCACCAGATCGCCGATGATGACGCCGTCCGCCCGCTCGATGACGATGTACTGATGCGCCACACCGCCGACCAGAAACTGCCCCGTGCCCGTCAGGGCGCACAGCGCCGGATGCCCGGCCAGCCGGGTGAGCGCCTTGCGCTCATTAAGGATGCTCACCTCCTGGCCGGCCCGGATCGGCGGGGCATCGTTCGGAGCCGGTCGTTTGATCACGACCGGGCGATCGCCGTCCTGGGTATCGACGGCGCGCAGCGTCTCCCCACTGCGCCCACGCGGGTAAATGTAATCGTAACGATAGCGGTTATCGAATAAACTGTCGGCCATCGGGCATCCTTACACGACTGCGCATCACAATTGTACGGATAGCTCCCCTGTTTGCAATTCGAGATGCACCGAAAAAGAGCCGGAAACCGGTCTGGACGCCCACCAACAGGGTGGTAAGATCGGCCTGATCATCCACCGGCGATTTCAATCCTGCGAGCGCGGTCATGCCACGAAACGGGCAGTCAGTCAGTCCACATCAGTCCCTCGATCTCCCCCTGTTGTTCACCCCGGAGGGCCGCTGATGCGCGTCGTCCTGCAGCGTGTGACCGCGGGCAGCGTCACCGTCGGCGGCCAGATCGTCGGGGCGGTGGAGCGCGGCTTCGTCGCGCTGGTCGGCATCACCCACGGCGACAACCGCGACACCGCCCTGATGCTGGCGCGCAAGACCGCCCATCTGCGCGTTTTCGACGATGCGGACGGTAAAATGAATCTGTCGCTGCTCGACGTCGGCGGAGGGGTGCTGGTGGTATCGCAGTTCACCCTGTATGCTGATACGCGGCGCGGACGGCGTCCCGGCTTCACCGATGCGGCCCTGCCCGCCGAGGCCGCGCCGCTGGTGGATGCCTACGCCGCCCAACTGCGAGCGGAGGGCGTCAGCCGCGTCGAGACCGGCATCTTCGGCGCGGTGATGCAGGTCGCTATCCACAACGACGGCCCGGTGACGATCCTGCTCGACTCGCGGGATTACGTGTGATCCGTCCCCGTTCGTATCATCCCGATCGCATGATCCTCATTTTGTCCCGGAGGCTCGATGAGCTACAGTCTGACCGACCTCACCCATGCTGACGCTGAAGTCCGTTTCGCTGCGGCGCAGCACTTCGGCAAAACCGGTGATACCAGCGCCATCCCCGCGCTGATCGCGGCCCTGCCCGATGCCGACTCCAAAGTGCAGTACGGCGTCCTCTCCAGCCTGATCAAGCTGAAAGCCAGCGAAGCGCTGCATCCGATCCTGGATGTGCTGCTGGCCGACACGGGCAGCCGGGTGTGGACGCTGATCAACCTCAACATCGGCCAGCGCCTGCGCGCCGGTCTGCTCGATATGGCGCAGCCGGGCGATCTGGCGCTGTCCGACCGGCTGCACGATATCCTGCAGGGGCAGGATCTGAACATCCTGCAGCGCGCGCTCTTCGTGCGCATGCTGGGCCGCACCGGGGATGCGCGGCGTTTCGATGAGCTGCATCACCTGCTGACCGCGGGTCATCCGCTGCTGCGTGGGCCAGCCGCAGAAGCGCTCGGCTATCTGGGCGATCCGCGCGCGCTGGCCGGCCTGCTGGCCGTCCTGCGCGATACGGGCGCAGATGATCAGGTGCGCGAGCCGGCGGCTGTCGCCCTCGGCCAGCTCGGCGATCCGGCCGCTTTCGACGATCTGGTCGCTTTTCTGCTGGACGACAACGAATTCGTCCGCGCGGCCTGTGCCACCGCGCTCGGCAAACTGGGCGATCGCCGCGCGATCGAACCGCTGAGTCAGGCGATGCTCCAAGATACCGGGATGGTCTCCGATGCAGCTTTCGAAGCGCTCAAACAGTTCAGCAGCGGCAGTTACACGACCATCCTCTAGCCGGCGCACCGTCTATCGGGCCGGGCTGGTGACCGGCATCGGCCTGATCGCCCTGCTCATGCTGGTTGTGATGGGCCTCCCCACGGCGGCCCAGATCGCCCCGACCGCGACGTTTGCGCCGATCATCCAGGGGCCGATCGCGCCGGGCACGCCCCCGCCGCTGCTGCCGCTCGTCGTCACCGCCACGCCGACGACCGCACCGGTGCTGGCATTTCAGACCAACACGCCCAGCCCGACGCCGGCGACGAACCCACCGCCGTTCGTCAGCGCACCGCCGACGCTGACCGCCGATGACGGCTGGTCATGCGGCGATTTCCCCTGTGCTGACGATCTGACCGGCTGGCTGGCGCGGATCAGCGTGCCGCAGGGTTATGCGGTGACGCCCGCCGGGCGTTTTCCCGGTCAGGTGATCCAGATCGCCTACGGCCTCGACGATCGGCTGTATGCGACGGTGCTGGAAAACGGGACGCGCAGCGGCGCGCTGTACGCACTCGACCCGGACGGGACGCCGCAGCGCCTGAGCGAGACATTGATCTCGCCAGCCGGGCTGGCCCAGCATCCACAGACCGGGGACTGGTACATCGCCGCCCGTCAGACGCCAGAGTCAGGCGGGGTGATCTGGCGCATCCCGGCGGGGGGCGGCCCGGTGCAGGCCGTGGTCAGCGATCTGCCGTGCTGTTTCATGACGATCGACAACCAGCCCGCCGGTCTGGTATTTGGCTGGGATGGCGCGCTTTACGCCGGCGTCGGCGCGCTGACCGATCACGCCGAAATGCCGCCGCGCTCGGCGCGCGCTTTCGCCGAGATCCTGCCCGGTGAGGCTGGCGTGCTGCGCATCGATGTCGCGACCGGTTCCTGGCAGGTCTACGCCGACGGCATCCGCTATCCGATCGACCTGGCCGCCGCGCCCGACGGGACGCTGTACGCGCTCGACAGCGGTCTGCTGACCGGCCTCGGCGATCGCCTGCTGCGCCTGGAGCCAGGCGGATTTTACGGCTGGCCTTACTGGACAGGGCGCGGCTGCGGCGAATGTCCGCCGCCCGTTCGCGGGCGACCGCGACCCGACGCGCTCACGCTGCCGGCGCGTTCCCGACCGCACGGTCTGACGGTTTACGACGGCGTCCAGTTCCCAGCCAATCAGGTCGGCGCGATCTTCATCGCCCTGTGGAACAACACGCCGGATGGGCAGCGCGTCATCCGCGTCGATCCCGCCGCGCTGCCCCCGACGCTGCCCACAGGCGCATCGGATCTGTCAGCTTACCAGTTCGAACCGTTCGTCCTCGGCCTGCTGCGCCCCGCCGACGTCGCCGTCGCGCCGGATGGCTCGCTGGTCGTCGCCGATTACATTCACGGTCACATCTGGCGCGTCCGCTTCACCGGCTGATGCCGCTGAATCGGGAATCAAAAACGGACACGCGCGGCGTCCGTTCCGATGGATGATGTCGATCGCGCGGCTGAGCCGCTGTGCAGCGGTTCAGTCCGCCGCCAGCGACTCACTGGCGGATGCGCTGGTGGATGAAGCCGGAGCAGCGTCATCGGCCTTCTTCGCCGCCGAATTGACGGCGGCCTTCGAAGCGTTCTTGCTGTCGTTGACGTAGAACCCCGATCCCTTGAAGATGATCCCGGCAGGCTGAACCACGCGAACCACGGGCTGACCGGTCTGAGGATCGTGGGTCAGCGGCGCATCGGAGAAACTCTGACGCACATCGAATGTCGTGCCATCTTCGCGGCGGTACGTGTACACGGGCATATTCACACCTCTGAAGCGTGAAAACTCAATTGGATCCAGTGTTCTGACTCTGTCACCGTACACTATCTTACTGACAGGGGCCGCGCCCTGTCCAGACGCGGCCCGATCTTCTGATGATCTTTTTATGCGACCCCGCTCACACGCCGCCGCGTCTACTGCTTGCGTTCCGCCGCCAGCGCGACCGCATCGAGCAGGATCTTGAGGCCCGCCAGCAGATCTTTATCGACGTGCAGGCGCAGGGCGCGCCGCCCCTTCGACTGGAGGGCTTCCAGATCGCCCCCCGCCTGGGCCGCTTTCAGCACGCCGAAGCTGTACGGCTGGCCGGGGATCGGCAGATCGAGCGGATCATCGCAGGTGATCTGGATGAAGATCCCGTTGTTCGGGCCGCCCTTGTGAAGCTGGCCGGTGCTGTGCTGGAAGCGCGGCCCGTAACCGATGGTCACCGCGCGTTTGGACATGTGCCGCAGCCGCCGCCGCACCTCGTTCAACTGCGCGCTGACCTCTTCCGTCATCGGCAGATAGGCCAGAATGGCGAAATAATCGCCGGCGTTGGTCGCGTTGAACTGCGCCGCCAGCAGCCCGGCGATCGTCCCGGCATCGAAATGGTGCTGCGTGGCGAGCTGCGTCAGCATCTGCGCCATGCGCTCATCGGCGTACAGGCTGATCTTCCCCTCGCTCAAAAGCGGCGTCGTCTCCGGCAGGCGCCCGTGTTCTTTGTAATAGTCGAGCAGGCGGCCCGTGTTCTGCTTGCTCTCGGTCACGTTCGGCTCATCGAACGGATTGATCCCCAGCACGCGGCCCGCGATCGCCGTCGCCAGCTCCCAGCGGAAGAATTCACCGCCGATCGCATACGCATCGGGGATGGTGATGATCACCACCGGATGACCGGCGGCTTGCAGCATCTCGATGCCGCTGTCGAGCGCGCTGTTGTCATCCCCTTCCACGCGAATGGCGACGAACAGACGGTCGGTCGAATAGTCGTGCGGTTTGCCCACCGTCGCGCCGACGACGGGCAGCAGGCCTTTCCCTTCCTTGCCCGTGCTCTCCGCGATCAACTGTTCGATCCAGTTCCCCAGCGTCGCGATCGACCGTGAGCAGTGGATCGACACCTTGTCTTTGCCCTTCTGCCCCAGCAGGCCGAGGATCACGCCGAGGACGATGCCGGGGTTGTGCAGCGCCGGGATCTTCGGCCCGCAGGCATCCATCATCGTATCCGCGCTGGCCAACAACCGATCGAGATCCAGGCCGATCAGGGCGGCGGGAACCAGCCCGAAATAGCTGAGCGCGCTGTAGCGCCCGCCGATATCCGCCGGGTTGAGGAAGATGTCGCGGAAACCGCGCTCGCGCGCCTGCGCTTCCAGCCCGCTTCCGGCATCGGTGATGGCGATGAACTGCGCGCCGTTCCGCCCGGCCCGCTCGTAGAAATATTCCATGAACGAGGCCGTCTCGATCGTCCCGCCGGACTTGCTCGCGACGATGAAGAGCGTGCGGGGCAGGTCGATCTGCGCTTCCAGCGCGCTGATGTAGGCCGGATCGGTGCTGTCGAGCATATAAAAATTCAGGTAACCGGACGCCGTGCCGAACGTCTTATGCAGCACCTCCGGGGCCAGGCTGCTGCCCCCCATGCCGAGCAGCACCAGATCGCGGAATTCACCGCTCGTCGCCAGCGCCTTCAGGGCGTGCAGCCGCTCGCGGTCGATCGTCCGGCGGGTATCCAGCCAGCCCAGCCGCTCATTGATTTTGGCGACGATGCCGGGATTGTCCTTCCACACCGTGCCGTCATGTTCCCAGATGCGCTCGCTGATATGGGCCGCTTCCAGATCCTTGATCAGGCGTTTGACCTCGTCATGATGCACGCCGATCATGACCTGCATCCGCTCCATGATGCCGGTCTTGAGCACGATGCGCTTGGCCTCCACCTGATCGAGCAGGCTGCGGAACGACTCGGCGAACGCCTCGACGCCGTCGATCTGAAGCTGATCGGTGATCGCTTTGAGATCGACGCCAACTCGGGCCAGATCGTTCAGGGTCTGCTGCGCTTCCGTCAGCCCCTGCGTCAGCGTTTCCGCAGCCGTGCCGTGATCCTTGAACGCCGCCAGCGTCTCCGGCGGCATGGTGTTGACCGAGTCGTTGCCGATCAGGTTATCGACGTACATCGTGTCCGGATAGGCGTTGTTCTTCGTCCCCGTCGATGCCCACAGGATGCGCTGCACGCGCGCGCCAGCATCGCGCAGCTTCTGGAAGCGCGGGCCGTAAAAGACATCGAGGAACCGCCGGTAGGCGACTTTGGCGTTGGCGATGGCCGCCTTTCCCTTGAGCTGGTTGCTGGCCGTCACCCGATCGAGGTCGCGCCCCTGAGCGGCGCGAATGTTGTTATCGAGGATGCGATCGACCGCTGTATCGATGCGGCTGAGGAAGAAGCTGGCCACCGAGGCGATCCGCGTCACGTCTTCGCCGTGTTCCAGCCGCCGCTCCAGCCCGCGGATGTACGCTTCCATCACCTGCTGGTAATTCTCCACGCTGAAGATCAGCGTCACATTGACGTTGATCCCGGCGGCGATCGTCTCTTCGATCGCCGGGATGCCTTCCGGCGTGGCCGGGATCTTGATCATGACGTTGGGGCGATCGACAGCGGCGAACAACCGTTTCGCCTCGGCAACGGTGGTGGCGGTGTCATGGGCCAGAAACGGGGATACCTCCAGGCTGACGTAGCCATCGACCCCGTTGGTGCGCTCATAGACCGGGCGCAGGATATCCGCCGCCGCCTGAATATCGGCGATCGCCAGACGTTCGTAAATGGTGTTGGCATCCTGATCGAGCAGATCGGCGAACGCCGCATCGTAGTCGTTCGAGCCGCCGATCGCCCGCTGAAAGATCGTCGGGTTGGACGTCACGCCCATGATGCCGTCCTCTTCGATCAGGCGCTTCAATTCGCCGCCGACGATCAGGCTGCGGCGGATATTGTCGTACCAGATGCTCTGGCCGTACTGCTGCACATCTACGGGGGGGTTACCCGACATCGCTTGTCATCCTCCTCAAACTCAAACACAAACAGTGGGCTGTATTTTCTCAGATCGCGATCAAAATGAATATTGTTCGACTGTATCATTCAGGCCGGTGGAGCCGTGCTGCGCCCGGCAGGTGTGCCATACCGGGCGCAGCCGCCTACCGGCGGATAACCTCACTGAAGATCGCCATCGCGTTCGATGCGCTGGACTTTTTCGAACCGCCGGCGGTGACGCTCTTCCTCGCTCGGTCTGGCGTTGAGGAAAGCCGTCGCCAGCTCTTCAGCCAGCGCAGTGCCGATGATGCGCGCGCCGATGCACAGGACGTTCATCCGATCGTGCTCGACCCCCTGATGCGCGCTGTAGGTATCATGGCAGACCGCCGCGTAGATCCCATCGAACTTGTTGGCGGCGATCGATGCGCCGACGCCGCTGCCGCAGGCTAGGATGCCGCGCTCAGCCCGCTCATCCTGAATGGCGCGCGCCACCGCCGCGGCGGCGTCCGGGTAATCGCTGGGCGATTGATCGCTGGCCACGCCCAGATCGAGCACCTCGTGCCCCTGGCGGGCCAGCCAGTCGACCAGATATTGTTTGAGCGGAAAACCGGCATGATCGGATGCGAGCGCGATCTTCATGATGATTCACGCCCCCTCTGCACGGCCCAGCAGCCGACGGGCCGCCGCGACCATCGCTTCCGCCGTGATGCCGAATTCCTGGTAGATCCGCTGGTACGGCGCCGATGCGCCGAAGCGATCGATGCCGATCGCAACCCCGTCCAGCCCGACCCATTTGTGCCAGCCCAGCGTTGTCCCCGCCTCGATGCTCACGCGGGCGGTCACATCCGGCGGGATGACCGCATCGCGGTACGCCTGATCCTGCTGCTCGAACAGCTCCCAGCACGGTAGCGAGACGACCCGGGCCGCGATCCCGTCGGCGGCCAGCGCCGCCGCGGCCTCAACGGCGATATGCACCTCGCTGCCGGACGCCAGCAGGATGACATCCGGTTTATCCGCCCCGTGCACCAGCGTATACCCACCGCGCGCCACGCCTTCGTGGATGGCGCTGACGCCGCCGATCCCGTCCCCGGTCAGCACCGGCAGATCCTGCCGTGTGAAGATCAGCACCGCCGGATGCCTGAGCGTCATCGCCGTCCGCCAGGCCGCCGCCGTCTCGTTGGCATCGGCGGGGCGGAAGACGTGCAGATGCGGGATCATGCGCAGCGACATGACCTGCTCGATCGGCTGATGCGTCGGGCCATCCTCGCCCAGGCCGATGCTGTCATGCGTGAAGACGTACAGCGTGCCGATCTCCATCAGCGCGCCCAGCCGAATGGCGGGACGCATGTAGTCGCTGAATGACAGGAACGTGGCCGAAAACGGCTTGATGATCCCGCCGTGCAGCGCCAGCCCGTTGACGATCGCGCCCATGGCATGCTCACGCACGCCGAAGCGGATGTTGCGCGCATCCGTCTTGCCGGGGCCGGTGTTCTCCTGACCTTTGAGCAGCGTCTTGGTGCTGCCCGCCAGGTCGGCATCACCACCGATCATCGTCGGGATGTGCGCGGCGATCGCATTCAGCACCTGGCCGCTGGCGTTGCGCGTGGCGACCTTCTTGTCCGCAGAAAAAACGGGGATGTCGGCGTCCCAGCCAGCGGGCAGTTCGCCGGCCAGCGCGCGCTCAAATTCAGCGGCCAGCTCTGGGAACGCCTGGCGGTACGCAGTGACCCGCTCATTCCAGCGCTGTTCCTTGACAGCGCCTTCATCGATGGCGGCGCGGAACAACTCCAGCACAGCGCCGGGCACATGGAACGGCTCTTCAACCGGCCAGCCGTAGAAATGCTTGGCCAGGCGCACTTCAGCTTCACCCAGCGGCGCGCCGTGGGCCTCGCTCGTCCCCTGCTTGTTCGGGCTGCCATACCCGATGATGGTCTTGATGATGATCAGCGACGGCTGTTCCCGGTTCGCTCTGGCTTCATGCAGCGCCGCCGTGATCGCATCGACGTCGTTGCCATCTTCGACGTGCAGTACCTGCCAGCCGTAGGCGCGGTAGCGCGCCGCCACGTCTTCGGTGAAGATCATGCTCGCCGGGCCGTCGAGCGTGGTGTCGTTGCTGTCGTACAGATAGATCAGCTTGCCCAGCTTCCAGTGGCCGGCCAGCGACGCCGCCTCCGCCGAGACGCCTTCCATCAGATCGCCATCGCTGACCAGGGCATACGTGTAGTGATCGACCACAGGGAAATCCGGACGGTTGAAGCGGCTGGCGAGGAAGGCTTCAGCCAATGCCATGCCGACGGCGGTCGCCGCCCCCTGCCCCAGCGGGCCAGTCGTCGTCTCCACGCCGGGCGTCAGGCCGTACTCCGGGTGACCCGGCGTGATGCTGCCCCACTGACGGAAATTGCGCAGATCGTCCAGCGAGACGTCGTAACCCGTCAGATACAGCAGCGCGTACAGCAGCATCGACCCGTGGCCGGCGCTCAGGACGAAGCGGTCGCGGTTGAACCAGTGCGGGTTGTGCGGATTGTGGTTGAGCAGGCGCGTCCACAGGGCGAAGGCCATCGGCGCGGCCCCCATTGGCAGTCCGGGATGCCCGCTGTTGGCCTTCTGCACCGCATCGATCGACAGGGTGCGGATCGTGTTGATCGCCAGGGCTTGCAGGTCAGCGGTCACGGTGTTCTCCTTACAATGTGGATGGAAACAGGCATCACAGCGTTGGATGATATCATGGCCGGAAATTATACCCCGTTTCCCGCGCTTCCCCACTGGTATTGTCCGAATGGGCGGAGTAGGATCGAGGCATTTCAACCAGCATCTTGCGAGGTCAACCATGCGCCGCAGCACGCCTATCCTGTTGTTCGCGCTGTTCTTCATCCTGGCTGCGGCCCTGCCCGCCGCCGCCCGCACTGCGACCGTCGTGCCGCCCACGCCGACGCCTGAAACGACAGCGGAGGCTCAACCGGTCGAGCCGATCCCGGTTTACGTACCGGAAGTGCTCACCGTCTACCCGCACGACACCGGCTCGTTCACCCAGGGCCTGGTGTGGATCGACGGGACACTGTACGAAAGCGCCGGGCGCTATGGCCAGTCCAACCTGCGCGAGGTCGATCTGGCGACCGGGGAGGTCATCCGCTCCGTCCCGGTCAGCGAGACGTATTTCGCGGAAGGGCTGGCGCTGGTCGATGACCGCCTGATCCAGATCACCTGGCGCGAGGGGACAGCGTTCGTCTACGACGCGGCCACTTTTGAGGTGATCGACCAGTTCAGCTACGAAGGGGAAGGCTGGGGCCTGTGCTACGACGGCGTGGATCTGTGGATGAGCGACGGCACGCCCAATCTGTTCCGCCGCGACCCGGTCACGTTTGCGCTGCTGGAAACGATCCCGGTCACGCTGTTCAACGAACCGATCGCCAACCTCAACGAACTGGAATGCGTGGATGGCCACGTCTACGCCAACATCTGGCAGTCGGATTTCATCGTCCGCATCACGCCGGAGACGGGGCTGGTGAACGCGATCATCGACGCGCGCGGCCTGCTGACGCCGCAGCAGCGCGCCATGCTGCCAGGCGGGGCTGTCCTCAACGGGATCGCCTACCGGCCCGACAGCGAAACGTTCCTGATCACGGGCAAGCTGTGGCCGGTGTTGTTCGAAGTCACGTTCAGGCAGGTGGGGGAATTCGCCCCGCGCGGATGAAGGCGCGGCGGCATCTTCTCATCGAACGTTTCACTGCCGTGGGGCCGATTCAGGCGCCGCATCATGTACAATCATCGCCAGTGTCGGTTGATGAGGTCTGACCTGTGCCCGCCCTGCTGGTGCTGGCCGCTGCATGTTTCGGCCTGATCTTTTTACTCAATAACCTGATCAAAGCGATCGCCAATCGGCGTTCGATCACCTTCTGGGAGACGCTGCTGGCCTTCCTGACGGCCATCCCGATCGCGGTCGCGCTGATCCTCAACTACCTGGCCATCCTGCCCACCCCGGAGCTGGACGCCGCTGCGGCTGCCGGGCTGCCCGCGCAGTCGCGCATCGTCGCGCTGGTGGCCCTCAGCGATCCCGATCCGATCCTCGATCAGGCGGCCCTGCTGATCGGCGCGATCCTGGCGGGGGCCAGCCTGCTCATCGCCCTGATCGAAGTGCTGCGCCCGCCCCGGCTGGCGCGCAGCCGCGGCGTGTTCGGCGTCTTCACCGGTCTGCTGATCCTCGTTTCGGCGCTGGGCATTCCTTTCGCCGCGGCCTATCTCTCCCTCGGCGACGTCGTGCCGCCGCCGTCAGCGGTGGCCGGGGCCGCCACGCCGACTGTGGCCCGATCTCAATCACAGGAGCAGGAAACGATCGCCCCGGCGGGGACGCTCGATCCGGAAGCGGAGGCCACCGTCGATCCGGAAAGCGCCGAGCGTTTCCGCCAGCTCTTCCGGGCGGTGCGCGACGTGCTGGCCGAGGAGATCGCCATCGATGAGGTCGAACTGTTCACTCAGCTCGACGCCGGCGTCCCGCTGTCCGAGATCGTGACGGGCCACGGCGGCGATGTCCGCGAGGTCATCCGCCGCATCAGTGCGATCATGCAGCAGGGCATCCGCGACGCCGTCGCGCGCGGGGACATCCCGACGCTTCAGGGCGCCTTCCTGATCAGCCAGATGGAGACGTTCGTCACGATCGCCGTCAACAGCAACCTGAACGAGCTGGGTCGGCGGTTCGGCGGCCCGACGCCGACGGGCACCCGCCCCAGCCTGCTGCTGCTGCTCACCGAGACGCCGATCCCGACCGGGCCAGCCGCCGCCACGAACACATCCCGGCCCGCGCCATCCGCCACCGCCACCCCGACGACAGCGCCCACGGTCATGGCCTCCCCGACGTCCACCCCGACCGTCGTCCCATCGCCGACGCTGGCGCGCACGCTGCCGCCCACGGTGACGCCGCGCCCGCCGCTGGACGTCCTGCTGACGCCGGTGAGCATCCCGCCGACAGCGGTTCCGTCCACCGCGGATGCCGGGGCCGCGCCCGCCGGCGATGCCGGGCCGACCGTCACCCTGACGCCGCTCGCGCCGATGACCTGCATGGCGACGACCGCTTACAATCTGCGCCTGCGCGCGCTGCCCTCCACCGAGTCGGAGACGCTGACCACGATCCCGTTCAACACCGTCATCCTGCTGGCGGCGCGCACCGCCGACTCAGGCTGGTGGCAGACCAGCTATGACGGCCAGACGGGCTGGGTCGATGGGACGTATCTGCTGCTGAGCCAGGCCTGCGCCAGCCTGCCGATCCGCTGACGTCCTGTCACGTCCGGCGGCCAGCGCCCACGATCTCATGATAGAGCGCCGCGGTGGCCTCGATCATGGCGTCCGCGCCGAACATCTGCTCCAGCCGATCCTCGCCCAGCATGCCCAGGTGACGCATGAGCGCCGGATCGCGCAGCAGCATCCGCAGCGCGTCCGCCAGCGCATCCGGATCGCGCGGCGGGACGAGCAGGCCGGTTTCCCCGTGCGCGACGATCTCCGGGATCGCGCTGACGGCTGAACCGACCACCGGGAGCGCCTGGGCCATCGCCTCCAGCAGCACCAGCCCGAACCCTTCCCACAGGCTGGGCATGACGAACACATCGAGACCGGCCAGCACATTGGGGATATCGGTGCGCCAGCCGAGGAAGTGCACCCGCCGCGCCAGACCGAGCTGGCGCGCCTCGGCCTTCAGCGGCACATTGAGCGGCCCGTCACCGGCGATGAGGAGGTGAGCCTCCGGAAATTCGCGCTCGATGCGCTTGAACGCCTGCAAAGCGTAAGTGAACCCCTTCTGCGTCGTCAGCCGGCCAGCCCCGCCGATCAAGACGGCATCGGGGGATAGCTTGAGTTCAGCGCGCAGCGCGGCGCGGGCCTCCCGCCGGTCGATCGGCGGCACGGGGAGCGGCAGCCCGTAATAGATCATGCGGATCTTGTGCGCCGGAGCGTGCTCGATCTGAACGCAGAAGCGCGTCACCGCCTGCGAGATCCCGATCCCCGCCTGGACGACATAGCGCCACTGAAGCCGGTGGATCAGCCGCAGGATCAGCCGGCGGCGGAAAACGTCATCGTTATGCCGGGTGGTGATCCGGTACGGCACGCGCGCCCACAGCGCCGCGCTCAGGCCGTACAGATCGGCATGCAGCAGATGGGTGTGCACCAGATCGGGCTGGATCGCCTGGAGCGCCCGGCGCAGCCGCCCGATCACCCGGATATCGACATGGCTGTCGATCGGGATGCGCGTCAGCGGCACGCCGCTGGCGTCGAGCAGCGCGGCGTAGGTATCCAGCGGATTCTGCGGCGGATGCAGCAGGATCAGCCGCGCATCGATGCCGCGCGCGCGCAGGCCGGGCAGCAGGGTCAGCAGATGCCGCTCCGCCCCGGCAATACCGGTCGCCTTGAGGATATGGACGGCGATCATCGGGCCAGATGCTTCCGATACCATGCCACCGTGCGCGCCAGCCCTTCCTCAAAAGACACGATCGGCGTGAAATCGAGCAGCTCGCGCGCCAGGCTGATATCGGCGCGGCTGTGCCGGATATCGCCCGGTCGCGGTTCGGCGTGCACGGGGGCGAACTGCGTCCCCAGAATGGCGTTGAGCCGATCCACCAGCTCCAGCAGCGACACCCGCCCCCCCGTCGCCAGATTCATGACGCGCCCGGCGGCCTCCGGGGCGGTCAGCGCCAGCAAGTTGCCATGCACGACGTTGTCGATATAGGTGAAATCGCGCGATTGACCGCCGTCCCCGTAGATCGTCGGTGGCTGGCCGCGCAGCATGGCAGCGATGAAACGGGGAATGACCGCCGCATAGTGCGACGTCTCATCCTGATATGGCCCGAAGACGTTGAAGTAACGCAGCGCCACTGTCTCCAGCCCGTAAACGACCGTGAACACCTGGCAGTAGTATTCGCCCGCCAGCTTGCTGACCCCGTAGGGCGAGAGCGGCGCGGGCGGGATCGTCTCGACTTTGAACTCGGCTTCCACGTCACCGTAGGCTGACGATGACGCAGCATAGGCGACGCGCTGCACGCCCGCCGCCCGGGCGGCCAGCAGCACATTCAGCGTGCCCGTGACGTTGATCTCGTGCGTGGTGACCGGGTCGTCGATCGAACGCGGCACACTGGGCAGCGCCGCCTGATGAAAGACGTAGCGCGCCCCGGCGAAGATCGGCGGCAGCGCGGCGCGATCGGTGATGCTCACCTCGTGAATCTCCAGCCGGTCGCCAAAACGGAGCAGCCGTTCGATATTGGCGCGTTTGCCGGTTGAGAAGTTATCGACGATGCGCACCCGGTGACCATCGTGCAGCAGCCGTTCAGCGAGATGCGACCCGATGAACCCCGCGCCGCCGGTGACAACATAGATATCCACAGAACGTCAACTCCTTTGCGGCCGCAGTTGATAGGTGCGGCGGATCCACATCATGACCCCGAACAGGATGCCGAGCAGGCCCAGCGCCCCCAGCCCGATCGCGGCGGCCAATCCGGTCTCGACTGTGCTGACCAGAAAGCCCAGCGCACCATACAGCGCGCAGAAGGCATACAGGATGACGACCGTCACCCGCTGCGACAGCCCCAGGCTCATCAGGCGGTGCGACGTGTGATCTTTGCCGCCCTGCCCCGGGCTGCGCCCCTCCAGAAGGCGCGTGATGACGACCAGGTTGATATCGAAGATCGGCAGGGCCAGCACCAGCAGCGGAACCATCCAGGTCACACTGAGCGGCTGCGTGCCGAACTCCAGCTTGATCCCCAGCGTCGCCAGCACAAAGCCGAGCACCAGCGATCCCATATCGCCCATGAAGGTGCTGGCCGGGTTGAAGTTGTAGATCAGGAAGCCGATCGCGCTGCCCGCCAGCGCCGCCGCCAGCGCGCTGACCAGCGTCAGCCCTTCGTAGAACGCGATCGCGGTGAACGCGCCGCCGCTGATCGCGGCGATGCCAGCCGCCAGCCCGTCCATATTATCGAGAAAATTGACCGCGTTGCACAGCGCCACCACCCAGAAGACGGTCAGCGCGTAGTTCAGGATAGGCAGTTGGAATAAGCGGATGTGCACGCCCGCGGCGATCAGGATGAGGGCGGCGGCGGCCTGCGCGATCAGGCGAATGCGGATGCCCAGGTTGTAGCGATCGTCGATCAGGCCGACCAGCGCCAGCAGGGCCGCCCCCAGCACCATCGCCCCGAACTCTCGCAGATATTCCGCCGGTGTGAAGAGCAGCAGCGCCAGCGCGAACGCTGTGAAGATCGCCAGCCCGCCCATCAACGGCTTGTTGTCTTTGTGGATCTTGCGCTGGGCGGGGCGATCGACCACGCCCAGGCGCAGCGCGATCGCCCGCGACAGCGGCGTCAGCCCCAGCGCCGTGGCGAACCCGACGACCAGGATCGGCACAAACTGCATCGTATCCATGCGCACCCCCTGCGGCTGATTGTACACCCCGGACGCCGACGTCGTTAAGGGACGAAACCCCGCCGCTCCCGGAGGACGCATCCCATATAACAGCGTTTATATGCGAGAGCGTCAGCCAGGCGGTGGCAAACGATCTTGAATCGCGCGATGAACACGACTACGATCGCGCTATCGTCAGCGCGGAGCGGGCCGATGCCCCGCTTCGGGAGGCTTGTTCATGAGTTACACCGATCCGCACGACCCCGCTTCGACCGGTCAGTACGGCCGCGTCTCGAAACGGGAAACACGCCAGTACGCCGCGTATTCGTCAGACGGGGGCAGTTTCGTCGAGCCGCCGGTCGATCACCTCGCCGATACCAGCCCGATCCCGGCTGCATCGGAACGGGCTGTCCCCGCCTGGGGCCGGACGGTCGGGGCGATCAGCCTGCTGCTCGCGCTCGCGCTCACGGTGGCGACGCTGATCATCGCGCTGCTGCCCGTTGAAGAGAGCAGCATTCAGCCAGCGCCGGCGAATCCCGCGCTCCAGCCGGCGGTCGATCCGGCCATCCCCGCCGAGGCCCCGACCGAGGCCGTCGCGCAGCCCACGGCGCAGGCCCCTGAGATCGCCGATGCCGCGTTCAGCATCCCGATGCTGCCGACGCTGGCCCCGGAAGCCGCCGCCGCTCTGCTCGCTGCGCCGGTGCAGGTGGATGATCGCGGTCAGACGCTGCTGGTGCGCGATGTTTACCAGCCGTTCACGATCATCCCCGATCGCCCGCGCAGCGGCGTCGAGCAGTATGAAGTGGTCGCGGGCGACACGATCTTCAGCATCGCCGAACGCTTCGGCCTGAAACCGGAGAGCATCGCCTGGTCGAACGATCGCAGCATCATCGGCGGGCTGCGCCCCGGGCGCATCATCAACATCCCGCCCGTCGATGGCGCGCTCTACACCGTGCCGGCCCAGGAAACGATCCAGCAGATCGCCAACCGCTTCAGGGTCGATCCGTATGTCATCATCGACTCGGAGTTCAACGACTTTTTCGGCATGACGCCGGAAACGCTGCTCCCCAGCGGGACGCTGGTGGTCGTGCCGGGCGGTGAAGCTGAACAGATTAGCTGGAATCCGGTCGTCGAGCGCGTTGAAGGCCCGGCAGGCCGTCCCGGCTCGATCTCGTTCTCGCCCGGCGATCCCGGTTCGTGCGGCCTGGTCGAAAATCCTGGCGGTTCCGGCGGCTGGTCGAATCCGCTCTCCGGCACGCCGTATCAGTGGGCGCGCGGCTTCACCTCGTTCCATACCGGGGTCGATCTGGCCGCTCCGCCGGGCACACCGGTCAAGGCGGCACAGGGCGGCGCGGTCATCTTCGCGGGCTGGAACAGCTACGGTTACGGCTATGCGATCGTGCTGGCACACGGCCCCTTCACAACGGTGTACGGCCACCTGAGCGCCATCAACGTCGGCTGCCGCCAGATCGTCAGCCCCGGTCAGGTGATCGGCGCGGTCGGATCGACGGGCAACTCGTCCGGCCCGCACCTGCACTTTGAGATCCGGTACAATGACGTGCCCCAGGATCCGACCACGATCATGCCCTTCTGACAGCCGCTGCGTATGCAGACGCGCCCGCCCCGATCGGCATCGATCGGGGCGTTTTTTCAATCATGTTCAGGCGCGCTCAGCCGCGCGCAGCGGCGCTCAGGCCGGTGGAAAGTCCGCTTCCGAGAGCAGCGGCAGCAGATAGATAGCCGGCTCTTCATACGGGTGGGCGGCGCGGATCGCCGCCGTCACCTGGTGCACGATCGACCGGTCGCAGAAGGTCTCGACGCGGTATTCCTCGACCTCTTCGATGCGCCCCTTTTCGCCGACCGCCGGATTCGCCCCTTCCCCGCCGAGAAACCGTCCGGTGCCGGGGTGATAAAACGCGCAGTGGGTGTAAGCGCCCAGCACGCCCGCCCCCGCCGCACCGGCGGCCTCCAGCACCGGCAGCAGATGCGTGCGCGGCACAGTGAACACGATCTGAACGCGAGTGAATTCCATCTGGTTGTTCTGCCTTTCCCGTCCATTTTCCTTTGCTTGATGACGAGTATACAGGTTACACTTTCCCCGTCATCCCCTGCGCCTCGTGATTGAATACAACCTGCATCGCATCATGCGCCTTCATCGATCCTCCGCCCGTTTTCCGCGCGCTGCACGCCGGCGCAGCGGCTGTGCCTCATTCATCCTGCTGACGCTGCTGGTCTGCGGGGTGAGCTTCCTGACCTGGCGGCTGCTCGATCGCCAGCGCACGCCCCCCGGCTCGACCAGCGATGCGTTCGCCGATGCCGGCGCAGCTTACGCGCGCGGCGATCTCGACGGCGCAGCCGCCTCGGCACGCCGAGCGCTGACCGCCCGGCCCGACCGGATCGAAGCCGGGCAGATCCTGGTTCGCGCGCTGATCTACCGCAGTTACGCTGAGATCAACCGCACGCGCGACCGGGAATTGGCGCTCGCCGCCGCGGCAGACCTGCTCGCCCGGCTGCCGGGCCGCGCTGACGCTCTGGCGCTGTACGCCTTCGCGCTTCAGGCGGCGGGCGATCCATATAACGCAGCGGATGCCGCCCAACAGGCGCTCGATATCGCCCCGGATGATGCGCTGGCGCGCACTGCGCTCGCCCTGGCCTACAGCATGGTCGGCGCGCATGAAGCGGCCATGCAGCAGAGCGCCCAGGCGGTGCGCGATGCCATTGACACCGCCACCCGGATCGACGCCCTGCGGGCGCTGGCGATCGCCCACCGCGATCGCGGCGATTATGCGCAGGCCATCGCGCTGATCGACGGCGCGCTGCGGCTCAATGACCGGCTGCTGGCGCTGCATTTTGAACGCGCGGCCTATGCCATGCAGCTCGGCGATACCAATGCGGCCACCGTCTCTTATTACCAGGTGCTGGTTTACGCGCCGGACAACATCAAGGCGCGCTTCCGGTTGTGCGAACTTTCGACGATCCTGCGCGAACATGATGCCGCGGTCAGCTACTGCAACGAGGTCATCGAACGCCTGCCGGGGTGGGCCGATGGCTGGTATCAACTGGGGCGGGAATATTTTCTGCACGGCGATTTCCGCGAGGCGCAGGCGCATTTTCAGCAGTGCGCACGGCTCCAGACGATCCAGCGCGTCCCGGTGCAGGAACGGCGCTTCGAGTGCTGGTATCTGCAGGGGCAGGCCGCGCTGATCAACGGAGACTGCCCGGCCCTGCGCGAGATCTACCGCGAATTTCAGACGATGGATATCGACGACGCCGTCAAACAGACGTGGGTCTACCCGCCTGAAGGGCCGCCGGGCTGCCCTTTCGCCGATCCGTGACCATGTTCGCTGCGACTTTCCGGCGGGCATCCGCGTATTCATTCCATAGAAACCGGGAATGAACCGCGAGAGGATGATCATGGCCGACGACAAACGCTACAAGACCGAGTGGTCGTTCGATTTCAGCACGATCGGCGAGAAGATCGCGGACTGGGCGCGATCGATCGGCCTGAATGATGAAGAGGCCGTCCGTCAGTCCACCTTCACTGAAGCCCGCGACGATGCCGCATCCGCCGCCGTCACGCTGGAGTTTTCCGTCGGTAAGGTGCGCGTCCACAGCATCACCACCACGAACCTGATCGAGGCTGACGTCACCCATGTGGGCGAGATCCAGTTCGACGTCCAGCGCAGCGAAGTCGGGGGCCGCCCGCACAGGCAAATCTATCTGCACCAGTCCGGCCAGGCGTCCGACTGGCTGCGCAATGTCCTCGGCTGGATCGGCAGCGGCCAGCGCCTGAGCTGGGACGTCGGGCTGACGACCGGCCTGCCGCTGGAACTGGTGATCCGCGGTGGGACGGGCAAAGCTGAATACGATTTACAGGCGCTGACGGTGACGGATCTGCGGGTGAACACGGGCATCGGCGAGGTCAATCTGATCCTGCCCGGCGGCAAATATCCGGCCCGCATCGAATGCGGGACGGGCAAGGTCGATCTGATCGTCCCTCAGGGCGCGGAGATCGATCTCGATGTGCAGGCCGGGACGGGCGAAGTCAATCTGGAGATCGGCGAAGATGCCGCCGTGCTGGCGCGCGTCCACGCCGGAGTCGGCACCTTCACCATCCGCAGCCCCCATAGCGGCGAGACGCGGATTGAAGTGCAGCGCGGTCTGGGGGCGCAGCACTTTGCCGAGCGCTTCATCCGCCAGAGCGACGCGATCTGGCAGACCGCCGGCTACGATGCGGCCAGCCGGCGCACCACGATCTTTTACCGGGCCGGGGTCGGCACGCTGAACGTGCGCTGAGCGCGTCCCTATCACAACAGCAGAGGGGCCGCGCGGCCCCTCTGTTTTGTACACGTCTCCGCCAAGCGGCTCAGCGGCTGCCGTTCGCGGACTGCTCCGCCGATTGATCTGCATCACGGGCCTGAGCCGGCGCACTGGCCGTCTCGTCATCGTCCTCCCAACTGACGATCCAGATGCAGGCCCCGGCCACCAGAATGCAGGCGGCGATCAGCGCGATCCACTGGTGCAGCAGCAGACCGATATCGCTGGCTTCGACGGCCAGCAGCGCGATCATGCCGGCGGACAGGACGATCCACGCCGCCAGACGCGGGTGCTTGAGCGCCCAGCGCACCGGCGGCAGGTTCATGATTGGCTGCATAACAGATCTCTCCGCAATCCTGATGACGGTCGTCAAATGACGGTCGTCAAATCGGTTTCATGACGCGATCGGCGCGAAGCTGTTTCATCAGCGCCTGGCCATCGTTGGACAGCAGTTCGCTGGCGGCCTCGCGCCAGGCCGGGAATTTGATCTCTTCCAGCTTGAGGAAGTTATATCCCTCGGTCAGGAAGGCCTGAATGATCTCCACGGGCGTGTTGGCCGGCAGGAAGATGAAGCTGACCTCGCTCTGAAGTTCGCGGCTGGCATCTTCGATCGCATGCGTCAGCGTGCGGACGACCGGATCGCGCGGCACGCGATCATCGATGTAAAATTCATCCACGCGGGTGATCAGGTTTTCGACCTGCCACCCGGTCAGCCCCAGGATCTGCTCCTGGGCATCGACTGCGAGCAGGTAACTTTTCTGGCCGAAGGCCAGCATGACATCCATGCGTTCGACGGGTTTGCCCAGCACACGGGACTTGAAATCGGCGATCGCCTGCGCATTGCCGGGCATCCCACGGCGGATGTGCACCTCGATCGCCGGCTGAGCGGACGGCTGCGCCGGGGCGACCGCCTGGAGCGGACGCAGCGGCTGCACTGTTCCGGCGGCGGCGGGCGTCTGACCGAGCAGGCCGGAGCGCGGCTTGGCCGTCGGGATCGTGGCGGAAGCCGGGCTGGAGGGCAGCGTCACCGCCGCCTGAGGCGCGGCGGGGGCGGTCAGCTCGCCGTTGAACGTGCGCCGGATGTCCATCCATGCCGCCTGCACCTGCTTCCAGGTGTCTTCCAGGTTGCCATCGTTCATGATGATGACGTTGGCCCGCGCGATCTTATCGGCCTGCGGGCGCTGCGCCGCCACCCGCTTGCGCGCTTCTTCCTCGCTCATCTTGCGCTTTTCGGTCAGCCGCCGCATCTGCGTTTCGTAGGACGCATCCACCACCCAGACGGCATTGACCATGCTGGCCAGTTCGCTCTCCAGCAGTTTGATCGCCTCGATGACGATCACCGGCTGTTTGGCGCGCGAGACCAGCGTCATGATCGCGCCGGCGACGATCGGGTGGACGATCGCTTCCAGTTTGCTCAGCGCCTCCGGAAAAGAGAAGGCGATCGCCCCCAGCGTGGTTCGGTTGATCGTGCCGTCCGGGTTCAGAATGAACTTGCCGAACATCTCCACGATGGGCGCGTAGGCCGGCGCTCCCGGCGCCATCGCCTGATGCGTCAATCCATCGGCATCGATCGTGTAAGCCCCCAGATGCTGAAGCATCTGACGCACGACGCTTTTGCCGGTGGCGATGTTGCCTGTCAGCCCGATGATATATTTGCCGCCCGTCTGACTCACGGCCAATCCTCCCAGAAAAGAGGGTTCTGCTGCGGATGAGATCGATCTGCGGCCCGCGCGCCGTCCATAACGCCGCCGACACCGCCGATAAAAATGAATGAGAACACCCTGCACATCACTATCAGGTTGATTGTAACGCTGAAAATGGCCCTGCGACAACGTTGAGTTGACAACGTTCAGTTGACAACATCCAGTTGACTTTCGCCCTGTGAAATTACTGTCATCCGTCAGCGGACAACCGCCGCGGTGTGGTTTATAGTGGCAGTAGGCCTGGTGATCGAGAATGTCGAGGGCTGATCATGAAGCGGTTACAACAGTGGTGGCAGTCGTTCGTCGTCGATGATGGGCTGGGCTGGTGGGAGGCAGTCGTCGTCCTGCTGCTAGGGATCTTTCTGCTGGCCGTGCTGGGCCAGCGCTCACCGCTGGCGCTGATCGGGATCGCCGTCTTCAGCGCCCTGACGATCGGGCTGGTGGTGCGCGCGGTCATCGCCTGGTGGCGCGATCCCCTCAATCTGTACGATCTGTTTTGAGAAAAAATCGAGCGGCAGGTTCTATCTAAACATCGCGGCGCAGCAAATGAGCTGCGCCGCATCGATTGGCTGACTGAAGGACGCCGATCTAACCGGTGACGAGGACGATCGCGTCATCCGTGATCGTCACCGACTGCACACGACCGCCGTGCTGCCCGCGCCAGTAATTCCGCCAGGACGAACCGATGCTGGCATTGACCTGGTTGATGAGCTGCTGCGGCGCGGGCTGACCGTTGCAGGTCGCCGAATTCAAATTCCACGTCAAACGCTGATTGGCGATCACCGGTGACCAGACGCTGCTGCAGGCATACACGACATCCTGACCGCGCACACGGAGGGTATGCGTGCTGCTGATCACCGCCATGCCGGGCTGCAAATCCACCGATAGATTGGAAATCGACCGCCGCACCGGATTGGTGACCCGGTAGCTGGCATTGATCTCCGCTTCCGTGTAAGTGACGGTGCGCGTACCCGCCGCCTGCGCGTCAGCGCCCCACCCCGGCATCACCGCGACTGCCACCAGCGCAGCAGCCACGATCAGCAAGCTCCAGTGCCTCATCATCCACGCCCCCTCTGCGAGCATTCGCCCGCGCACATCCTGTCGATGCTGTTAGCGTAGCGTCCCGCTGTTGGCAAAGCCTGTTCAGTTCGTAAATACTGTGTAACCGAGTTGTTAAAAAACCGCAGGTCGTCAGCGGACGCTCAAAACTACCGCCAGCACGATACCCAGTATCGCCGATGCGATCGCGATGTAGACGTAGCGTTCCACCTGCTCTTGCAGCGTGACCAACTGCCGGTCGATATGCGTCTTCTTGGGAATGCCGTGGCGGTGACGATAGATCCAGGCGATCGGCAGACGCAGAATGGGCATGACCAGCAGCGCCCAGATCAGATAGCCCACCCCCAGCACGATCAGCGGCGAGATCCGGCCATCCTGTAGAAACGGCAGCATCACAAACGTCACCAGCGCCGTCCACACAAACATCAGCAGCGTGCCGACATAGCGCAGCACCAGACGGCGCAGATAGAGCACATGCCGCACCAGCGACATCTCCTGCACTGCCACTTCCTCATGGAGACGGCGATCCACTGTGCGCGCCAGCCCAAAAGCCGCATTGAAGCGTTCGACCGTCTGCCGATCGGCATCCGCCGCGATCACCCCCTGGGCGGCCAGATCAGCGTACAGCCGTGTGTTGGGCAGGATATCGCCGTTCGTGTTGTAGATGGTCTCATCGAAATAAATTTCGCGCTTTTGCCCGCTGAACGGGATCATGAAATCGATCGTCGATGGATTGTACTCGTAACGCAGCACCCGCCGCTTCACCATCTCCGACTCGTCGAGGGGAAAGCCGATCCCCGTCAGCACAAAGGACGGCGTGAACAGGCTGGAGGAAAAGCCGGGGGTGTAAATGGTGAAGTAGAAGTGAATGACATCTTTGACCAGCAGGTAAAAGGCATACAGCGGAATGCCCACGCTGAGCACGAACGGAAAGGCGAGCGCCACATGCAGCACGATCTGGAGCAGAATGATGACGGGATCGGCCACAGGAAAAATGCGGAATACGCTGTCGATGAAGATGCGCGTCACCGTGACGATCTCTTCTCGAAAGAAGATCGGAAACAGGATGAGCAGACCGGCCCCGTTGATGAAGGCGGTTGCGATCCGATGCAGCGTGGATAGGCGCACTTCCGTGCGCTGAAGATAGGCGCGCATCGCATCGCGATCGCCCTTTTCAAACGGAATTTCAGCGGTAGCCGCTGCCGGGGTCTCGACATGAAAATCAGTCGGAACGGTCATGATCGATCGCGTCATCCTTGAGGGGCGGGCTGTCGGGGCAGGAACAGCACCTGGCCGGAGTAGATCTGATCGGGATCGGCGAGGCAGTTCGCCGTCACCAGCTCGCCGATGCTGCTGTTGGTCTGCATGGCCAGCAGGCCCAGGCTGTCCCCCGCCTGGACAGCGTAGGGGATCCAGCCGGGCGGCGGTGGGCAGGCAGGGTTGATCCCCTCGATCGGCCCGGTCACCGGCGTGAGGGGTACGGGCGCGGTCAGCGTGACCGTGCTGCGATCGAAAACAAACGTCGGCGACGCGATCACCAGCGGGATCTCGGTCACGCTGGGGTTGGATGCAGCCGGGCTGCGCGTCAGATTGCATGCGCTCAGCAGCAGCACAGTCATGAGAACGAAGACAAACCCCAGCCGACGCATCGCCATCTCCAGCAGCAGTTCCGCTCGGCGGCCTGTTCGCACCCGCCGCCAACACATCACTACTTTACTACGATTCATGCGGTTCAGTATGCACTGTCACCCGGGCGATCGCCGGGAAGTGGGTACGCAGCAGCAGCTCCGCCGCCTCCGCCTGATGATGCGCCTGTTCGAGCGAGAGGTCAGGCGGCAGGGCGGCATGCAGCGCGATCGCGTAGCCGCCATCGGGCAGCAGTGTCACCGCGGGATCGTGCCAGCGGCCGCCGGGCAGATGCATTTCCAGGTGGGCGATCGCGCGCTGAGCCAGTTCCGAAGCCGTTTCCGGCTCCGGCTGGCCCCCGATACCGTGATCGATCAGCGCCGGCTCGATGTGTGTATCGATGCGCGCCAGATCGGGCATCCGCGCGTGGAGATCGTCCTCCAGCGCGCTGACGCGAGCGTGCGCCTCCGCCAGCGACAGCATCGGGGGCGCTTCAACATGCATATCGAGGATCAAGCCGTCCGTCCCCTCGGTGAGCCGCAGCTCGTGCGTATTGAGACCGTGGGCGTCAGCCCGCGCGCGGGTGATGAGCAGGTAATCCGGCCCGGCCTGAGCCGCCGGCTCAAAGTGGACTTCGACCTCGCTGACGCCGGGGAACGCCTGCTGGATCTTCTCGCGCACGCGCCCGGCGATCGCCGAGGCGTGATCGGCGGTCATCTCCGGCGGGATCTGAATGTCGATATCGACGTGCGCGGCGTCCGCCGTCCCGCGGGAGCGCGCGCGCAGCACCGTATCCACCGCCTCGACCGAGGCCGCAGCGCGCCGCAGATCGGCTTCCGGGTACGGCGCTTCATCCACCAGCACACGGCCTGTCTTGCGCAGGATCTGCCAGGCGGCGCGCACGATGACGAGGATTACAACCAGCGCCGCGACCGGGTCGGCCCAGTTCAGGCCCAGCGACGTCAGGAGCATGCTGGCCAGCACCGACAGGGTGACGAAGACATCGGCCCCCGTATGCGCGGCATCGGCCAGCAGCAGCGGCGACCGCAGCCGCTCGCCAGCGCGCTGTTCGTAGCGCGTGATGAACACGTTGGCGATCAGCGTGGCGATCAGCACCACAAAGGTGAGCGGCGCGATCGTCAGCTCGACCGGGTTGAGCAGGCGTTCGACGATCCCGCTGCCCACTTCGTAGGCGGTCAGCAGCAGCAGCACGCCGATCCCCGCGGCGGCCAGCGTCTCGTAGCGATGATGCCCGTATGGGTGATCGGCATCGGGCGGCTGGGCGGCCACGCGCAGCGCGATCAGCGCGATGATGTTGGACGATCCATCCATCAGCGAGTGAAAGCCATCCGCCGTGATCGAGAGCGCGCCGGTGATCAGGCCGAGGACGATCTTGCTGCCCGCAACCAGCCAGTTGAGGACGAGCACGATCACCAGTACGCGCTGCACCTGCCTGTAATTGTCGGTCAAATCTGGCCGCTCCTCACCGGCATCCGCCGCTTCTTCTACGCCGCGATCTTAGAGGGAATGCGCGGGTTTTGACAAGCTTGCGCCGGCGGTTTCAGCGGTACAATCAGAAAACTTAGAGGCGGTGAATTTTTAAAGATACGAGAGCGCGATGCGGCAGCGCAGCAGAGTCATCCTCATCACCGGCGCATCGTCCGGGATCGGCAGGCGGACGGCGGGTTACCTGGCGGCACAGGGACATACAGTCTTCGGGACCAGCCGCTCCCCGGAGGTCGAGACGCTGGATGGCTTCCGCCTGCTGCCGCTCGATGTCACCGACGATGAGTCCGTCCGGGCCTGCGTCAGCCGCGTGCTGGATCAGGCCGGGCGCATCGACGTGCTGATCGCCAACGCCGGCATCGATTACTTCGGGGCGCTGGAGGAAACGCCGCTGGCCGATGCCGAGCACCTCTTCGCTGTCAACTTCTTCGGCGCAGCGCGCGTGATCAACGCGGTGCTCCCATCGATGCGCGCCCGTCGTCAGGGCCAGATCATCCTGGTCAGTTCCGCGCTGGGCCGGGCGGCATGGCCATTTGAAGGCTATTACTGCGCCAGCAAATTCGCGCTGGAAGGTTACGCCGAGGCCCTGTGCTACGAGATGAACCTGTTCGGAATCAAAGTGAGCGCGGTCGAGCCGGGCTTCTTCAAATCGAACATGATCGCCCGCCAGGGGTACGCCCCGCCGATCGCCGATTACGCCGTCGCCCGCGACCGCGCACTCCGGCTGGGGCTGTCCTGGGCGGAACAGGCCCCGGATCCCCTGCCGGTCGCCCGCACGATCGGCCAGATCATCGCCAGCGCCCGCCCCGCCCTCCGCTACACCGTCGGGCTGGAAGCGCACCTCGCACCGCCGCTGGCACATCTGCTGCCGCTGTCGGCCCGGTTCAAGGTGGGACGGTGGCTGCTGGGCCAGGATGATCCCAAACGGGATGCCCTGCGTTACGGTGCAGCCGCCGCGGCCCTCACCGCCGCCGCCGCCCTGCTCCGCCGCTGGCTGCGCCGCCCTACCCGTCCGGCACGCACACAAGGATGAGATCATGCGCACCATGAGCTTCGATTTCCGTTCCCGCCGTTCGATGGTCGTCGCCCGTCGCGGCATGGTCGCCACCAGCAACCCGCTGGCCTCGCAGGCGGGCCTCAACATCCTGCAGCGCGGTGGGACAGCCGCCGACGCCGCTGTGGCCGCCGCCGCCGTCCTCAATGTGACGGAAGCGGCCTCCACCGGGATCGGCGGAGACTGTTTCGCCCTGTTTTACGATGCGCGCACCCGTCAGATCACCGCGCTCAACGGCAGCGGGCGCGCCCCGATGGCCCTGTCCGCCGCTGACCTGCGGGCGCAGGGCTGGACGACGATCCCGGCGCGCCATGCTCACGCTGTGACCGTGCCGGGCGCGGCGCGCGGTTGGGACGATCTGCTCAAACGCCACGGGCGCATGACGCTGGCCGATGTCCTCGCCCCGGCGATCGCTTATGCCCGCGACGGTTTCCCGGTGCACCCCGTCTACGCTGAAGCATGGGCGCGGCTGGAGTCCGTCCTCATCGCGGGTCGCGGCACCTCAGCCTATCTCCCCGGCGGGCGCGCGCCCCGCGTCGGGCAGATCGTCCGCCTGCCGGAGCTGGCGCGCACGCTCGAACAGGTCGCAGAAGGGGGCGCGGATGCCTTCTACCGCGGGCCGATCGCGGAGGCGATCGCGCGCTCCGTCCAGGCCGCGGGCGGCGTCCTGACGACGGACGATCTGGCGGCGCACCGTTCCACCTGGGATGAGCCGATCCGGGCTGATTATCGCGGCGTCACGATCTGGGAGTGCCCGCCCAACGGCCAGGGGCTGGCGGCGCTGCAAGCGCTGCGGCTGGTCGAGGCCTTCGATCTGGCCTATCTGCCGTGGGAAAGCCCGGAGCGCGTTCACCTGATGGTGGAAGCGATGCGGCTGGCTTTCGCCGATGCGCGCCAGTACATCGCCGATCAGGCGACCGACCCCGCCCCGGTAGCCGACCTGCTCAGCGATCGGTACATCCGCCAGCGCCGCGACCTGATCGATCCGGAACGGGCGATGCAGCCGCCGTCGTTCGGCAGTCCGCTGGCCGGGTCGGACACGGTCTATCTGTCCGTCGTCGATGGCGAGGGCAATGCCTGCTCGTTCATCAACAGCCTGTACATGGGCTTCGGCAGCGCCATTGTCGCTGAAGGGACGGGCGTATTCCTGCAAAACCGCGGCGCCTGTTTCGTGCTCGATGAAGGACATCCGAATGAGCTGAAGCCGGGCAAACGCCCGTATCACACGATCATCCCGGCGCTGGCGACGCAGGGCGATGATCTGTGGGCCGCGTTCGGCGTCATGGGCGGCTTCATGCAGCCGCAGGGGCATCTACAGGTCATCAGCGCGCTGATCGACGATCGGCTCAACCCGCAGGAAGCGCTCGACCGTCCGCGCTGGTGTCTGGAGGCGGGCACGCCGGATTCGACGCTGCTGATCGAGGATGGCTATCCGCTGGCGACCGTGGCCCGTCTGGCGGAGATGGGCCACCCCGTCCGGCCTGTGACCGGGGCAGCGCGGAGCGTCTTCGGCGACGGGCAGATCATCCGCCGCGATGCCGAAACCGGCGTGCTGCTGGGCGGCAGCGATCCGCGCAAGGACGGCATCACAGTCGGCTGGTGACGGGCTGATGATCGCAGATTTTGTAGAGAGATCACTCGTTATTGCGTAAAGGAGCGTGCTTATGGCAGATACGCTGATCCGTGTCGGCGTGATCGGGACGAGCTGGTGGGCAGACGCGATGTACCTGCCCGCCCTGACCGCGCATCCATCGGCCCGGTTGATCGCCGTGGCTGGGCAGGATGCCGAACGGACGAAGCGCTTCGCCGAGCGCTGGAACATCCCCAACGAGTACACCGACTGGCAGGCCCTGATCGCGCGCGATGATCTTGACGCGGTCATCATTGCGACGCCCAACCGCCTGCATCATCCGATGACGATGGCGGCGATCGCGCGCGGACTGCATGTCCTGTGCGAGAAACCGCTGGCGCTGAACTACGCCGAGGCGCTCCAGATGACGGAAGCGGCGGAAGCGGCGGGCATCAAAACAATGGTTCCGTTCACCTACCGCTTCATGCCGGCGATGCGCTTCCTCAAGCGGCTGATCGATGAGGGGTACATCGGCAGGCCGTATCACCTCAACATGCGCTACTATGCCGGCTACGCCCGCCGGGGTGAATATCACTGGCGCTTCGACCTGGGCGAGGCCGGAGCGGGTATCGCGGGCGATCTGGGGACGCACTGGCTCTACCTTGCGCGCTGGCTGTACGGCGAGATCCGCTCGATCACATGCACGCTCGCCGCGCACGTGGCGCGCCAGCCCCGGCCCGATGGCCAGCCGTACCGTCCGGGCGACGATGACGCGGTCATGGTGCTGGAATTCGAGAACGGCGCGCTCGGCGTGCTGCACATGACGGCGGTGGCCAGCGAAGAGACGGACTTCGGGCAGCGCCACCAGATGGAATTTCATGGCAGCGACGGCACACTGCACCTGCACATCGACTGGCTGAACACGCAGGTTGTGTATGGGGCGCGCGCGGGCGAAGGGCCGGTCAGACCGCTGACGATCCCGGACGATATCTGGGGGACGGCGCGCCGCGATCGGGTCGCCGATACGTACAAGGATGTCTTCCGCCAGCACGATTTCATGACGCGCGGCTTCATCACCGCCATTCGCGACGGCGGCAGGCCAGAACCGGATTTTCGCGACGGGCTGGCGGTGCAGCGGGCGCTGGAAGCCGCCCTGCTCAGCGCGCGCGACGGTCGGCGTGCAGCGCTGGCGGAGATCGGATGAAGGCCAGTCATGAGCGAGCCGATGCAGCACCACACCGGCACGATCGAGACATCCCGGAGGGAAGACCTCTGAAAGACCTCTGCGTCGCCAGTGTCGATGTGCACCGGGGTCGTGCAGGCCGTGGTCAGCATGAAATCGACCTCGCCCCAGTCGACGAACGGTCACGCTGACAAGTCGCCGCTCGTCAGGGCGATGCGGACAACGCCGGACGGCGGAATCAGTGGGAGTTGATGCAGTCCCGGGACGCCGCCGTCCTCATCCCGCTATCCGATCAGGCGCTCAAACTGTTCCACGCGCTTCGCATACGTATGATGCGCGTAAACGTGTTCGCGGGCGCGGGCCGCCGCCGCTTCGCGCTCCGCATCATGATCCAGCCACCAGCGCACCTGAGCGCGCAGCTCGTCGAGGTCGCGGTATGTGATCACCATCGGCGCATCCGGCGGTGATGGGAACCACTCGCGCACGCCGGGCAGATCATCGACGATCTGCATCACCCCCGCCCCCGCCACCTCGAACAGGCGCAGATTGCCGCCGTAATAGACGAAATCGCCGTGGGTATTGAAGCACAGCTTCCCCGCGCTGAGCAGGCGCTGCATCTCCGCGCCCAGCGCCCGCCCGCGCACGAACGGCCTGAGGCTGGCGGGCACGTCGTGCACGCTCCAGATGCCCAGGTCGAAAGCGCGCAGGGCTTCCAGCGCCCGCACGCGCCGGCTGTACAGGTGCGCCGGGACGAGCGTGCCGACGAATGCGATCTCGCAGCCGACCTCCGCGCGTTCGGCATCCGTCAGCGGGTAGGGCCTGTGAAAATCGGGATCGCAGGCGGCCAGCGGCAGCGCCACCATGCGCTGCGCGCCCAGCTCCAGCCACTGGATGCCGTGATAGTAATCGCTGGCCAGCACGAGATCGTACAGCCGGGCGGCGGCGCGATCGATCGGATGGCTGAAGACGATCGGCGATGTCCCGCAGGCATAGACGATCTGGCAGCCGGTCGCCGCCTTGATCGCCGCCAGCGTCTCCGGGTAGATGACGGTATTATCGCCCACCATCCACAGCACGTCCGGCCTGAAGGCCTCCGCCCGTTCCAGCAGCCGGCGGTTGCGCAGCCGCAGATCGGGGTTGAAATGCGGCGGGATCCGGTTCAACCCGGCCCGGATCAGCTTGCCCGGCGTGATCCGTTCGCTGTGACGGGCCGTCCTGCGCTCGGGCAGGCCGATGACGGGCTGATTGCGCCAGAACACATCGACCGTATGGCCGCGCTGGCGCAGCGCCTTCTCCCAGAAGTACTGCGACATCGACGGCGGGAAGAGCGGGCGCGTCCCGTCCGGGAAAGGGGGGGCGTCGCGCAGCGCCTCCGGGTGATGCAGCGACGCCACAAACAGGATGCGCATGGCTGGGGTCACTCCACCGCGCAGGGGGGCAGCGCCGCCCGATCGATCCACCACAGGCCGCCGCCAACGCCGTCAGCGGCCAGCGCGATCGCGCTCTCGTCCGGCGCGATCCACCACTGCGCCTCATGCCCCGGCGTCAGCCGGAAGGGCAGCGGGATCTGATCGTACAGGACGCCTTCGTCCCGGTTGAAGCACTGCATCACGGGCAGGCCGTCCACCTCGCGCGCCAGATAGATCCGATCGACCCGATCCTCGGCGTTCGTCAGCGGAATCGGTGACGGGTAATTGTTGCCGGGCGGTTGCGCCTCAAACAGCGGTTCGAAGAAACCATTGGTCACCACGTTGATGAAATAGCCGGTCACCTCGCCCCGGCCCGCCACCGGGAACGTCCCGGCCAGGATGACGCGCCGCCCGTCGGCGCTGGCTCCGGGGCGGATGACACTGGCGCGGTTGCGCAGCGGGGCCGGGCTGATCGGGCGCGCCTCGGCATCGGCGGTGAACCAGAGGACATCATCGCCGATCGCCCCGTAATAGTGGGCGATGAAGCGATCGCCCGCCAGCCAGTAGACCTCTTGCAGCGTGTAGCTGTTCAGACCGTCGTAGAGCAGCCGCTGGAACCGCCCATCGACAGCGGCGGTGTAAAACCGGTTGACCCCGTCCTGAAACACCAGCCGCGTCCCGTCCGGATCGAACGACAGGCGCGACCGGGCGAACAGCGCCTCATCTTCCAGCCGCAGCGCCGTCCGCAGCGCCGGGGTGACGGCCTCCGCGCGCGGATGGGCGATCGGATCGCTGGAATCCGCTGCGACATCGTACTGCTGCCATTCCCATTCGAAGAACAGATCGCCTCGGCAGCCCGCGGCGTAGCGCAGCGAACCGGGATCGATCCACTCGACCGCGACGATCTCGGCGGTGCTGATCGCGCGCACGCCGTCCGCCAGCGCGCTGATCGCCGTCTGCGGCTCGACGGGCGTCCCGGTGGCGCTGACCTCAACGCGGTCGATGGTCGCATCGGCCTCGTACAGCTCCAGCGGGATATCGAACGGCTGCGCCGCCCCAGGCTGAAGCGCGAAGTCGAACGGCAGACCGGCCCCGCAGGCATCGACCAGGAAGCCGATCCCCTCGCCGATCACGGTATCGGCTGCATCGAAAATGGTCGCTGTGAGTTGGACATCGACATAGGCCGCATCGGCAGCATTGACCAGTTCCCCGTGGGCGATCTGCACCGGCTGGCCGAAGCTGCCCACCCCCTGAGTGATGACGATCTCGCGCGCGGCAAGATCGCTGGCCGCAGGCTGCGCGCGGACAACACCCACGCTCAGCAGAAAACCGATCAAGCATGGAATGAAAACCCTGAACCCGGTCACCCTCGATCCTCAGACTTGTTCATCAACACCCGTGGCATTATACCGCCGTCTCGGCGTCCCGGCTCCGTGCTGCTTGCCGGACAGCGCGTCGATCGGAAATGATTGTGCTGAAACCGGATTTACCCGTACAATGACCAGTGAGAGACACCTCTGCAATCGAAAGCCCATGCAGGCCGTCATACACACGGTCTGTCCGATCGATGCTCGCTGACTTTTGCTCGCGTGAGGAGAAGATATTCATGATCGAAACTGCCGGATACACCAGAGAATGGCTTGTCAACGGGCGGATCCTCGCCTGCCGCTTTCAACGCGCTGATCGTGAAACTGCTGACGCCTGGTTTGAGGATATGCGCCAGTTATTCATGTCGTGGAATGAAAACCGCCCGCTGCATCTGCTGCTCGATCTCTCGCAGCCGGGGTCGATCAGCGCCCAGGCGCTGACGCGCGGGCGTCAGCTCAGCCACGTGCGGCCCGACCTGCCCGGGCGCACGGCCATCCTCGTCGGGCGCAGCCTGGCCACACAGGTGATGAAGATGATCGTGCGGGCCGGCCTGGGCGGCGGAGTGCGCCAGCGCATGCTGTTCGGCACGGAGCCGGCGGCGATCGCCTGGCTGCTCGAAAAAGACACCACTTCAACCGCCGAAATCCAGCGGCCCGATTTATTTTAATCATCCCACGGTCGCCGGCTGCAACCGACAGCCGCCGCGCGATCCGCCTCCAAATTCAAAATAAATATTAATGAATATTCTCTCCAAGCGGACACAATACTCCCATCGTGTCCGCTTTGCGTGTGAAATCAATTGAGCACAGAATATTATATTTGATGAGACAAAATTTAAAAATATCCACAAATTAAATAAAATTCCTTAAGTCAATTAAAGCTATACTGCATGCATAATTGATCGCAAGTATGAGTTTTTCATTCGGTTTTCAGCATGGATACGACTTCCAGCTACTTTCGGGAATGGCTCGCCGATGGCCGCGTCATCGCCTGTCGTCTGCCGGTGTTGGATGATGCGACGGTCGATGCCTGGTACGAGGATATGCGCCAGGTCTTCCTGACCTGGAACGAAGACCGACCGATGCACGTGCTCGTCGATATCTCGCGGCCCGGCTCGGTCAGCGCGCAGGCGCTGACGACCGCGCGCAAGCTCAGCAATGTGCGCCCCGACGTACCCGGCAGGACGGCCATCGTCGTCGGGCGCAGCCTGGCCACACCGGTCATGAATATGCTCATCCGCGCCGGTCTGGGCGGGAAGACCCGACAGCGTCGGATTTTCGGGACGGAGGCGGCGGCGCTCGTCTGGCTGGTGCAGCACGATCCCGTCTCGGTGATCAGCACATCGCATCCTTCCGGGTCGTCGTAAATGCTGCACAAACGCGGCACATGCCGCGCCGGGATCTGCCCCTGAAACCGGGTGCATCCTACGATCCTCATTTGATTGGTGCTGCAAAAAAATGAGCTACAATGAAAAAATCCCGATCGGGCGAAGCGGCCCGTCTTTATCTGGAAAGGGTATCATCGATGTCGAATTACGTCTCGACAGGTGTCACGTCGTATTATCAGTCGTCGGACGGCCCGGAAGTCCAGGTTTTTCAGATCGAGTCCCGCTTCGCCCACCCCGCCAACGCGCACAGCTACCCGCGCTGGATCCTCGATTTCGAGGATGTGGTGCGCGATTACCTGCAGGAGGTCAACGACCGCGGTGAGGTCTACCTGGCCATCATCGATGTATCCGGTGTGCGCTACGGCGGGGCATATGACTACGACGTCGTCAACGCGCTGATCGACCGGATCGACAGCCTGCCGCGCACCCGGCCCGGCTATCGCATCGCTTTCTATTACCAGAGTCCCGGGGCGGCCACCTGGCAGGCAACCGAGGACTATCAGCCCGAAACAACCCTGGGCAAGATTTTCAAAACCGGGATGCAGATCCTGTCCGCCGGGTCGCTGCTGGTGGAGGGGAGCCGCCTCAAATCGGATCCGTCCAACCCGTGGGTCAGGCTGGTGCTCGATTACGACGATGCCATCGACTGGGTGCGCGAGGACGGGCAGAATACGCGCCCGCTGCTGCCGCGCATCTGATCACAGCCGTTCCTGAACGCTGCGAAGCTGGCGCTGCGCGTACTCGTTACCCGGAGACAGGCGCAGCGCCCGCTGATATGCTGCCGCCGCTTCGTTCAGCCTGCCCTGTTTGAAGAACAGATCGCCCGATGTGCTCTCGCAGTACGAGCGCTCATCGTCCGTGCTGGCCAGTGACGCGGCAAACGAGATATCGGCGCGCGCCCCGTGCACATCGTTGAGGGCCATCCGCACGTTGGCCCGCCCCAGAAAGCCCAGAAAATCGCGCCGGTTGAGCTGCAGCAGCCGATCGAAAGCGTCGCCCGCCTCGCGCACGCGGTTCTGCAGGGTGTAGATCGTGGCGAGCTGGCGGACGAAGTCAGCGTTGTTCGGCTCCAGTTCGAGCGCCCGGTTGACGCTGGCGATCGCCTCATCCGGGCGATCGAGCGCCAGCAGCGCGCCCCCCAGCGAAGCGTGATACTTGCCCACCCTGCCGCCGGTCAGGTCGATCGCTTTCCGGTAATCGGCCAGCGCTTCTTTGGGACGTTCCAGCATCAGATGCAGATCGCCGCGGTTCTCGTAAGCCACCACCAGCGCCGGATCAGCCTGGAGCGCGCGGGTATACCAGTCCAACGCAGTCTCGTACTGCTCGCGCAGCCGCCACACGATCCCCATGTTGTTGAGCGCGCGCGCCATCCCCGGTTTGAGGCGCAGCGCCTCGGCGAAGTCCTGTTCGGCGCGGCCCACGTCCCTGATCTCCAGAAAACACGCCCCCCGGCGGTTATACGCCTCGGCATATGCCGGCGCAGCGGCGATCGCCCGGTTGAGCAGCGCGATCGCCTCGTCGAAGCGGCCTCGCTCATACAGCGCGTCCGCCTGTTCGTACAGCGCCGCGGCCTCCGCTGACGGCTCGGCGGGGACAGCCGCTGCCGACGGGGGGACGAGGGGGCCGGGGGCGCTGGCGGGGGCATCCGCACCGACGGCATTCGTCGGCGTCCCCTGCGGCTGCTCGATCAGGAAACGCGGATCGAGATCGTGCAGCACGTAGCGATCGGCCTGCGTCACCGCTGTGATGAGCTGGATGGCGCGCTCCACCTTCAGCCCATCGGAAAAATCGATGAACTGGATCTCAGTCAGCCAGGCGGGCGGGTCGATATTGCGCCGCAGTTTGACCGGGATGATCGGTTTGTGCTGGCGGTATGCTTCCTGAAGCTCCCACAGACACCACTGCGACTCCAGCGACTCGCGGGTGGCGGCGAAGAGCAGGATATCGCAGCGGCGGATCGCCTCGGCAAGCTGGGCTTTCCACGGTTTACCGCCGATCAGCATGCGATCCCACCAGACCTGGAACAGCGCCTGCGTCAGCGTGCTGACGATCCAGTCGGCCACGATCGGCTTGTCGTGCGACGAGTGCGAGATGAAAATGCTCGGCATGGTGGGGGACGCATCCTGATCTGATCGCGGCTGAACGAGTCCGGCGATTATACCGATCGCCACGGCCAACGCCCACCGATCTGGACAGACGCGACATCCCGATTCGGGACGCGATCGGCTGATACCCCGGCGATCAGCGGCACAGCCCGTGGTACAATTCGGCACGGTGAAATCAGGGAGACAGCGCCCGTCATGAGACAGATCATCTTCATCGTCGCCAGCCTGATCGTCAGCGCGGTCTTTTTCTATCTGGCGCTGCGCGATGTCCCGCTGGCCGAGGTCGCCGCGACCATCGCCCGGGTCGAGATCGGCTGGGTCGTCATCAGCGTGCTGGGCGTGGCCGGGGCGATCGCGACGCGCGCGGTGCGCTGGCGCGGCCTGATGGACGGGAAACCGCGCTTCTGGCCGACGTTCCACATCTTCAACATCGGCACGCTGATCAATCAACTGCCGCTGCGCGTCGGCGAGGTGGCGCGGGCCATCCTAATCACACGGGAACAGGTTCCCTTCGTGACCGCGGCCACCAGCGTGCTGGTGGAGCGGCTGATCGATCTGCTGGTCGTCTTCCTGCTGGTTGCGGTTCCCCTGTCTCAACTTCCGACGACCGTGCCCGCCGCATCCAACGCCCTGATCCTGCTGGGCGGCGGTTCGGTGATCGGTTTCGTCGTGCTGATCCTGCTGGCGCGCTTCCCGGCTTTCACCCATCGCGTCCTCGGCTGGTTCGAAACGCACCTGCCGATCCTGGCGCGCCTCAACCTGCGCGCCCGCTTTGAGGAGATGCTGGTCGGCCTGCGCCCGCTGACGCACCTGCGCAGCGCCGCCCACGCCATCCTGTGGACGATCATCGGCTGGACTTTCTCGCTGATCACGTACTGGGCGCTGGAGCGCGCATTCGACATTCAGGGGATCGATCTATGGCTGGGGTCGGCGCTCACGATCGGGCTGGTGGCCTTCGGCATCGCCATCCCGGTCACGGTGGCCGGGGTCGGGCCGATCCAGGCGGCGGCGCGGCTGGCCGGCGATCTGCTCGGCCTGTCGGTGGTGACGTCATCGGCCATCGGCCTGGTCTTCCACGGCGTCACGGTGATCTCGTATGCCGCCTGGGGCGTGGTCGGGTTGATCGCGCTGGGCGTCTCCCTGCAAGACATCATGAAACAGGCGCAGCGGACGAAAACGCCGCCGCTCTCGATGGAGGCCGACCATGCCGGTTCGTGATCTGCCCACGGGCGCAAGCCTCTACTACGACGATGTCTACACTGGCGATGCGATCGATCCGCCGGTGCTGCTGCTCATCCACGGCTGGCTGGGCAGCGCGCAGGCCGACTTCGCCGATCTGCTGCCGTGGTTGAGCCGGCGCTTCCGCGTCATCGGCCCGACGCGACGCGGCTATGGCGAATCCGGCCCAAAACCGCGCGACTACCCGGTCGATTTCCTGCGCCGCGACGCGCGCGATCTGATCGCGCTGCTCGATGCGCTGGCGATCGAACGCTTTCATATCCTCGGCTGGTCGGACGGCGGCGAAACCGGGCTGTGCGTCGCCGGGCTGGCGGGGGCGCGGGCGCGCTCGTGCGCGGTCTGGGGTGCGACCGGCTACTACGCCCCTTCGATGCACGCCGCGATCGCCAGCACGTACCCGCCGACCTGGATGGACGCCGAGACGAAGGCGCGCAATCACCTGACCGATCGCGACGCAGACCGGCTGGTGCTGGGCTGGGTGCAGGCGGTGCGCCAGATCACCGACAGCGGCGGAGATGCCGCGCTCAGCCTGGCCCCGCAGATCAGCGCGCCGGTGCTGATGATGCTGGGGCAGCAGGATCGCCTCAACCCGGCATCATCCGCCGAGCATTTCCTGAAGCATGTCGCCGATGGAGCGCTGATCCGGTTCGATAGCGGGCACGCCCTTCACTGGGAAGAGCCGGATCGATTCAGGCGCGTGCTGACCGCCTTCTGGGATCACGTGCTGCATGGGGATAAATGAGCGGCGATGAGCGCGTCCAGACCGGCTTCGTCGAGCTGATTGAAGGTCAGCGCCGCGCCGTCCGCCGGATAGAGGATCAGATTCGGCCCGACCGCGCACAGGCTCAGGCAGTTGGCCGTCTCCAGTTTCAGACACGGCGGCCAGGAATCCCCGTTCAGAGCATCGACCTGCGGGGCCAGTCGTCTGTATAATCGATCGGCACGGCGATCGAGATTGCAGTACACGCCGATGCACAGGACGATGCGCGTTTTCTTGCGCGGTGATGTCATCGCTGCCAGACCTTTCCCGATGATGATCATAGCGCAGTCAGGCCGGAATGCCGATGAGCGATCAACAGAACTGGACACCGATACCGGCGGCGGATGAACAGCGCGGCGCGCGCTACGACAGCACCCGTCAGGCCTGGGAGACGATCTGGGCCGGCGCGTCCGTCAGCGACGAACTGGCCGCCGTCAACTACCCGCGCTCGCTGGAGACCATTCAGGCGTATACCCCCTTCCTGAAGCCGGACGGCCTGATCCTGGAAGCGGGCAGTGGGCTGGGCGCGGTCATCGTCAAGCTGCGCGAACTGGGTTTCCCCCATGTCATCGGCCTGGATTACGCCGAAGGCGCGCTGCATGTCTGCCGGCGGCACTTCCCCGATCTGCCGCTCACCGTGGGCGATGTCCACGCACTCCCCTTCGGGGCCGAGTCGCTGGATGCCTACCTGTCATTCGGCGTGCTTGAGCATTTCGAGCACGGGATGATCCCGGCGCTGCTCGAGGCCTACCGCGTCCTCAAACCGGGCGGGACGCTGGTGCTGACCATCCCCTACCCGAACGTGGTCAATCGGCTGGTGGCATGGCGGCGGCGGCGGGCCGGCGTGAGCGTCCTCACCGACGACGAGTTTTACGAGAGCACCTATACGCGCGAGCGGCTGGTGAACACCGTGATCGACGCCGGGTTCACCCCGCTGCTGGTCGAACCGACCAGTCATGCCTACACCCTGTGGGGTCTGGGCGGGCCGTTCCGCGCCAGAGGCTATTACCGCACGTCGGCGCTGGCCGATTTTCTGGGCGGGATCCTGGGGACGCTGCTGCCGTGGGCCTTCAACTTCACGACGCTGGTGGTGGCGCGCCGGTGACCGCTGCGATCGCGCCGCGCCTGAGCGTCATCATCGTCAGCTACAACACGCGCGACGATCTGCGCCTGTGCCTGAGCGCGCTGCTGCGCTCCACCATCGCCGATCAGACCGAGATCCTCGTCGTGGACAACGCTTCGTCCGATGGCAGCGCTGACATGGTGCGCGCCGAATTCCCGTCCGTCCGCCTGTTCGAGCCGGGGCGCAATCTGTGGTTCTGCACCGGCAATAATTACGGGCTGGCGCGCGCCCGCGGTCACTACGCCCTGCTGCTCAACCCGGATACAGTCGTCGCGCCCGGTTCGCTGGCCGCGCTGGTGACGTTCATGGACGAACATCCCGATTACGCCGGGGCGACGATCCAGCTCCGTTACCCGGATGGGGGCATCCAGCGCACCTGTTCGGCTGCCGCCACCTACCGTTATCTGCTGCTGACGCACACGCCGCTCGGCCTGATCGCCCGGCGGGCGCGCCAGCGGGCTGAAGCCGCTCACTGGTACGCTGGCTGGGAGCGCGATCGCGATTACGACGTGGCCGCCATCCCCGGCTCGTGCACGCTGATGCGCCGCGCCGATCTGCGCCTGGACGACCGCCTGCGGCTCTACTTCAACGAGGACGATCTGGCGCGGCGCTGGGCCGGGCGTCCTTTTCGCTTTCTGGCCGGGCCGCCGATCCTCCATCGGGAGAAGTCATCCACGCGCACGGCGGCGGCCTCGCGCATCTATTTCCGCGATCTGTTCACGTTCACGCGCATCCACTTCGGCTTCGGGCGCGCGGCCCTGCTCTGGCTGCTGACGCGCCCGCTGGCCTGGGGGATTCAGATCAAATGGTGGCTCAACCGCACCTCAGCGAAAGGATGAGAGGTCGATGCAGATCGGGTTGATGATCGAAGGACAGTGGGGGCTGACGTGGGCGCGCTGGCAGCGTCTGCTCAAGGCAGCCGAAGCGCTCGGCTTTCAGTGCGTCTTCCGCTCCGACCATTACACCATCGGCCCGCCCGATGAGGAGTCACTGGAGACGTTCGTCTCGCTCACTTATGCCGCCGATCGGACGCAGCGCATTGAGTTCGGCACGCTGGTCGCCCCGACGACGTTCCGCCATCCCGCGCTGACGGCGCGCATGGCCGCCGCCATCGACGATCTGAGCGGCGGGCGCATGGTGCTCGGCCTGGGCACGGGCTGGCATGAACGCGAACACCGGCAGTTCGGCATCCCGTTCTACGATGTGAACACCCGTTTCGAAATGCTGGAAGACGCGCTGGAGATCACCACGCGCCTGTTCAGGCACGATCAGCCGGTCAGCTATCAGGGCAAACACTTCTCGCTCGATGGCGCGGTGCTGCTGCCGCGCCCGGCGCGGCCCGGCGGCCCGCCGATTCTGATCGGCGGCAATGGCGAAAAGCGCACGCTGCCGCTGGCGGCGCGCTTCGCTGACGAGTGGAACGCCGTCTACCTCACGGCCAGCGAAGTCCGCCAGCGCAATGCCCTGCTCGATGAGCTGCTGGCCGCCCAGGGACGCCCCATCAGCGCCGTCAGGCGTTCGCTGATGACGCAGATCATCATCGGCGCGGATGACGCAGCGGTCAAAGCCAAACTGGGGAATGCCCCCGAAGCCTCGGACAAACTGCTCGAATGGAACCGGATCATCGGCGTGCCGTCCGCCGTCATCGACCAGATCGGCGCGTATGCCGAGGCGCGCGTCGAACGGATCATGCTCATGTGGCGCGATCAGGACGATATCGACGGGCTGGAGCTGCTGGCGCGCACCGTGCTGCCCGCCTTCCACACAACCTGAGCGACGATCGGAACGGGTGAAAAAAAACAGGAGCGGCCCCGCGTGACCGCTCCTGTGCTTCCTGCCTTGAGAACTGGCTGGCCGCTCCGCTCAACCCTGGGCCGCGCCGAACTGACCGTAGACGCCGCTGCTGTAGACATAGACGAAGGTGCGCGGCTGGCCATTCTCATCCGGTGGGTTCTCCGCCGTCCACTCGTAGACGAACCGGGCATCGCTGATGCTCAGGTTGACGCAGCCGCGGCTGCGGCGGTAGCCGAACCCGTCATGCCAGTACGTGCCGTGGATGCTGATAGCACCGTCGAAATACATCACCCACGGGACGTTCTGGAGCGCATACGCGCGCGGTGACCCGGTCGCCCCGCTCATCGTGTCGTAGGGTGCGCGCGCCCAGACCTCGAACAGGCCCTCGTTGGTATCGGATCCCGGAAGCCCGGTCGCCACCAGCGAGGCGAACACCGGGGTATCGTTTTCATAACCGACGATGGTCTGCTCGTACAGATCGACGGCCAGCCAGCGGCCCGACACGCCCTCCGGGATCTCCGTCCGCTTGGCGATCGCCACCCAGCGCTGCTCCACCCACTGATTGGGGCCGATCAGGTACCAGATGACGCCGTTTTCGTCGTGCACGTAGGCGAAGACATTGAACCGATCGTATTTTTGCAGCAGCCGCCCGGTGTTGATATCCTGCTGGCCGCCCGGTTCGCTGGCCGGGAAGAGGTTGAACATCACCCAGCCAAAGGGCTGCTGCAGGCCATCCAGGATCTGGACGCCGCGATGCTCCGAGGCCGGCACATAGCGGAGATCGGTCGCCGCCATCCACCCGCCGCCCTGGATCCCGTACCAACCTTCCACCGAGGTATCGGTGACGATGACGAAATTGAACCCCGGTTCGATCGTGCGGATGACATTGCCAGCCGGCGCGTCGTAGACGTTCGCCGGGCCTTCGGTGATCACGCGCCAGTAGCTGTAGTTGAACAACGTGAAGCCATCGCGTGGGATTTCGATGACGGTCGGTTCGGGGAACTGCTGCATGATCGCCAGGCAGTCGTCATCGGGCACGAGATGGGTCTCATCGATATCGTCGCACTCCCGGTAGCCCACCGCGAAGGTCACGCGCGTCTGCGCCAGACTGAAGGCCAGCAAAAGGATCGCAGCGGTCACCGGCACCAGTCGAAAAGACGCTCTGATCATGCTGAATCAACCTCGACTCTATCTGTATGGGGATTGATGCCTACTGATAATATCATACCGCTTACGGTATCATGAAGCGCCTATCCGACGGTTCGTATACGCTGGAGCCGCCCGGCCATCCGCGGCTGACGGACAGATCGTGACTCACACCCTGTATATCGTGCCGACGCCGATCGGCAATCTGGAAGATATCACGCTGCGCGCACTGCGCATCCTGCGCGAGGTCAGCCTGATCGCCGCTGAAGACACGCGCACGACCGCCCGGCTGCTGCAGCACTACGCGATCACCACCCCGCTGACCAGCTACCACGAGCACAACAAACTGACCAAACTCGATGCCCTCTTCGCCGCGCTGGAGACGGGGTCGGTCGCGCTGGTGTCGGACGCCGGGACGCCGGGCATCAACGACCCGGGTTACGAGCTGATCCGCGCGGCGATCGCGCGCGGCATCCGCGTCGAGCCGCTGCCAGGCGCATCGGCTGTCATCACGGCGCTGGTGGGATCCGGCCTGCCGACGGACGGCTTCGTTTTCATCGGCTTTCTGCCGCGTACCGAGCGCGCCCGCGCGGAACTGTTCGCCGCCCTGCGCCAGGAACGGCGCACGACGATCGCCTATGAGAGTCCGAACCGGCTGGTGGAGTCGCTGAGCGCGCTGTGCGCCAGTCTGGGAGCCGACCATCCCGTGTGCGTGGCGCGCGAGCTGACCAAAATCCATGAAGAATTTCAACGCGGCCCGGCGGGCGCGGTGCTGGCCCATTATCAGGCCCATCCCCCGCGCGGTGAGATCGTGCTGGTGATCGGCGGCGCCGCCGAGACCGCGCATGCCGTCTGGGATGAGACGCGCCTGCGCGATGCGCTCCTCGCTCGACTGCGGGCCGGGATGCGGCTGCGCGATGCCGCGCCGCTGCTCGCTGCGGAGTCCGGCTGGGAGCGCAAACGGGTCTATGAGCTGGGGTTGGCGCTCAGGCACGGGGATCAGCCGGACGGCGACTCCGGCGGATGAACGACGGATGCCGCGGGATCGCCTGATCGCTGCGTCCAGGTCACCACGGACATGCCTGAATCCTTCAGTAAGATTCCATCCACCCTCATCATCTAGATGATCGATTGCATACCGACAACCGCGGCGCAGCGCAGTCGCGTCCGCGGTCTATGAGGACTGGATGGCATGTCAGGGGAACCCATCACACTTACCGACTCCAATCTCGATCAGGTGCTCAGCAGCGATCGACCGCTCGTCATCCTGGCGACCAATGGTGAAGGGCTGAAGGGCGATTTCAAAGCGGCGTTCAATCGGCAGGCCGCAGAAGCATCGAAGCACGATTTCATCGTGCTCGATCCGACGCGCAATCCGAAGGCCGCCGCGCTGTTCAACTTAAGCACTGACGAAAATGCCAGGCCCGTGCTCATTGGCTGGTACTGTGGCGAAGAGATCGCGCGTCGTCCGCGCCCCTGGAGCGAAGATCTTACCCTGACGATCGAATCGCTCAATGCCGCTGTCGCCAGCCGTAATCCCGCCCCGGAGGCGGAGAAAGCTGAAGAGGAACCCGTGAACGCCCCGAAACCTAAAGTCACCTACGACAAGCCCGTCAACGCCACCGACGCCACTTTCGAGCAGGAAGTGCTGTTCGCCGAGGAAAACCTGCCGATCGTGATCGACTTCTGGGCGGCCTGGTGCGGCCCGTGCCGCATGGTCGCGCCGATCCTGGAAAAACTGGCGAAGGAATTCGCCGGCCAGATCAAGGTGGTCAAGGTCGATGTCGATGCCAACCCCGGCCTGTCGCAGGCCTTCGGCATTCAGAGCATCCCGACGCTGATGGTGATCAAGAACCGCACGATGCTCTACAACCAGCCGGGCGCGCTGCCCGAAGCGGCGCTGCGCCAGCTCTTCCAGAAAGCCATCGAGATCGAAGTGCCGATGCCGCCCGCCCAGCCGCAGCAGTAGCAACCGGCCTGGCAGGGAAAGCGCAGCAGCCCCGACGCGGACGTGTCGGGGCTGTTGTGTTGTCCCCCTCACGCCCACTTCTGGGCGCGTCTGACCGCTTCCTTCCAGCGGGCGTAGCGGCTCTCCCGTTCATCGGCTGACATGGCCGGCTCGAACGTGCGCTCGACCTGCCACTGCCCCGCCAGCGCATCCAATGACGGCCAGAACCCGGTCGCCAATCCGGCCAGATACGCTGCGCCGAGCGCGGTCGTCTCGGTCACAGCCGGGCGCTGCACCGGCACCCCGAGGATATCAGCCTGAAACTGCATCAGAAAATCGTTGCGCGCCATGCCGCCATCGACCCGCAGCGTCTGCAGCTCGATGCCCGAGTCGCTGCGCATCGCTTCCATGACATCGCGGCTGGAGAAGGCCACCCCTTCCAGGGCGGCGCGCACCAGATGCGCCCGCGTCGTGCCGCGCGTCAGCCCGGTGATCGTGCCGCGGGCATACGCATCCCAGTACGGCGCGCCCAGCCCGACGAACGCGGGCACGAAATACACCCCTTCGCTGTCCGGGACGCTGGTGGCCAGCCCTTCCGCCTCGGCGGCGCTGTTGAGGATGCCCAGGCCATCGCGCAGCCACTGAACGACCGCCCCGGCGATGAACACGCTGCCTTCGAGCGCGTACTGCACCGGGCCTGCGCCCAACTGCCAGCCGATCGTCGTGAGCAGGCTGCTGCGCGACTCGACGGCTGAGCCGCCGGTGTTCATGAGCATGAAACAGCCCGTGCCGTAGGTGTTCTTGATCATGCCGGGGGCGGTGCACACCTGCCCGAACGTGGCCGCCTGCTGATCGCCCGCCACCCCGGCGATGGGCAGCGCTCTGCCGAAGTGATGGGCGTCGGTCTCGCCGTAGATCGCGCTGGACGGGCGCACCTCCGGCAGCAGCGACGCCGGGATGCGCAGCCGGGCCAGGATCTCATCGTCCCAGGTCAGCGTATGGATGTTGAAGAGCAGCGTGCGGCTGGCATTGCTGACATCGGTAGCATGGACGCGCCCGCCCGTCAGCCGCCAGATCAAATACGTATCGACGGTGCCGAATGCCAGTTCGCCGCGCTCGGCCCGCTCGCGCGCGCCGGGCACATTGTCGAGCAGCCAGGCGACTTTTGTGCCGCTGAAGTAAGCATCGGTGACCAGGCCGGTCTTGCGGGCGATGACAGCATCAAAGCCCTCCGCCTTCAACTGCTCGCACAGATCGGCGGTGCGCCGGCACTGCCAGACGATGGCATTGTAGATCGGCTCGCCGGTGGCCCGATCCCAGATCAGCGTCGTCTCGCGCTGATTGGTGATGCCGATGGCGGCGATCTGGTCAGCGCTGATCCCTCCGCTGGCGAGCGCGGCGCGGGCGGCGTTGATCTGCGTCGTCCAGATCGCGTTTGGGTCGTGCTCCACCCAGCCCGGACGCGGGTAAATCTGTGGAAATTCTTCCTGTCCGACGGCGCGCACCTGACCGCGTTCATCGAACACAAGCGCGCGCGACGACGTCGTCCCCTGATCCAGAGCGAGAATGTAACCTGTCATAAAGTCCTATCCTGTATTGAGCAGCCAATCTCAGGTGCGAATGGTACTATCGCACGCCTCAGAAAATGATAAATGCCAGTTTACTTTCAATTTACCTGTGTTAAAATAGAATCACAGCAAGGTAAATCAAAAACACCACTGAGGTTGATCATGACCACCATCGTCACCGCCCCTGCCGACAGCGCCCGCAGTGAAGGCACACCGTTCCGCCCCGTCTGGCTGACCCAGGCCTGGCTGGAACCGCGTTTCGTCGTCATCACCCTGCTGGCGATCCTTGCCAGCCTGATCGCAGAGCGCCTCGCCGCCCCGGACTGGCTGATCCTGTCCTTCAATGTGATCTCGTATGCGGCGGGCGGCATCTTCGGCGCGAAAACGGCGATCGAGTCGCTGCTTCAGCGGCGCATCGACGTCGATATGCTGATGATCCTGGCGGCGCTGGGTGCGGCGGCCATCGGCGAATGGCATGAAGGCGCGCTGCTGCTGTTCCTGTTCTCCCTGTCGAACGTATTGCAGGATTACGCCATCGGGCGCAGCCGCCAGGCCATCCGTGGGCTGCTCAAGCTGTATCCGAACGAGGCGCGCGTGCGCCGCGAGGGCGCGGTCGTCACCGTGCCGGTGAGCGCGATCAAAGTCGGCGACCTGATCCTGATCGAACCGGGGGAACGCATTCCCGTCGACGGCATCGTGCGCGCGGGCCGTTCCACCGTCGATCAGGCCCCGATCACCGGCGAGTCGATGCCGATCGAGAAGACGGAAGGCGATCGCGTGTTCGCCGGGACGCTCAATCAGCAGGGCGCGCTCGACGTCGAGGCGCTCCAGCCGGCATCGGATACCGTGCTGGCGCGCATCATCAGGCTGGTGGAAGAAGCGCAGGACAGCAAAGCGCCGACCGAGCGCTTTCTGGACAAATTTGAGCAGATCTACGCTTCGGCGATCCTGGCTTTCATCGGCCTGTTCATCATCGTGCCGCCCGCACTCGGCTGGGTCGGCTTCGAAGAGAACTTCTACCGCGCCATGGTGCTGATGACGGTCGCCTCGCCCTGCGCGCTGATCATCAGCACGCCGGCTTCATTCATCTCGGCGATCGCGGCGGCGGCGCGCGGCGGTGTCCTGTTCAAGGGCGGCGCTTATCTGGAAGGGATGGCGTCGATCAAAGCGATCGCGTTCGACAAAACGGGCACGCTGACGACGGGCAAGCCCGCTGTGACCGACATCATCCCGCTCAACGGGGTGACGCCGGATGCGCTGCTGCGGCTGACGGGCGCGGTCGAAGCGCGGTCGGAGCACCCGCTGGCCAAGGCGATCGCCAAAGCCGCCGCGGATGCCGGTCAGCCGCTGCCGGAAGTGAGCGAGTTCGAAGCGGTGCTGGGGCGCGGTGTGTACGGCACGATCGACGGTCAGCGCTTCAAGATCGGCAATCTGGCCTTCTTCGCGGGCGAAGCGCTACCCGCAGCGGTGAGCGAGCACAGCGCCCGGCTGGAACAGGAAGGCAAATCGGTCATCCTCGTCCAGCGCGATGGGGCGTTCATCGGGCTGCTGGCGCTGGCCGACCAGCCGCGGCCCGAAGCGCGCGCGATCGTGGAACAGCTCAAGGCGATGGGCGTCAAGGTGGCCATGCTGACGGGCGATAACGCCGTCGTGGCCAACCACATCGGCGGCCAGCTCGGCGTCGATCACGTCAGCGCTGGGCTGATGCCCGCCGACAAGGTGACGGCGGTCAAGGCGCTGATGGAGCAGCACGGGGATGTGGCCATGATCGGCGATGGCGTCAACGATGCCCCGGCGCTGGCGACGGCCAGCATCGGCATCGCCATGGGCGCGGCAGGCACGGACGTCGCGCTGGAGACGGCGGATCTGGTGCTGATGGGCGACCGGCTGGAACTGATCCCCTACGCCATCAAGCTGAGCAAGAAAGCGCGCCGCGTCGTCTGGCAGAACATCGCCTTCTCGATCGCCGTGATCGTGGTGCTGATCATCAGCACATTCGCGGTCGGGCTGGCGCTGCCGGTGGGCGTGCTCGGCCATGAAGGCAGCACGGTGATCGTCGTGCTCAACGGCCTGTTCAGCCTGCTCATCATCCCGGAGATCAAGCGCCGCCGGGGCGAAAAGCTGGCGGTCTAGCGCGCCCGGTTGAGGGGGCGGATGCACTCCGCCCCTGCCTCGTCCCACTGATAGAGCATCAGATCGGATCCGCGCCGGATCGACGCCGCCGCTCATTCCCAGAACCAGCCGGATATGAGCGCGTACTCTGTGGCGTCAAACTGGCAGGCGAACTGGAAATTGCCGATGACCGGCGAAATCGATGTCAGCGTGACCTGCCCGTGAACGTGATGGCGGCAGCTAGCGCGGATCCCTTCATTGCTCAGATTCATTTGCTGCGGATCTGAAAGGAGCTCTACGAACTCCGCGACCGCTGGCCCTCTTATGTCAGGGTCTATTTCTTGCGGGTTCAACAGTACCGAAACAGATCCACGAATGGCCTGGGTTAGTTCCCCAGAGAATGGCGTCGTTGGCCAGGGGAAATTTATAGAGAAACGCCAACGACGTTCTTGAAAAACACCCGCTTGATCGATGTTCATATTACGTTCCGGATAAAAATAAAATCGAATTTCTTCACCACCCGTCCATTGTTGCCCAAATCGATTGGTATAAAGTTCGACCTGGCTGTTGAAAACGCTCCGTTCAGGGAGACTATCCCGGCGCGGCATCGGGGTGATTTCAACAACCGGCAGCGGCAGATAGGTCACACTGATAGCCTGTGGAGTAGGAGGAGGGCCTAAAAACAGTATCCCCAGACGTACAGCAAAATGGAGAATGATGGCGAGCACTCCTACTGGTAAACTGATAACCACAAACAATATCAATGCCAGATTACCAAAACGCACAACAGTGCTCGGTTTTTCACTCGGCGTTTGATTGTTCATGAACAACCTCAAGTATGACTGTAGAGGCTCGTATTCAAATGATCAGGCGTCCTGCTAACGAATTGCGTTTTCTGACCAGCTAAAACACCAACCATAGAGCTAGCGCTTGTGAATGGAGACAGAACTTACTTGTACACCTCATGCCTCATACAGATACCTTGTAATGAGCACAGGATGCATCACAGGTTCAGCAACCATTATGGGGTTGTTTGACCTGAAAGTCGCTCGCTCTGATCCACACTAGCCAGGGTTCCGCACTCTGGGGCAACGTAATACCACCACGCTAAGATACCATCTGTCCCTGGGGGACGTTGTGCAGACAGAGTATTGATTACATTTGCAGCCAAGTTGCCTGGACTAACTGTTGAGTCCGTAGCGAGTTCCCATGCCGCCGTTGAAAGCCGAGCATCTGTCGTCGATCCCGGACCTCCAATGCCAATGCACTCATGGTAAATATCTGCCATTATTCCCGTATGAATGCCGAGATAGGGAGAGAATATATATTGAGGCACTGTAGTGGCCCAAGGGAAGTGTGAAAAGGACGTGAAATAGCTCCAGAAGTGATAGATTTGATTGCATTGGCCCGCGCCATAATGCGGATGAAACGCTGCGCCTTGAGAACAATCTTGCGCCAATCCCCCTAACGTTGAGAAAGGATGATCGGGGGTATGCAGAGCAGAAGCCAAGTCTGATAGACCTATGGATTGAATTAAGCTGGGAATATGTTCAAAGAGAGGAGTTTGCTCTCCCCAGGTTCCCAACAGCACCCAACTGATGTCATTTGCGATCGCAGCTTTATCCCCCCAGGGGCGGAGCTGATACGCATAGTTGATGATCATGCCCAGGGCTTCC
>DAOUBU010000028.1:0-37096 GCA_034432395.1 Anaerolineae bacterium
CAGCGGTTTTATTTTCTCCCACTGCGCGTCGGTTAATTCATGTCGTTTGGTCATCCACCCATTTTAACCGAGTTTGCGGACACACCCTAGAGTCATGATCGTCGCGAACTTTTTGTTCAACTAGGAAAAATTGTGTGTGTTCACGATTTGAAAAATATTGATCGCATTTCAAATGCCTTCTCTTTTCGTCATCTATTACAAGAACTTTTTCTAAGTTGATGTATCCCATGTCTGCGATCATATTCTCAATAATTTCTTCTAGAGCATCACCAAAACGAATTTCACGTGACTGGAGGACATTCTGAATGATTTTAAGCCTGGGAGTGGTAGACCGAAAAATCCCGACAAATCGTGTATAGTTCTCTGTGATGTTTTTGATCAGATAACTTTTTTCCTCATCAAAAACATGTCTATTGAGAATCTCAAAAATTTCATTTTCCTGCATAAGCTTCTCTCCGAATTTTTTCTCTAAGAGAATCAATTACTTCCAGTTCATTTTCTTCATTTTCAAAGTACCAATTTTCCCACCCATTGCAGGCCGGTAAGTTGCCTACCTGAGCACCAATTTTATGAATTGATCCCCGTTCGCCTGTATCCAATTGTAAAGAACCGTCTGCAACAATTGTTGCAAACTTATCTCTTTGTTTGCGGAAGTATAGTTTTTGGCCGGGCAATAATAACCCGTTTTCTAACAGTGCAGAAAAGGCAACACGAGGGGCGCTTCGTTTGGTTTCGTATTTTCCCCACACAGCTTCTGGAAGAAGCTGTATTTGAATAGCATCGAGCCGTGCTTGAGCGCCTCTAATGTAGTTTTCGTCACGTTCGATACCAATGAAATGTCGTCCCAGTTTCTTTGCGACTGCGCCTGTAGTTCCTGTCCCAAAAAATGGATCAAGAACGATATCACCTGGGTTTGAGCTTGATAAAATAATCCGGTAAAGCAAAGCTTCTGGTTTCTGAGTTGGATGGAGTTTTTCACCGTTTAGAATTAGCCGTTCATTACCAGTACATATAGGTAGTTCCCAGTCGCTTCGCATTTGCTTCTCATCATTGAACATTTTCATTGCATGATAATTAAACGTATAGCGCTTTTGTTCTCTAGACTTTTTACACCATAGTAATGTTTCATGGGCATTCGTAAAGCGAACACCTCTAAAATTTGGCATTGGATTTGTTTTTATCCACACAACATCATTCAATATCCAGAATCCTATATCCTGCAAGATGGCCCCTACGCGATAAATGTTGTGATATGAGCCGATAACCCACAATGTGCCATCGTCTTTGAGTACTCTGCGACACGCTGTCAACCATGCTTTAGTAAAATCATCATAAGCAGCAAAATCGCTGAATTGATCCCAATCTTCATCGACTGCGTCAACTGTAGATAAGTCGGGACGCAGGAGGGTGTTTCGCAACTGAAGATTATAAGGTGGATCAGCAAAAATCAGATCGACTGATTTTTCGGGAAACTGACGTAGCACTTCGACGCAGTCTCCTTGATAAATTCGATCCAGTTCAAATTCGATTAGACCCATCGTAGTCTAAACCTTGTGGAGGAGATTTTACGATACAGGATTATAACATGCGTTCTGTTAAACCGTATGGGTAGAGTATGAATAGATATGGAGTACAAAGCGAGTCGGCCAGCGGGGGCGCGTACTCCCCCGCTGGCTGTGAATGGCCGACTGACAATCAGGCGATCGTGATCGCGTCGAGCAGATAGACGTCCTGAATGGCGTGCAGCAGATGCACCCCCTCTTCATACGGGCGCTGGAAGGCCTTGCGCCCGCTGATCAGGCCCATGCCGCCGGCGCGTTTGTTGATGATGGCCGTCGTGATCGCCTCGCGCAGATCGTCCTGGCCCGATGCGCCGCCGCTGTTGATCAGCCCGACGCGGCCCATGTAGCCGTTGGCCACCTGGTAGCGCGTCAGGTCGATCGGGTGATCGGTCGTCAGGTCGGTGTACATGCGCTCATCGAGCTTGCCATACGAGGAACTGCCGGTGTTGAGCGCCTTGAAGCCGCCGTTGACGGTGGGCAGCTTCTGCTTGACGATATCGGCCTGGATGGTGACGCCCAGATGGTTCGCCTGACCGGTCAGGTCGGCGGCGGTTTCGTAATTCGTGCCGTTGACTTTGAAGGCGTTGTTGCGCGTGTAGCACCACAGCACCGTCGCCATGCCCAGCTCGTGCGCGCGGGCGAACGCCTCCGCCACCTCGATGAGCTGGCGCGTGCTCTCTTCGCTGCCGAAGTAGACCGTCGCGCCGACGGCCACCGCGCCCATGTCCCACGCCTGCTCCACCAGCCCGAACATCACCTGATCGTATTTGTTCGGGTAGGTGAGCAGCTCGTTGTGATTGATCTTGACCATGAACGGGATCTTGTGGGCGTATTTGCGCGCTACCGCGCCCAGCACGCCGAACGTCGAAGCGACCGCGTTGCAGCCGCCGTCGATGGCCAGCCGGACGATGTTCTCCGGGTCGAAGTACAGCGGGTTTTTGGCGAACGAGGCCCCGGCGCTGTGTTCGACGCCCTGATCGACGGGCAGGATCGACAGGTAGCCCGTCCCGGCCAGCCGACCGGTGTTGAACATCTGCTGCAGGCTGCGCAGCACCTGCGGCGTCCGGTCGGACGCCGTCCAGACGCGATCGACGAAATCCGGGCCGGGCAGGTGCAGCGCCGCCCGGTCGATCTTCTCGGCCCGGTGCTTCAAGAGGAAATCGGCCTCATCGCCGAGGATCTCGACGATCCGATCCAGCGTGTACGGAACATACTGACCGAGTTCATGCCTGGGAGTAACTGAAGCCGCGACCATGAACGGGGACATCCTTTCTCACTGACCATCAGGATCGCTCCGAGTATAGCAGTCGGGGCCGGCGATCTCCACGCCCGACCGCAGCAGTGGGGCGCTTTGATGAAGGTCAACGGGATTTAACCGGCCTGTGCTACACTGGCAGCAGTCCGAACGAACACGCGGGAACAGGGTGATGACGCTGCGCAAACAACGGGGGATGTTGGGGATCGCCGGCTGGCGCGCCGGTCTGATGATCGGGGTCTGCCTGGCGCTGCTGACGATCGGCCCGCTGACGGCCGCCGGTCAGGAAGTGACGCCGCCGCCGGATCCGCTGGCGCTGCTGTGGGAGCAGATCGCCGCCCGGCCCGCCGATTTTGCCATCGGCTGCATGCCGCTGAACAACGAGGCGGCGGCGGTCGTCTACCAGCCCGATGTCCGCTTTCCGCTGGCATCCGTCTCCAAGCTGCTGATCTTCATGGAGTACGCCCGCCAGCTCGAAAGCGGGGCGATCCCGTTCGATGAACTGGTGGAGGTCAGCGCGCTGGCGCGCTACCACCTGCCGGGAACCGATCTGGGGGCGCACGAGGCGTTTCTGGCTCGCTTCCCGGAAGGGACGCAGACGCTGCGCCTGCGCGATGTCGCCGTCGGCATCATCCAGTACAGCTCGAACGCCGCCACGGATTATCTGCTCGACCGGCTCGCCCCGGCGGACTGGGATGGCCTGTTCGCCGCGCTTCAGCTCACCGCCACCGATCCGCCGCACGCCTTCACGCTGATCCCGCTGTTGATGAACAATCACGAGACCGGGCGGGCGCGCCTGGCGACCGTGCCGGCGCTTTCGCTGGCGCAGGGGCAGGCCTACCTCGAACGCTATGTCAGCGATCCCGTCTGGCGCGCGCAGGAGATCGCCTACCGCGAGCGGCGGCGCAGCGATTTCCCGGATTGGCGTACGCAGGCCGCCGTCTTACAGCAGCACACGGCCAGCGGAACTGTGCGCGATTTTCTGCGCGTGCTGCGCGCCATCTACGGCCCGGACAGCCCGCTCTCGCTGACGGTGCGCACGCTGACGCGCGCCGCGCTGCGCTGGCAGGACAACGACTACATCAACGCCCGCTATACCGAGTACGGTTCCAAACTGGGGTTCTACTCCGGCGGTCTGCTCACCCTGGTCGCTTACGGCCAGCCGATCGGCGGCTTTCCCGTCATCTCGGTCATCTTCCTGCGCAACCTGCCGCGCCTGGCCTATCAGGAACTGCTGGAGCGCGATGCGATCGGCGAACTGGCCCACTGGCTGAACGCCACGCGCTGCGTCGATCTGCCGGCGCGGCTGCCCGCGCTCCCCGCAAGCTGAGGCAGGAAGAGTATAGATAGAAGACTGTCGATATGGCAGCCGATCAGCGGCGCGTGTTGTTGATCAGCATGAGCAGCCCCTGCAGAGCCGTCAGCATGGCCGGGTTGAGGCGGTAGGCCATCCACACCCCGCGCGGGTGGGCGGTGATCAGCCCGGCCTCGCGCAGCACGCGCAGATGATGCGCGATCGTCGGCTGGCTGAGGTCGAAATGTCGTTCGATATCGCAGGCGCACAGATCGCCGCCGCCCTGGCTGATCAGATCGAGGATCTGCACGCGCACCGGGCTGCTGAGGGCCTTGAACGCCAGCGCGAACTGCTCCGCTTCGGTTTCCCCCAGGCGCGGGCGCAGATCGGGCTGGCAGGTCGGCCCGGCCTGCGGCTGCATCTGCGCCTCGATCGCTGCGCCCGCGCGGTCTTCGTTCACAGTCAACGGCTCCACCTGTCCGCCCTCCCGATTGACGATGCTTGACAGCAGTATAGCACAGGGCATATGATATTGATAGTTATCGATATATGCTGCGCTGAAGCGGCAGGAGAGAGAGCGATGCTCACGATCAAGATCCTCGGTTCGGGCTGCGCCAACTGCAACCGCCTGGAAGGTGAGGTGCGCGCGGCGCTGGCCGGCACGGATATCGAGCACGAGATCATCAAGGTGACCGAGTACGCCGATATCATGGCCTACGGGGTGCTGAGCACGCCGGCGCTGGTGATGAACGAAACGGTCATGTCCGCCGGGCGCATCCCCAAACGCGATCAGATCGTCGGCTGGGCGCAGCAGATGCAGTCGGCCAATTGAGTGGGCGCGCCCGATCATGCGGCTGTCATCCCTCTCCCCCCGTTTGGAACAGCGCCCGGCGCTGATCTTCGCCCTGATCGGCCTGCTGGCGATCGTCTGGTTCGTCGCTTACAACCTGCTTCAGCCGCTGGCGGACTGGCTGACTTTTTCGCTGTTCGGCCTCGATCGACAGAGCCAGCTCGGCGCGGCGGTCGGCTTCTTCCTCTACGACACGCCCAAACTGCTGCTGCTGTTGGCCGGCATGATCTTCGTCATCACGCTGCTGCAAACCTTCATCGACACGGAGAAAGTGCGCGCGCTGGTGGAAAAGCGCGGTGAAGGCGTCGGCAATCTGCTGGCGGCGCTGTTCGGCGCGCTGACGCCGTTCTGTTCGTGCTCATCCGTGCCGCTCTTCATCGGCTTCGTTCAGGCGGGCATCCCGCTGGGGATCACGTTCTCGTTTCTCATCACCTCGCCGATCATGAACGAGATCGCGTTCGTCATGCTCATCGGCCTGTTCGGCTGGGAGGTGGCGCTGCTCTATCTGATCTCCGGCGTCACGATCGGCGTCGTCGCCGGCCTGGTGCTGGGGCGGTTGAAGCTGGAGCGCTACGTCGAACCGTTCGTGTACGGCATCAAAGCGAACGGGGCGCAGCGCGGGCCGGGGCTGCGGCTGACCTGGTACGACCGCTTCACCCAGGCGGCGGAGAAAACGCGCGAGATCCTGGGCCGGGTCTGGCTGTTCGTCGTGATCGGCATCGCCATCGGCGCGTTCATCCACGGCTTCGTCCCGGAAGATGCGCTGACCGGCATCCTGGGCGAAAGCGCCTGGTGGTCGGTTCCGGCGGCGGTGCTGGTGGGCATCCCACTGTATTCGAACGCTTCCGGCATCATCCCGGTCATCAGCGCGCTGCTGGGCAAGGGCGCGGCGCTGGGCACAGCGCTGGCGTTCATGATGTCGGTCGTCGCGCTCAGCCTGCCGGAGCTGATCATCCTGCGCAAGGTGCTCCGCCCGCGGCTGATCGCCATTTTCGTCGGCGTCGTCGCGCTGGGGATCATCCTCACCGGCTATCTGTTCAATCTGGTCGTCTGAGCGCGGCATCCGGGGCGAACCGGCCGCCGGCCCGCCCCGGATGCGCGTCATCCTGTTCGCATCAGGCGTCCAGTTTGCCCCGCTCCAGGCCCAGCGGCAGCGGCGCGGGCTGGGCGCAGGTGCTCTCCAGGTGGATGTGCTGGCCCCGCTCGGACGCCTCTTCCAGCGCCACCATGATATCGAGCACGTGGTAGGCCAGTTCGCCGCTGGCGCGGTGCGGACGCCCGCTGGCGATCGCGTAGGCCATGTCCGCCGGGCCGATGCCGCGCTGGATGGCCGCGTCGTGCGTCAGCGGGAAGCGATGCCACGCATCCTGATCGAAGCGGCGCACGCGCACCTCACCGCCGAACATGTTGGGATCGGGGACGCTGAGCGTGCCCTCCGAACCGTAGATCTCGATGCGGGGCAGCTCGTGCGCCCAGACGTCGAAGCTGGCGATCAGCGTGCCGACCGCGCCGCTGGCGAAATCGAGCGCGGCGGAGATGTGCGTCGGCACTTCGACGGGGATGCGCCGCCCCCGGTTGCCCTCGCTTCCCGCGATGCGCTCCGGGAAGGATTTCTGCGCCGAGGCCGTGACCCGCGTCACCGGGCCGAGCAGGTGGATCAGCGCGGTCAGGTAGTACGGCCCCATGTCGAACAGCGGCCCGCCGCCCCGCTGATAGAAGAAATCCGGGTTCGGATGCCAGCCTTCCGGCCCGCGCCCGGCCACGAACGCCGCCGCCGCCACCGGCCTGCCGATCCAGCCGTCGTCGATCACCTTGCGCGCGGTCTGCAGGCCGCCGCCGAGGAAGGTATCCGGCGCACCGCCGACGCGCACCCCGGCGGCGCGGGCGGCGTCAAGGATGGCGCGGCCCTCCTCGCGCGTGATGCCCAGCGGTTTCTCGTTGTAGATGTGCTTGCCCCCCCGGATCGCCGCCAGCGCGATCTCGGCATGAGCTTTGGGCGGCGTCAGGTTGATGACCAGATCGATCGCCGGATCGGTCACCAGCTCATCGACCGAGAGCACGCGCGGGATGCCGTACTCGGCGGCCCGCGCCTCGGCCCGGCTGCGATCGACATCGGCGCAGGCGTCGATGTGCAGGATATCGAACAACCGGCAGCCCTCCATGTAAGCGTAGAGGATGCCGCCCGTGCCGACGATGCCGACGTTGAACTGCTTGAGGGACATGATGATGACATTCCTTTCGTGATGTGACTGATCCGCGCTGCGGATGACTGCATCGATGACGGACGGACGGCGCTCCGCGCCCGCCTGGCCGTCATTTTCGAACAGACCTGAATGCAAAAACCCGGTTGACAGACCCCGACAAGTGTGCTACTGTCTATCTTTAGTGAACCGTTTCACTCAATGATAGCTGATCCTTTTTCGGCCTGCAAACGCCGTTCGTCAGGTGGACGGCGCTGGAAGAGACTTGATGGACAGAGTGTTTCCCAGTCATTACGGCCATTTTTCCGCTGATGGGCGCGAATACCTCATCACCACGCCGCTGACGCCGCGCCCGTGGAGCAACGTCATCAGCAACGGCGATTACAGCCTGCTGATCTCGCAGACCGGATCGGGCTATTCCTGGCGCGGCAACGCCGGCCAGAACCGCATCACCCGGTCATTTCAGGATCTGATCAAGGACAACTGGGGCAAGTACCTGTACCTGCGCGATCGCGAGAGCGGGGCGTACTGGTCTGCCGCTTACAAGCCGGTGATGCATCCGTATGAGCGCTATGAGGTGGCGCACGGCATCGGCTATTCGCGCTTCACCCAGCAGGTGGAGGGGATCGAAAGCGTCCTGACCGTGTTCGTCGTGCCCGATGCGCCGGTCGAGATCTGGCGGCTGACGCTGACCAATCGCAGCGACCGGCCCCGCCAGCTCGACGTGACGTCGTATGCCGAATGGGCGCTCGGCTTCGCGCCCGATGAGCACCGCGAATTTCACAAGCTGTTCATCGAGACGACGGCGGACGTCGAGGCGCGCGCGCTGTTCGCGCGCAAGTGCCTGTGGGGCTTCCCGGACGACAAAGGCCGGCACAACAATATCGACTGGCCGTACACGGCCTTCATGGCGGTCAGCGAGCCGCTCCAGTCGTTCGATGGCGACAAGGAGACCTTCATCGGCCTGTATCGCAACGACGACCGCCCGCAGGCGATGCTCCAGCCGGAGCTGGCGCGGCATATCGGTCGTTTCACCGATGCGATCGCCGCGCTGCAGGTTGCGGTGGCGCTGCCGCCGGGCGCGGCGCATACCGTGGTCTTCACGCTGGGTGCGGCGGAGGACGGGCGCGAGGATGCGCGCGATCTGATCCGGCGCTTCACCTCGGTTGAGGCCAGCGACCGGGCGCTGGAGGCCGTCCACGCCTTCTGGTCGTGCTTCATCGACCGGGAACAGGTCGAGACGCCCGATCCGGCGCTCAACCTGATGACCAACATCTGGAGCAAATACCAGGCCATCTCGGCCCGGCTGTGGGCCAAATCCGGCCCGTATCAGGTCTCGGCGGGCTACGGCTTCCGCGATCAGCTTCAGGACTGCCAGATCTTCCTGGTGGGCGAGCCGGAATACGCGCGGCGGCAGATCCTGCTGCACGCGACGCAGCAGTTCATCGAGGGCGACGTGCTGCACTGGTGGTTCTCGATCCGCGGCGGCGGCCCGCGCACCAACTGCTCGGACGATCTGCTCTGGCTGCCGTTCATCCTGCAGGCCTATCTGCTGGAGACCGCCGACGAGGCGATCCTCGATGAACCCGTCCCCTACCTCAACGGGCCGGCGGAGCCGCTGTACGATCACTGCAAACGCGCCATCGAGCGGTCGTTTTCGCGCTTTTCACCGCGCGGCATCCCGCTGATGGGCGATCACGACTGGAATGACGGCCTGAGCGCGGTCGGGACGCTGCTCAAAGGCGAAAGCTTCTGGGTGGCGGAGTTCCTGTACCTGATCCTGGAGGGCTTCATCCCGCTGGCCGAACGGCGCGGCGATGCGCGCTTCGCCCAGCGCTGCGCGACGGTGCGCACCAGCCTGAAGGCCGCGCTCAACGAGCACGGCTGGGATGGTTCGTGGTACCTGATGGCGACCACCGACGACGGCGAACTGCTCGGATCGCGCAGCAACCCGGAAGGGCAGATCTTCCTGATGCCGAATATCTGGGCGGTGATCAGCGGCATGGCCGACGCGGAGCGGACGGCGACCGCGATGCAGTCGGTGACCGAGCATCTGCTCAAAGACTACGGCACGCTGCTCAATTACCCGGCCTTCACCCGCCCGCGCCCGGATATCGGCTACGTCACGCGCTACGCGCCCGGCCTGCGCGAAAACGGCGGCGTGTACACGCATGCGGCCACCTGGTCAGTGTGGGCGTATACGCTGGCCGGTCAGCCGGAACTGGCTTACCAGGCGTACCGGCGCATCTGCCCGCCCAACCGCAGCGCCGATATCGACACCTACAAGGCCGAGCCGTATGTCACGCCCGGCAACATCGACGGCCCGCTGTCGGAGTATTACGGGCGCGGCGGCTGGACGTGGTACACCGGGTCGGCCCAGTGGCTGCACCGCGTCGCCACGCACTGGATCCTCGGCATCCGCCCGCAGGCGGACGGGCTGCTCGTCGATCCGTCGATCCCGGCGGCGTGGGATGGCTTCACCGTCACCCGGCGCTTCCGCGGCGCGACGTACCGGATCGTCGTATCCAACCCCGACCACGTCAGCCGGGGCGTGCGCTCGGTGACGATCGACGGCCAGCCGCATCAGGGAAGTGTACTGCCGGTGTTCGGAGATGGTCTCCAGCACACCGTTGAGGTGATCATGGGCGCACCCGGTGCGCAGCGATCCGGAAAGGAAGGTTGAGTATAAGCAGAGTGAAGACGATGCCGATGACCCAAATATGCTGTATGGACAGCGACGCGATCTGATCGTCTTTGATGGATTTACAGAGAGGCAAAAATGAAAAACACACGCATCACCAGCATCGCCCTTTTACTGATCCTGGTTATCAGCCTGCTGTCGCTGGGCGCGCCGGTCGCCGCGCAGACCACCGTCATCCGCTATGCCAACTGGAACGTCGGCACGGCGGAAGAGAACAACATCCAGCGCCAGCTCGTCGCAGCGTATGTGGCGGCGCACCCCGATATCACCGTTGAATTCGTCGATATGTCCGGCGATGGCGGTTGGGAAGAGAAGCTGACCAACCTGGCCGCGCGCGGTGAACTGCCCGACGTCTTCATGGCCAACAACACGCCGTACTACGTCCAGAACGGTTGGCTGGCCGATCTGACCGATCGCGTGGCCGCCGATCCGGAGTGGGCCAACGTCCCGCAGGTGCTGGTGGACGCGGTGACGTACAACGGTCGCGTGCTCGGCCTGCCCACGGCGCAGTTCGTCATGGGGTACTTCATCAATCAGGATCTGTTCGAGGCGGCCAACCTCGATGCTCCGATGTACGGGGCCAGCGTCGAGGAATTCCTCAGCGCCGTCACCGCGCTGACCGATGTCCAGCAGGGCGTGCTCGGCCTGCATGAGATCTTCCCGATCATGGGCTGGTATCCGCACACGGTCGATGCCAACCTGGGCTGGTACAGCTTCGACGGGCGGCACATGAACTACAACTCGGATGCCTTCCGCGCCGCGGTGCAGGCCTCGATCGACCTGGTGTCGCACACCTGGCAGGGCCTGAGCGAAGCGCAGCGCGCCAACTTCACCTCGGTCGGCCCGTGGGAGCTGTTCGTCAATCAGGAGTCGGGCGCGGTGTGGGATGGCGGCTGGGCAGTGCCGTTCTTCGCCCAGAACGCGGCGTTCAACTGGGACTTCCTCGGCATCCCCGGCGGCAACCAGGCGCTGGTGGCCGATATCATCGTCGTTTCGGCGACGGCCGCCAATCCGGATGCGGCCTTCGATTTCGCCCGCTGGATGAGCTACTCGGTTGAAGGCTACATGACCGAGGCCGAACTGGCCCAGGCCAACGGCGTCGTCCCGACGCGCATGCCGGTCGCCATCACCGAAGAGACGATCGATCTGTACATGTCGTTCATGGGCGATCGCCCGGGCCTGCGCGCCGCGCTGGAGAACCTCGACAACAGCCTGGTCGAGTCGCTGGCCAAGATCGTCCCGGGTTACATCAACGCCCGCTGGGAGGGCCACCCCGGCATCGATATCGGCGAGAACCAGGACGTCACGATGGGCTTCATCTTCGACAACGTCTGGACGGGCGCGTTCAAGTTCGAAGATTACGCGGCCCAGCTTGAAGAGTACGCCAACGGCATCCTTGACCAGGCGCGCGCCGCGCTGGAAGGCTGAAGCCGCCTGTACGCCACCGGTCATCTCACCTGTCACGGGCAGGTGAGATGACACCGGGCCGGAGCGCGCTCCGTACTGCTGGCACTGCTGAACGCGCGCTCCGGCTGCGGATAACTGATGGTGAGCCGCCGCCGATCCATCCAGCGAGCCGGAATCGATCGGTATCACCGGGGAGGTGTCACGAGAAGCTGAAACAGATGACCGCAGTATCCATTCAACCGTCCGCTCGTTGTCGTAAGCAGGTTCGCCCGGCGCCCTACCCGCGCCTGATGACGGAAGCCAGTACGCGATCTATCAGTCGATAACCAACTGCTAGTCAGTGTGCTTCCTCATGGGGGAAAAATGAAAAAAGTCGTTCGAACGATCAGCGTCGCTTTTTTGCTCATCTTTGTTATGAGCCTGTTCTCGCTGGGCATCCCTGCTGCTGCTCAGTCCACGGTCATCCGCTACGCCAACTGGAACGTCGGCCCGGAGGAAGAGAACAACGTCCAGCGCCAGCTCGTCGCAGTCTATGAAGAAGCGCATCCCGGCGTCGATGTTCAGTTCGTCGATATGTCCGGTGATGGCAACTGGGAAGAGATCCTGACCACGCTGGCCGCGCGCGGTGAACTGCCCGACGTTTTCATGGCCAACAACACGCCCTACTACGTCCAGAACGGCTGGCTGGCCGATCTGACCGATCTGGTGGCCGCCGATCCGGAGTGGGCTAACGTCCCGCAGACGCTGGTCGATGCTGTCACTTACAATGGCCGCGTGCTCGGCCTGCCGTCCGAACAGTCCGTCATGGGGTACTACGTCAATCTGGATCTGTTCGAAGCGGCCAATCTCGAACCTCCAGTTTACGGGATGCCGGTCGATGAGTTCTTTGCGACGGTGACCGCGCTGACCGATATCCGCCGGAGCATCCTGGGCACCAATGAAGTTGTCCCGATCATGGGCTGGTATCCGCACACGGTCGATGCCAACCTGGGCTGGTTCAGCTTTGACGGGCGGCACATGAACTACAACTCCGAGGCCTTCCGCGCCGCCGTCGAGATGGCCATCAGCATGGTTCCGCATAGCTGGCAGGGGCTGAGCGAAGCGCAGCGCTCCAGCTTCGCCTCGATCGGGCCATGGGAACTGTTCATGAACCAGGAAGCCGGTGCTATCTGGGACGGCGGCTGGGTTGCGCCGTACTTCGCTGAGAATGCGACGTTCAACTGGGACTTCCTCGGCATTCCCGGTGGTGGGCAGGCGGTTGTGGCCGATATCATCGTCGTCTCGGCAACTGCCCCCGATCTGGAGGCCGCCTTCGATTTCGCCCGCTGGATGAGCTACTCGGCGCAAGGCTATCAGACCGAGGCCGAGCTGTCGCGCGCCAGCGGTGTCGTCCCGACGCGCATGCCGGTTGTGCCCGACGCTGAGTCGATCGATCTGTACATGTCGTTCATGGGCGATCGTCCGGGGCTGCGCACTGCGCTGGAGAACATCGATAACAGCATTATCGAGTCGCTGGCCAAGATCGTACCCGGCTACATCAACGCGCGCTGGGAGGGCCACCCCGGCATCGATATCGGCGAAAACCTGAATGTGACCATGAGTTACATCTTCGACAACGTCTGGACGGGCGCGTTCAAGTTCGAGGATTACGCGGCCCAGCTTGAGGCGTACGCCAACAACATCATGGATGAGGCGCGCGCCGCGCTGGAGCGCTAGTCCGGGTGTGAAAGATCCGGCTCAGCCCGCCTGAGCCGACCCTCACCCCGCTCGCAGTCCGAGCGGGGTGAGGCGCAGGCTTCAGCCGGAACCGTGTTAGAATAAAAAGAACAGGATGCCGTTCGCAGTGATTATTGTTTTGTGGAACCGATTTTTTGACCTGCAACCCCGTGCCGCAGCGCGGAAAACCAGCCTCCGGCTGCCGCGCTGTCCCGTTCGTCCGCTGTGTGGGTGAGGAAGGGGGCGGCCATGCCAGGGCATCGAGCGCGCCGGCGTCGCCCGGCGGCGGCGCTGACGCTGATCGCGGCCAGCCTGGTGCTGGCGATGTGCACGTCCGCGCCGGTGGAGCGCGAGACCGCGCTCGGTCTGGGCTGCGTCAACCCGCTGACGACCGGCGCAGTGGCCCCCGCCCCGCTGGCGGTTGACGATCAGGCGGCCCGGCCCTATGCCGGCGCACCGGGCCGATCGCTGCCCGGCACGATCGTCATTGATGCGCCGGCCTTCGGCCTGCCGCTGGCGGCGGACGCCGTCGCGCAGCGCTACACCGGGGCGAGCGTCCGGCTGCGCGCCGGGGACGAGGTCGCGTTCGACGTGATCATCCCGGCGGACAACCTCTACACCGTGACGTTCGATCTCGCAGCGACGGCGGACTCCACCGTCCCGCGCGCGCAGCTCCGCGTCGATGAGGGCTTCCCGCTGCCCGACCTCGAACGGCTGACGTTCCCGGTCTTCTACCGCAGCACCACGACCGTCTTCCCCAAAGATCGCTACGGCAACGATGCGCTCATCCCGCAGGCGCGCGACGTCCGCTGGACGAGCGCCGCCGCCCGCGACGTCAACTTCAGCCAGCCGTACCCGCTGCGCCTGCTCTTGAGCGCCGGGGTGCACCGCCTGCGCTTCCGGCTGGATGCGGGCGAGATCTACCTGGGCAGCATCTACCTGATGCCGTTCGCCCCGTACCCGGATTACGCCGACTATCGGGCGGCGCAGACGGCGGGCGATGCGGTCGATGTGACGCTGACGCTGGAAGCGGAACTGCCCGCCTACAAGAACGAGACCTCGGTGCGTCCCGTGCCCAGCCGCAACCTGACGGTGACGCCCTACGACACCTACTGCCTGCTCATGAATACGCTGGGCGGCGAAAGCTGGATCCGCAGCGGCAGCGCCGTCTACTACGAAGTGAGCGTGCCGGAAGACGGCCTGTACGCGATCACGCTGCGCGCGCTGCAGAACCTGCGCAGCAATTTCACCGTCTTCCGCCGCATCACGGTCAACGGCGTCGTGCCGTTCGACCAGTTCAACGCCGTGCCCTTCAGCTATTCGCCCGACTGGCGCACGATCACGCTGGGGGCGGACGAGCCGGACGGGCCGTACCGCGTCTTCCTGCACCGCGGCGTCAACGTGATCGGCCTCGAGGCGACGAACGCGCCCTACCTGCCCGCCATCGAGACGATCCAGGCCGCGCTGCTCGATATCAACAATCTGGCGCTGGAGATCAACCGTCTGACCGGCAATCAGCGCGACGTCTTCCGCGAATGGGTGATCAGCGATTACATCCCGGATATTCGCGATCGCCTGCAGGCGATCATCGACCGGCTCACCCGCGATCGCGAGACGCTGCTGCGCATCGACCCCACGGGCGCATCGCCGGAGATCATGACCTACCAGATGGCGATCGACAATTTGCAGTTTCTGGCCGACGATCCGGACGTCATCCCGATCTACATGGGGCGCTTCTCGGAAGGGCCGGGGTCGGCGGCGCAGCTTCTGGGGTCGCTGCTGCCGCTGCTGCAAAACCAGCCGCTGACGCTGGACACGATCATCATCCACGCGCCGGGGGAGATCCCGCAGCCGCCATCCGTCCCGCTGATCACCGCGCTGGTGGAGGATGTGCGCCGCTTCATCTATTCCTTCCAGCCCGACCCGTACCAGTCGATCGGCGCGGGGGCGGACGAGCTGGAGGTCTGGGTCAACCGCCCGCGCCAGTACGTCAACCTGCTCCAGTGGATGGCGGATACGACCTTCACCCCGCAGACGGGCATCCGCGTCAAATTCTCGATCATGCCGGACGAGGCCAAGCTGGTGCTGGCCAATGCGGCGGGCATCCAGCCGGACGTGGCGCTGGGCGTGAGCACGCACATCCCGTATGAGCTGGCGATCCGCAACGCGCTTTACGATCTGCGCTCGTTCGACGATTTCGACACCTTCATCCGCCGCTACTCGCCCGGGGCGCTGCTCGGCTTCATCATCAACGACTCGGTCTACGCCATCCCGGAGACGCAGAATTTCTGGGTGACCTACTACCGCCGCGACATCCTCGACGTGCTGGGGCTGGACGTGCCGCGCACCTGGGACGAGGTCATCGAGATGCTGCCCGAACTCCAGCGCTACGGCATGAACTACAGCCCGGCCCTTTCCGGGGGCAGCGGCCTGCGCAACTACCTGTTCACCGCGCCGTACCTGTTCAACTACGGGGCCGAGCTGTACAGCGATGGCGGTTTCGCCACCGGCATACAGAGCGAGGCGGCCATCGAGGCGATCCGCTTCATGGCGGAGAGCTTCACCGTCTACGGCATGCCGCTGACCACGGTCAGCTTTTTCGAGAGCTTCCGCTACGGCCGTCTGCCGGTCGGCGTCTCCGACGGATCGACGTATGTCCAGCTTGTCACCGCCGCGCCGGAACTCAACGGCCTGTGGGGCATCGACCTGCACCCGGCCACCGTGCTGCCGGACGGGACGGAGCGGCGCTACATCGTCGGCTCGGCCCAGACCAGCCTGATGTTCCGCAATACCGACCGCCCGCAGGAAGGCTGGGACTTCCTGCGCTGGTGGATGTCCACCGAGACGCAGACGGCCTTCCAGGAGCAGTTGATCCTCAACTTCGGGCGCGAATATCTGTGGTTCTCGGCCAATCTGGAGGCGTTCCAGCAGCTCGATCTGCCGCCGGAGCACCGCGCGATCATCCTGGAGCAGTGGCAGTGGGTGCAGGAGCCGGTGCGTCTGCCGGGCAGCTACATGCAGGAACGCGAGCTGAGCAACATCTGGAACCGGATCGTGTTCGACGGCGTCAGCCCGCGTGCGGCGATCGACCGCTCGATCACGATCATCAACCGCGAGATCACGCGCAAGATGGAGGAATTCGGCTTCCTGCGCGACGGCGTGCGCGTGCGCGAATTCCAGATCCCGACCATACAGACCGTGCTGGCGTGGATGCAGGGTGATACCGATGACAGCAATTAGAACGATCCCACGCGAAAGTCCGCGCGAAAGCGCGCCGGGCTGGCTGCGCGACTGGCTGCGCAGAGAGGGCAGCGCCTACACCTTCCTCACCCCGTATGCGCTGCTGTTCATCATCTTCATCGTCGTGCCGGTGGGCGCGGCGATCCTGCTCTCGTTCACCTTTTTCGACTCGATCCAGCCGCCGCACTACATCGGGCTGGATAACTACATCGCCCTGCTGACGCAGGACGACACGTTCATGCGCTACGTGCTGCCCAATACGATCCAGTTCGCCGTCATCGTCGGGCCGGGGGGGTACGCGCTGGCCTTTCTGCTGGCGTGGATGCTGGCGCAGCTCCCGCGCATCCCGCGCACGATCTTCGCGCTCATCCTGTATTCCCCGTCCATGACGGCGGGCGTGGCCATGGCGGTGGTCTGGAAGACGCTCTTCAGCGGCGATCAGACCGGCTACCTGAACAGCCTGCTGCTCGGCCTCGGCCTGATCCAGGAGCCGATCCAGTGGCTGCAATCGCCCGATCACCTGATGACGATCATGATCGTCGTCACGCTGTGGAGCAGCATGGGCATCGGCTTTCTGGCCATGCTGGCGGGCATTCTGGAGATCAGCCCGGATCTGTACGAAGCCGCCGCCATCGACGGCCTGAGCAGCCGCTGGCAGGAGATCTTCTACATCACCATCCCGTCGATGAAGCCGCAGATGCTGTTCGGCGCGGTCATGGCGATCGTCGCGACGTTCCAGGCCGGCGCGATCGGCGTGACGCTGTCCGGCAGCAACCCGACGCCGCAGTACGCCGGGCAGTTGATCGTCAACCACATCGAGGACTACGGCTTCCTGCGCTACGAGATGGGCTACGCCGCCGCGGTCTCGGTCGTGCTGCTGCTGATGGTGCTCTTCTTCACCCGCGTGGCCAACCGGCTGTTCGCCAGCGATCGCTGATGGGGCCGACAGGAGAGGGATCATGCAGGCCGCCGCTGTTCTGAAACATCGTCTGCGCAGCTACACCGGGGTGCGCAACCGGGGCATCAACCCGACGGGGTTCCACGTCAGCCAGATCAAGTTCTACCTCATCCTGATCCCGCTGTCGGCGCTGATGCTGCTGCCGATCATCTACATTTTCTCCAGCGCCTTCAAACCGCCCGCGGAGCTGTTCGCCTACCCGCCGCGCTTCTTCGTCGTCAGCCCGACGTGGAAGAACTTCACCGATCTGTTCTCGGTGCTGTCGAATTCCGGGATTCCGATCAGCCGCTACCTGTTCAACAGCGTCCTGATCACGCTGGTGACGGTGGCGCTGTCGATCTTCGTCTCCAGCGCGGCGGCCTATTCGCTGTCGAAGAAGCGCTTCAAGCTCAAGCAGATGCTGTTCGCCATCAACAACGTGGCGCTGATGTTCGTGCCGATCGCGGTGACGATCCCGCGCTTCCTGGTGATCAAGAACCTCGGCCTGCTCGATACGTTCTGGGTGCACATCCTGCCGGTGCTGGCCATGCCGGTCGGCGTGTTCCTGCTCAAGCAGTTCATCGACGGCATCCCGGACGAGGTGATCGAGGCGGCCCAGATCGACGGCGCGACCGACTGGCAGATCTACTGGCGCATCATCCTGCCGATGATCCGGCCCGCGCTGGCCACGATCGCCATTCTGACGTTCCAGGCGGCGTGGAACAACGCCGAAACCTCGACGCTGTATATCAACAACGAAAGCCTGCGCACGCTGGCCTTCTACCTGGGCACGCTGACGACGACCACGACCGGGGCCAACGCCGTCGCCGGGCAGGGGATGGCGGCGGCGGCGGCGCTGATCATGTTCCTGCCCAATCTGATCATCTTCATCTTCCTGCAGGGGCAGGTGATGAGCACGATGTCGCATTCGGGGTTGAAATGAAACGGGCCGCCGCGCTGCTGCTGCTCCTGCTGGCGCTGACGATCGCGCCGGCGCAGGCTTACGCCCCCTACACGACCTACACGCTGGGGCCGGGGAACCGCCTGTACCCGTCGCAGGATGCTTACATCCCGCTGGCGCAGATCGACCTGCCGATCGCCGGCGCGGATGATCTCTTCCTGGGGCCGGATGGCTTCCTGTATATCGCCGATACCGGCAACGGGCGCATCCTGAAGCTGGATGCCGACTTCCAGGTCGTGGCCGAACTGGGCGCGGAGGTGCTGGACGCGCCGACCGGCGTCTTCGTGACCGGGGACGGGCGCATCTTCGCCGCCGATTCGCGCAGCAACACCGTCGTCATCCTCGCGCCGGATGGCGCGCTGATCAACCAGTTTGGCCGCCCGGTCGAGCCGCTGTTCGGGGCCAGCCGCCCGTTCCGCCCGCGCAAGCTGATCGTCGATGCGCGCCAGAACATCTACGTCGTCGGCGAAGGGGCGATCGACGGGCTGGCCATGCTCAACACCGACGGCGGCTTCATCGGCTACTTTGGGGCCAACAGCGCCGAAATGTCGCTGCGCATGATCCTCCAGCGCCTGTTCCTGACCGAGGAACAGCTCAGCCAGTTCATCCGCAACGAGGCGGCCTCGCCCTCGAACGTCGCCATCGATGACCAGTCGCTCATCTACACGATCACGGCGGGAACCGCGCCAGAGCGCAGCATCCGCCGCTTCACCGTCAGCGGGCGCAACCTGATCGAGCGCGTCGTCGGTTCCAATTCGTTCCGCGATCTCGACGTCAGCGCCGATGGGCTGCTGGTGGCGGTCGATGCCGACGGGCGCATCTTCGAGTACGCGGTCGATGGCACGCTGCTGTTCATGTTCGGCGCGCGCGACAGCGCCGATCAGCGGCTGGGCCTGCTCAGCAATCCGTCCGGCATCGAACGCGCCGGGGATCGCCTGTACGTGCTCGACCGCGACCGGAACGCCATCATCATCTACCAGGTGACGGAGTTCGCCCGCCGCCTGCACGAGGGCGTGCGCCTGTACCTCAACGGCCTGTACCGCGATGCCCGCCCGCTGTTTGAGGACGCGCTGACGCACAACGGGCTGGTGATCATGGCCTACCAGGCGCTGGCCGATGCCGACTTCAACCGCGATGATTACGCCAGCGCGCTGCGCTACTACCGGCTGGCCGAAGATCGCGCCGGCTACTCGGAAGCGTTCTGGGAGCTGCGCAACACCGTCCTGCAGCAGCATCTGGGCGGCGCGCTCGGCGTGTTCGTCGTCGGCTGGGTCGCGCTCAGCGTCTTCAACCGGCTGGAGCGCCGCCGGGGTTGGCTGGATCCGCTGCGCCGCCTGATCGCGCAGGCGCGGCGGCTGCGCCTGGTCGATGATTTCGTCTTCCTGTTCCGCTTCATCCGCCAGCCCGCCGACAGCTTCTACTCCATCAAGACCAACGAGCGGGGCAGCCTGCTCTTCGCCCTGCTGCTCTACGCCTGGGTGACGCTGGTGCGCATCGCCGCGCTCTACATCACCGGGTTCCCGTTCAACCCGTTCGCCAGCGCGCGCGAGATCCAGCTCGAAGCGGAGATCCTGTACACGCTGGGCGCGTTTGTGGTCTGGAACAGCGGCCACTACCTGATCGCCACGATCAGCGACGGGGAGGGCAGCCTGCGCCAGGTGATCATCGGCACGGCCTACAGCCTGTTCCCGTATGCCCTGTTCGCCCTGCCGATCGCGTTGATCAGCAACGTGCTGACGCTCAACGAGGTGTTCCTGTACACCTTCTCATCGCAGCTCATCCTGTTCTGGTGCGGGGTGATGCTGGTGATCATGGTCAAAGAGATCCACAACTACACGATCTCGGAGACGGTGCGCAATCTGCTCCTGTCGTTGTTCACGATGGCGGTCATGCTGCTCACCGCGTACATCCTGTATGTGCTCTTCACCCAGTTGTTCGAATTCGTGCTCGGCATCATTCGGGAGGTGGGGCTGCGTGGTTGATCATCTGCTTCGCCCGTCCCGCTGGCGGTGGATCGCGCTGCTGCTGATCGCCGCGCTGACGCTGGCCGCCCCGCCCGGCTCGTGGGCGGATGCGCCCCCGCCGCCGGATGGCTACCAGGAAGTTGCCGCCAACGATCAGTTCCGGCTGTACGTGGATCCGACGACGCTGGCCTTCAAAGTGCTCGACCGGCGCAGCGGCTATCTGTGGCATTCCGGCCTCGACGCGGTGCAGGAGGGCGACCGCCTCAACCGTTCATGGCAGGCGTTCGCCCGCAGCGGCGTCAGCATCGTCTACCTCGATGCGCGCGCGGTCGATACGCGCACCTCGCTCACCAACAGCGAGCATACGCTGGCGCTCACGCCGGTTGCTGGGGGCGTCCGCGCGGAGGTGACCTTCGTCGAGTACGGCATCAGCTTCGCCGTCGTCCTCCAGCTTGAGGATGACGGCGTGCGCGTCACCGTGCCGTTCGACTCGCTGCGCGAGGACAACCCCGCTTTCCGGCTGGGCAAGATCCTGCTCTATCCGTTTCTGGGCGCGGCGCGCGGCGCGGATCTCCCCGGCTATCTGGTGCTGCCCGACGGCGTCGGCAGTCTGATCCACTTCGCCGAGGCGACGCGGGCCAGGAACATGGCCGTATGGCGCTGCTACGGCCCGGATCTGGGGATGCTGGGGCAGCAGACCACCGCCCGGCGCGACCCGTTTGCCGCGCGCATCAACCCGGCGCTGCCGCCCAGTCTGCCGATCTACGGCATCGTCCACGAGGAGGGCGCGAACGCCGCCCTGGCGATCATCGAGGACGGCGCGGGCTATGCCGAACTGAACGTGCACCCCGCCGGCGTCATCACCAACTACACTTTCGTGCACCCCGGTTTCATCTACAACGAGAGCTACTTCCAGGCGACCAACCGCTCCGGCGCAGGGGTGACCACGGTGCAGCCGCGCCCGAACGCCTTCGATGCCGTGGTGCGCTACCGCTTTCTGACCGGGGACGCGGCGGATTACGTCGGTATCGCGCGCAGCTACCAGCAGTATCTGACGGCGCGCGGCGGCCTGCCCGCCCCGGAACCGACGGCGGACGCGATCGGCATCCGGCTGGAATTTCTCGGCGGCGATAGAGAGCCACTGCTGGCGTGGAGCCGCTTCGTGCCGATGACGACGCTCGAGCAGATGCGCGCCATCCTGGCCGATCTGGCCCTGCCCCGCCCGGAGGTGATCCTGTACGGCTGGCAGCCCGGCGGCGCCACGGCCATGCCCCCGACCGCGCTCCACCTCGACGGCGCGCTGGGCGGGCTGGACGCGCTGCGCGCGCTGGTCGATGCGGTCGCGGCGCAGGATGGGCGCGTCGCGCTGTACGACGATCCGCAGGCGGCCTTCCGCGGAGAGCCGGGCTATTCGCCGCGCGTCGATCTGGCCATGGCGATCACCAGCGACACGCTGGAGGGGTACAACCGCTACTTCAACTATTACTTCACCATCGAGGCGCTGGCCGATCGCCTGCGCCCGCTGGCCGAAGATATCGCGGCGCGCCTGCCCGCGCTGGGCCTGGCGCTCGACGGCATCGGCTGGAACCTGTACAGCGATTTCCGCACGCGGACTGACCCGTTCAGCCGCGAGGATGCTATCGACGCCTACCGGGCGCTGCTGGCCGACCTGCCGGTGCGCCTGGGCCTGTACCGGCCCAGTGACTATCTGCTGAGCGCGGCGCGCGCGTACTACGACCTGCCGTTGAGCGCCAACGGGTACATCTACACGACGCAGACCGTCCCACTGCTGCCGATCGTGCTGTCCGGGTATGTGCCGTACTACGGCACAGCGCTGAACTTCTCGTCCGACCGGCAGACCGATCTGCTGCGCCATGCCGAGTACGGGATCTACCCGTCGTATTTCCTGACGCACGAGCCGACCGCGGCCATGCTCAACACCCCGTCGGCGTGGATCTACACCTCGGCCTATGCCCAGTGGGGCGCGGAGATCCGACAGACGTATGACTGGCTGAACGCGCGGATCGGGCCGGCGGCCGGTCAGGCGATCGTCGATCACGAGCGGCTGGCCGACGGCGTGTTCGCCACCACGTTCGCCAGCGGCTGGCAGATCATCGTCAATTACACCGATCGACCGTTCGAGCGCGCCGGCGTCCGCGTCGGGCCGCGCGACGCAGTCGGGATCGAGGGGGGCGCATGAGGGGACGCGGTTTGTTCGGGCGCGAGATCAGCCTGCGCGCGCGCGAGGCGCTGCACGGCTATGCGTTCGTCCTGATCTGGATCGTCGGCTTCGCGCTGTTCACGGCGCTGCCGCTGATCGAAACGCTGCATTACAGTTTCAACCAGGTCTCGGTGACGGCCACCGCTATCAACCTGCAGTTCGTCGATTGGGCCAATTACTCGCGCGCGCTGTTCACCGATCCGACATTCATCGAGCTGCTGATCGGCTACACGGTCGAGACGCTGGTCTCGGTGCCGATCGTGCTCATCTTCGCCATGATCATCGCGCTGTTCCTCAATCTGAAGTTCCGCTTCAAAGGCCTGTTCCGGGTCATCTTCTTCCTGCCAATCGTGATCACCAGCGGGCCGGTGATCCGCGAGCTGACGGCGCAGGGGGCGGCCACCGCGCCGGGGATCGCCAACCTGCCCGTCGTCGTCGCCGTGCTGGAGCAGCTCCCGCGCGCGCTGCGCACCCCGGTGGAGTACCTGCTGACGTCGTTCATCCTGATCCTGTGGTTTTCCGGCGTGCAGATCCTGATCTACCTGGCCAGCCTGCAGAAGATCGACCGCAGCATCTACGAGGCGGCGGCCATCGACGGCGCATCCGGCTGGGAGACGTTCTGGAAGATCGTGCTGCCCGCGCTTTCGACGTCCACGCTGGTCAACGCCATCTACACCATCGTCACGCTGTCGCACTTTTCCGAGAACAAGGTGATCCGTTACATCTACAATCAGACGTACAATCTCCAGGGCGGCATCGGCTACGCCAGCGCGCTGGCATTTCTGTATTTCGGCGTCATGGTGATCCTGCTGCTGGGGATCTTCCTGCTGCTGCGCCGCTGGGTCAGACGGGGGATGTGACGATGACGATGACCGGCTTGCTCCGCCATCCACTGATCGAACGCGCGCGGCTGTTCCTGTTCGGCAGCCGGGCGCACCGCGGCGCGCTCTTCAACGCGGTGCTCTACGCGCTGCTGATCGCGATCGGCTTCGTCTACCTGCAGCCGCTGCTGTTCATGTTCATCACCAGCATCAAAAGCCCGGACGATCTGCTCAACCCGATGGTGCAGTGGGTTCCCAACGAGCTGTACCTGGGCAATTACATCCGCAGCTTCCGCGTGCTCAATTACCCGAATACGCTGGCGGCCTCGCTGATCATCAGCGTGACGCCGTCGGTGCTGCAAACGCTGGTCGCCTCGCTGGTCGGCTACGGGCTGGCGCGCTATCGCTTCCCCGGCAAGCCGATCCTGTTCATCCTGATCCTGGCGACATTCATCATCCCGCCGCAGAACACCGTCATCCCGCAGATGCTGACGTACCGCCGTCTGGGGCTGCTGGGCGATCCGCTGGCGCTGATCCTGCCGGCGCTGCTGGGTCAGGGCTACCGCAGCGCCATCTTCATCCTGATCTTCTACCAGAGTTTCATCTCACTGCCGAAGGTGCTGGAAGAGTCAGCCCGGCTGGACGGCGCGTCCGACCTGCGCATCTTCTTCACGATCGCGATGCCGTCGGCGCTGCCCGCCTACATCGTCTCGGTCATCTTCTCGATCGTCTGGTACTGGAACGAGACCTTCCTGACGGTGATCTACCTGGAGGGCGGCATCAAGACGCTGCCGATGCAGCTTTCGCAGTTCGCCCAGGCTTACGAGAACCTGTATCCGCCCGGCATGGTGAGCATCACCGAACGCCTCAACGAGGCGGTCAAGATGGCCGGGACGTTCCTGAACATCCTGCCGCTGCTGGTGATGTACTTCATCTTGCAGCGCTGGTTTGTCGAATCGGTCGAGATGACCGGCATCACCGGAGAGTAGAATCGATCCGGGTTTGCCAGCCAGACCCGGATCGAGCGCAGCAGAAGACATACCAGGACGGAACCCGACTATGACCACGATCCGCGATGTGGCCCGGCGCGCTGGCGTCAGCGTGACGACCGCCTCGTACACACTCAACGGCATCGGCAATATCGGCGAAGAGACGCGCAAGCGCGTGCTTCAGGCGGCGGAAGAACTCAACTATCACCCGAATGCGTTCGCCCGGCATCTCAAGCATCGCAAGACGCAGACGATCGGCGTGTTCATCGCGCGCTTCGGCGGCTCGTTCTACGAGGAGATCCTGGAGGGCATCCACGAGGTCATCCTGAGCACCGATTACGAGCTGCTGGTCTGCCCGGAGAGCCGTTCGACGCGGCGGATGCTGCTCCACCGCCAGGTGGACGGCGCGATCGTCTTCGACTCCAGGATCACGACCGAGTCGATCCAGAAGCTGGCCTCGCGCCGCTTCCCGATCGTGGTGATGGATCGGGCGCTCGATCACGAGTTCATCGCGCCGCTGCTGCTGGATAACGCCCAGGGCGTGCGCGCGGCCTTCGCCCACCTGATCGCGCAGGGCTACCGGCGGCTGGCATTCGTCTCTGGCGCGACCAACAGTTTCGACAATCACGAGCGCATGACGACCTTTCTGGCCGAGGCCGAGGCCCGGAACCTGCCGGTGACGGTATACCAGGGCAACTTCTCCGAAGAGTCGGGCCGCGCCGCCGCGCGGGCGATGCTGGCGGCGGATGAGCGGCCCGAGGCGGTGTTCTGCGCCAACGATCAGATGGCGATCGGGTTTCTGCGCACGGTGCTGGATGCCGGCCTGCGCGTTCCGGATGATCTGGCGCTGATCGGCTTCGACGACATCCCGCTCAGCCGCTACATCCAGCCGACGCTGTCCACCGTGGGGGCATCGCGTCACGAGTGGGGCATGACGGCGGTGCGCCAGCTCCTCGATCTGCTGGAGCACGACACGCCGTTCCAGCCGCGCCGCATCCCGACGCAGTTCCTGGCCCGTCAGTCGTCGATCCGGCCCGGCGCGCCGGTCGGCCCGGCGAAATGAGGTGACCCGTGGAGGCGCGCGCGCTGCTGCATGACGAGATCCGGCGGTCGATCGACTTCTTCCTCGATTACACCAACCTCGATCCGGACAGCCCCGGCTACGGTCTGACGGTGGACTGCACGCGCCAGCCGGCGATCGCGTCGATCGCGGCGGTCGGCTTCGCGCTGTCGGCCTGGGTGATCGCCTGTGAGCGCGGCCTGCTCAGCCGGGAACGGGCGCTGGCCATCGTCCGGGGGACGCTGCGCACGCTGCGCGACCGCGCCCCGCACGAACACGGCTTCTTCGCCCATTTCCTCGATATGGGCACGGCCCGACGCTGGGAGAAATGCGAGTATTCGACCATCGATACCGCGCTGTGCCTGAACGGCGCGATCACCGCCGCCGCCTACTTCCGCGATGCCGAGATCGACGATCTGGCTGACGCGCTGCTGCACCGGGTGGACTGGCCGTTTCTGATCTTCGAGCAGGACGGGCAGACGCGCCTGCGCATGGCCTACAACCCGGATCGCGATGGCGATTACGTGACCGGCGATCCCGGCTTCATCGGCCAGTGGGATATGGCCGCCGAGCAGAAGATGATGTACCTGCAGGCCGCGCTCACCGTCGAGCCGGCGCTGGCGCGGCGGCTGTACGCCGGGTTCCGGCGCGACACCGGCACTTTTGATGGGCGCACGATCATCATCAACCCCGGCGGCACGCTGTTCGCCTACCAGTTCACCGAGGCCTGGCTCGATGTCCGCCGCTATCTCGATCCGGACGGGGTGGACTGGTTCGAGAACACCCGGCTGGCGACGCTGGCCAACCGCCAGTTCTGCCTCGATCACGCCGATCGCTTCGCCACCTACGGCGAGAATAGCTGGGGCATCAGCGCGGGGGACAGCCCGTGGGGCTACGACGTCTCCGGGGCGACGCCCGCGCTCATCCCGCCCGAACCGAACGGCACGGTGTCGATCTACGGGGCGCTGGCGGCGCTGCCGTTCGTCCCCGATCGGACGCTGGCGCTGGTCGAGCATCTGTACCGCGCTCACCCCGCGACGTGGGGCCGCTACGGTTTCTACGACGCCTACAATCTGGCCGTCGATCCGCCGTGGTACAGCAGCGCGCTCTACGGGATCGACAAGGGGTGTTCGCTGCTGCTGATCGAGAATTATTTCAGCGGCCTGATCTGGGAGGTCTACACGGGCAGCCCGGCGATCCAGCGCGCGCTGGCGATCCTGGGGTTCCGCCGGCGTGACACTAACGACGAGATGACGTGATGAACCAGACGATCGATCAACAGTTCTTCGCGCCGCGCCCGCTCATCAATATCGCCGTCCTGCCGGATGCCGCTCTGGAAGCGCAGGCCATTCGCGCCGTGCTGGAGGGCCTGGGGTATGCCGTTATCGCGCACTGGATCGGCACGCCCGGCGACTTTCTGAAGGTGCTGGGCCAGGGCGATGACGCACCGCGTTACTTGCTGATCACCGGGCATGGCGACGAAGATGACGGCTTCTATCTGGGGGAGTACGCCGATTTCATCGATACATCGATGCTGCGTCATCACCACCTGCCTGCAGAAGCGATCGCGCCGATCGTCAATCTGCCCGGCTGTACCGTGATCACCACGGCGTGCGCCGCCGGGGTGGAAGCGATGGGACGTGCTTTCACCGGGCGAGGGACGGTGCGTGCCTATATCGCCTGCCGTGACTACCCCGATGGCGGAGACATGCTCGTTTTTGTGGTCAACTTCTTTCATGCGCTGATGCGCAAACACATGAGCGATCGCGAGGCCTGGCGTCATGCCCTGCACGTGACGGATGCGCCAGAGGTGTATGCGATCAGCTATTTCCACAAAGATGGAACCGAAGACCGCTTTCAGCCAGACGCCAGCAGAAATGAGAGATGATGAGCGCATTTGCCGTACATGATGGGCAGTTCTGGATCGACGATCAGCCCGTGCTGCTGCAGGCGGGCGAATTCCACTACTTCCGCACGCCGCGCGATCAGTGGGCGCACCGGCTGGGACTGCTGCGCGAGGCCGGGTTCAACGCGGTGGCGGCCTACATCCCGTGGCTGTGGCATCAGCCCGCGCCGGACGCCCTCGATCTCGACGGACACACCCACCCGCTGCGCGATCTGGCCGGGTTCCTCGATCTGGCCGCCGACATGGGCCTGTGGATCATCGCCCGGCCCGGCCCGTACATCATGGCGGAGACGATCAACGAGGGCATCCCGCCGTGGGTGTTCGAGCGGCATCCGGATGTCGCCTTCATCGATCAGACGGGCCGACCGCACAACGTCGTCAGCTACCTGCATCCGGCGTTTCTGGCCGAGGTCGAAGGCTGGTATCGCGGCGTGTTCGGCGTGCTGGCCCCGCGCCAGATCGACCGCGGCGGGCGCATCGTCCTCATCCAGCTCGACAACGAGATGGGGATGATCCAGTGGGTGCGCAACATCCACGACCGCAACCCGCACACGCTGGCGCGCTTCGCCGCCTTCCTGCGCACGACGTATGGCGCGGCGCTGACTGAACGCTACCCCGCCGCCGATCTGATCGCGTTCCTGGACGATCAGCTCGCCCGGCCGGATGCCGAATACGGCGCGCCCATCCTGGCGGATTACCGGCGCTTCTACCGGGGATACCTGCGCGAGTACATGGCCTGGCTGTGGGATACGGCGCGCGCCTGCGGCATGGACGTGCCGCCCGTCGTCAACATCCACGGCTTCGCCAACGGGGGCAAGACCTTCCCGATCGGCCTGTCGCAGTTGATCGACGTCATGGCGCTGGACGGCATGATCAGCGCCACCGATGTCTACCCGATGGGCATCGGGGAGGGCAACGTCCACCAACTGCTGCTCGTCAACGAGATGACGAAAGCGCTGCACAACCCGGCGCAGCCGCTCTTCTCGATCGAATTTCAGGCCGGGGGCAATCAGGATTTCAGCGGGGCGCAGTCGTCGTTTTACGATCTGCACACGCGGCTGTGCCTCTCGTGCGGGATGCGCGCCATCAACCACTACCTGTTCTTCGACGGGGAGAACGACCCGATCCTCAGCCCGGTCAAACGCCATGACTGGGGTCACCCGGTGCGCAAGGACGGCACGCTGCGGCGTCACTACGCGCGCTACCCGAAGCTGTCGCGCGTCCTGGCCGCTTACGGGGCGGATCTGACGCTGGCGCGCCCGGTGACGACGGCGGCGGTCGGCTTCCTGCTCGATCAGTTCATGACCGAGGTCAACAACGTCTGGACGCAGCCGGTCACCGATGTGCTGACGCATCAGCGTGAGGTCATCCTGTTCGATCTGCTGGCGCGCGGGCTGGCGCTGACGTACCGCCCTTTCACCGCAATCGAGCTGGTGCGTGGGACGCTCGACCCGGCGCGCACGCCCGTCCTGTTCGCGATGCTGGAGCGGCAGTGCGATGCCGACGTCCAGCGCAAACTGGTCGAGTACGTCCGGGGCGGCGGGCGGCTGGTCGCGGCGGGCCGGCTGTGCGAGGTGACGTTCGCCGGTGAGCCGTGCACCATCCTGCGCGACGCGCTCGGCGTGGGGATGGTGACCGCCGGATCGCCCTTCACCCCGATGCGCATCCGCGCGTTCGATCAGCCCGATCTGCCGGTCTCGTTCGTCGAGACGTATACCGGCGCATTCGACGAGGTCATCGCAGTGACCGATGACGGCCAGACGGTCGGCTTTGTCCAGCGCGTCGGCGCGGGCGAAGTCCTGATGCTCGGCGCGGCGTTCGCCGCCAACACGCTGGACGATCTGGCCGTTTTCGAGCGGATGGCGTCCCGCATGGGCAGCCAGCCGGCCTTCACCGTGAGCGATTGGGTCGATGTGCGCCTGTCGCAGGGTGAGAATGGGGCGTTTCTGTTCGTCAGTAATTATCAGGACGATCCGATCACGACGACGATCGCCCGCGGCGGTGTGCCGCTGTTCGGCGGTCAGGCGCTGACGCTGCCCGCGCGGCGCGGCCTGATCCTGCCGCTGGACTGGCGCGTCCGGCCCGGCGTCACGCTGCGTCACGCCACCGGTGAGGTGATCGCTGTGAGCGAGGACGGCCCCCGGCTGACGCTGCGCCTCGAGCCGCCCGTGTTCCGGGCCGAACTGAAGCTCGATGGCTGGCGCTGCGCCGACGGCATGGCCTGCCAGCCGCTGGATGCGGGGGGCGTCGTGCTGACCGGGACGGACGGCCTGATCGAGCTGGTGCGGGCGGATTGAACGCCGCCGCGCATCGATTGGAAAAATGGAGTGGAGTGCATGCGCATCTTTCTGATCGCGGGTGGGCTGCTGGGCGCGGCGGGCGTCGCGCTGGGGGCGTTCGGCGCGCACGGCCTGAGCGGCTTCTTCGAGGCCAACCCCGGCGCGGAGGCGACTTTCCGCACCGCCGTGCAGTACCATCTGATCCACGCTGCGGCGCTGATCGGGGCGGCCTGGGCGGCGGAGCGCTTCCCCGTCCGCTGGGCGCGCCTGGCGGGCTGGCTGTTCCTGGCCGGCGTCATCCTGTTCAGCGGCAGCCTGTACCTGCTCAGCCTGTTCGGGCTGCGCTTCATGGGCGCGGTCGCCCCGTTCGGCGGCGCGGCGCTGATCGCCGGCTGGCTGAGCCTGGCGCTGGCCGCCTGGCGCGATCGGTGATCTTTTTCACCTTGAAAAGCGGCGGAAGCGTACTACCATCCTCGGCGGATGCGGCGTAATCTGAAGCTGCCGGATCGGGCCGCCTTCCCGCGGTCGATCCGAGGTGAGCAAGACGATGCGCAATTTCATCACCATTGAGAACACGCTGCCCTTCAGCGAGATGATCTACGCCTGTCTGTGCCTGCATCAGGCCGATCTCGCTGAAATCGTCCGCCATGACCGGATCGAGCGCCACTACCTGGCCTGGGAGACGGTGCGCAAGCAGACCAATCCGTTTTTCGAGACCGGGACGGGGTTTGAAGGCTACCTGATCGGCCAGTGCGCGACCCCGGAGGCGGCGCTGGACGAGGTGCTGATCATCGGCCAGCGCATCCTGGATGCCATTCAGCGCCTGTACCGGTTCGAGTACGGGCTGCGCGCCCGCCTGATGCAGACTCTGCTGCGCGAACGCAGCGATTACGACCTGGCCGCGCTCTGGGCCGACTATCTGGGGGCGGAGCTGGGCCGGCTGCGCGCGCAGATCGTCAACCGCGAGGCCGCGCGGCGCTTTCGTACCACGATGTACCAGATCGTGGAGAGCCTGCCGCCGATGCACTACGAGCAGGTCGGCGATCGGGTCGTTCAGCGCTACGTCATCGGCGCGAACGGACGCCCGCCCGCCGATCGGCTGGCGGTCACGCTGTCGCTGCTCAAGCCCGGGCAGCAGGATGCGTGGCTGGTGGCGGAGCATATCGGCCAGTTCGGCCACCCGCTCATCCGCCGCGTGCTGGAGGCGGGCTGATCGGTTAGCCCGGCGCGCGGCCCGGTCGCGGCAGCACCTGCCCCCACAGGATCTTGTCCCCGATCAGGCGGATGGTCATATCGCGATCGACGACGATCTGGCACGTCAGGCGGGGATAGCCGAACGCGCGCGCGACGCGGTCGTGCCACTGCACGGGATCGGGTTCGCCGCTGACGAAGCGCACGCCGCAGGTGGCGCACAGGCCGCGCCCGCCGCAGTTGGTGACTTTCGATACGCTGCCATAGGGCGAATAGCCGGCATCGAGCAGCGCGCGGCGCAGGTTGGTCCCGGCAGGCACGGTCAGGGTGTGCTCTCCCGCCGGGGTCTGGATGCGGACGGTGAAGGTGGTCGCGGTCATCGGGCTGATCTTTCGCTGCCAACAGGATCGTTCCGGTGACTGTACACGCACTGCATCAGCCGGAGATGAGAAGCGCGGCGCGCAGGCGGCGGGTGAGCGTCCCTTCAAAGATGCGCGCGCATGGGCGATAATCGACTCGATCTGACCGTATCGATCAGGATTGTGCCCGTGTTCAACCCGCTGCGTTCCCGATCGCGTTTGTGGATCCGCCTGCTGCCCGCCGCGCTCGCCTTCGTCCTGCTGACCGGCTGCGAGGCCATCGGCCTGGGGGGAAGCGCGCCGGTCAACCCGGCTGCCCCGGCGGCGCCGCTCACCCCGCAGACGCCGCGCGATGTCGTCGCTGCATTTCTGGAGGCCTGGAACAGCCGCAGCTACGAGGCGATGTACGCCCTGCTCAGCCCGGAAAGCCAGAGCCTGACGTCGTTCCCTGTCTTCCGCACGACGTATGAAACCGCCGACGCCGCGCTGGCGACGCAGGGCGTCCGCTACACCCTTGGCGCGGTGCGCGAACAGGGGATGACGGCGGAGGTGCGCTACGACGCGGCGATCGCGTCCGGCACATTCGGGACGATCGACGACGCCGGGCGCGTCATGCGCCTGATCCGGGGCGTGGGCGGTCAGTGGCGCGTCGCCTGGTCCACGATGGACATCTTCGACGGCTACGCGCCGGGCACGCGCCTGGTCGCGCAGACGGCGCGCCCGCCGCGCGGCCACATCCTCGACCGGGACGGCGATTATCTGGTCGAGCAGGGCGGCACGGTCGTCGAGCTGTACGTCATGCGCTCGGAGATCCCCAATGAAGCCGACTGCGTGACGTATCTCTCCGGCCTGATCCGCTGGCAGCGCGGCGATCTGCAGGCGTTCTTCAACCGGTTCGACGTCAACACCATCTTCGGTTTCGCCGACATGAGCGCCGAGGATTTCGCCCGCTACGGCGATCAACTGGCCGAGATCTGCGCGATCCGCACCGATACGCGCGTCACGCGCCGCTACGTCGGCCACGGGGCGGCGGCGCACATCACCGGTTACATCGGCCAGATGACCGCCGAAGAGCAGACGCGCCTGGTCGGGCAGGGCTATTCCCCCGGCGATCTGATCGGCAAGACGGGCATCGAGGCCCAGTACGAGGCCGAACTGGCGGGCGAGGCGACGCGCGTCCTGCAGATCGTGGACAGCAGCGGGCTGATCATCCGCCAGATCGCCGAATCGGCGGGGCGCGCGCCGCAGGATGTCACGCTGACGATCGACGACCGGCTGCAGCTCGCGGCGGCGCAGGCGCTGGCCGATGCCTATAACTACGCCGAGAACAACTGGGCCAACCGCGCGCACTCCACCGGCGGCGGCCTGGTCGTGCTCGATGTCGATACCGGCGCGGTGCTGGCGCTGGCCAGCTACCCGACGTTCGATCCCGGCATCTTCAACCCGGATACCGGCGTCTGGCTGGTGGGCGATTACATCCTTCAGCTCGGGCGCGATCCGCGCCAGCCGTTCCTCAACCGGGTGACGCAGCAGCAGTACCCGCCCGGTTCGACGTACAAGATCATCACCACGGCGGCGGCGGCGGCGGAAGGCGTGTTCAATCCCAACGAGACTTTCTACTGCGGGCGCGAATGGCGCGGGCAGGCCTTCGGCGATACGCGCGCCGTCCGCTATGACTGGCGCAACTTCGAGCCGCCGGAGTTCAACTTTGACACCGGTGAGGTGACGATCGCCGAGGCGCTGGCCGCCTCGTGCAACCCGTTCTACTACCAGATGGGCGCGGAGCTGTACACCGACCGCGGCCCCAACGTGCTCGTCGAATATGCCCGGCGCATGGGACTGGGGCGCAGCACCGGCATCGATCTGATCCCGGCGGACGTCAGCGGGCAGATCCTGCCGCCGCAGGGCGTCGATGCCGCCATCTCCAGCGCCATCGGCCAATTCGAGATCCAGGTGAGCATCCTGCAAATGGCGCGCATGGCGGCCGGCATCGCCAACGGCGGCACGCTCTACCGCCCGTATGTCGTGCAGCGCGTTGGCGCGGCGGGCGAAGCGCCGACGTATGAGGCCCGCCCGACGATCGTCGGCGAAATGGGGCTGAGCGAGACCGTGCTCGACATCGTCCGCGAGGGGATGTGCATGGTGACGGACTCGACGGTCTACGGGCGCACGTCCGGTCAGCGGCTGGGCACGGCCTGGTTCGTCTTCAGCGATCCGGAGTGGTATCCTGCGCCGTACACGGTATGCGGCAAGACCGGCACGGCCCAGACCGGGCGCATCGAGCCGATGGGCTGGTTCGTCGCCTATGCGCCCGCGGACGATCCCCAGATCGCGGTGGCCGGGATGATCGAATACGGGCGCGAGGGATCGGAGACGATCGCCCCGATCATCCGCCGGGTGCTCGATGCCTACTTCAACGTGCCGCCCGATCAGGTGATGCCGTACCCGCGCTGGTGGGAAGGTGAGTACGTCCCGCTGACGATCCCGGAGGGCAGCACCGGCGTCTGACCGGCGCGCCGCCCGCCGCGCCTCATCCCGTCCGCCCGACGAACTGTGTATGAGACGCCGCGACCGCGGCGTCTATGCTTTCGGAGACACCCAGTGCAGGATAGAACAGCCGGACAGGACAGAAGATGGCACATGGCATGAAGATCACCCCGACAGCGCAGCGCGCGACGCCGTATCAGTGGCTGTTCGCGCAGGTGATGGCGCTCATCCAGACCCCGCTCGACAGCGCATTTGACGCGCGCAAGCGGGCGCTGCTGGGCGACCTGACCGGCTCGGTGGTCGAGATCGGGCCAGGGACGGGGCCGAACCTCGGCTATTACGACCGCTCGGTGCGCTGGCTCGGCATCGAGCCGAACCCGGCCATGTTCCCCTTCATGCGCCGCGAAGCGCAGCGCCTGGGCCTGGAGATCGACATCCGCCCCGGCATGGCCGAACGCCTGGACGACATCCCTGATGCCAGCATCGACGGCGTGGTGAGCACGCACGTGCTGTGCTCGGTGCGCGATCCGCAGCAGGCGCTCAGCGAGATCGTGCGCGTGCTCAAGCCGGGCGGGCATTTCGTCTTTCTGGAGCATGTGGCCGCGCCCGCCGGGACGGCGCTGCGCCGCGTTCAGCAGATCATCAAACCGGTGTGGAAGCCGCTGGCTGAGGGCTGCACCCCCGACCGCGAGACGTGGACGCTGATCGAACGCGCGGGCTTCAGCCGGGTTGAGATCGAGCATTTCCACATCCCGGCCCCGATCGTCGGGCCGCATATCGCCGGGCGCGCGGTCAAATGAGCCGATCTCACGGGGCGTCCGGCTCGCTCAGCCGCCAGACCACCGCCCGCCCGTTGAACGGTATGTCGGGCATGCTGAAGGCGACGGTATAGCGCGCTTCCATGAAGGCCAGCAGCGGATCGATGTCCTGCCCGATCGCCGCGCGCAGATCCGGAAAATCGACGATCCACGTCGGCGGGCGCTGTGACCACTCGCGCAGCAGACGATCGACCAGATCGGGGACGGCCAGGAACTGCGCGTGGCCGTTGACCCACAGCCCGGGCGGCAGCATGTCCGTCAGCGGGTAGAGCTGGGGATTGCCGTCGAACATCGGCAGGATGTACAGCGTATCGCCGGGGGCGCGCGCGGCGCGCAGTTCCTGCGCCAGCGGCAGAAATTCATCGTAGGCCGGCGCGCGTCCCGGCCCCAGCGGCCCCGGCACGTAAGCGCTGAGGGCGGTCAATGCGACCCCAGCGCCGATGGCCAGCGCCGCGCCCAGCATGATGCGGCGAACCTCGACCGGCTGGATGCGCGGGAATGCGTCCCAGAGCGCGGCGAGCACCACGCCGGACAGGGCCGCGGTCAGCGGCAGGTGGGCGGTGACGTAGATCTCGCCGAAGTGCGGCAGCAGCGAGATCAGCGCCGCGCCCCACAGCAGCAGCGCCAGCCCGTGCGCGCGCAGCGTCGGGCGCCGCGTCAGCGCGGCGAAGGGCAGCACGAGCAGATCGGTCAGCAGCAGTTTGCGCAGGAAGCCGCCCGTCGGCAGCGAGCCGGTCTGGATATTGCGCGACAGGTTGAAGGTCACCGTCCAGTACCAGTAGGTAGCCAGATCGCCGCGCAGGGCGAAGAAAAGCGCCGCCGCGCCGGACGGGAGCAGCGCGCCGATCGCATAGATCAGGGCGGCCCGGAATTCCCGGATGAGCACAAACCACAGCCCCGCCGCCCCGACGACCGCCCACGCCGGCTGCTTGATGAGCACGGTCAGGCCGAGCAGCAGCCCCATGCCGAGCGCCGCGCGTTCCGGCGTGCGCGCGCGGATCCCGATCAGGACGGCGGCGGCGGTCAGCAGGCCGTTGATCGTATCGAAATAGAACAGGATGTTGCCGTACACCGGCTGCCAGATGCTCCATACGAGCAGCGCGGCCAGCCCGGCGCGCTCATCGCCCGCGCGCAGCCGGGTCGCCAGCCGGTATACGACCAGCGCCGTCGCGATCAGCAGCAGCAGATGCAGCAGCCGCACAGCGGTGATCGGTTCCACCGGCAGCCGCAGCGCCAGCGCCACCAGCGCTGCCACCAGCGGCGGACGGTTTTCGATCAGGTTGTGGTACAGCTCCAGACCGGCGTTCATCAACCACGGGATGGTGAGCTGGCCGACTTGCGTCGAAACCGGCAGCCAGATCAGATGGGCGAGCGCCAGCAGCGCGACGAGCACAACCGCCGCCGCGCGCAGCGGATAGACGGCGCGCAGCCCGCCCGCTCGATCGGACGGCGCTGCGGACGGCGAAAATGGAGGGTCAGGGTTTCTGGAAGGATAGAGCGACATACACCGTGAAGGCGGGTTCCCGACGCTGTCTCGATGCAACAGGCTGAGGGAATGTCGCAAGCGCTGGTGCTGGCCCTCACCCCCCTGCGACTGCGTCGCATCCCCCTCTCCCACGTTCCACCGCTGTGCGACGGGGGTGAGGGGGATTTTGCCGCCTGCGGCGGCGCAGGCCAGATAAGGTGACGGCTGAAGCGGGCGCGTGACTACACCGTCAGACATTCCTCAGTCTGATCCGCTATTGTACGCGCTGACCCCGGCTGGTGACATATCGAATCGGCCCACAGTCGCGTTAAATATTGTCGATCGCGGCCCGGATCAGTGCGGCAGGCCGAGCAGATCGGCGAACGTGATCAGGCGGATGCCGAGCGCATCGATCTGCTCCAGCACACGAGGGTGCGTCAGCAGATCCAGCTCGCGGGCGCGCTGACGGTTGTACGACGTGATCTGCTCCAGACCGGCATCGGCCAGCCCGGGATGGGTCATCAATTCGGTCACCCCGTCGTCGAGATCGTCCAGCAGCGCCAGCAGCACTTCAAGCGATGCGCCGTCATCGTAGAACCGGGCGATGAACCGATGAGGGAAGCGCAGGCCGCGCCGCCCGGCCAGATCGCGCGGCGTTTCATCCGCCGGGAAATCCTCCGGCACGACCAGGACGTCGCCGGGCACGGCGGGGCCGTCCTCCCGATAGGGCAGGCGCAGCGCGCAGCCGTATTCAGCGGCCAGATCGAGCAGGGCGGCGTACAGGGCGTAGCTGTAGTAGGCGCTGTGATGGTGGCTGTCCAGATGATCGGGGGCGCGCCCGGTGAGGGCGCGGAAGCGCTCGATCTGAGCGCGCCATTCCGCCGCGATCTCATCGATGGGCAGCGCCGGGGCATACGCGCGCAGAACCGGCCAGTCCGGGAAGTGGACGCCGTCCGCCAGCCCCAGCAGGCGCGGCAGCCGCTCCGCCGGCAGCAGCGGCGCGCCCTCGGTGAGGGTGAGGTGGACGCCCAGCCCCAGCGTCGGCGGGGCCAGCCGCAGGGCGTCCTCCGTGTCGGGCATGTTCATCATGACGGTCGTCGAGGTGACGATGCCGCCCAGGTGCGCCTGTCGGATGCCCGCCGACACCGACGCCGTCATGCCGTAATCATCCGCGTTGACGATCAGATATTTCATCCGCTTATCCCTCGCGATCGAGGCGCGAGCAGCCCGTCCGCGCCGCGCCCTGAAATGATCGGAGTCTACCACGGAACCCGCCCACCAGCGGATGTCGTAGGGGCGCGTCGTAGGGGCGCAGCGTGCTGCGCCCGCTCACATCCCCCCCCGCGCCCGCCTGCATCCCCCCGCGCCCGCCTTCCCCCCGCGCCCGCGTCGGGTGATCGGGTTGCCCGCAG
>DAOUBU010000029.1:0-11594 GCA_034432395.1 Anaerolineae bacterium
CAGCGGGATCTGGGGCTGGCACGACGACCCCGCCGCCATGTGGCGGCCCGGCCCGCTCAGCCTGACGGCGGCGGTCACTGCGACGGCATCCTCGTTACCGATCACGACCGCCACCGGGCCGGACAGCGCGGGCGAGACGCCGATCGTCAGCGCCGGGGCGCTCATCCGCCTCAACGCCGAATGGCTGCGCGTGACCGCCGCCGCGCCCGGCCTGCTGACCGTGGTGCGCGGGGTGGGCGGCACGACGGCCAGCGCCCACAGCGCCGGCGCGGCGATCGCCGTCTACCAGCCGCCCGCCGATCTCGATCAGATCGCGGCGGCGTGGGCCGCCCGGCTCTACGCCGAGGCGCGCCCCGATCTGGACGATCTGCGCGCCCGGCTGCTGACCGTGCGCCGGGAGACGGTGCGATGAGCCTGCGCGCCGCCCTCAACGCGCTGGCCGCGCTCCCCGTGCCCGGCGTGACGCTGCGCCCGACGATCGACGCGCTGCCCGACCGGCTGGCCCCGGATCAGCTCCCGGCGCTGCTCATCCTGCCCGGCGATCCGTATGGCGCGCGGCGCGCCTTCGACGCCGATGACGGCCTGCACGCGCTGACCTTCAGCGGATCGGCGTCCAGCCTGATCGTCCACCTCACCCATGCGCTGATCGTCCTGCCCGCCGATGCGCCGCTCGCTCAGCGCCGGGCCATCCCGCGGCTGGTCGATCTGATCGACGCCTACACCGCCGCGCTGGCCGGCGATCTGACGCTGGGCGGCGCGCTGGCCCGCCCGGCGCACGTCACCCTCGCGCCGGATACGTTCGCTTACGGCGGCGTCCGCTGGTACGGCTGTCTGTTCCGCCACACCTGGGCGCTCGCCCCGTGATCGCGACTGGAGGAGCACCATGATCGCTTATCGTCTGCGCGCGGCGACCGCCGGCGGCGTCAGCGATGAATTCAGCGCCGATCTGATCGCCGCCGTCTGGCGGCTGGGCTGCACCGATCCGGAGCAGACCGCCGCGCCGCCGGGCGAAGCCGTCTTCACGCTGAACAACCGCGCGCGCCGCTACTCCCCCGCCCGCGCCTGGGCCTCGTCCGCGCTGCGCCCGTCCGCCCTCATCACGCTGGAGGCGGATGTCCCCGGCGGGCCGATCCGGCTGTTCACCGGGCAGATCGACCGCATCACCAGCGACGGCGATCCGTTCCAGCCGGTCACGCGCCTGTATGCGCGCACCCTCGATGCGCAGTTCGAAAACGTCCCGGCGCGCCTGCCCGCCCTGACCGACGTCGATGCCCGCGCCGCGCTGATCGCCCTGCTCGATGGGGCCGACCTGCGCCGCCCGGATCAGATCGCCTACTGGCTGCTCGATCAGCCCGGTCACGCCGAGCTGAATGCGACCGCCCGCCTCGCGCCGCGCTTCAGCGCGAGCGCGATCCTCCAGCCGGGGATCAGCCGCTTCGCCTATGTCGGCTTCGGCGGGGGCGCGCTGACCGTCGCCGAAGTCATCCGCCGGATCAGCGCCAGCGAGGGCGGGCTGTTCTACGTCGATCGCCTCGACCGTCCCCGCTTCCTCAACCGCCATGCCCGGCTGCGCGCCGCCCCGGTGACGCTGATGATCGCGGATGCCCGCGCGGTGGACTACGCCTTCGCCGGGGACGTGATCGGGCGCGTCCGCGTGCGCGTCGCCCCGCGCCGCGTCGGCCCGGACGGATCGCCGCTGTGGACGCTGGAGGCCCCGCTGCGCATCGACCCCGGCGCGCGGACGCTGACCGTCGCCTTTCGCCAGGGCGATCGCCCGCTGGCCGCGCTGGCCGTCACCGGGACGGCCTTCACCGCCACGACGCTCCCCGGCGGCAGCGCCCCCGCCCCGGTCTACGTGACCGTGCTGCGCGCCGATTCCGCCGGGGCCGCGCTGGAGATCAGCAATCCGGGCGTCAACCCGGTCTACCTGACGCCGGGCAGCGCGGTGCTGGGCACGCCGCTGATCGCCGATGAGCCGGTCAGCGTCGAGCGGATCCACCCGTTCGCCCTGCACACCCTCGGCGGGCGGACGCTGACGCTGGCCCCACCCCTGCTCGATGATGTCGAGGCCGCCGGGCAGCTCGCGCACTTCACGCTGTATGAGCGCGGCTTCCCGGGCGGTCGGATCGCGTGGGCCACCTGCGCCGCCGACGCCCCGGAGCGGCTGACCGCGACCATCGGCAGCCGGGTGGCGGTCAGCGCGCCATCCGTGCAGGACGGGATGACCGGTTTCGTCGTCGGCGAAGCGCACGAACTCGATCTGCGCGCCGCCGTGCCGCATCAGATCCGCCTGACGCTCGTCCCGGCGGGCGATGCCGGGCTGTACTGGCAGCTCGATTCCGCCGCGCTGGGGACGGCCTCGGCGCTGGCCTATTGAGCGCCGCGCGCCACCCCGCTGAACTGAAAAAAGATCCGCTGTCGAACTCAAGGAGATAAGCCATGCCGCCGATCTGGACGCCGCCCGCCACCTGGAACGCGGGCGATATCGTCACCGCCGCGCAGTTGAACACCCACCTGCGCGACAATCTGCTCTTTCTCAAAACCCGCACCGAGACGCCGTTCAACGCCGTCAGCCGCGTCATCGCCGCCAACCTGAGCACGACCTCAACCGTGTTCGTCGATGTCAACGCCGGGCTGTACGCCACGCTGACGACGAGCGGCGCGCCCGCCCTGATCACCCTGAGCGGGACGTGGAAGAACAGCACCGCCGGCGCGGAAATCTACATGGACATCATGATCGACGGGCTGCGCATCGGCGACCCGACATACGGCATCTTCATGATGCAGTCGCACGGCGATCGCTACCAGTCGTTCTCGTGGTCAACCATCCGTCCGCTGGGCGCGGCCGTGCACGCCTTCATGCCGCAGTGGCGCGTCTCCGCCGGGGCGGCCAGCGTCATCCTGACGACGTCGTTTTACGTGCTGGAACTGGTGTGAGCGCGAGGCTGCGGGAACAGGGGATCCGGGCGCGGGATGCTGCGCCCGGATCCGGGCGGCTGCCCCTTGCAGGCCCGCTGAAATAGCTCGTGTGGGCTATTTCATCCGGAACAGCCGCGCGCGATGCTTGGATCGACGGGCGGCGAGAACCTCAATGCAGTTTAAAGACAACAGATCATTTAATGAAAATAGCTGTGCAGGGGGAGAGGAAAAATACATGATCGATTTACAGGGCAAAACGGCGCTGGTGACGGGTGCAGCGTCCGGGATCGGGCGGGCGGCGGCGCTGCGGCTGGCCGAAGCCGGGGCGCGCGTGGTCGTCTCGGATATCGATGCCGACGGCGGGTTGGAGGCGGTCAACCTGATCCGGGATGGCGGCGGCGAAGCGGCCTTCGTCCGCTGCGACGTCACCCAGGCGAGCCAGGTGGCCAACCTGATCGACGAAGCGATGCGCCTGTTCGGGCGGCTCGACTGCGCGGTCAACAATGCGGGCATCGGCGGGGAGATGTCCCCCCTGCACGAAAAGACTGAGGACGAGTGGCAGCGCGTCATGGATGTCAACGTGCGCGGGGTATGGCTGTGCATGAAGTACGAGATCCCGGCCATGCTCGCCAACGGCGGCGGTGGCGCGACCGGCGGCAGCATCGTCAATGTGGCCAGCGTCGCCGGGCTGGTCGGCTTTCGCGGCGGCGCGCTGTATTCGGCCAGCAAGCACGCCGTCATCGGCCTGACGCGCACCGCCGCGCTGGAACTGGCCCGGCGCAGCGTGCGCGTCAATGCCGTCTGTCCCAGTTTCGTCGAAACCCCGCTGGTCAGCCAGTTGATGAGCCTGTCGGAGCAGATGGCCCGGCAGGTGGTGACGGCCAACCCGATGCGGCGGCTCGGTCATCCGGATGAGGTGGCCGATGCCGTGGTCTGGCTGTGCTCCGATGCCTCGTCGTTCGTCACCGGGCAGGCGATCGCGCTCGACGGCGGCCTGACTGCCGGATGAGGCCGCCCGCGCTGGCTCACGCGCCGTGGCTCACGCGCCATCGGATCGGCGCAGGCGCGATGCCAGTGTATAACGCCATTCGCGGAAGCGCAGCCGCCACACCATCGGGATGGCGGTGCGATACCAGTCGCGCAGCCGCCGGCGCAGGCCCGTGGACTCCGGGCCGGTGCGCGTGAACCACCAGCGGGCCGGCAGATCGTCCGCTGGCCTGTGCTCCGGGATCGGCAGCGATTCGAGGTGCGCCAGCCACGTCGCGGCCACATGCTCCAGCGTGTACGTCTGGCGGGCGAAGGCATAGGCCCGCTCGCGGATGGCCAGCAGCCGCGCCCGATCGGCGATCAGGGCGGCGGCGGCGGCGTACCACGACCCCGGCTCGCCGCTGACCAGCAGGCCGGTTTCGCCGTCGATCACGCCGCCCTCGCCCCGGTACACCGGGCAGTCGAGGTAGATGCCGACCGCGCCCGCCGCCGCGTATTCGCGGAACTTGTTGTTGCTCTTGCTCATGTAGAAATCGCCGGGCAGCATCGGCGCGAAGCCGATCGCGTACCCCGCGCGCGTGAACGCCGTGAAGTAGGCGGCGTAATCGGGCTGGAACGGCTCCATGACCACACTTGGATGGCCGCGAAATTCGGGCGGCTGGTAGCCGAGGAAATGCAGGCGGATGCGATCGCCGAAATCGTCCAGCAGGCGGCGCAGATCGCCGGCGATCTGCGGGAAGATGACATCGACCTCGCGCCGGCTGGTGGCGTAGACCAGCCGGAGCGGCTCGGCCAGCGGGGGCAGATGCGCCGGGGCCAGCGTCCAGTCCACCGCGGCGCGCACCAGTTCGATGCGCGGGTTGAACGGCGCCAGCAGCTCGCGCAGGCGCGGGGAATAGACGCGCACCAGCGCCGAGCGCCGCAGCAGCGCTTCCATGTACGCCCGGCGCGCCTTACTGCGGTACAGATCGCGCTCCGGGTACGCATCCGGCAGATCGAACAGATAATCATCGATCTCGCTGATGATTGGGATGCCGCGCTCGTGCGCCAGATCGTAAATCGGTTGGAAGATCGGTTCGCTGTTGCGCCCGGTCACGAGCACGTCCGCCGCGGCCACCTCGGCGGGCAGGACGGTGTGCTCCAGCCGGTGGCGCAGGTGGATGTGCCCCCGATCGGCCAGATAGTGCAGCGGCGTCAGGATGCCGATCTGATTGGACGGGATATAATCCGGCACGACCACCAGGACATGTCGCATAAAACCTCATCGGGCGGCTGCGGCAGTTCGAACAAGGCCTGTTACAATAGCAGGATGCGGCAAACCGCAACAGGGCGAAAAATCGTTTTCATCGTCGATCACCGGGCGGGATGACCAGAATGCAGATCGATCTGACCGACAAAGTCGTCGTCGTCACCGGGAGCGCGCGCCGCGTCGGGCGGGCCATCCTGCTCGGCTTCGCCCGCGCCGGGGCGCACGTCGTCGTCCACCACAGCGGCGCATCAGACGAGCAGGCGCGCGATACCGTGCGCGAGGCGCGATCGCTGGGCGCGCGGGCGATGGCCGTCCAGGCCGATATCCGCGATCCGGAACAGGTGGCCGCCGCCTTCGATCAGATCATGGCTGAATTTGGCCGCGTCGATGTGCTCGTCAACAGCGCCAGCAGTTTTGAGGCGCGCCCGCTGCTGGATATCACGCCGGATGAGTGGAACGCCGTCATGGACAGCAACGTCAACGGCGCGTTCTACTGCACGCGGCTGGCCGGGCAGATCATGCGCGATCAGGGGATCGCCGGCTGCATCATCAACATCGCCGACAATGCTGGGCTGCGCCCGTGGCTGAAGCGCCCGCATCACAGCGTCAGCAAGGCCGCGCTGATCATGCTGACCGAAGTCACGGCGCGTTCGCTGGCGCAGTATCAGATCCGCGCCAACTGCCTGGTGCTGGGGCCGGTGCTGCCCACCGAGGGCGGCACGCCCGATTTCTGGAAAACGGTCGAAGCGCGCCTGCCGCTCAAACGCAGCGGCGATCCGGACGATGCCGCGCGCGCGGCGGTCTTTCTGGCCCGCAACGACTTCATCACCGGGGCGGTGCTGCGCGTCGATGGCGGCGAGTGGCTGGGCGATGCTACAAATGATTACAATGCGTGAAGACTTGCCTTAAGACCGGTCAATCACAGCGTCAGCAGCATTTCGATGCGGCGGAAGGTCTCGACGTACCCCAGCCGGGCGAACCCCGGCCAGCGCGGCGTGTCCGCAGGGATGTTTTCGATGCGCGTATCGAACAGCGGCCAGCCGGCGTGCATGTGCGCCAGCAGCGCGGCGGTCAGATCCGGGTGCTGCGGATCGCCGCCCAGCGCCGCATGCGTGATCTGAAACATGGACGGGCGGAAGACGATCCAGCCGGAGACACCGTCGGGCAGGGTGATGCGCAGCCCCTCCAGCGAACCGGCGTTGAGCAGCGACGGAGTCGCATCGATCCACGACGGCGTATCCGTCCGCCCGGCCAGATGGGCGGCGATCGCCGCTGCATCCAGCCGCGTCACATCCGCGGGCGGCGCTTCGACCGGGGCGGGCGCGCGGCGCGTCACCAGCAGGCGGCGCCGCTCATGGAAGCCGAGCTTGAGGAACAACTGACGGGCCGGCTCGTTGCCCTCGATCACCTCGAGCTGTGCGGCGGTCGCGCCGCGCTGACGGGCCGCCTCCAGCAGCATCTCCAGCGTGAATTGACCCACGCCGTGCTGACGCTGGTGCGGGATGACGCCCAGCCGGGTGATCCAGGCGCGCGATCCACGCAGGCCCAACATGCCGACGGCGGCGATCGCCCCGTCCGCGTTGAGCGTCACCACCGACGACGCGAGATCGACATCGTACCAGCCGACGTATTCCGCCATGCGTTTGCCGTTCATCGGCATCGGCACGATGTAATCGATGCGGGTCTGATTGTAGATCGCGGCCAGTTCATCGAACGAGAACTGCGCGGCGGGAACCGCGGTGCAGCGCGCGCCGGGCGCGGCGGCGGCGCGCTGGACAGTGGACTTTTTTGCCGTGATCAAGATGCCCTTTGCTTGAGATAGGCCAGCACCTCATCGGCGAAGGTGCGCGTATCGATCGGCTTGGTCACCACGCCGTCGCAGCCGTAAGCCAGCGCCATCTGCCGGGCCGTATCCGCCGGCCAGGCGGTGAAGGCCAGCACGACGAGCTGTCGCAGATCGGCCTGCTGACGCAGGATGGCGATCATCGTCTGGCCGTCCAGGTCGGGCAGGCCCAGGTCGATCAGCGCGATCGCCGGCGGGTCGCTCAGGCAGACCTTCAGCCCGGTCTCCGCATCCGGCGCGATCTCGACCTCGCAGCCCGCCCGACGCAGCAGCCGTGCCGCCAGCCGCGCGCTGTCGGGGTTGTCTTCAACAATGATGACTCGTGGCATGCCGTTCAACCCCGTTCTTCATCTCCGGTCAGGGATCAGGCGCTGTGCGTTTCGACCAGCTTCAGGTGATGCGACACAGTATTGAGCAGCTCCAGCTTGGTGATCGGCTTGGGGATGTACCCGCTGCACCCGGCGGCCAGGCAGCGCTCGCGATCGCCGTGCATCGCGTTGGCCGTCAGCGCGATGATCGGCAGGTGGGCGTAACGCTCGTCCTGGCGCAGCCGGCGCGTCACTTCCAGCCCGTCGATATCGGGCAGGTTGACGTCCATCAGCACCAGCGTCGGGCAGTCAGCCTCGATGGTGGCCAACGCTTCTGTGCCGCAGGTGGCCTCGACCACCTCGTACCCGGCCCCGATCAGGATCTTGCGCACCAGGCGCATATTCTGCGGATTATCTTCGACGTACAGAATTCGTGAGGACATGGATCAGCCCCTTACCAGACTTAAAAGCCAGAACCGTTTTTCAAAGCGGCGATACCGTTTGCTGTAAGGCCCGATCGATCAGCGCGATCAGATCGGCCCGGGTCGTGGTCGATTTCTGTGCGATCGTGGCATGCAGTGTCTCCAGTTCGGCGCGCAGTTCCGGCGTGACATCGGCGGCGGAGTAGATGATCACCGGGATCTCGCGCAGGCGCGGATCCCGCCGCAGCGCCGCCAGGATGTGCCCGCCGTCGAGATCGTCCAGTTTCAGATCGAGGATGATCAGATCGGGATGCTGCTCGTGGATCGTCCGCAGGCCCTCCCGCCCGGATGTCGCTTCGAGGATGCGCACGTGCTCCAGCCCGTGCAGCATCCGGCGCACCAGCCGCGTATCTTTCGGATTGTCATCGATGACGAGGATGGTCTGCCCGGCCGCCGCCCGCACGACGGCCCGCCGGGCCGCCGGACGCTGACCGGCGCTCGGCGCGACCGGGGCATCGCCCAGCGCCTGGACGACGTGATCGACGAGCTGGCGCGCCTCAAAACTCCCTTTCGTCCAGACCGACTCGGACTGCGCATCGAGCAGTGTCCGTTCCTCAGCGCTCAACGTCTTGGCGGAGATGACCACCACCGGGATGCTGGCCGTGGCCGGATCCCGCTTGAGCGCATCGAGCAGGGCGAAGCCATCCATACCCGGCATCGTCAGATCGGTGATGATCAGATCGGGCGCGGTCTGCTGGAGCAGATCGAGCGCCTCGGCCCCGCTGTGCGCTTCGATGACGCGGTAGCGTTTGTACGCCTGGAGCAGCCGCCGGATGAGCCGTCGGTCGTTCGGGTTGTCATCGACGACCAGGATCGTCGTCACCTGCTCGTCGAGCAGGCTCAGGGCCGCCTGCACGCCTTCCCGATCGCGCAGGTTGACCCCGGCGCTGGCGCGCCCGCCCTGCCGGGTCAATTCCAGATTGAGCAGATACTGATCGCCCAGCACGTGGCTTTCCGCCGGGAAAGTATGGCCAGATGCGTTGATGACCACGACCTCGCCCGGCTGGATCTGCCCCTGCTCGAACAGCTTCTCCAGCCCGGCGAACGCCGCCGCCGCCGCCGGCTCGACCGAAAGACCGCACAGGCTGGCGGTGCGGCGCATCGCGGCGAACGTCTCGCCATCCTCGACGGCCAGCATCGTGCCGCCGCCCTGCATGACCGCCTCGCGCAGCAGGACATAGCTGTAGCCGGGATCGCCGGTCGCCAGCACGTGGATGAGCGTCTCCGGCACGACCGGATCCGCCCGATCGGCCCCGGCTTCGTAGGCGCGCACCATCGGCGCGCAGCCCGCCGCCTGGATGATCCCCAAACGCGGCAGCCGGTCGATCAACCCCATCGTGTACAGCTCACTGAAGGCTTTCCACACGCCCAGCGGCCCGATGCCGCCGCTCACCGCCTGGATGTACCAGTCCGGCGCGCGGAAGCCCGCGCCGTCCGGGTTGAGCACCAGCCCGAGCTGCTCGGCGATCTCGAAGCCGAGCGTCTTCATGCTCTCTTTGCCGGGGATCGAGCGCGCGCCCCGGTCGAAGTACAGGCCGCGCTGACGGGCGAACTCCGCCGCGACCTGTTTGGTCTCGTCATACGTGCCGGTCACCTTGACGACTTCCGCGCCGTACAGGGCGGCCTCGCGCATCTTTTCCGCCGGGACGAGGCTGGCCAGGAACAGCCACAGCTTGATCCCGGCGCGCGCGCAGTAAGCGGCGTACGCCGCCGCCGCGTTGCCGGTGGAGGCCAGCACACATTCGCGGATGCCGGCCCGGCGCAGCGCCGTCACCGTCAGGGCGGCCTGTCGGTCTTTGAACGAACTGGTCGGCCCATGGCGTTCATCCTTGACATATAAATGACGATGATGATAGCGCCGCTCGTAAGCGTGCAGACGCAGCAGCGGCGTGCAGTGCTCGCCCAGCGTGACTTCCGGATCGGGGCCATCCAGCGGCAGCAGCTCAGCGTAGCGCCACAGCGACTGCGGGCGGAGGCGCAGCGCGCCCCCGGCCCACACCTCAGCGACTGCCGCATAGTCGTAGCGCGCATCCAGCCAGGACGAGCCGCACACCGGGCATGCCCCCGTCATGACGCCCGGCGGCTGGACTGCGCCGCATTCCAGACACACGATCCCGGTGAAGTACGCGCTCATCGCCGCCTCTTCTGCCTGCTCACGCAGGCTGCACATCGGGCTGATACAGCGGGATGGTGAAGCGGAAGGTCGAACCGGCGCCGGGCTTGCTGTGCACCGCGATCTTGCCGCCGTGCAGATGCACCAGATGCCGCGTGATCGTCAGGCCCAGGCCCGTGCCGCCGGCCCGCCGCGTCGATGAGCCGTCCACCTGGCGGAACTGCTCGAAGATCTCGCTCAGGTGCGCCTCATCGATGCCGATGCCGGTATCCGTCACGGCGATGTAGGCATGGCTGGCGCTGTCCAGCCCGTAACGGATGGTAATGCTCCCCCGTTCAGTGAATTTGGCCGCATTGCTGACCAGGTTCATGATGATCTGGCGCAGGCGCACCGGGTCGGCGTACACCGTCTCGACGGGGTCGTCCTCCATCCAGCGCAGGGTCACCGGTTTATCCTTGACCAGCACCTGCGCGGAGCGGACGATCTCATCCAGCGCATCGCGCAGGCGGACGTACTCGCGATCCATGCGCATCTCACCCGCTTCGATCTTGGCCAGATCGAGGATGTCGTTGATGACCGCCAGCAGGTGACGCCCGCTGCTGTGGATGATCTGCACGTCTTCCTGCGCTTCCTCGCTCAGATCGCCGTCCGTGCCATCCAGCAGCACCTCGGAATAGCCGATGATCGAGTTGAGCGGGGTGCGCAGCTCGTGGCTCATGTTGGCCAGGAACTGCGATTTCATGCGGTCAACCTGGCGCAGCCGTTCGACCGTCTCGCGCTCCTGTGCGAGCAGGCGCTCGCGCTCCAGTTCGACCTGCATGCGCTCGCTGATGTCAGTCTGCACGCCGACGAAGTGCGTCAGACGGCCATGGCGGTCGTAGATCGGCGACAGACGCAGCTCGTTGTAGAACATCGTGCCGTCTTTGCGGTAGTTGCGCAGCACCACCGTGGCGTTGCGCCCCTCGCGGAGGGCGGCGCGCAGTTCGTTCAGTCCCGGCTGATCGCGGTCGTCCCGCTGCAGGAAGCGGCAGTTGCGCCCCATCGCTTCCTGCACGCTGTAACCGGTGATGCGCTCGAACGCCGGGTTGATGTACACCAGCGGCATATCCGGCTGCGTCGCATCGGCGATCGTCAGGCCGGAGGTGCTGTTCTCGATCGCGGCCTCGTGCAGCAGGATCTGCTGAATGGCGCGGGCGTTTTCGACGGCGACGGCCACCTGCGCCGCCAGCGTCGTCATGACGCGGATATCTTCCTCGTCGAACCGGGCCAGCACGTCGGACTGCACGTCGAGCACGCCGATCAGCCGGTCGCCCGCGATCATCGGCACCGCCATTTCCGCCCGCGTCTCCGGCAGTAGCGGGTTGGCCAGGAAGTCCGGCTCCTGCGTCACGTCATTCGAGATCACGCCCTGCCGCGTCCGCGCGGCACGCGCCACCAGCGAGTGTGGGCGGTCATACGGGATGCTGTGCCCCCGTTCCTTCATGACCCGCCCCGCTTCGCCCGCCCCGGCGGCGATGCGCAGCACCCCCGCCTCCTCGTCGTACAGGTAGATGTGCGCGTGGTACAGATCGAAGCGGTCTTTCGTCAGTTCCACCACTTCCTGCAGCAGCCGGTCGATGTCGCGTTCCGTGCTGGCCGCCCGCGCGATCTCCGCCACCGTTTGCAGCTCCACCGCGCGCTTGTTCAGGTCGGC
>DAOUBU010000030.1:0-22859 GCA_034432395.1 Anaerolineae bacterium
CGGGCGCGCCGCGTCCGTTCACGCCGCCGCCCGCGCCGCCAGCCGCGTCGGGCGCTGCGTCCGCTGCACCGCCGCCGTTCACCCTCAACGATGACGATGAGGAGGACGATCTCGATCAAGCGCTGTCCAAACTGGACAGCCTGATCGGGGAGGCCGATCCGCCCGCGGCCCCGGCCAGTCCGGCCCCCGCGCCGCCGCCGCCCGCTTCAGTCGGTGGTACGGCCTTCAAGCCGCCCGCCGCGCCGATCCGCCCGCCGCACGATCGCGATCTAGCGGATCGGGATGACGACGACCTCGATGATGAGGCCGACCGCGACGATGACGCGATCGCGCCCGCGCCGGTGCGCACCGGGGCCGTGCGTCCCTCCTCTGGAGTGACGCCGCCCGCGCCCGCATCGCCCAGACCGCCGCTCATGCCGGTCAAGCCTGAACCGGTCAAGCCCGACAGCGGAAAGGCCGAATCGGTCAAGCCTGACGCCGACGAGGATACGCCGCCTGACTGGAAGACGCTGCCCCCGGCTCAGCCGCGCTCAAACGCGCCGGGCCGCCTGACGATCCAGCCGTCCGGGCTGGTGGGCACGCCGCTGGGGTCAACCCGACCGGGCGCGGCCCCTCCGCCGGCGGATAAGCCCGCGGCAGAGGCGAAGGACAGGCCCGCTGCGTCCGAGGCCGCCGCGCCCGCCGGAGCCGGAGCGCCGAAACAGATGCAGTTGGAGATCCCCGATCTGCAAACGCGGCTGGCCGCCCTGCGCAGCATGGGCCAGCCGGAGACACAGGATAAGGAGAAGTCCGCGGACGATAAACCCGCCGCCGCGCCCGCCGCTTCAGCGGTGAAAGAGACGGCCAGCGCGCCGAAACCGACGGCGGAGAAGACCGAGCCGGCGGAGAAGACCGAGCCGGCGGAGAAGCCGACCGCCGCTCCGCCGGCGGCGGCTGAAGCCCCCGGCAAGGAAACGCCGAAAGAGTCCGGCACTGTGCCGGCGGGCGCGCCAGCGATAGTGCCGCCGAAGCCGCTGACCGGTGAACAACCAGCCGCGGCGAGCCAGGCGGCAGCGGCAGAGGCCGACAGGCCGAAGGTGAGCGACGTCGGCAAGCCGAGCGACGTCGGTAAACCGAGCGACGTCGGCAAGCCGAGCGCTTTTGGCAAGCCGGATGACCGGCTGCACGGATCGACGTTCGTGCCGCCGGCGATCTCGCGCCCGGCCACCGGGGACAAATTCCAGACCGGGCTGCCACCCCGTCCCGCCGATGAGCCGGCGACCGCATCTGCTGAGCCGAAGCCCGCCGCGCCGCGTCCGCCGACTCCGTCCGCGCCGTCCGCCCCGGCTGCATCCGCGCCGGCGCGACCGGCCAGCGCCAGCCCGGCGGGGACAGCGTCCACGGGGGGCGCGCCAACCCCGTCCACTCCTCCCGTCCCGGCCAGCGCCGCTGCGAGCGCCCCGGCGGCGGATCAGCCGGTGATCACCAGCACCCGCCCGCGTAAGACCTTCACCCTGCCTGACTACACGGCCATGCTCCAGTCGGGCCTGGATCAGGAGATGGATCAGAAGGTGCTGCTGGAGCGCGTGCGCATGATCGAGGAGACGCTCTCCAGCTTCGGCGCGCCGGGGCGCGTGGTCGAAGTGCGCACCGGGCCGGTGATCACGCAGTTCGGCGTCGAGCCGGATTACATCGAGTCGCGCGGGGGCAAGAAGAGCCGCGTCAAGGTGAGCGCGATCGCCGCGCTCGATAAAGACTTGCAGCTCGCGCTGGGGGCCAAATCGATCCGCATCGAAGCGCCCGTGCCGGGCAAAGGCTACGTCGGCATCGAAGTGCCCAACGAGCGCGCCTCGATCGTGCGCCTGCGCGACGTGCTCGAATCGCAGGAATTCCGCAAGATCACTTCGCCGCTGGCGATCGCGCTGGGCCAGAGCGTGGACGGCACGCCGGTCGCCGCCGATCTCGCCTCGATGCCGCACCTGCTGATCGCCGGCACGACCGGTTCCGGCAAGTCGGTGTGCGTCAACGCCATCATCGCCAGCCTGCTGATCCGCAACACGCCCGATCGGGTCAAATTCATCCTGGTTGACCCGAAGCGCGTTGAACTGACGGGGTACAACGGCATCCCGCACCTGGTCGCCCCGGTGGTGGTCGAGCTGGAGCGCGTCGTCAGCGTGCTCAAGTGGGTCACGCGGGAGATGGACGAGCGCTATCGCAAATTCGCCAACGCGGCGGCGCGCAACATCGAGGATTACAACCGGCATCTGCCGGCAGGTGAGGCGCAGCTCCCCTACATCGTCGTCATCATCGACGAGCTGGCCGACCTGATGATGATGGCCCCGGACGAGACCGAGCGCCTGGTCACGCGCATCGCGGCGCTGGCGCGCGCCACCGGCATCCATCTGGTGCTGGCCACGCAGCGGCCCTCCGTCGATGTCGTCACCGGTCTGATCAAGGCCAACTTCCCGGCCCGCATCGCCTTTGCGGTGGCCGGCGGTGTGGACAGCCGCGTCATCCTCGACCAGCCGGGCGCAGAGCGCCTGCTCGGTCGTGGGGACATGCTCTACATGTCCGGCGATACGCCCGCGCCTCAGCGTCTGCAGGGCGTGTACGTCAGCGATCAGGAGATCAGCAACATCGTCCGCTTCTGGCGGCAGCAGCTCGACGATGCCGATCTGGCCGCTCAGTCCAGGCCGCTGATCTCGACCTTCCAGCTCGACGAGGCGGCCAAAGAGCGCGAGGTGACCAAACCGTGGTCGCCGACGCAGGCCAGCCGCGCCGCTCAGCCCAATCCGCCGGCGCCGAGTGCCGCCCCGTGGGAGGGCGAAGTCAGCCGGGTGCAGACGGTGCGCGGGCTGGGCGAGGATGATGAAGAGGGGATCGACGACGTGCTTTACGAGCAGGCCGTCGATCTGGTGCGGCGGCAGCAGAAGGCCAGCGTCTCGCTGCTGCAGCGCAAGCTGCGCATCGGCTACACCCGCGCCGCCCGCCTGATGGATCTGATGGAGGAGCGGGGCATCGTCGGCCCGCCGGTCGAGGGCAGCCGCCCGCGCGACGTCCTGCCGCCCAAACCCTGAAAAAACACAGCGGGCACAGTCAGATGACTGTGCCCGCTCCTCTGGATCGCGATCGCAGCGCGCCGGCGGATCAGCCGGCGGCGTTGGAGACGGTGACGATCACTTCGCTCTGGGCGATCTGGCCGGCGTCGTCGATCGCCGTCAGCCGGTAGGTCACGCTGGTGGTGGCGTCAGCGGGCAGCGGCACGCTGACCGCGCCGAGCAGCGGAAGCTGAACGTAGGTGATGCCCGGCTGCGTCGAACCGGCCACGATCTCCTGGATCTGGACGGTGGTCGCATTGGCGACGTTCCAGGCGATGGTGATGTTCGTGCCCGGCGCGGTGCTCAGCGGGCTGATGGTGAAGGCGTTGATCGTCGGCCCGGTCTGCGCGCTCATGCTGCCCATCGCGCTTGGGTCGGCGGTGGGCAGGATCTGCGGGGTCTGCTGCGGGCCGGGCGGCAGCACCTGCGGCGTCTGCGGCGCGGGCAGCGAGACCGATGTCGGCAGCGGGCCTTCGCCGGTGAATGGGATCGCCAGTTCGCGGCTGGCCACCACGCTGCCCGTGATCACATTGACGACGCTCAGGCGCAGGCGCACCGCGCTCTCATCGGTCGGGAAGAGCTGCACCGGGCCGCTGCCCACCGACGGCACGTAGAGGAACTGGCGCGGCAGTTCGACCGTCCGCACCTGATCCGGGGCGACGATCTGCTCGAAGACCAGGTTGGTCTCCGGCATGCGGTTGCTCACCTGCCAGCTCACGGTGATGCGCGGCTCGCGCTGATTGAGGAAAGCCCGGTCGATGGTGACGACATCGGCGGTGAACTGGTCGATCGTGGTCGGGCCGGCGGGCGCGGCATACGGGATGATCAGGTAGCGCTGATCGACGATGTTGCGCTCGTTCAGCAGCGTCAGGCGGAAGGTGGGCGGCCCGAAGTTGAGCGGATCGCGCAGCGTCACCTCGCGCGAGCCGACGGGCGCGAGCGTCTCGCCCTGGGCGAGCACCGTCACCCAGCCGTTCTGGACTGCGTAATCGAGCGCCACCCGCTGCCCCGGCTGTACGTTGACGATGTGCCACGAGAGCGTGATCGTCGCGCCGGCTTCAACTTCGGAGAGCGTGATCGAATCGACGCTGGCGGCCAGCTTGACCACCGCCGGGACCTGCGCCCCCTGCTGGGCCAGCGCAGCACTGGCTGCGGCCAGCAGCACCACGATGAGCAATGTTACCCGTCCAAGTAGTGTTCGCATCCTGTTTTTGCTCCCACAACCAGAGATCTAGCGCTGGATTCATGACCACAACTATACATCCCGGTGCGCACTTCCTGCAAACCGACCGAAAGTCAGGGAGGCGCGAGACTCACACCCTTGCATTCCGGGGAGATGGCCAGACCGGGGGCGGGGAGAAGATGGTACGGTATGCCGGGGAAACGCGCCCGCAGAGTGTTGCAGGCCCCCCATGAAAAACGTTACAATCAGTTGTCGAAGTGCGTCGTCTCGACTGTGCTTCAACCGGGTTCCAGAGCATTTCATGATGAGTTCAGGGAAAGGAGGCAGCTCCAGCGAGCGACCGTCAGCCTGTTCTTCATGTCTTTGGTGTACTGAGGCAAGTTTTGATCACGATGCGAGGTTTAGAATGAAAAATCGTTTGGCTCTGTTCGTCATTCTGGCTGTATTCGCCGCTCTGGCAGTCGCCCCGGCTGCCGCCCAGGACATGCCCTATGCCGGGCTGGAAATCGACGTGCTGACGTTCACCGGCCCGCAGATCGCGGAACCGCTGCAGCGCCACGCCCCTGAATTTGCGGAAATGACCGGCGCGACCATCAACGTCGTCACCGTGCCGTTCTCCGACCTGTATCAGACCATCCTCACCGACCAGGCCACTGGCACGAACAGCTACGAGGCGTTCGTGTTCGCGCCGCAGTGGATGGTGGACTACGTCGTCCCCGGCTACCTGCTCGACCTGACCGATCGGGTCGGGGCCAGCGAAGAACTGGCGTGGGACGATGTCGGCCAGTTCTTCCGCGAATTCAGCTCGACCTACGAAGGCCGCGTCTACACCATTCCGCTGGACGGCGACTTCCACATGGTCTACTACCGCATCGACGTGCTCGAGGAACTGGGCATGGAACCGCCCAGCACCTGGGATGACTATCTGGCGATCGCCGAGGCCGCGCACGGCATGGATATGAACGGCGACGGCGAAGGCGACTTCGGTTCGTGCATCGCCAAGAAACGCGCTGAGCAGGGCTACTGGTGGATCTACTCGATCGCCGCGCCCTTCATCCAGACGCAGGGCACCAGCCAGGGCGTGTTCTTCGACACCGAAACCTTCAACCCGCTGGTCAACAACGCCGCTTTCATCCGCGCGCTGGAGATCTACGCGGCGACCAACCGCTTCGGCCCGCCGGATGAGCTGAACATCGGCGTGGGCGACACCCGTGGTCTGTGGACGGCTGGCCGCTGCGCGCTGACCATCGACTGGGGCGACATTGGTTCGCTGGCCGTCTCCGAAGGCTCGCGCGTCAACGGCCTGACCGGCGCGGTCATCACCCCCGGCACGACCGAAGTCCTCGACCGCGCGACCGGCGAACTGGTCCCGTGCGATGAGGCCACCTGCCCGTATGCGATCAACGGCGTCAACCATGCGCCGTATGCGGCGTTCGGCGGCTGGTCAGGCGGCATCAGCGCGGCGGCGGATCCGCTGGTGCAGCAGGCGGTGTTCGATTACTTCGCCTTCGTGTCGTCGCCGGCCAACTCGAACATCGACGTGACGATCGGCGCGACCGGCTTCAACCCGTATCGCATCTCCCAGTTCGAAGATCTGACGCCGTGGCTGGAAGCCGGCTTCACCGAAGCGGCCGCCGCCAACTACCTGGGCGCGATCCAGGCCAGCCTGAACAGCCCGAACATGGTGCTCGACCTGCGCGTCCCGCAGAACCAGCGCTATCAGCAGGTGGTGCTCGATGAAGTCCTCAGCCGCGTGCTGGCGGGCGAACTGACCCCGGCGGAAGCGGTGGCAGAGATCGAGATGCGTTGGAACGAGATCTCGGACGAGCTGGGCCGTGACGCGCAGCTTGCGGCCTACACCGCGACGCTGGGCATCACCGGCGGCAACTAAACAGGTATGAGGGAGCGGGCGGCGGCCATCGGGCTGCTGCCCGAACCGGGTTGATATCACCACAAGGATGCACGCAGGGGCACGCGCAGCAGCCGTGCCCCTGCGTCAAAAGGAGACTGGTAAATGGCGGTTCAGGATGCGCGTCTTCCGCTGAACCCGAATGAACCGATCAGCGCATGGCAGCGGGCGCTGCGCTGGCTTGATGCGTCGGCTCCCACCGTGCTGCTGCTGCCGACGGTGCTGATCGTCCTGGTGCTGTCGATCTTCCCGCTGATCGCATCGCTGTACCTGGCCTTTTCGCGCTTTCAACTGGTGCGCGGCGGTTTTCAGATCACGTTTATTGGCACGGCCAATTTCAACAAACTTTTTTTTGGCAGTGAGGCGCGCAAAACCCTGGGCCGCATCGGCGAGCTGACGCCGATCCTGTGGGCGGTGCTGGCCGTGGTGAGCGCGCTGATGCTCTATTTTCTGATCCAGCACATCCTGCGCAACCGCGATAAGCTTCAGCATGGGGCGGGCGGCGTCTTCAGCTTCCTGTTCGGCATCGTCACCCGCATCATCACCGCGGTGCTGATCGTCTTTTTCGTCTATCTGACGATCGGCGGATTGTACACCGATCGCGGCATCCCCGGCACGATCGTGGTCACGCTGATCTTCGTCGTCGGCAGCGTTTCGCTCCAGTACGGCATCGGCCTGATCCTGGCGCTGCTGCTGACGCAGGACGTGCCGGGCAAACGCTTCTTCCGCGTCATCTTCCTGCTGCCGATGATGATCACCCCGGTCGGCATCGGCTTCCTCTTCCGCATGCTCACCAACACCACGGTCGGGCCGCTGGGGCCGCTGTTCCAGGCGGTGGGGCTGGGGCAGTTCTCGCTGCTGGAGGACGGGGCCAGCGCGCGCTTCACCATCATCCTTGGCGATGTCTGGCAGTGGGTTCCGTTCTCGTTCATCATCCTGCTGGCGGCGCTGGAGGGCGTCTCGCGCGAGACGATCGAGGCGGCGCGCGTCGATGGGGCCAACCGCTGGCAGCTCTTCCGCTTCATCATCCTGCCGGAGATGATCCCGGTCAGCACCACGGTCGTGCTCATCCGCATGATCGAAACCTTCAAGATCCTGGATGTGCCCAACGCGCTGACCGGCGGTGGGCCGGGGACGGCCACGGAAACGCTGACGCTGCATGCCTTCAACAACTGGCGCGCGCTCGATCTCGGCTTATCCGCCGCCGTCTCATATGTCCTGCTCTTCATTGTGACTTTTGCCGCGATGGTCTTCGTCAACATCGTCCGGCGGCGCGTCATCAAGGCATTTGCGTGATCATGGTCAGATTATTCGCCTCCAACAGCCCGTTCCGCCCGTCTCTGCTGACGCTGATCCTGACGTACATCGTCCTCGGTTTCTGGTCGATCGTCGTCCTCTTCCCGCTCTACTGGCTGTTCATCACCTCGTTCAAGACGCCGGCTGATGTCAACAACGGGCCGTTCTACCTGCCGTTCGTCGATTACCAGCCGGTGCTCGATACGTGGTACGATCTGCTGGTCACGCAGCAGAACTTCGTCGTCCGCCCGTACCTGAATACGTTCATCGTGGCGGGCACGGGCGCGCTGCTGGCGCTGATCATCGGGGCCGCCGCCTCATATGCGCTGTCGCGCTTCACCTATTCGCCCAAACTGGGCGTCATCGGGCTGTTCATCCTGATGATCATCGGCGTCGTCCTCCTGATCAGCATCGGTCTCCCCTGGTGGGCGGCGCTGGCGATCGGCATCGCCATCTTCCTGCTCCTCGCCCAGACGCTGGGCCGGCGCTTCAAGCGCGCCCTGGGCAACAACGACATCGCCTTCTGGTTCATCTCGCAGCGCATGCTGCCGCCCGTGGCCACAGTGCTGCCGATCTACATCATCTTCCAGCAGTTGGGCCTGCTCAACAGTCATCTGGGGATGATCATCGTCTACACGACGGTGCATCTGCCGCTGGTGATCTGGTTCATGCGCGATTACTTCTCCGGCATCCCGCTGGAACTGGAAGAGAGCGCGTTCATCGACGGCGCGTCACGCTACACGGTGCTCTGGCGGATCGTGCTGCCGCTCTCCATGCCCGGCCTGATCGCCACGTTCCTGATCGTGCTGGTGTTCGCCTGGAACGAATATACCTTCGCCCTGTTCCTCACCGGGGCGGAAACGCAGACCATGCCGCTGCTGGTGGCCGCCCAGAACGCGACCCGCGGCCCGCAGTGGTGGAACATCTCCGTGCTGGTGACGCTGATGGTGACCCCGCTGCTGATCATGGCGGTCGTGCTGGAGCGCTTCATCGCGCGCGGCATCCTGGTCGGCGCGGTCAAAGGGTGAGCTGCACCCCCTTCCACCAGAACGTTAAGCGATCGCCGATCGCTTTCTTTCATATGATCAGGGCAGTATGTCGATGGCGATCGCATACTGCCTTTTTACTGTTATAGAGAGACTGAAAACAGGAAGGATTGATGATGTGGTATCGGCTCCGCGTGGTCTTGTTCGTGCTGGCACTGCTGGTTTTTGTGTTCGCGCCGCTTCAGGCTCAGGACTATCTCGGTACGGTCATCACAGTGGCGACGCAGGCCGCCCCGGAGATCAGCGGGGCGATCGACGCCTACCGCGCTGAATGGGAGGCGCGGACGGGCGCGATCGTCAGCATTCAGACGTATCCCTTCGGAGAGCTGTATCAGAACATCATGCGCGCGGCGCGCGACCATACCGGCGAATACGACGTCATCGTCTATGCGTCCGACTGGTCGGGCGATATCATGGGCAACGGCCACGTCATCCCGATCCCGGACGCGATCCGCGAGCGGGTGGACTGGGACGACATCCTGCCGCTGTACCGCGAACGCATCGCGGCGTGGGGCGGCACGGTGTACGCCCTCCCCTTCGACGGGGACAGCCACATGATGTACTACCGTCGGGATCTGGTCAACCCGGAGAGCCAGTACGCCGCCGAATTCGAGGCTGAATTCGGCTACCCGCTCGACGAACCGGCGACCTGGTCGCAGTATTTCGATATCGCCTCCTTCTTCCACGGGCGGACGGTCAACACCGGCGGTTTCAACCGCCCGATCGCCGGCGTCACTGAAGCGCAGCGCCCCAACGCGCAGAGCTACTGGTTCCTGATCAGCCGCGCCGCCGGGTACGCCAAAGTCCCCGGCGATCCCTGCTTCTTCTTTAGCTGCGACCCGGAAACGCCGATGCAGCCGCGCGTCAACAACCCCGGCTGGGTGCGCGCGCTGCAGGACTGGATCGACATCCGCCCCTACGGCGTTGAAGGCATGGGCGAGCATGACGTCGTCGATGTGCGCCGCATCTTCCCGGCGGGGCAGGCGGTGTTCGCGCTCGACTGGGGGATACCGGCGTGGCGGCCATCGACGAGGATCTCTCGATCGTGCGCGACAGCGTCGGCTTCAGCGTGCTGCCCGGCGGCGATCAGTACTGGGATTACCGCGCCAACGGCGGATCCGGGGCCTGGGTGACGCCGCAGGGCGGCGTCAACCGCGCGCCGTTCCTCGCTTACGGCGGCTGGATCCTCTCAGTGATGGCGGACAGCGCCAACCAGGAGGCGGCGCTCGATTTCATCGCCTTCATGGCCAGCCGTGAACTGGCGACGGTGCTGGCCACGACCGCCGGCACGGGCGTCAACCCGCTGCGCGTCAGCCAGTTCGAGAACCTCGATCCGTGGCTCAATGCCGGCTTCAGCGAACGCGCCGCGCTCGACTACCTGGAGGCGATCGAACAGACGATCAGCCATCCCAATGCCGTGCTCGATATCCGCATCCCCGGCTCGGCGGAGTACCTGCGCGCCCTCGACCAGGGGATCGCCCGCGCGCTGGCCGGCACGCTGACAGCGCAGCAGGCGCTCGATCAGGTGGCGGAGGACTGGAATTTCATCACCGATCGCTACGGTCGCGATGAACAGCTCCGCTTCTATCTGGAGTCGCTCGGTCTGTAGGATCGGCGATCGGCAGATCGATCAGGCCCGACGTTGCGTCGGGCCTGTGTTTTCTGTCTTTACGGGGCATTGAGGTCGCGTTTTACGGCATGACCACGCCGATCGTGAGCAGGATGTTGGCGTAGATGCGCTGCTCCCCGGTGGCGATCACCAGGCAGCAGTCGGGGTCGCGCGCCAGATCGTAGAAGGCGAAGCGCTCGTTCTTGTGCAGCTCCAGGCCGGGTAGCAGCGCGCGGAATTCGGCGAAGATCGGCGGTTCGCTGCCATCCGCCGGAACCATGACATCGGCGCGCTCGATCGGGACGGCGCCGACGATGCCCTCCAGCACCTCGACGGCGTTCAGCTTGCCGGGCATGAAATTGAGGTAGACCCGCCGGGCGGCTGGATTGGCGCGGGTGCTGAACGGGTAGTTGCCGTCCGCGATCAGGATGCGCCCACCGTGACCGGATCCCCCCAGCGCGTGCAGAATTTCCGGGTGAAGCAGTTGTGTTTTCAGCATGATGGTTTGAACCCCTGAGCACAAATACCACGAGCCAGTTTCATACAGTTTTCGACCTGCAAGTGTAGCGCGTCGGCGGGGATGCCGCATCACCCTGTCAGGCGCGGATCGGCTGTTCGGTCGATGACCGGGCGCCGGGGTGGCGCTGTCCACACTCTAACGGATTGCTGACGCGGCTGTGCTATAATGACTCGCGTCTTTGCACAATCAACCGAGGGCAGTATGGCCAGTATCCTTTCGAAGTTGTTCGGATCGCCGACCGAGCGCGCGCTGGCGAAATACCGGCAGATCGTCGATCGCATCAATGCTTTTGAACCCGGTCTGAAGACGCTTTCCGATGACGCGCTGAAGGCGAAAACGGACAGTTTCAAAGAGCGCCTGGCTCATGGGGAGACGCTCGACGATCTGCTTCCAGAGGCGTATGCCGTGGTGCGCGAGGCGTCGGTGCGCTCCACCGGTCTGCGCCATTTCGACGTCCAGATGATCGGCGGCATCGTCCTCCATGAAGGCCGCATCGCCGAAATGCGCACCGGTGAAGGCAAGACGCTGGTCGCCACGCTGCCGCTCTACCTGAACGCGCTGCTCGGTCGCGGTGTGCACCTCGTCACCCCCAACGACTACCTGAGCAAGGTCGGTGTGCAGCAGATGGGGCCGATCTATCACAAACTGGGGCTGTCCGTCGGCGTGATCCAGAACAGCGGTACGGGCGACCCCAACACCGGCTCGTATCTGTACGACCCGACGTATGCCTCCAGCGATGCGCGCTTCCAGTTCCTGCGCCCGTGCACCCGGCGCGAGGCCTACGAGGCCGATATCACCTATGGAACCAACAACGAATTCGGCTTCGACTACCTGCGCGACAACATGGCGATGGACAAATCGCAGCTCGTGCAGCGCGAGCTGTTCTACGCCATTGTCGATGAGGTCGATAACATCCTGATCGATGAGGCGCGCACCCCGCTGATCATCAGCGGGCAGGCCGATGCGCCCAGCGATCTGTACCGCCGCTTCGCCGAGATCGTCAAACGCCTCAAGCCGAGCAGTGAAGCGAGTATTGCCGCCAAAGAGCCGGATGGCGATTACGTGGTCGAGATCAAAGACCGCGTCGCCTATCTGACCGAGCGCGGCGTGGAAAAGGTCGAGCGCGCGCTGGGCATCGATCACCTGTATTCGCCGGAAAACAGCGACATGATCCCCTATCTGGACAATTCGCTGCGGGCGCTGGCGCTGTACCACAACGAAAAAGAGTACATCGTCCAGGACGGGCAGGTGATCATCGTCGATGAATTCACGGGCCGCCTGATGTACGGCCGCCGCTTCAGCGAGGGGCTGCATCAGGCGATCGAGGCCAAAGAAGGCGTCGAGATCCGCCGTGAAAACATGACGATGGCGACGATCACGTTCCAGAACTTCTTCCGCATGTACAAAAAGCTGGCCGGCATGACCGGTACGGCCATGACCGAGGCGGAGGAATTCGAGAAGATCTACAACCTCGAAGTCGTCAGCATCCCGACGCACCGCCCGATGATCCGCAGGGATTACGACGACCTGATCTACCCGACGGAAGAAGCCAAATTCAAGGCCGTGATCGAGGAGATCAAAACGCGCCAGCAGGCCGGTCAGCCGGTGCTGGTCGGTACGGTGGCCGTCGAGACGAGCGAGCGGCTGAGCAAGGCGCTGCAAAAAGTCGGCGTCAAGCATCAGGTGCTCAACGCCAAGCAGCACGAGCGCGAGGCCGAGATCATCGCTCAGGCGGGCCGCCCCGGCACGGTGACGATCGCCACCAACATGGCCGGTCGCGGCGTCGATATCCTGCTCGGCGGCAACCCGGAGGGGTTGGCCCGGCAGGCGCTGCGCGCGCGCGGCAAAGAGATCACCGAGGCGACCCCGGAGGAATGGCAGGCGGCGCTGGAAGAGGCGCGCAAACAGTGCGAGGCCGACCGCGCCCGCGTGATCGAACTGGGCGGTCTGTTCGTGCTGGGCACAGAGCGCCATGAGGCCCGCCGCATCGACAACCAGCTTCGCGGTCGCGCCGGACGTCAGGGCGATCCGGGTGAAAGCCGCTTCTACCTCAGCCTGGAGGACGACCTGATGCGGCGCTTCGGCGGCGATCGCATCAAAGGCGTGATGCAGTGGGCCAGCCAGGGCCAGGATGAGCCGCTCGAACATCCGTGGGTGAGCAAGGCGATCGGCCAGGCGCAGGTGCGCGTGGAAGGCTACAACTTCGACATCCGCAAGCGCGTGCTCGAATACGACGACGTCGTCAACAAGCAGCGCGAGGTCATCTACCGCCAGCGGCGCGAACTGCTCGACCGCGACGATCTGCGCGCGGACTACATCAAGCTGATCCAGGATCGGGCCGCCGCGGCGATCGATGAATTCTGCCCGGACGAGATCCCGCCGCAGGAATGGGATCTGGACGGGCTGTACCGGCGGCTGCTGGCGCTGTTCCCCGTCCCGGAGACGATCACGCCGGAGACGATGCGCGGCAAGGCGCTGGACGATCTCGATGCCATGATCATGGAAGGCGTCGAAGTCGCCTACGATCGCAAACTGGCCGAACTCTCTCCCCCCACCAACCCGAACTTCGGTAAACTGGTGGAGCGCTGGGCGATGCTGAGCAGCATCGACAAGCACTGGCGGCGTCACCTGACCGATCTCGACATCCTGCGCGAGGGGATCGGCCTGATGGCGATCGCCCAGCGCGACCCGCTGGTCGAATACAAGCGCGAGGCCTTCGCCATGTGGGAGGAATTGCAGGATCAGATCCAGTCGGAGGCGATCAAGACGCTGTTCGCGTTCCGCCCGCCGCAGCCGGCCCAGTTGAACGCCAGCGGGCCGGTCATCCTGCGCCGCCCGACCAATCTCCAGGCCATCCGCCCCGGCGCAGCCGCCGAGACGAAGCCGCGGCCGGTGCGCAAGACGGCGGAGCGCAAACTGGGGCGCAACGATCCCTGCTACTGTGGCAGCGGCAAGAAGTACAAGGACTGCCACTGGAAGCAGGATCAGCTCAGCGGGATGCAGCAGAATCTGCCCAGTCAGAAAGCGAAGTAAGGGTAAGGATGCGGGGATCATGACGACGGTGCACATCGATCGCACGGCAGTGATGTCGTTTTTGATCGACCGGGTCAACACGTTTGCCAAATGGGATGTCGTGCGCTACTTCTACGACAACCCGGAGACGGTCGATCACCAGCGCACGATCGCCCAGTGCGTGGGCCGCGAGCTGTCCGCCGTGCAGACGGCCCTCGATGAGCTGGCCGAAGCGGGCGTGCTCATCCTGGTATCGCGCCGTCCGCCCCGGCTGTACCGCCTGACGCACGACACCGATATCCGCACGCTGATCGATCAGTTCATGATCGCGGTGGAAGATCAGCAGTTCCGCATGATGGCCATCCAGCGCATCATGGCGGAACTGCCCTGATGCGCGTCGCGATCATCCGCTGAAGGCTGCTCACCGCATCATGACGACTGCGGCGTTGAGTCAGGTGCTGCTGCTGTACGGCTGGTTCGTGCTGTCCGCCCTGCTGCTGTTTCTGCTGGCGATCGCACGGTTTTACCAGAAATTCTCCGGCGAGCGCACCCACTTTCACTGGTTCATCATGCCGATCGTGCTCTACGGGATCGGGGCGGTGCGCTACGCCAGCATCGATCAGATCGCCCATGATGTGCTGGCCGATGGGGTGCTGGGCGCGGCGGGCGCGATCGTCATCTTCCTCAGCCTGCGCCTGTATCACCTGATGACCCACGGGCGGAAAGAGCCGACGCCGTGACCGACCTGGCGCTCGATCGACAGATCATGAGCCTGTTCGGCCTGATCGGGACGCTCGGCATCCTGATCGTGCTGATCGTCATGGGCCTGCTCAGCCGGCGGCTGGGGCTGGCCACGCGCGCCCGCCCATACTACCTGGTCTTTTTCGCCGCGGCTGGCCTGACCGGCATCAGCCTGATCGCGCATCTGATCAACCTGATCAGCGGCGCGATCGGGGCGGGCGGGCTGCCGGAGGATCCCGGCTGGGTGCTGGTCATCAACGGGCTGCCCGCCCTGGCCGTCACGCTGGGCCTGTACTCGGCCTGGCGCTACTGGTCATGGCTGCTGGCCGAGCGCGACTGAGGGAGGGGGTGGAACCGACCACCCCCTCGCGCTGCGCCCTTACGAGCACGATCCCGTGAACGCATACGGCTTGCCGTCGTGGCCGGTGGCCGTGACGGTGAACGCGCCGCCCGCGGATGAGGTGAACGTCACGCCGCTGACGGTCACGCTCGTGCCCGCGTTGACGTCCGCATACGGGATGCTGGCTGCGAACGAGCCGCTGCCGCTGCTGTCGATCGTCCACAGATCGACGCCGCCCGCCTCGCAGTAGATCGCCACCGGTGCGGCGGCATCCCCTGCATTGACCCGCCGGTTGATCGTGATGGTGATGATCGTCCCCGGCTCGGCGTTGATGAAGTTCATGAAGTTGTAGAGGAACTCAAAGTTCGTCCAGGTGAAGGTCTGCGCGCCGATCGTGATCGTGCCGCCCGCCGGGTTGGCCACAGCGAACGCCGCCTGAATGGCCGCGATCTGCGCCGGCGTCCCGGTATAGGTGAACTGGAACGTGATCGCGTCGCTGTCCGCCCCGCCGTCGATCAACCCGACGACCGTCCCGCCGAGCAGGTAGACCGTGTCGTTGCCCGATCCGCACGAGATGCTGCCGGCCATGTAGCTGGGCGACACCAGCGAGACCTGATCCGCGCCCGCGCCGCAGGTGATGTTGCCGTTCAGGTAGCCGCCGTTGATGAACTGGTCGTTGCCGTCGCCCAGATCGGCCCCGGCGCTGTAGCTGTAGGCCGCGTTGACCACGGTATCGTTGCCGAAGCCGCCGTAGAGCAGGCCGACCAGGTAGCCGCCGTTGAAGACGCTGTCGCTGCCATAGTCGCCGCTGATGTTGGTGGCCTGCGCCCCGCCCAGGTTGACCACGATGTCGTTGTCATCGCCGCCCCAGGCCGTGCCGTTGAGGAAGCCGCCGTTGACCACGGTATCCAGCCCGGCATCGCCGTAGATCTGCGACACGAACGCCCCGGCCAGGTTGACGACGCTGTCGTTGCCCGTGCCGCCGTTGAGGTCGGCGTTGACGAAGCCGCCGTTGAGGACGCGGTCGTTGTCCTCGTCGCCGTTGAGCCAGCTCGCCACCCCACCGGCGAAGTTCGTCACCGTGTCCTGGCCGACCCCGCCGCGGATCGAGCTGTTGAGCGCGCCGCCGTTGCTCAGCGAGTCGTTGCCGCCGCTGCCGCCGATGTAGTTGGCCAGCGCTCCGGCGAAGTTGGTGACGTTGTCATTGCCTGCCCCGCCTTCCAGCACGCCCGCCACCAGCGAATGATTGCGGATCGAGTCGTCCCCCGTGCCGCCGTCGATGCCGCTGATGTAGGCGTGCAGCGAGTTGATGATCGTGTCATTGCCGCCTTCGCCGAAGACGCCGTTGTCGATGCGCGCGTGGTTGCTGGTCGTCGAGTTGACGCCGCTGTTCAGCAGGCTGTCCGCCCCATCGCCCAGGCTGACGGAGCCGGCGATGCTGCCGCGATTGTAGATCGTATCGTTGCCGAGGCCGCCGGTCACGTTGTTGGCGATCGTTTCGTCGCCGTAGTCGTTGTAGAGCGAGTCGTCGCCTTCGCCCAGGAAGACGTTGAAGACCCGGTTGAAATTCTCGACGATATCGTTGCCCGGCCCCATATTGATGTTCTGGTAGACAAAGCCGCTCCCGTAAATGCCCAGCGAGTCGTTGCCCTCGTCAGCGTTGATGTTGGCGTTGATCGTCCCTCGTACCTCAATGGTGTCCGGGCCATATCCACCGACAATGCCGACGTTGGCATTGATCGAACTGCCCGCAGCCGATTCGATCCGGCAGCCGCTGGCCGCAATGGTGCAGCCCATGCCGATGTTGTCGCTGTAGATCGTGCCGTTGTTGGTCAGCGTATCGCTGGAGCCGCCGTCCATGCCGACCGCGCTGGAACGGAGCGACCCGTTGTTGATGAGAAGATCGGGATTCAGATCGCCCGGGCCTCCCGGCGCCTGGTCAAGCATACTGATTAGCCCGATGATCGTGCCGTTGTTGATCAGTGTATCACTCCCGGGGCCGGCGAAGAAACCGTCAAGGTGGTTAAAGAGATCATCGCCGATGTTGCCACTGCTGATGATGCTGTCGTTGCCGGAGCCACCGCTGATGTAGTTGCTGTAATCCCCGATAAAGCTTTGAGTATCACCGGCTGTACCGCAGGTGATATCCGTCGGAAAGTTGACGGTGCACTGGCCGCTGACGCGCTGCGCACCCAACTCAGATAGGATCCCTCGTGGCAGGCGGATGCCTGCCAGGGCCAGCGCGATCAGGCTGGCGACGATGACGACAAGACGTCCCGGTCTCATTTTCTCCCCCTGTCTCCTGAATTCCGATCAAATTCCGACTGAGACGCCAGAGCGTTTCAATCTGAGCGGTACTATAGGGCCATTTTCGATCTGGCACAAATCGGGGCGATCCGGCGATCCGATTCGGGGAAAATTCGGGCGCAGCGCGCGGGCGCAGTTACAGAACGGATCGGGGGTTGCGGGGCAGGGGATGATCCGTTGATTGCGCCCCGCCCGAGTTGGATGTAGAGTCAATGAAAACAGAATAAGCGAAAATAGCTGATGAAACTCTGGAATCATTACCACACCCCGCGCACCGTGGATGAAGCGCTGGCGCTGCTGCGATCGTATCAGGGGCGGGCGCGCATCATCGCCGGCGGCACCGATCTGCTGATCGAAGGCAGGGCCGAAGGCCACCCGCCGCACGAAGCGCTGATCGATATCACCGGCATCCCGGAACTGAACGCGCTGGAGCGCCGCGGCGATCACATCCTGATCGGCGCCGCCGTCACTCACGCCCGGATCGTGCGCTCGGAGCTGATCCGGACGGCGGCCACCTGCCTGGCGGAGAGCTGCGGCGTGGTCGGCGGGCCGCAGGTGCGCAACGTCGCCACGCTGGGCGGCAATGTCGCGCACGCCCTGCCCGCCGGTGATGGCACGGTCTCGCTGGTGGCGCTCGATGCCGAGGCCGAGGTCATCCACAACGGGGAACAGCGCTGGCTGCCGATCCGCGATCTCTACCTCGGCCCGGCCCACTCGCTGCTCGACCCGACGCGCGATCTGCTGCTGCGCTTCCGCATCCGGGCGGCGGCGGACGGCCAGGCGAGCGCGTTCAACCGCGTCATGCGCCCGCAGGGCGTGGCGCTGCCGGTGCTTGGCTGCGCGGTCTGGATCGCGCTCGATGCCGATCGGGCGCATTACGTCGATGTCCGCGTGTGCATCGCCCCGGTCGGGCCGACGCCGGCGCGCGCCGACGCCGTTGAGGCGGCGCTGATCGGCCAGCCCGTCGGGGCGGAGACGCTGGAAGCGGCGATCGCGGCGGGGCAGGCCACGCTGCACCCGCGCACCAGCAAATACCGCGCCACCGCCGCATACCGTCATGAGCTGATCGCTGTGCTGCTGCGGCGCACGCTGACCGCCGCGCTCGACCGGGCGCGCGCCCCGATCCCCGTATCCGCCTGAGTTTGCGAGGAGAGGCCCCATGTCCCTGCTGACGATCACGGTCAACGGCCAGCATCATCAACGCGAGATCCCGGAGTCGCGCACGCTGGCGCAGTTCCTGCGCCTCGATCTCGGCCTGACCGGCACGAAGATCGGCTGCGAAGAGGCCGAATGCGGCATCTGCACCGTGCTGGTGGACGGCACGCCGGTCAATTCGTGCATCTACCCGGTCTTCAAGGCGCAGGGCCGCCGCATCACCACCATCGAAGGGCTGGCCGAGGGCGAAACGCTGCACCCGCTGCAGCAGGAATTCATCCATCACGGCGCGGTGCAGTGCGGCTTCTGCACGCCCGGCCTGATCATGACCGCCGCCGCGCTGCTCGATGAAAATCCCGATCCTGACGTCGATGACGTCAGGCACGCGCTCAAAGATACGTACTGCCGCTGCACCGGCTACCAGAGCGTGATCCGCGCGATCCAGTCGGCGGCGCGCGTCCGCCGGGGCGAGGCCCCGCTGCCCGTCAGCGATCCGGAGGTCGATGAGCCGCTGGATGTGATCAGCCGCTCCGTCCCGCCGCAGCAGGTGGTCGAAAAAGTCACCGGGCGGGCGATCTACACCGACGACATCACCTTCCCGGATATGCTGTACGCGCGCACGCTGCGCTCGCCGCATCCGCACGCGCGCATCCGGGCCATCCGCACGGAACGGGCGAAAGCGCTGCCCGGCGTCCACGCTGTGCTCACCCATGCCGACGTGTCCGGCGAGAACCGCCACGGGCTGGTCTACCGCGACTGGCCGGTGCTGTGCAGCGACGTCGTGCGCTACGTGGGCGATGCCGTCGCCATCGTCGCGGCGGACAGCGAAGAGATCGCCGCCGAAGCGATCGGGCTGATCGAGGTCGAATACGAGCCGCTGACCGTGGTCGGCGATCCGAAATTCGCCCACACGCCGGAAGCCCCCGTCCTGCACCCGGAACACCCGACCGGTAACCTGCTCAAGCATATCAAAGTGCGCCACGGCGACGTCGAACAGGGCTTCGCCGAGGCGGATGTCATCATCGAGCGCGAGTACCACACGCCGACGACCGAACACGCCTTTCTGGAACCGGAGTGCAGCATCGGCGTGCCGGCGGGCTACCCCGGCCATGACAAGCTGACGGTCTACGTCGGCTCGCAGATCCCATACCAGGATCGCAATCAGATCGCGCTGGCGATGGGCCTGCCGGAAGACGACGTGCGCGTCATCGGCACGCTGATCGGCGGCGGCTTCGGCGGCAAGGAAGATATCGCCGGGCAGATCCACGTCGCCCTGCTGGCCACGGTCACCGGGCGCCCGGTCAAGATGCTCTACACGCGCCAGGAGTCGCTGATCTTCCACCCCAAGCGCCACGCCACGATCATCCGCATCAAGACCGGGGCCAGGCGCGACGGGCGGCTGACCGCGGTCGAGGCCGAGCTGTACGGCGATGGCGGCGCGTATGCCTCGCTGTCGGACAAGGTCATGACGCGCGCCACCACCCATGCCACCGGCCCGTACAACGTCCCCAACGCCAGGATCGACTGCTACGCCATGTACACCAATAACGTGCCGTCGGGTGCGTTCCGCGGTTTTGGCGTCACCCAGTCGGCTTTCGCCGTCGAGCAGAACATGGATCAGGTGGCCGAGGCGCTCGGCATCGATCCGCTCGAGCTGCGGCGCATCAACGCCCAGACCGTCGGCGTGACCACCGCCACCGGCCAGCTCCTGCGCGAGTCGGTCGGCCTGCTGGAGACGATCGCCGACGTCGAGCGCGATCTGCGCGCGCACCATCCCGGCCCGGAGTTCCGCTGGTCATGGCGCGAGGGGAACAGAGCCTACGGCTGGGGGATCGCCTGCGCCTACAAGAACACCGGGCTGGGCGGCGGCGCGCCCGATCGATCCGAGGCCGAGGTGGAGGCGTTCGAGGACGGCACGGTGGAAGTGCGCACCGCCGCCGCCGATATGGGGCAGGGGATCGCCCACGTAGTCGCCCAGTGCGCGGCGGAGGAGCTGCACATCCCGTATGAGCGCGTGCGCGTGCTGCTGTGCGACACCGATCGGACGCCCAACGGTGGCCCGACGACCGCCTCGCGCCAGACATTCATGACCGGCAACGCGGCGCGCATCGCCGCCGGGGCGCTGCGCGAGGCGATCGCCCGCTCCGCCGCCGAGATGTTCGACGTCCCGCCGGAGCAGATCCGCTACGAAGAGGGGCTGCTGCGCTACAACGGCGATCGCGTCACCGTGGGCGAGGTCGTCCGCTGGATGAAGGCGCACGGGCTGGAAGCGCGCACCCGGCACGAATACTGGGCGCCGAAGACCCAGCCGTTGGGCACGGGCGGCGATATGCACTTCGCCTTCAGCTATGCGACGCAGGCGGCGCTGGTCGAGGTCGATCTCGAAACCGGCGAGATCGCGGTCAAGAAGGTGCTGAGCAGCACCGATATCGGGCGCGCCATCAACCCGCTGATGCTGCAAGGGCAGATCGAGGGCGGGATCGTCATGGCGCTGGGCAACTGCCTGACGGAAGAGTTCATCATCGAGGACGGCATCCCGTGGACGCGCCTGCTGGCCCGCTACAAGATGCCGAGCATCAAACACGCGCCGGAGATCGTCTCCCGGCTGGTCGAACATCGGGCCGCCGAAGGGCCGTATGGCGCGAAAGGCGTCGGCGAGATCCCGTCGATCAACACCACGCCGGCCATCTGCAACGCCATCTACAACGCCACCGGCGTGCGCGTCTACGCCATCCCGGTCGATCAGGATGCGCTGCTGCGCGCCATCAGATCCGGGGCGACGATGATCGACACCGCCTGGTCGGACGTGCGCTGACGGCGTTGCTGTCCGCCTGACAGACGTTCCCGATCGGGGCGCAGCCGGCCTGCGCCCCGCCGAGCCGATCCTCGGTCAGAGGGCGGCCCGGCTAAAAGAAGATCGCCAGCCCACCGCCCGACAGCCACAGAATGAACAGAATAAACAGCGCGAGGAAAACCAGGGCGAGGATGATCTGCGCCGGTGAGTTCTGTTCCTTGATCCACTCTTTGCGCGCCTGCTGGATCGCCTGTTCGAGATCGACCTGCGCCTGAGACGCCCGTTCGGTCGTCAGCCGGCCACTCATCAGCGTGGCGGCCAGATCGTCCAGTTCAGCGCGCAGGGCTGCATCGATCGCGGTGATATTGGCCAGATGCCGGGTGCGGCGCGGCAGGCTGCAATCCGCCGTCACGGTGACCTTCCCGGTCTGGAGGATCACCCGGTGCTGGAAGCTGCCTCCGATGAACGCCAGACGCCGCTTGAAGGTCAGTTCACCCTCACGCCTGTACCCCAGGTCGATGAAATAGGCCTCGATCAGCCCGACATCGGCATCGGACACGACCGGGATTTCGGCGCGGAAATGATGCACGCCCAGCCGCCTGACATATTCTGATGAAGCGGCGGCGGATGCGCCGGGGGCCGATGCCGGAGCGGCGGCGGGCGGCGCAGCGGGTGCGGACTGAGGCGCTTTCATCTGCTGCAGGGCGGCGCGCGCCGCCTCGTGGAATGGGTCGAGCGCGACCGCTCGTTCCAGAAATTCAGCCCGCTGCACGTCGTCCAGCGCGGCGCGGGACGCCAGAAAATACGTTTCGGCGTCCGCCTGGGGCAGAGCTTCGCGCAGGAGTTCCCGCGCACGCGGCAGATCGAACGAGTCGATAGCGGCCTTGATCTCGGCGTTCCTGCTGGACATGATGGGTGTGCTCCGGGGGCGGCGGCTGACAGAGCCGTGACTGTAATCCGGAAGCAGCCGGTTCACCACTACGATTTTCCGAGGGGGCGAAATCGCTGGCGGTGAGCCGCTCAGGCGGCATCGCGCGGGCGAGCGGCCTGAGCGGCGGTCTGGCGAACGTTACTGGACGACGGGGATCGTGCCGGGATCGCCCTCGACGATGCGGACGAATTCGGAGGCGATCCAGCCCGTCGTGCCGCGGAACACGACCTGATACCAGATGCCGTCGCTCGTCCGCCCGATCACGGGCACGATATCGCCCCACGGGATGCGCCCGATCTGCTGCGAGGCGGTGGTCGGCGCGGCGCGCAGCCGCAGGATCGCCTGCGTCTGGGCCACCACCTGCGTGCCCGCCGCCGCCCCGCCGCTGGTCACGAACGACGAGACCACCGGCGCGTTGAATTCGTTGCCGTTGACGAACAGGTAATAGCCCCACACCCAGGCCTGCGTGCTGGAAAGCTGAAGCAGGAACCAGCGCGCATCCGGGTCGCGCCCGATCACCTGGTAGGTCTGCCCGCGCTGCAGGCGCGCCACCACCGGCGCGGCGAAGAACGGCTGCTGCCGGGCGAGCAGGACGGTGGCGCGGATGACCGTGCCGGTCAGCGCGCCGGGCGGGATCTCCGGCAGCGGCGTCGGCGGGATGCGCGTGGCCGTCGGCGTCGGGCCGAAGGTCGGCGTGACGCCGGGCGGCAGGATGCCGCCGCCGGGGACGCCCGGCGTGCCGCCGACGCTGGTCAGGAACCACTGGAACGACAGCGCCGCCTGATCGGTGTATTCGACGTATTCCACGGTGAAGGTGTGCGCCCCCGCCGTCAGGTTGAGCGTGAAGCGGTCGGTGGTGAGCACGCGGGCGAAGAAGCGGTCGAGCACGAGCACATTGTCGATGAAGACGCGCACGCCGTCATCGGACGAGACGACGAA
>DAOUBU010000031.1:0-38817 GCA_034432395.1 Anaerolineae bacterium
GCGGTTTTATTTTCTCCCACTGCGCGTCGGTTAATTCATGTCGTTTGGTCATCCACCCATTTTAACCGAGTTTGCGGACACACCCTAGTCCTTGTTGCGCGTATTCTTGGCACTGCGGCTGCTTCCGGTCGGATTCCGGTTTCCGGTTCTGCTGCCACCCGTCGGCGCGGGATGCTGCGAGCGCTCAGGTGGATCGACGGGCGGAAGCGGGCGCGTGAAATCCTGATACAGGCGCACAACGGCGAACGCCAGCCCCAGGATGATGACGACGATGATCACGGTGTCGAAGAACTGCGGCGTCAACCCCTGCATGGCCGGTCTCTCTGTCTCCCGTTCCGCCTCGATTAAAAACGCCCCTCCAGCCAGCAGCGGAGAGGCGTCCATTCACAGCCTGCACAGCAGCAGCGGCACGGGCTTCAACGACCGGGGATCGCCGCGCTGCCATCCGCATCATCGCGCCACAGCGGCAGCTTGATGCTGAACGTCGTCCCAACGTTCTCTTCACTTGAAAACCAGATCCGCCCCCCCATCGCCTCGATCTCCTGCTTGCACAAGTACAGGCTGAGACCGTAGCCGAACTCGCCGATGATCTGCGGCTGGCGCGCGCGCATGAACGGCGCAAATACGCGGTCGGCCTCGCTGGCGCGGATGCCGTACCCCTCGTCGATGATATCGATCTGCGCCATCTGATCGCCGGGGCTGGCATGAGCGATGACTTCGACCGGGGTGGCCTTCATGCTGTACATGATAGCATTGCGCAAAATGTCCCGCAAGACGATCGAGAGATGATACGGGGATGCGTACACCAACAGCGACAGCGGCACAGCGGTTTTGATACGCCGGCGCTGATCGTGCATCTCCGTTTCCGGGTCGGTCAGCATATCATCATCGAGCGTATCGAGGAAATCCGCGACAAAATCGTGCAGCCGCAGTTTGCGCTGCGACCGACGCACCTGATCGCGCAGTCGGTTGGTGCGGATCACAGCGTAGCGCTCGATCTGCCCGGTGAGGATGCCCAGCCGGTGCATGTGGATATCGACGATGTGGGTGAAACCGCCGATTTTTTTGCCCACCGTCTCGATCGTGTCGGTCTTTTTGGGGCTGCGCACCGTCTGGGCGATCAGGTCGATATGGCCGCGCGTCGTATCGACCGCATCGCGCACTTCATTCAGATACTGCGTCACCAGATCGGTCAGGGCTGTCCAATCCGGCAGATCGATCGACAGCATCGTGTAGACTTCGCCAGCGGATCCGTGCACCGCCGCCGCCCAGCAGGGCATAAACTCCCCGTTGATCTGCGCGCGAAAGCGGATCGGTCGATCGCCTTCCAGCGCGCGGGCGCGCACGGCATCCAGCGATTTATCGAGATCGTCGTGATGGAGTTTGAACAGCAGCACCGCCGCTGACCAGCCTTCCGCGCGCAGCATTTTCAGGTCTGCGCCGAACAGCGTGCGCGCCGCCTGATTTTCCAGCACCAGCCGGTTGGACGAATCGAAGAGCAGCACGCACTGCCCCAGACCATCCAGCACCGCCTGCATATTCAAACCACGATTGGCAATCATGAGGCTGACCCCGCGATCATACGCAGTACCGGGCGAACGCCGCCAGCTTCAGTGTAAACAATCTGACCGGTGCGATCTGTGCGAATTTCTTGATGGAATGGCCTAGTCAGCCTCACCTTTTGCCTCGGATCGCAGATGCGGATACAGCAGCACATCGCGGATGCTGCGCTGGCCGGTCAGCAGCATGACCAGCCGATCGACCCCCATACCGAAACCGCCGTTGGGCGGCATGCCGTAGCGCATCGCCCGCAGATAGTCCTCGTCCAGCGGGGTGGAGTCGTCTTCCTCCGCGCGGTAGAGCCGGGCCATCTCCAGAAAACGCGCTTCCTGATCGCGCGGATCGTTCAGCTCGGTGAAGGCGTTGCCCATCTCCATCCCGGCGATGTACAGCTCGAAGCGTTCAACGTGGAGATCATCGTAATCGACGCGCTTGGCGAACGGTGAGATATCGCGCGGGTAGTCGATGATGAACGTCGGCTGAATGAGCGATTTTTCGACAAATTCACCGAGCAGATATTCGACCAGTTTGCCCCAGGTCTGGCCGGGCTTGAGATCGCCGGCGAAACCGGGCAGCGCGCGAATGGCCGCTTCCAGGGCACGGGCATCGCGGTAATCCATGTAATCGATGCCGCAGGCCGAACGGATCGCCTCGCGCATGGTGATGCGCTGGAACGGCGGCTTGAAATCGACCACATGATCGTGCCAGGTGGTCACCGTCGTCCCGTTGACGGCCTGAGCGATCGCGGCCAGCATACGTTCGACGATGTCCATGACGCCGTGATAGTCGATGTAGGCCTTGTAAAATTCCAGCATCGTGAACTCGGTGTTGTGGCGGTAGCTGACGCCTTCATTGCGGAAATCGCGCCCGATCTCGTACACCGCATCGTAACCGCCAACCAGCAGACGCTTGAGATACAGCTCAAAACTGATGCGCAGGTACAGATCCTGATCGAGCTGGTTGTGATGCGTGATGAACGGGCGGGCCGCCGCCCCCCCGTACAGCGGCTGCAGGATCGGCGTCTCGACCTCCAGCATCCCCTCGTTGTCCAGAAACTGGCGCATCGTCTTGATGATTTGCGCGCGTTTGACGAACACTGCGCGCACGTCGTGGTTGACCGCCAGATCGGCGTAACGCTGACGGTAGCGCGTTTCGATATCGCTGAACTCGCCATACTCGCGGATCGTGCCGTCGTCCAGCTTCTGCTGTTTGATCACGGGCAGCGGGCTGAGCGCTTTGGCCAGCAGACGGAACTGCGTCACCCGCACCGAGATCTCGCCCGCCTGGGTGCGCATCATCGTGCCGCTGGCCTGGACGAAATCGTCCATCTCGACCAGTTTATCCCTGACCAGGTTGAACTCCTGCTCGTCCATGTCGTTGACGCGCAGGAACAACTGAATGCGCCCGGTCTGATCCTCAATGTGAAGAAATGCGATCTTGCCTTTGATGTTGACCCGGCGGACGCGCCCGCACACCGTCACGATCAGCGCCGCCGCTTTCTCAGGATCATCCAGGATGGCATCGTTCGCTTCGCCCAGCGCCAGCGCTTCCGCCGCCGTATGCGTCCGCTGAACGCGCTTCGGGAACGCTTCGATCCCCTTGGCTTCAAGTTCACTGACTTTTGTGAGGCGTTCCTGCTCAAGTTTATTCGGCTGCCATGCCACGCCTGCTCTCTCCTTCGCGGGCTGCGTACATCCGGTACGCCCCGACCGCCCGCATGAAGCCTGATTGTACGGAAAGAATGCACGATCATTCAAGTCGCGTTTAACAGCGGGAGCTTCCAAAAACGCGGAGCAGCGATCGGCCAGCAGCCGATCGACAGCGCACCGGCTGTATCAAAGGGAGCACAATGACCGCAGGGCTGTCCTCTCAGCGAACAGCCCTGCGCCAACGGAGCGGATGCTCGTTTTCAACCGGCGATCAGTTCATTCAGCAGCCGGGGCAGCTCGTTCGGCTCATACGGTTTGATCAGGAACCGGCTCGCCCCCGCCGCCAGCGCCTGTTCCGAAACATCCAGCCCGGAAGCCATGACGATCGGCAGGTTGGCATACTCCGGCTGGCTGCGCAGCAGTTTGACCACCTCGATGCCATCCATATCGGCCAGGTGATGATCGAGCAGGATGGCATCAGGCCTGACCTGCTGCACCATCGTCAGCACCTCTGCGCCGCGCCCGGTGACACTGACATCAAAACCATCCATCTCCAGCAGCGTGGAGAGCAGGTGGACTGTGGTTCGATCATCATCGACGATCAGCAGTTTCGGCACGCGCAGCCTCCTTGTCCTAAGCCACTTACTGTAGTCCGATTAGTGTACCGCTTCAACGCTGGGGTGTCCATCGGGCGATGCTGTCACCGGTTCGGGATCCGGGGCTGGCGCCGGGGCCATCAGCGCGGCCTCGAATGCCTGATCGATGGTATCCACCAGCACAAAAGTGAGCTGGCTGCGCACATCTTCGGGCAGATCGTCGAGATCGTTCTCATTCTTGCGCGGGATGATGACGGTATCGACGCCGAGCCGGTGCGCGGCCAGCACTTTGTCCTTGATGCCGCCGACCGGCAGCACCTGCCCGCGTAGGGTGATCTCGCCGGTCATGGCGACGTTGCTGCGCACGGGCCGCCCGGTCAGCAGTGAGGCCAGCGCCACGGCCATCGTCACGCCCGCCGACGGCCCGTCCTTCGGGACGGCGCCGGATGGCACGTGGAGATGCAGATCGTGCCGGTCGAAGAAATCCGCCGGGATGCCGAGCGCATCTGCCCGCGAACGGACGTAGCTGAGCGCGATGCGCGCGCTCTCCTGCATCACCTCGCCCAGATGGCCGGTGTACTGGAACCCCTTGCCGCCGGGATACTGCGTCGCCTCGATGAACAGCACATCACCGCCGACCGGCGTCCACGCCAGGCCGGTAGCGACGCCCGGACGATCAGTGCGTTCCTCAATCTCAGTGCGGTAGCCGTAACGCGGCTTGCCCAGCAGCTCGCGCACCATCGCTTTATCGACGACGACCTTTTCCGTCTTGCCCTCGGCGATGCGCGTGACGATCTTACGCATCACCCGCCCGATCTCGCGCTCCAGCGTGCGCACCCCGGCTTCGCGCGTGTAGTCGCGGATGATCTCCAGCAGCGCTTCCTGCGCGAATTCGACTTCATCCGGGCGCAGGCCGTTCTCCCGAAGCTGACGCCGCACCAGATACTGCGTGGCGATGGCCGCCTTCTCCTGCTCGGTGTAACCGGAAAGCTGGATGATCTCCATGCGATCGCGCAGCGGGCCGGGGATCGGATCGAGTTCGTTGGCCGTCGTGATGAACATGACTTCACTCAAGTCGAAGGCCACGTCGAGGTAATGATCGCGGAATTCAGCGTTCTGCTCCGGATCGAGCACTTCGAGCAGCGCAGAAGCCGGATCGCCGCGGAAATCGTAGCCGAGCTTGTCGATCTCATCCAGCATCATGACTGGATTGCGCGTCTCCACCCGGCGCAGCGTCTGGATGATGCGCCCCGGCAGCGCGCCGATGTACGTGCGGCGGAAGCCGCGAATTTCGGCTTCATCGCGCACGCCGCCCAGGCTCATGCGGACGAACTTGCGCCCCATCGCCCGCGCGATCGAGGCCCCCAGTGACGTCTTGCCGACGCCGGGCGGCCCGACGAAGCACAGGATGGCGCCCATGCGTTCCCGGCGCACATTGTCGGCGAATTCGGTCTGGAATTCGTCAGCGCGTTCGCGGCGCAGTTTGCGCACCGCCAAAAATTCGAGGATGCGCTCCTTGATATCTTTCAACCCGTAGTGATCTTCATCGAGGACTTCACGAGCATGCGCGATATCCAGGTTGTCCTCGGTGCGCTTCTGCCACGGCAGACTGGTCAGCCAGTCGAGATAGGTGCGGATGACGCCGTATTCCGCGGCGGCGATCGGCAGTTTCGACAGCCGGTCGAGTTCGCGCAGCGCCTCTTTCTCCGCTTCTTCGGGCATCCCCGCTTCCGCGATCTTTTTGCGGAATTCCTCGATCTCGACGGTCTGTTCGTCGCTGTCGCCCAGTTCGCGCTGAATCGCCTTGAGCTGCTCGCGCAGGTAATACTCGCGCTGTACCTTCTCCATCTCCGACTGCGCTTCGGTCTGGATCTTGCGCCCCAGTTCCAGGACTTCCAGTTCCTTCGACAGGATGCCCATCAGATGGCGCAGCTTGGCTTCGACGCTGTCGATCTCCAGGATCTGCTGGGCGTCGGCCAGATCGATGCGCACATACGTCGAAATGGCGTAGACGAGCTGGAGCGGATCGCTCAGGCTGAGCGCGGACGAGATCAATTCGCCGGGGATGTTGGGAACCAGTTCGCCCAGGCGCTGGAACATCGCCACGATATTGCGCGACAGCGCCTCGACTTCGAGCGTTTCCTCGGATATTTCCGGATGCGCATGAACCCGACCGCGCAGATACGGCTCGGTCACGGTGATCTCGTCGAGGTAGATGCGCTGAATGCCCTGCACCAGCATCCGGATCGTGCCATCGGGCGCGCGGAACAGCCGGTGGATCGATGCCAGCGTGCCGACGCGGTAGATATCATCCGGCCCGGGCATCTCCAGTTCGGGATCCTTGGCGGTGATCAGCGCGATCAGCTTGTTGTCGCTGGCGGCCACCTCATCGACCAGCCTGATGCTGCGCGGCTGGCCGACCGTCAGCGGGATCACCGTCTGCGGGTAGACGACCACACCGCGCAGCGGCAGCACCGGCAGATCGGACGGGATATCGGGCATGTCGCCACCGCCGGACTGCTGCTGCTTCGGGCCGGCGGAAGCGGTCGTCTCCTGCACCTTCTCTTCCGCGGCGGCACTGCGCTTGCGCCTGCTGCGGGCCGGCGCCTCTGGATTGTCGGTCACAGCGCTCACTTTACGTGAACGCGGTTTTTTAGGTTGGGTCTCATCGGTCATGGGTGTATGCCCCCTGTCTGTGCCAATCAGTATAGGGCCAGCGCATAAGTATCCTGTTAGATCCGTCGTCAATCTAACTGATCAATCCTCTGTTGTTGCGTAAGAAATGCAATAGAACGCGCTTCGAACGCGCCGCTGGCGCTGTCAGAATTCAATGATGTCGCCATCGACGAGCAGGCGCACTTCCCCGCTGAACGTCTCGCGCGCTTCATCGACCAGCGGCGCGGGATCGGTATTCCACACCTGATAATGGATCAGGTGCAGGCTGGCCGCCCCCGCCGCTGTCGCCACTTCCCCGGCCTGCCGCGCGCTGGAGTGGCCGAACCCCTCGCCGGCGGCTTCATGGATGTAGACATCGGCATTGCGGCCCAGATCGTGCAGTGCCGGGATCGGCTCGGTATCGCAGGAATACGCGATCACGCGCCCGCTGGGCTTATGGGTGATCCGCAGGCCGATCGTCGGGATGAAATGCCGGGTGGGATAGGCCAGGATGTGAAATTCATCATTATCGAGCACGAGCGCGGCATCGCGCTCCTGCACACGATGAAACGTGACCGGAAAAAAATCCGGCCATTCCGCCCAGGCGAAGGCCGCCATCATATCCTCGGTGCGGTTGAGGCAGTGGGCCAGGCCGAAGACGCGCATCGGGGCCTGCCGGCCCATCAGCCACATCTGCATGACCATGTTGGGGAACCCGGAGACGTGATCGGGGTGAAAGTGCGTCAGGATGACGTCCTGCATCTGTGCATCATCCAACCCCAGCCGGGCCAGCTTCCCCATCGGGTTCGAGCCGCAGTCGACGAGGATCGCCCCCTGCTCTCCCTCGATGAGAAAATGCGTATTGTCATGGTCGGCGTCGCTGACCGCCGCCGCAGAACCGAGAATGATGATGCGCGCCATGCGCGTCCTTACCTATGCGCCGAGCAGTGCCCTCACGACCTGCGGCGTGATCGCGGCTTCGATAAACGCCGCGAGCAGCAGTCCGGGGATGACCAGTCCGATAAAGAGTTTGAGCGCGTCGCCCAGCGCCACCGTCCACGTGTGACCGACTGTGCTGCCGGGAACCTGCCGGGTGACCACCGCGCCCAGCCGCAGCGCCGCAGCAGTCGCCACGACGATGACCGGGATCTCGATGATACCGTGCGTCAGGATCGCCGGGGCAAAAAAGGCCAGGTCGTATCCAGCCACAGCGATCTGCACGAAAATATACCCGATGATGAAGTAGACCGCCGGCGTCAGGATGAGCGCGCCCACGCCGAACGAGAACATCCCGGTCAGCAGTGCCGCCAGCAGGATGCGCAGATTGTTGGTGAAGATCGCCAGCACCGGGCGCTCGCCAAAAAACAGGCCGGTCGTCGCATTCAGGTTCTGAGCGATCGTCTGGTCGCTCACCCCGCGCGGCAGCGCGAGCTGATATTCCGAGAACAGGCCGACCAGGACGCCAGCGATCAGCGCGGCAACGAACACGAATACCGTCACCCCGATCGCCAGACCGAGGCGCTTCAGACTGGCGCGCATGCCCTGCGTATACCAGACGAGCACGTTCGGCGCCGGTGTGCCCTGATCGTCGATCGCCCGCATCCAGCGGAAAATACGCTGGAACGCCAGTTTGAGGTTGAGCTGATCGAGCGTGCGCCCCAGCAGTTCTTCCCGGTTGAAGACCGCATTGCCGACGCGCAGCAGCAGGATGCAGACGATCACCATGCCGACGATGATCGCCCACAGCGCCCCGATGCCATTGGGCGACTCGGCGTCCGGGGCGAGGAACATGATCGCGCTTTCGCCCTGGATCAGCAGGGCCATCGGGATGATGATGAAGCTGGCCAGCAGGTTGGCCGCGCGCGTGCTCGTCGTCTGGCTGCTAACCACGACCGCCCCCGTCACCATGACCAGGGCCTGCGCCGTCGTCAGCAGGATGATCTGCACGATCAGCATCGCCTGTGGACGCCACTCCAGCGAGCCGAAGATCAGCGATGCGCCGTAAACGAACATGCCGCCGTAGCTGGCGGCCAGCGGCGGGATCATGGCTGACAGCGTCTTGCCGATGTACAGCTCGGTATTGGTCAGCGGGGTGCTCAGCAGCGGCTCCAGGCTGCGCCGCTCTTTCTCACCGACAAAAGTCTCCAGCGCGATGACGAGCGAGATCGAGATCGGGAAGAAGCCGACGACCATGAGCAGAAACGGGATCGTGCGCCCGGCGATGATCTGCGCGCCGAACCCTTCAACGAAGCCGGAGAACCGCGCGGCGATGAACTGAGCCAGAAAAGGGAAGCCGAAGGTGAGCAGCACGATCGGCACGATGATGCGCCAGTCGCGCAGGCTGTCGCGCAGTTCGCGCCGCGTGACGATCCAGGCATTGGCCAGCGTTTCGCCCCATGAACGCCGCGTTTCGCGGATGAGCGGCTGGACTGACGGTCGCTTGAGCGGCTCAGCGGAGATGCTCGCCAACTTGACCTCCATGGATCTCGTCTTCTTTGACTACCTGCAAATAGATCTCTTCCAGCGAACGCGACAGCGGAGCCAGACTGACGATATCGACGCCGTACTCCACGATGCGCCGGATCACGATCGGGTTGGTCGTGTCCGGGTCATCCACGCGGAAGCGCAGCCAGTCCACCCCGGTCTCTTCCACGGTGACCAGATCGCTCAGATCGCGGCCCAGCCCATTCAGATAACCGCGCACGCGCAGTTCCATCAGCGGCGAGCCGACGAACCGCCGGGCCAGCTCGGCGAACGTTCCCTGGGCGATGATGCGCCCGTGACGGATGATCGCGATCTGGTTGGCCAGCATTTCGGCCTCGGTGAGGTTGTGGGTGGTGATCAGGAACGTGCGCTGCTGATCGCGCTGGAGTTCGATGATGGCATCGCGCACCAGCTTCGCACTTTGCGGATCCATCGCCGACGTCGGCTCATCCAGCAGCAGGACGGGCGGGTTGTGCAGCATCGCCCGCACCAGCGCCAGCTTCTGCTTCATGCCTTTGGAATATTCCCCCAGCGCCTTTCCCAGCGCGAAGGACAGGCCGAAGCGTTCCATCAGTTCGAGGGCGCGGGCTTTGCGCGTGCGCGCATCGAGCCGGTACACCTGCCCGAAAAAATCGAGATACTCGATCGCTTTCATGCGCTCATACAGACCGTGCTGCTCCGTCAGCACGCCGACATGGCTGCGCACCATCTCCGGCTGGGTGACGACATCATAGCCGGCCACCCGCGCGTAACCGCTGCTGGGGGCCAGGATCGACGTCAGCATGCGCACCGTCGTGGTTTTCCCCGCCCCGTTGGGGCCGAGCAGCGCCAGCACACTGCCCGCCGGAATATCCAGATTGACTCGATCAACGGCCAGAAAATCGTCGTAGTACTTGCTCAGATCATGAGCTTCGATCATGTCCGGATCACACCCATCTGTGTACTGCCCATGCCATTATCGCACCGATCGATGGATGACAAACTGAAGATTTCGTGAACTGATGAACTGACGTTAATCGATCGGCGGACAAAACAATCCCGCCGGGCATCCCATCGATGCGCCGGCGGGACTGAGGACAGATGATGCTCCGCTCGTGCTACTTGTTCTGCGCTGCGGGGGTCGCGCTGTCCGCCGATGCCGGGGCTGTGCCGCGGCGCAGCACGAAGACGATCAGCGCCAGCGCGAAAGCGATCACCGTCACCACCTGCGACCAGTTGATCCCGGCCACCAGCGTGACCTCAACGCGCAGGAATTCGAGCAGGAAGCGGATCACGCTGTACTGCATGACGTAGAGCAGGAAAATATCGCCGGGGCGCATCCACTTGGGCGGCTTGAGGGAAAGGCGCAGCAGCACGGCAAAGGCGATGAAGTTCCAGATCGACTCGTACAGGAAAAGCGGGTGGAAGAGCGTATCCGGCGGGTAATCAACCGAGCTGGTATAGGGGGCGACGCGCTTGCTGCGCTCGATCGTGATCCCCCAGGGCAGCGTGGTCGGGATGCCGTACAGCTCCTGATTGACGAAATTGGCCCAGCGGCCGATCGCCTGGCCCAGCGGCAGCCCGACCCCGGCGAAATCCAGCCACGTCCAGAAGGCCAGCTTATGCGAACGCAGGTAGAGCAAAGCCCCTAGCCCGCCGCCGATCACCGCACCGAAAATGCTGAGGCCGCCCGACCAGATCGCGATCGCGCCGTTCTGCAGATTGAAGAAGTTGGTCAGCAGATAAGTCGTATCGAGGCAGTTCTCCCCGACGCCGGGCGCGGTGCAGCCCGCGACCGCCGAGATCGGCGGGAAGAAGACATACCACAGCCGCGCGCCGATGATCGCCGGGATGATCGCCCACGTCAGCGCGCCCCACACGTGATCGGGATCCAGCCCCTTGCGTTTGACCAGCCGCGCAACAACAAACGCCGCGATCAGCATCGCCGCCACGATGATGATGCCGTAGTAGCGGATCTGCACGCGATTGAACAGCTCGATGTATTCTGCCTTAAATTCCATTTCAATCCCCTCGATCAAGATGCCGGTAGACGTAGATCAGGCGTTGAATACCGGTAATGTTAGTGCCTAGCGCCAGTATCCACAAGCCTATGATGAGAAGCGCCGGGACGAGAAACATCGCTAAGAGTACCACGACGCGCTCGAACCGGCTGAACAGGCCGATCTTGACGCTCAGATCGGCTTCCCCGGCGCGCGCGCGCACATAGCTGACGACGAACGTGCCGATGAGCGCGGCCAGCGTCAGCGCGATGTAGCCCGGCTGGCCGGTCGCGCCGAAGTAATACGCCAGCGCGCCGAAGATCAACCCGTCAGCGTAGCGATCGAGCGTCGAATCGAGCACGGCCCCGCGCCGGTCGCGGCGCTGCATCGCGCGCGCCACCGCGCCATCCAGGGCATCCAGCGGCAGTGAGAGCAGCAGCAGCACGCCGCCGGCCTGGAACTGCCCCTGCCCGATCAGCAGCGCGCCGAGCGCGACCACCCCCAGCCCGACGATCGTGATTGCATCCGGATGGACGCCCAGCCGGTGGACGGCCAGCCCCGCCCGGCTGACGATCCCGCCGGTGAGCGCGCGCACGCGATCGGTCAGCGTCACCGGCGCGGCTGATGTTGCAGTTTTATCCGTGTTCGGCCCTTGATTCATCGCATCACTTCCTGTAACATCAACGGCATTCGGGGTGTGGCGCAGCCTGGTAGCGCGCAGCGATCGGGACGCTGAGGTCGTGGGTTCGAGTCCCGCCACCCCGACACACAGGCAGACCTTCACGGTCTGCCTGTTTGTTTGGTCTGGCGCTGGCGCATGATCTCGAACGCCAGCGCCGCCGCCGCCGACGTGGTATCCAGCGCCTGCCCGAACGGACGGCCATACGGGATGCGCAGACGCAGATCCGCCGCATCGGCGAATGAGCGCGTCACCCCGCGTTTCTCCCCCCCGATGACGAGAAACAGCGGCCCAGTGAGATCGACTTCATAGATCGAGACCGCGCGGCGGTGATCGGTCACAGCGGTCGGGATGCCGCGCTGGCGGAACCAGTCCGCGGCCTGCTGCGCTGTCTCGGCCACGGCGGTAGGCATCCACTCCGAAGCCCCCGCTGAAGCGCGCGCCACCACGCCCGCCGCGCTCAGCCAACTGCGCGGGCGCACCACCAGACCCGCCGCACCGGCGGCGTACAGCGCCCGCACGGCCTGACCGAAATTGAATGGATCTTCGACTCCGTCCAGCATCACTACCCACGGATCGGCGCTGCCCGCGATCAGATCATCGAGCGCGACCATGCGCCGCTCGCCGACGCGCGCCAGCACGCCGCCGTGCGTCCTGCCCTGCGCCAGCGCCGCGATCGCCTCTGGCGATACCTGCTCCACCGGGATGCCCTGATCGGCGGCCAGCCGGCGCAGCCGCATCAGCTCCGGGTCGTGAGCGCCCGCGCGCACGATCAGCGCGTGGATCGGGCGGCTGACCGCGCGCAGCGCCGCCTCGACCGAGATCGCCCCTTCCAGATACGTCTCCGCCGCCATCGTCGTCACAATCCGCGCGCTTTGGCCTCGTCCCACAGCGCATCCGCCTCGGCCAGCGTGACATCGCTCAACGTCTGGCCGCGGGCGGCGATCTGCTGCTCCATGTACTGGAAGCGGCGCAGGAATTTCGCGTTCATCTCGCGCAGCGCGCTCTCCGGGTCGATCTGAAGCCAGCGCGCCCAGTTGACGATCGCGAACAACAGGTCGCCCAGTTCCTCGGCCTGATGCTCCGGGGTGGCCGCGGCCAGGATTTCATCCAGCTCTTCGCGCACTTTGGCGATGATCCCGTCGATCGTCGGCCAGTCAAAGCCGACCTTCGCAGCCCGCCTGGTGTATTCCAGCGCCTGCATGAGCGCGGGCAGCCCCTTCGGGACGCCATCGAGCAGGGAGTCGCGCGCGATCCCCTTCTCCGCCTGCTCCTGTTTTTTGAGCGCGTCCCAGTTCGTGACCACCTGATCGGCCCCATCGACGCGCGTCGTCCCCCAGACGTGGGGATGACGGCGGATCAGCTTGTGGCTGATCGCGCTGAGCACATCCCCCATTTTGAACTCACCGTCATCGACGGCGATCTGCGCGTGCAGGACGACCTGCAGCAGCAGATCGCCCAGCTCTTCGCGCAGCGCATCGACGTCATCGGCGTCGATGGCCTCCAGGACTTCATGCGCTTCTTCCAGCAGGTACGGGCGCAGACTGCGATGCGTCTGCTTGCGATCCCACGGACAGCCGTCCGGCGCGCGCAGATGGGCGATGATCTCCTGAAACTGCTCAAAACTGGACATGCCGCCGCGCGGGGGCACGTACAGCGCCGTCATGTGGGCGATGTGTTTGCTGTGATCGATCTGGTACAGCGGCAGCCGCTCGACGCGCGCGCGATCCGTGCCGGCCCCGTGCACCAGCACAACCGGGTGATCGTCCGGCAGTTCGTTCATCAGGGTCAGCTTGAGGTCAGAGGCGACTTCACGGCTGTACACCTGGCCGAACAGCGCCGGGTAATCCGGGTTGATCGGCGGATGATGCAGGCGCGCGGCATCGAGCGCGTCCAGCACCTGCAGCCCATTCATGCCATCGACGCCGATCAGCGTCAGGATCGGCTCGATGAAACTGATGCCGTTGATGACTTCCACCGGGATGCCCTGATCGGGCGCTTCGTTGAGCAGCCGGACGACCGCGGCCTCGCCCATCAACGGATCGCCGGGGACGGCGTAGACCACCGGGCGCTGACGGGCCTCAGCGATCACCCGCTGGACGATCTCGGCGTAGACATCGGCGAATTCGCTGTGCCGTTCGTAGACCGCGTCGAAGCTGACGTAGTCCGGCCCGGCGGGCAGATCGGGCACGGCGGGATGCTGCGCGGTGCGCAGATAGACCACCGCCGCCGTCTCCAGCGCGCGCCAGGCCCGGCGCGTCAGATCAGCCGCCGATCCCGGCCCCAGCCCCACAATCGTGAGAGTCATGCATCCCCCTGACCAGCATCGCGTGCCGTCACTGGCCGCCGCGCCAGCCGCGCACAAAAACAAAACCAGGCAAGCCCGACGATCGAACTTGCCTGTTGCATCCTGTTCGTGAACCGTTCCCGTTAGCGCTTGGTGTAGGTCGGAGCCTTGCGCGCGCGCTTGAGACCGGGTTTCTTGCGCTCTTTGACGCGCGGATCGCGCGTGAGCAGTTCATGATCGCGCAGCGTCCCCTTCAGATCCGGGTCGAGCTTGAGCAGCGCGCGGGCCAGACCGAGCTGAATGGCATCGCGCTGGCCGGTGATCCCGCCGCCCTGAACCTGAACGCTGACGTCGTAGTTGCGTTCCTGCCCCAGCACCGTCAGCGGCCGCAGAATGGCCTCCAGATCGCCGTAGCGCCGGATGTAATCGCTGCCATCCTTGTCGTTGATGATGATGCGCCCCGTGCCCCCCGGAAAGATCCGGACGCGCGCGCTGGCCTCTTTCCGCCGTCCAATGCCCTCGTAATACTGTGCCGACATGTTCCCTCCTTAAAGCTCCAGCTTTTCCGGGTTCTGCCCGGCATGTGGATGTTCCGTGCCGGCATACACCTTCAGCTTCTTGAACTGCGCGCGTCCCAGCGCATTCTTCGGCAGCATCCCCTTGACCGCGAACTCGATCGGACGCTCCGGGTGGCGCTTGAGCATGTCGCGCAGCGTCGTCTCGGTCAGACCGCCCTGATATTTCGAGTGCCGGTAGTATTTCTTCTCATCCATGCGGTCGCCAGTGACGACGATCTTATCCGCATTGATGACGATGACATAGTCCCCGACGTCGATATTCGGGGTGTAGATCGGCTTGTGTTTGCCGCGCAGGATCGAGGCGATCTTCGAAGCGAGACGCCCAAGCACCTGCCCTTCCGCATCCACAATCCACCACTTCTTCTCGATGTCCTGTGGTTTTGGCGTGTAGGTTTTGATGATAGCCATTTACTGTCCTCCAGCGGGCGTCTGTCCCGCTTCCTTCCCACGTTGCCCCGCATCGGCGGGATAGTTCACCTGTACCAGCGTCAGCCCGTGCGGTGGGGCGATCGTCCAGTTCTTGACCAGCCGTCCACCGCGGAAAACCTGCTCAAACTCATCGACCGTCCGCGCGGCGCGCCCGACATCGACGAGCATTCCGACGATCCGCCTCACCATGTGCTGCAAAAAGGCGTTCGCCTCGATCCAGTAGCGCCAGCGCGTCCGCACCAGCGCGGGGGTGCGCTCTTCCCAGACCTGCCACTCGGAACGGAAGATCGTGCGCACCGTGTTTTCGCCCTGGGGCGGATGCCCGAACGCACCGCAATCATGCGTCCCGATCAGCAGGCTGGCCGCTGCGGACAGGCTTGCGCCGTCCAGCGCCTCGCGGATCCACCAGGCCTGACCGAGCAGCAGCGGCTGGCGTACCGGGCAGCTCACGATATCGTATCTGTAAACGCGCGACCGGGCATCGAACCGGGGATGGAAAGCCCCCTCAACCCGATCAACAGCCTGCACCGCAACGGCGGGCGGCAGGTTGGCATTCAGCGCGCGCAGCAGCGCATCCTCATCATGCGGCCAGGGGATGCAGAAGCGGATCACCTGACCTTCAGCATGAACGCCGGTATCCGTTCGACCGGCGGCGGCGATCGTGACAGGTCGTCCTGTCACCCGGTGCAGAGCGGTCTCAACCGCTCCCTGAACAGTCGGGGCTTCCCCGGCCTGACGCTGAAACCCCAGAAACCCCGTGCCGTCATAGGCGAGAACAGCCCGGAAGCAGGTATCCCGGTCTTCTGCCTCGCTCATCGATGCTTAAGAGCCGGCCTGCCCCGGACGTGCGCGCCGCGTCAGACGGGCCAGCGGATTGCGCCGGGCGCCTTTGTCAGCATCGGAGCCGGTATCCGCGGCGGCGCTGCCGCGCTCGACCAGTTCGAGCAGCACCATCGGCGCGGCGTCCCCCTTGCGCGGCCCCAGCTTGAGCATCCGGGTATAGCCGCCGGGTCGTTCGGCAAAGCGCGGCGCGATGTCATCGAACAGCTTCTGCACCAGCTCGCGGTCATTGTTCAGGCGGCTGGCTGCGATACGCCGGGCGTGCACGCCGCGCGCCGGATCTTCCGCCGCCGCTGCATTGCCCTGCTTGGCCGTCGTGATCAGCTTTTCGACATACGCGCGGATGAATTCCGCTTTGGCTTCAGTCGTGCGGATCCGCTCATGCTTGAGCAGGGCGGTCGCCAGCGCCAGGCGCAGCGCAGCGCGCTGCCCCGTATCACGCTTCAGATGTTTTCCCTTCACGCGATGACGCATGATCTCCCATTCCTCACAGGTCTGTGTCTAATCGGATCGTTCGCTGTGGATCTCGGCTTCGCTGGGCAGATAGCCTTTTTCTTTCAGCTTGGCGACCAGCTCATCGAGCGATTTCTCGCCGAAGTTGCGGATCGCCAGCATGGCATCCGGCCCGCGCTCCAGCATGTCGAGCACGCCACCGACCGTCGTGATCCCGGTGCGCTTGAGCGAGTTGAACACGCGCACACTCAGATCCAGTTCTTCGATCGGCTTCTCGTAGAGCTGCGAACTGCGTTCGCTGGATTCGCCGCTGCCGCCGTCTTCAAAACCATCATCGAGCGGGAACTGGTTGCCGCCGATCACGGCGAGATGTTTCATCAGGATCTGCGACGCCTGCCCCAGCGCCTCTTCCGGGCGGATCGTGCCGTCCGTCCAGATCTCCAGGATCAGACGATCGCAGTTGGTGCGGTGAGCCACGCGGGCCGGCTCCACGTCGAAATTGACGCGCTTGATCGGGCTGAAGATGGCATCGACCGGCAGCTCCCCGATCGGCAGACGCCCGCGCTCTTCCGCCGGGCTGTAACCGCGGCCCATCTGCACCTCGAACTCGATCTCGATGTTGGCGTCCGCCGAATCCGCAGTGAACAGATAGAGTTCGGGGTTGATGATCTCAACTTCGGCGGGCACGATGATATCCGCTGCGGTCACCGTCCCTTCACCGCGATGTTCAAGACGCAGGCGCGCCTGTTCGACATCGTACAGCTTGAGCCGAAGCTGCTTGACCTGCAGGATCAACTGGGTCATGTCTTCCCGCACATTCGGGATGGCGGAAAACTCATGGTGCACGTCCGAGACGCGAATGCTCGTCACCGCTGCGCCGGGAAGCGACGACAGCAGGACGCGGCGCAGGGCCGTCCCCAGCGTCACCCCGTAGCCGCCTTCCAGCGGGGCGATGATGAACCGCCCGTAGTTGCGGGTCGCGGCATCGGTCTCGACCTTGTGCGGCACCACCATATTATTCGTAATCAATCCCGCACTCTCCTATCTCACCTCACCAGCGCTCACCAGAACGCCGGTCAACCGTCTTACACGCGGCGACGCTTGGGCGGACGAACACCGTTGTGTGGAACCGGCGTCTCGTCCGTGATCGAGCGCACCTTTAACCCACTGGCCTGAATGGCACGGATGGCCGCTTCCCGGCCCGGGCCGGGGCCGCGCAGGAACACATCGACTTCCTGCATCCCGTGTTCCTGGGCTGTCTCCGCCGCGGTCTGCGCGGCGACGCGCGCCGCATACGGGGTCGATTTCCGGCTGCCCTTGAACCCGCTCGTGCCCGCGCTGGCCCAGGAGATGACATTTCCGGATTGATCGGTCATGCTGACGATCGTGTTGTTGAAGGTGGCGTAGATGTGCGCCTGCCCGTATGGGACGTTCTTCAGGGCTTTTTTGGCGGAAGCGCGACGTCCGCCGGTTGTCCTGCGACTGGGGGTACGTGGCATCAGTTGTTCTCCGTATTAAATCCCCGCGAACATGCCCCACGACCTGTTCGCGGTGAGTTGATCACACTGCACGCAAGCGCGCTGGCCCCGTGACCAGCCTACGCTCACACAGCAGCCGACACGAACTGCTTCATCAAAAAAACAGCCATAGTGGGAACTGAGCTGCGCCCAGTCCCCACCCCGTTGCCAACCCTGCTGCGGCGGACAGGTTACTTCTTGGTCGCGCCGCGCCGACGCCCGCGCCCCGGAACCGTCTTCTTGGGGCCTTTACGGGTGCGCGCATTCGTCCGCGTGCGCTGACCACGCACGGGGAGACTGCGGCGGTGACGCAGCCCGCGGTAGCTGCCGATCTCCGACAGGCGCTTGATATTGAGCTGCACCTGACGGCGCAGATCGCCTTCCAGCACCAGACCGGACATCGCCTCACGGATTTTGGCCAGGTCGGCTTCCGTCAGATCCTTGACGCGCACATCGGGGTTGACGCCGCTGGCAGCCAGGATCTTTTTACTGGTCGGACGACCGATGCCATACACATACGTGAGCGCGATTTCGATGCGCTTATCGCGGGGAAGATCAACGCCTTCAATACGTGCCATTGCTGCTGAAACTCCCCTGTACCTTTACCCCTGACGCTGCTTGTGCTTGGGGTTCTCACAAATAACCATGACGTTGCCATAGCGCCGGATGATGCGGCACTTCGGGCAGCGTTTCTTCACCGAGGGTGTCACGCGCATGATCGCTGCTCGCTTCCACTTCGTTTAACAGACTAATCATTATACTGAACTGATGCGGTCTGTCTACGGTCAACTTGGCGCCATTCAGACGGACACAGGGCGCAGCGCCGTCACAGCGCGGTCAGGATGATCGGATCGCCATCGGTGACGCAGATCGTGTGCTCGAAATGGGCGCACAGCGAACGATCGCGCGAGACCACCGTCCAGCCGTCCTCCAGTTCGCGCGTCTCCGGGCGTCCGGCGATCACCATCGGCTCGATCGCGAACGTCATCCCCGGCTGAAGCGGGTGGCTGCGCCAGCCGCGCCGGGCGGCATCGCGCGGCCACCAGTTCGGGATCTCCGGCGCTTCGTGCATCGTCCGCCCGACACCGTGCCCGGTGTACCCCTGCTCCACACTGTAGCCGTGATCGGAGACGAAGCGGAAGACCGCCCGCGCGATATCGCTGGTCTGATTGGGTAGGCGCGCCTTGTCGATCCCGACGTAGAGCGCCTGCTCCGTCACGTCCAGCAGCCGCTGGACGGCGCGCGACGCCTCTCCGACGGCCATCGAGAACGCCGCATCTCCGACAAACCCCTGATAGGTGCAGCCGCAGTCCAGGCTGAGCAGGTCACCCTCTTTCAGCACCCGTTTCGCGCTGGGAATGCCGTGGATCAGCTCTTCGTTGATCGAAGCGGTGATCGTGCCGGGAAAATCCGGCGCGCCGGTTTTGGGATACCCTTTGAACACCGGCTCCGCCCCGTGATCGCGGATCACCTCCTCGGCGATCCGATCCAGATCCAGCGTGGTGATGCCGGGGCGCACCGCCTCGCGCATCGCCTGGTGGGCCAGAGCGACGATGCGGCCCGCTTCACGCATCAGGGCGATCTCTTCAGGGGTTTTGATGACGATCGCCTCAGCCTGTCTTTCCCGCGCCATGGTCGTCCTCGAAATGACCGCGTCAGGCCGAACGCGCCGCGTCGATCACCGCGTTGATCTGCGCGTTGACCTCAGCGATCGCCTGCTCCGCATTGACAACCGTGAGCATACCGCGATCGCGATAATACGCGATCAGGGGCTGGGTCTCGCGCACGAAGGTATCGATGCGCTTGATGATCGCCCCGGCATTGGCGTCGTCCGGCCGGCGCTCCAGCAGCACGCCCTCGCGATCATAAGCGACCAGGCGTGGAGGATAGGCCTTCTCCGGGTGATCTTCGAACTTCCACTCGGCGATCCCATCGGCATTGTAGAAGATGTTGTACGTCCGGCCCGTCGCGTCCGATACGCGGCCAAATGCGCGTTTGAAGGCGACGTACAGATCCAGCTCGAGCAGGATGACGGCGGCGACTTTTTCGCCCCGCCGCGCCAGATAATCGGCCAGCCAGTCAGCTTGAGCGGGCGTGCGCGGGAACCCGTCGAAGATGACGCCGCCCGCGGCATCCGGCTGATTCAGGCGTTCCTCGACGACCGCGCACGTCGTCTGATCATCCACCAGCGCGCCCGATGCGAGGATAGCCTGGATCTTCTGGGCAAACTCGTCGGTGCGCGTTTTCATCGCCCGGAACAGATCGCCGGTCGAAAGCTGCGGGATGCCGTAGCGCGCGGTGATGAGCTTAGCCTGCTCACCTTTGCCCGCGCCCTGCACTCCCATCAAAATGATGTACAGCCCCATGCGTCAAAGCTCCATTCACAAAACGCATTCATCAACTGCGTGATCAAATCAAAATTTTTCGCTGTGCAGATGCGGATCGTCGGGGGATTATCGATGAACCGGTCGGGGGCATCGGGCAGGACGCCCCCGACCGACAGGCAGCCGATCAGTTGATGAATTTATCGTAGTTGCGCATGACGAGCTGCGCTTCGAGCTGGCGCAGCGTATCGATGACGACGCCGACGACGATGATCAGACCGCTGCCGCTCAGGACGAGCGCCGGGTTGCCCGCCACCCCCGCCACAAACTCATTCGGGAACAGGAGCCGGTTGATAAAATCCATGATCCCCGGCACGACGGCGATGATGCCCAGGAACAGCGCCCCCACCAGCGTGATGCGCCGCGTCACGCGGACGATGTAGTCATGCGTCCGCTTGCCGGGGCGGATGCCGGGGATGAACCCGCCGTTGCGCTGCAAATTCTCCGCCAGGTTCTGATTGCCCACCAGGATATCCGAGTAGATGAAGGTGAAGCCCATCACCAGGAAGAAGAAGGTCAGCCAGTAGACCAGGCCCTGCTGCTGCCCGAACGTCTGCGTGATCGACGTGCGTACCGGCCCTTCTGGGAACAGGTTGACCAGCAGCGCCGGGAAGGTGATGATCGACTGGGCGAAGATCAGCGGGATCATGCCGACCGGGTTGACTTTGAGCGGGATGTGCGTGCTGGCCCCGCCGTACTGCTTGCGCCCGCGCACCCGTTTGCCATACTGCACCGGGATGCGGCGCACCCCTTCCTGAATGATGATGATCCCGACGATGCTGACCACCGTGATCACCACGAACGCGATCAGGTGGAAGACGGGCTGGGTCGAACCGTTGACCAGGCGCACCAGATTTTCCGGCGCGCGGGCCACGATGCCGGCGAAAATGATGATCGACAGACCGTTGCCGATGCCCTGCTCGGTGATCAATTTACCGAGCCAGACAGCGAACATCGTGCCGGCGGTCATCGTGACGATCACCGTCGCCGTCAGCAGAAAATCGGAACCGAAACCGGGGATGATCGGCTGGCCGCCGATGGCATTGAAGATCTGGATCTGGCTGATCGTCTGCAGGATCGCCATCGGGATCGCCAGGTAGTACGTCCAGGTTTCGATCTTCTCGCGACCGCCCGGCTCTTTGGACAGCTCTTCCAGCCGGGGGATGACCGGCGTGAGCACCTGAATGATGATCGACGCGGTGATGTACGGGTAAACACCGTTGGCGATCACGCTGAAATGCTGGAGCGCGCCGCCGGAGAGCAGGTTGAGCACGCCGATCAACCCGCCCGAATTCCCCTCGATCAGGGCCTGAAGCGCCAGACGGTTGACGCCGACCACGGGCACATGCGCGGCGAACTGGTACACCACCAGGATCATCCCGGTGAGCAGCAGTTTATTGCGCAGCTCTGGCAGGCGAATGGCATTCCGAAAAGCTTCTATCATAAGCGCATGTCCTCATTCCTCTGGTCTGGCCGGGATTGTAGCGCGCAGCGAATGAAAAAGCGCGGGGCGCGTCCGGGATGGGTTGGCCTCCCGCTCGATGACATCGCCCCGCCTTCGCGTCGTGCTGCACGCCCCCCGTCAGCCCTGTGTCTTTTGCTGTTTGGCCTGGCGCAGCTTTTCCAGTTTTGCCGCGGGCAGCAGCTTGATCGTCGCCGCTGCACCGGTCACCAGAAGTTCGAGCTTCTCCGTCGTACCGCCGGCGGCGGCGATCTTCTCGGCGGCGCTTTTGGAGAAGCGATGCGCCTGCACGGTCAGCTTTTTGGTCAGATCGCCGTTGCCCAGCACCACGACGGGTTTCTGCGCATCGCGGATCAGGCGGCGCTCAGCGAGCAGTTCCGGGGTGATCGTCATCCCGGCATCGAACGCCTCAAGCTGCTCAACCTTGACTTCCTGATATTCGATGCGGAAGACATTGGTGAAACCGCGTTTGAACGGCAGACGGCGCACCAGCGAGAGCTGACCGCCCTCGAAATACGCGCCCTTACGGGCATTCCGACCGCGCGCCCCGGCGCCCTTCGTACCGCGACCGGCGGTCTTGCCCTGGCCAGCGGCGATACCGCGACCGACGCGGTGACGCTTGGGGCGCGAACCGCCGTCCGGCTTCAGATCGTGCAGTTTCATCGCCTATTCCCCTTCCACTTTCACCAGATGGCGCACTTTGTTGATCATGCCGCGCGTGGCCGGGTTATCGACGATCTCGACCGTGTGATGCATCCGGCGCAGGCCCAGCGCGCGCACCGTTTCGCCCTGGCTCTTTTCGTACCCGATCGGGCTTTTCACCAGCGTGACGCGGATGGTCTTCTGTGTGCTATTCACGCTCCGTCACCTCCACAACGCGCCGCTTCCGCTCGAAGAACGGACGCACCTCTTCGACGTTCTTGCCGCGCATGGCCGCCATCTCTTCAGCGCTGCGCAGCGCCATCAGCGCGTTCATCGTCGCCATAGCGACATTGAGCAGATTGCTGCTCCCCTGGCTTTTGGTCAGGATATCATGGATACCCGCCGCTTCCAGCACCGCGCGAACGCCGCCGCCGGCGATGACGCCTGTACCGGGGGATGCCGGCTTGAGTAGCACCTTCGCCCCGCCGTATTCCGCCGTCACCGGGTGCGGAATGGTCGAGCCGGACAGGTTGACATGGGTCAGATGGCGGCGCGCCCGCTCCGTCCCTTTGCGGATGCTGTCCGGCACGGCGCGCGCTTTGCCGATGCCGATGCCCACCCGACCTTTGCCATCCCCGACGACCACGACCGTGCGGAAGGCAAACCGGCGGCCCCCCTTGATCACTTTGGCCACGCGCCGGATGTCGATGACGCGCTCATCCAGTTCCTCGCGCTCTTCGCGCTCGGCGCGCCCCTCACGCTGTTCACGATCGCGCTTTTCGCGGTCTTCACGAGAGCGGCGCGGCTTACGTTCCTGCTGCTGATTATTCATCGAGTTCCCTCTTTAGAATTCCAGTCCGCCCTCGCGCGCGCCCTCGGCCAGCGCCGCGACACGCCCATGATAGCGATAGCCACCGCGGTCGAACACCACCCTCGTGATCCCGGCAGCTTTGGCGCGCTGCGCCACAAACTGCCCGACGATTTTGGCGGCCTCGCGCTTGGTCTTGCCGTCCACGGCCACTGCCACTTCCTTGTCCACCGTCGAGGCAGAGACCAGGGTGTGCCCCTTCTCGTCGTCGATCACCTGCGCGTAGATATTCGACAGGCTGCGGAAGACATTCAGGCGCGGGCGCTCCGCCGTTCCACTGATACGGGCACGAATACGAGCCTTACGCCGCGCGCGCCCCAACTGTTTCTTGATCGTTTCTTTCGACATCGCCCAGCCCCTTATTTCGCCGTCTTGCCTTCTTTACGGCGGATGATCTCTTCAGCATAGCGCACGCCCTTGCCCAGATACGGCTCGGGTGGGCGCAGTTTGCGGATATTGGCTGCCACCTGACCCACGACCTGTTTATCGATCCCCTTGACCCGGATCGTGGTCGTGGTCGGGCTGACGCGCTCGACTTCGAACGTCGTGTTATTATCGGGCGGGTTCACGACGATCTCGTGCGAGTAGCCCAGCTTCATTACGAGGTTCTTGCCCTTGACCTCGCCCGAATAACCCACGCCTTCCACGGTCAGCTTGCGCTCAAAGCCAGTCGATACGCCGGTGATCAGGTTGTTCAACAGCGCGCGGGTCAGGCCGTGCAGCGCGCGGACGCTGCGTTCGTCCGAGCTGCGCTCCACGATCAGATTCCCGCCTTCCTGCTTGACCGCAATGTCGGGATGCACGTTCAGGCTGAGTTCGCCTTTCGGCCCTTTCGCCTTGATCGTCTGCCCCTCAATCGTGACCGTGACTTTGGGTGGGATCGCTACGGGTTTCTTGCCAATACGCGACATGAGTTTCCCTCACTTACCCTACCATACGTAGCACAGCACTTCGCCGCCGACGCGCTCGCGGCGGGCCTGCTGCGCGGTCATGACGCCTTTGGGCGTCGTCACAATCGCAATACCAATACCGCTCATCACGCGCGGCAGATCGGTGCGTCCACGGTAAACGCGGCGGCCCGGCTTGCTGATGCGCTGGATGTTGGTGATCACCGGCTTGCGCTCGCGGCGCGACCCGTGATACTTCAGGGTGATGGTGATCAGGCTGTACGGCTTCTGATCGCCCACCACGTAGTCTTCGATATAGCCCTCTTCTTTCAGAATCCGGGCGATTTCCACTTTGATCTTCGACGCTGGCACATCCACCGTCGTCTTCCCCGCCATCAGCGCATTACGGACGCGGGTCAGCATGTCTGCGATCGGATCGCTCTGCATCCTGGTTCCCTCTTTCTTACCAGCTTGACTTAACGACGCCGGGGATCTTGCCTTCCAGCGCTAACTGGCGGAAGTGAATGCGGCACAGACCGAAGCGCCGGATGTACCCATGCGGACGACCGCAGATCTTGCCGGAATTCGGATCGACAAACTGGCAGCGATTGCGCACGCGCACGCGATATTTACGCCGGGCCTCACGGGCAGTTACTGAACGTTTTGCCATCTTGTTCGTCCCCTCTTACTTTTCGCGGAAGGGCATTCCCAGCAGCTTGAGCAGCCGGCGGCCTTCTTCGTCATTCCTGGCGGTGGTGACGATGGTGATCTCCATGCCCCGCACCTTGTCGATCTTGTCGTACTGGATCTCCGGGAAGACCAACTGCTCGCGCAGGCCGATGGTGTAGTTGCCACGCCCATCGAACGTATCCGGAGAGACCCCGCGGAAGTCGCGAATGCGCGGCAGCGCCAGGTTGATCAACCGGTCGAGCAGCGACCACATCCGCTGCCCGCGCAGCGTCACCTTGACGCCGATCGCGCGGCCCTCGCGCAGTTTGAAGGCGGCGATGCTCTTACGCGCTTTGGTGATCACCGGCTGCTGCCCCGTGATCGTACGCAGATCGTTGACCGCCGCATCCAGGGCTTTGGGATTGTCCATCGCCTCGCCCATGCCGATGTTGATGACGATCTTCTGGATGCGCGGAACCTGCATCACATTCTCGAAGTTGAATTCCTTCATCAGGGCAGGCACGACCTGCTCCTGATAGCGTTGTTGAATGCCCAGCATGTTCGTCATCGCCGTCACGCCTTATCGATATCCGCATTGCATTTTTTGCAGTAGCGGGTCTTGAAACCGTCCTCGCGCACGCGATAGCCGACGCGCGTGGCCTTATCGCACGACGGGCAGACCACCATCACATTGCTCAGATCGAGTTTGCCTTCGAACTCCACGATCTGCGCCGGGATCTGCTGGTTGCCGGCCTGCCGCGCTTTGGCGTGCTTCTTGAGGATGTTCACCCCGGCCACCACAACGCGATTTTCTTTCGGGTAAACCGCCTTGACTTCACCGCGTTCACCCAGATCCTTACCGGCGATCACCTGTACTGTATCGCCCTTCTTGACACGCTGCATCGTCCTCTACTCCTTCCTGCTTTTCCGAGACCGCTGGTTACAGCGTCTCTGGGGCGAGCGAGACGATCTTCAGGAAACCGCGATCGCGCAGTTCACGGGCCACCGGGCCGAACACGCGCGAGCCGCGCGGGTTCTGCATATCATCGGCCAGGATGACCGCGGCATTGTCGTCAAACCGGATGTACGAACCGTCGCTGCGGCGATATTCCTTCGCCACGCGCACGATCACCGCCTTGACGACATCGCTCTTCTTCACGCTGCCCTGCGGCTGAGCCGATTTGACGGCGGCCACGACGATATCGCCGATCCCGCCGTACCGGCGGAATGACCCGCCGAGCACGCGAATGACCAGCAGTTCCTGCGCGCCGGTGTTATCTGCAACCTTCAGGCGGCTTTCGTTCTGGATCATGCTGCCTTACTCCCCCGCCGTTTCGCCGGTGATCCCCTGCTCATCTGCCAGATGGGTCAGGGTTTCTGCACCGGTCGCGCTCAACACTTCTTCCACCACCCAGCGCTTGCGCCGGCTGAGCGGACGGCTTTCGACCACCCGCACCACCGCGCCGATCTCCAGCGCATTGCTCTCGTCATGGGCCATGACCTTCTTCGTCTCCTTCACCACCTTCTTGTAGATGGGGTGCAGTTTGCGCAGTTCGATGGCCACGACGACCGATTTTTGCATCTTGTTGCTGACCACGCGGCCCACCAGCCGCCGACGCTCATTGGGCATCCCTACTTCCCTCCCTGCTGGCGTGCGATCTCGCGCTCGCGGATGACCATCAGGATGCGCGCGATATCGCGGCGGGTGCGGCGGATCGCATTCTGATCCTCAAGCTGGTTGAATGCTTTCTGGAAGCGCAGATTGAACAACGCTTCTTTCTGGTCTTCCAGCGCATCCAGCAGCGCTTCATCGCTGAGTTCACGGATTTCGCGGATATACATCAGACCAACTCCTGGCCGCTGATCGGATCGATGCGCTTGACGATCTTGGTCTTGATCGGCAGCTTGAACGAAGCCAGGCGCAGCGCCTCCAGCGCTTCCTCTTCCGAAATACCGCCCATCTCGAACAGGATGCGCCCCGGACGGACGACAGCGACCCAGTATTCGACCGACCCCTTGCCGTTACCCATGCGGGTTTCAGCCGCGCGCTTGGTGTACGGCTTATCCGGGAAGACGCGGATCCAGATCTTGCCGCGGCGTTTGATGTAGCGCACCATCGTGCGCCGCGCCGACTCGATCTGGCGGCTGGTCAGCCAGACCGGTTCGAGCGCCTGCAGCCCGAAATCGCCAAACGCGATCGTCGAACCGCGGTAGGCCTTGCCCTTCATCCGGCCTCGATGCTGCTTACGATACTTCACACGTTTCGGCATCAACATGATTGCTGCTCCCTGTCTGTTCCCGCTGACGCAGCGCCGCGCTGTTACGCGAACGCTTCTTTCGTCTCAGCGGACTGCTGTTTCGGACGATCCGACTGAACGATGGTGTTGGACTCGCCCTTGTAGATCCAAACCTTGATGCCGATCCGGCCATACGTCGTCAGCGCTTCAGCGCGGGCGAAATCGATCACCGAACGCAGCGTGCTGCGCGGCACACGCCCTTCGCTCTGCCATTCCCGGCGCGCCATATCCGAACCGCCCAGACGGCCGCTGACTTCGATCTTGACGCCCTGTGCGCCCTGGCGCATCGCCTGGCTGACGGCGCGCTTGATGGCGCGGCTGTGGCCGATACGGCGTTCGAGCTGGCCGGCGATATTCATGGCGACCAGCAGCGCATCCGCGTCGGGCTTGTCGATCTCGTTGATCTCGACTTTGACCTTCTTGCCGGTCAGTTCTTCCAGACCGGTGCGCAGCTTCTTGACCCCCGCCCCCTTCTGGCCGATCAGGATGCCGGGGCGCGCCGTGTGGATCGTCACCTGAACCTGGTTCGGGTTGCGCTCGATCTCGATGCGGCTGATCCCCGCCTTTTCGCCTTCCTTACGGATGAACTGGCGGATCTTGAAGTCTTCGTGCAGCAGCTCGCGGAAGCGCGGGCCTTCAGCATACCAGCGTGCATCCCAGTCCCGGTTGATCTTGAGCCGGAACCCGATCGGATTGACTTTACGCCCCATCTCAGTTGCTCCCCTCTGCTGCCTTGTCCGACAGGACAACCGTCAGATGCGATGTCCGCCGGAGGCGCGGCTTGTAGCGCCCACGCGCGCCCGCCTTGAACCGCTTCAGCATCGGGCCGCCGTCCGCGTAGATGGTTTCGATGAACAGCGCCTCGCGCGCCAGTTCAAAATTGTTCTCCGCATTGGCCAGCGCCGACTCGACGGTCTTGTAGACGAATTTCGCGCCCTTCTGCGGCATGAACCGCAGCACGGTCAGCGCCTGTTCCGCCTGCATTCCACGCACCTGGTCGCAGACCAGACGCAGCTTGCGCGGGGAGATGGAAAGATACATCGTGCGTGCACTCACCTGTGCCATCTGCCCGCCTCCTACTTCTTCTTCTTCTCGACCATATGGCCGCGGTACGTGCGCGTGGGCGCGAATTCGCCCAGCTTGTGCCCGACCATATTTTCCGTGATGTAGATCGGCACGTGGCGGCGGCCATCATGCACCGCGATGGTGTGACCCACCATCTGCGGGAAGATCGTGCTGGCACGGCTCCAGGTGCGGATCGGCACTTTCTTGTTTTCCGCATTAAGCTTTTCGACCTTCTTCAGCAGCTTGACGCTGATGAAGGGGCCTTTTTTCAGCGAACGTCCCATCGTGCTCTATCCTTTACTACGCCCGCCGTTTAGCGGCCTTTGCTGCGACGACGAACGATGAAGCGGTCAGTGCGCTTGTTGACGCGCGTCCGCTTGCCCAGCGCCGGCTTGCCCCACGGCGTCTTCGGGCCGGGCATACCGATGCCGGAGCGCCCCTCACCACCGCCGTGCGGATGGCCACCCGGGTCCATGGCGATACCGCGCACCGACGGACGCCACCCGCGCCAGCGCGACCGTCCTGCTTTACCCAGCTTGATGTTGCCGTGATCGGTATTGCCGACCTGGCCGATCGTCGCCATGCAGCGCTCGTGCACCAGCCGGACTTCGCCGGATGGCAGGCGCACCTGGCAGTAGATCCCCTCTTTGGCCAGAAGCTGGGCCGAAACACCCGCCGACCGCGCAAGCTGGCCGCCCTTGCCCGGCAGCAGCTCGACGTTGTGGATCTGCGTCCCGACCGGGATATCGCGGATGTACAGCGCATTGCCGGGGCGCAGCTCGGCCAGTTCGCCGTTGGCGATCCGATCGCCGACCTTGACCCCCAGCGGGGCGATGATATAGCGCTTCTCACCGTCCTCGTATTGCAGCAGGGCGATCCGCGCCGACCGATTCGGGTCGTACTCGATCGCCGTCACCACTGCGGCGCAGTCGAACTTATCGCGCTTGAAATCGATGATCCGGTAGCGCCGCTTGTGACCGCCGCCGCGATGCCGCACGGTGACGCGCCCCATGTTGTTGCGCCCGCTGCGTTTGCGCAGGGCCACCGTCAGCGATCGCTCCGGCTTCGATTTGGTGATCTCCTCAAACGAGTGGCCCGTCATGCCGCGCCGCCCCGCCGAGGTGGGTTTATAGACCTTGACTGGCATGGTTTAACCCCTCGTCCACTTACACGTTGAAGATTTCGAGCGTTTCACCCTCAGCCAGGGTGACGATCGCTTTCTTCCACTCACTGGTACGGAAGTACACGCGCCGCCCACGCTGCGCGCGCTTGGCTGGCATGACCATCGTGTTGACCTTGACCACCTTCTTATCGAAGATCGTCTCGATCGCCTGCTTGATCTGCGGCTTGGTCGCATCGCGGGCCACTTCGAACACGTAGTGCCCTTCCTCGATCATCCGGTTCGTCTTCTCCGTCACCAGCGGACGGATGATCACATCGTACAGGTTCATCCTACTTGCCTTCCTGTCCCCAGATCGACCGGATCACATCGAGCGCGGCCAGCGGGACGATCACCTTGTCATACGACAGCAGATCGCGGATGTTGAGATAGTTGGCGCGCAGCGTTTTAGCGTTGTCGATGTTGTTGATGCTGCGCTGCAGATGCTCATCGCCGGTCGCGTTGATCAGCACCAGCGCCGAGGCGTCGCCCACCAGGTTGTGGATGATGCGGGCGGCATCTTTCGTCTTCGGCGCATCCATCGTGAAGGCATCGACGAAGACGAGCTGGTTATCGGCCAGCAGCGCGCTCAGGGCGCTGCGGATCGCGCCGCGGCGCATCTTCTTCGGCATATCGATGCTGTAATCGCGCGGGCGCGGCCCCATCGGGCGGCCACCGCCGACGAACTGCGTAGCGGTGCGGCTGCCATGACGCGCGCGGCCCGTGCCCTTCTGTTTATACATTTTGGCCGTGGTGCGGCTGACTTCACCGCGCCGCTGCACCTTGTGCGTGCCCAGGCGGGCGTTGGCCATCTGGCGCACGTAGTGCAGATGCATCAGGCCGGTATTGACTTCCACTCCGAAGATATCGGCGGGCAGATCGATCGTCTTGACCTGCTTGCCGTTTGTATCCATCACTGGAACCTGCATCGTGTTTTCCTCCTCGCTCGCGCTCAATGACTAACCACGGCGCACGCGCGCGGGCTTGATCACCACGATGCCGCCGTTGGCGCCGGGGACGCTGCCCCGCACGGCGATGACGTTGCGTTCGGCATCGACCACGACCACTTCCAGATTTTGGGCGGTCACGCGGTCATTGCCCATGCGTCCGGCCATTCTTAACCCTTTGAACACACGTCCGGGATCGGTGGTCTGGCCGACCGAACCGGGCGCGCGCTCGCGATCGCTCTGGCCGTGCGTCTTCGGCTGCCGGTTGAAGCCGTGCCGTTTGACTGTGCCGGCGAAGCCGCGGCCCTTGCTCTTTCCGATTACATCCACCCGATCGCCTTTGGCGAAGACATCCGCCTTGATCTCGGCCCCTTCGGTCACGTCCGGGTCACCGTGAACGCGGAATTCGCGCAGATATTTCAGCGCGGGCAGGTTGTGCCGCTGGAGATGCCCCAACTGTCCCTTCGTCAGGCGCTGCGGCTTGGTTTCGCCGAAGCCGAGCTGGACAGCGGTATACCCATCCTTCTCCGAGGTGCGCACCTGGGTCACGTAGCATGGCCCGGCCTGGATGACGGTCACCGGGATGACATTGCCGACCTCATCAAAGACCTGGGTCATGCCGATCTTGCGTCCGATAATGCCTTTCATCATGTCCTCCGAGGGACATCGTATCCCTCATCTTCTCATCCGCAGCAGCGCAGAGGCGGGCGGCATTCGCCTCCGTCGGATGAAGACTTTCACCGGTCGGAAGCGGCCTTTCGGGGAAAGGCGTACCCGTGTGCGTCGATCACAACAGGCAGAGTTGAGGCTGCGGAGGTGTGTACGAACGACTCAACTGCTCAGATCTTGATTTCGATATCGACACCGGCTGGCAGGTTCAGGCGCATCAGGGTGTCGATCGTCTTGCTATCCGGGTCGAGCACATCGATCAGGCGCTTGTGCGTGCGGATCTCGAAGTGCTCCTGCGAGTCCTTGTCGATGAACGACGAACGCATGACGGTGAAGCGCTCGATATGCGTGGGCAGCGGCACTGGCCCCAGCACCCGCGCTCCGGTGCGCTCTGCCGTTTCAACGATCTTGCGGGCGGAGTCATCGAGCACGCGGTGATCGTAGGCTTTCAAACGGATGCGAATTTTGTTCTTCACTGTGTTCCGTCCTTCTCAGGCGGCCTCGCGCCGCCCAAATAAGTGACGGGAGCGAACCTGTCTGCTCCCGTCACCTGGGATCATCGACGTCCGCTTAGCTCAGAATTTCGGTGATGCTGCCCGCGCCAACCGTCAGACCGCCCTCGCGGATCGCGAACTTGGAACCTTTTTCCAGCGCCACCGGCGAGATCAGCTCGACTTCCAGATTGACGTTGTCGCCGGGCATGACCATTTCCACGCCTTCGGGCAGGGTCACCGTGCCGGTCACGTCCATCGTGCGGATGTAGAACTGCGGACGATAGCCGTTGAAGAACGCCTTGTGGCGGCCGCCCTCTTCCTTCTTGAGCACGTACACCTGGCTCATGAAGCGCTTGTGCGGGGTGATGCTGCCCGGCTTGGCCAGCACCATGCCGCGCTCGACGTCGTCGCGCTCGATACCGCGCAGCAGAATACCGGCATTGTCGCCCGCCTCAGCGGCATCCAGTTCCTTGTGGAACATTTCGATACCGGTGACGGTCGTCTTGCGGATCTCATCGCGCAGACCGACGATCGCGACTTCCTCACCCTTCTTCAGCGTACCGCGCTCCACGCGCCCGGTGACCACCGTACCACGGCCCTTGATCGTGAACACGTCTTCGATCGGCATCAGGAACGGCTTGTCCTTGTCACGCTGCGGCGTCGGGATCCAGCTATCAACCGCTTCCATCAGCTTGAGGATCGGCTGGTATTCCGGCGCCTTGATGTCGTTGCTGGTCGACTCGTTGGCGGCCAGCGCCGAACCGCGGACGATCGGCGTATCTTCCGAGAAGCCATAGCTGCTCAGCAGTTCGCGCAGCTCCAGCTCCACCAGTTCCAGCAGTTCCGGATCGTCGAGCTGATCGACCTTGTTCAGGAAGACCACCATCGCCGGCACTTCCACCTGGCGGGCCAGCAGCACGTGCTCGCGGGTCTGTGGCATCGGGCCATCGGGCGCGCTCACCACCAGGATCGCGCCGTCCATCTGGGCCGCGCCGGTGATCATGTTCTTGATGTAGTCGCGGTGCCCCGGGCAGTCCACGTGAGCATAGTGCCGGTTATCCGTCTCATACTCCACGTGACGGATGTTGATCGTGATGCCGCGGGCCTTCTCTTCCGGCGCATTGTCGATTTCGTCGTAGGCCATGCGTTTGGCCTTACCGGCCAGCGCCAGCGTCTTGGTGATGGCAGCGGTCAACGTCGTCTTGCCGTGGTCAACATGGCCGATCGTGCCGATGTTGACGTGCGGTTTGCTGCGCTCGAATTTTTCCTTAGCCATTCTGCTTTCGTCCTCTGCTTCTGCTCTTGACTGACTATCCCTGTGGGAAACTGGCGCGGAGAGCGGCTGTCACCGCTGTCCGCGTTCGGGACCGATGAATTCACTCTAGGACTTGACCGCCCCTTTGATCACCTCATCGGCGATATTGCTGGGCGCGATGCTGTACTTCTCGAATTCCATCGTGAAGCTGCCGCGCCCCTGGGTCAGGTTGCGGACGGCGGTCGCATAGCCGAACATCTCAGCCAGCGGGACGTTCGCGCGCACCGACGTCGTGCCTGCGCCGCGCGGCTCCATCCCCTGAATGATCCCGCGGCGGGCCGACAGGTCGCCGACGATCGTACCGGTGTACTCATCGGGAACCACGACCTCGACTTTCATCGTCGGTTCCAGCAGCACCGGTTTGGCTTTCATGACCGCTTCCTTGAGGCACATCGAACCGGCGATCTTGAACGCCATTTCCGATGAGTCCACTTCATGGAACGCGCCGTCAACCAGCCGGGCCTTGATGCCGATAACGGGGTATCCCGCCAGGACGCCGCCCGCCATCGCTTCGCGCACCCCGGCTTCAGCGGGGCGGATGAATTCGCGCGGGATCGCACCGCCCTTGATCTCATCGACGAACAGCAGGCCGTCCGTCGCCAGCGACAGCTCCTCATCGCTCAGCGGTTCGAATTCGAACACGACGCGCGCGTACTGGCCCTTACCACCCGACTGACGCTTGAAGGTCGTATCATTACGCACTTCGCGCGTGATCGTCTCGCGATAGGCCACGCGGGGGCGGCCCACGGTGGCCTGCACGCCGAATTCGCGCATCATGCGATCGACCAGCACTTCAAGGTGCAGTTCGCCCATGCCGCGGATCTTGGTCTGGCCCAGCTTCTCATCGACTTCGACTTTGAAGGTCGGGTCTTCCTCAGCCAGGCGGCGCAGCGCCTCGCCCATCTTGTCCTGATCGCCCTTGGTGTTCGGCTCGATGGCGACTTCGATCACCGGTTCGGGGAAGCTGATCTTCTCCAGCACGATCGGATGATCGGGATCGCTGAGCGTATCGCCCGTGAACGTCGTTTTCAGCGCCAGCGCCGCGGCGATATCGCCCGCGCGCACTTCCTCGATGTCCTCGCGCCGATCGGCGAACATGCGCACGATGCGACCGATGCGCTCGCGCTCCCCTTTGGTGGTGTTGAGCAGGGTCGAACCGGCTCTCACCACACCGGAATAGACGCGGAAGAACGCGAGACGCCCGACGAAGGGATCGGTCAGGATCTTGAAGACGAGCGCAGCCGTCGGTTCCTCATCGCTGGCCTCACGGGTGAGCGGCTCCTCCGTTTTCGGATGCACGCCCTTGACCGCCGGGATATCGAGCGGCGAAGGCAGCAGCTCGACCACTTTGTCGAGCATGAGCTGAATGCCCTTGTTCTTCAAAGCCGACCCGCACAGCACCGGGTGCACTTTGCCGGCGATCGTCGCGGCACGCAGCGCGGCCAGCAGTTCATCGTCGGTGATCGCCTCGCCCATCAGGTACTTCTCGGTCAGGTAGTCATCGCTTTCGACGATCTTCTCAATCGTCTCGGCGCGGCGGGTCTCCGCCTCTTCCTTGATCGAGTCCGGAATGGGGTGATACTCGATCTTCTCACCCAGATCATCCAGGTAGACGACCAGGTGCATCTTGAGCAGATCGACGATCCCCTTGAAGTCAGCCCCCTGACCATACGGCATCTGCAGCAGCACCGGGTTGCCGTGCAGGCGTTCCACGATCATATCCACGCAGCGCTGGAAGTTCGCGCCGGTGCGATCCATCTTGTTGATGAAGCACATGCGCGGCACGCCGTAGTTGTTCGCCTGACGCCACACCGTCTCCGACTGCGGCTCAACGCCCGCCACACCGTCGAACACAACGATGCCGCCGTCGAGCACGCGCAGCGAACGCTGCACTTCTGCGGTGAAGTCAACGTGCCCCGGCGTGTCGATCACGTTGATCTGGTGACCGTTCCAGGTCGCCGACACCGCCGCGGCGGTGATGGTGATGCCGCGCTCGCGCTCCTGCGGCATGTAGTCGGTCGTCGCCGCGCCGTCATGGACTTCGCCGATCTTGTGCACCATCCCCGTGTAATACAGGACGCGCTCGGTCGTCGTCGTCTTGCCGGCGTCGATATGGGCGATGATGCCGATATTGCGAACTTTGCTGAGGTCGAACGTTCCTTCGAGCTTTTTCGCCATAGTCTCGCTTGATCCGCTAAACGCCGTGCTTATCTGAAGTGCGCGAAAGCGCGGTTCGCTTCCGCCATACGATGCGTGTCGTCTTTCTTCTTCACCGACGCGCCCTGCCCATTGGCCGCGTCCATCAATTCCGCGGCGAGCTTTTCAGAGAAATTGCGCCCGCCGCGCGCGCGCGCCGTGTCTAGGATCCAGCGCATCGCCAGCGTGATCCCCCGATCCTGTGGGACTTCGACGGGAACCTGATACGTCGCACCGCCGACGCGCATCGGCTTGACCTCGATCGCCGGCGCGACATTGCGCAGCGCCTGCTCCAGCACATCGACGGGGTTGCGCTTCATCTTCTCTTCGACGATGTCGAACGCGCGGTACAGAAGCGTCGTCGCCAGGCTCTTCTTGCCGCCGTACATCATGCGGCTGATCATCATCGACACGTAAACGTTGCCGTACTTGGCATCCGGCTGAGGGACGCGCTTCGGAGGACTCTTACGTCGTGGCATTGACCATCACCCTTTACTTCTTGCCCTTTGCAGGCGCACCTTTTCCGGCAGGTGCGGCCTGGCCCGGTTTCGGACGCTTCGCGCCGTATTTGCTGCGCCCCTGCTTGCGATTCTTCACGCCATCGGTGTCCAGCGTACCGCGCACGATGTGATAGCGCACGCCCGGCAGATCCTTCACACGGCCACCGCGCACCATCACGACGCTGTGCTCCTGCAAACTGTGGCCCTCACCGGGGATGTAGGCGGTGACTTCGATGCCGTTGGACAGGCGAACACGCGCCACCTTGCGCAGCGCCGAGTTCGGCTTTTTCGGCGTCATCGTCTTGACGACGGTGCACACACCGCGTTTCTGCGGTGACCCTTTACGGGTGCGCGTGCGCTTCTGATCGAAGGCGTTGTAAGAGAACTGCAAGGCGGGGGCCTTGCTCTTGCTCTTCTTCGCCCGGCGTCCTTTACGCACTAACTGATTGATCGTAGGCATGAATTACTCCACTCATTGAACGCCCGTTTTCAGGCATGCAAAAAGGCGTAACGAAGAACGCACGCCTGTATGCCGCTTACTCGTGACGAGCCATCATGCCGCGCGTGACGCTTTCGCCACCTTCACTCAGTTCAGCAGGACATTGCCTCCGCAGAGGGTGTCTGCCGGCTGTGTAGGGGTCATTCTAATGTTCATCCGGTTGGGCGTCAAGGGTTCGTCTCGATCCCCGGCTGGACGGCCCCCATCGTCTCAGCGGGGTTTGCGCGCCCGCCCCAGCGCGACCCGCCCCGTCTGACCATTCACGAGCGCGGGGCGCACATCGCCATCGCGCTCCACCAGCGCTGCGATCCACACGGGCAGCAGCACCTGGATGAAACTCATCTGCACCGGCCAGGCCGTGACCGTCGTAGTGTACACGCTGCTGTCGCTCTGGCCATAGTCGATCCGGGCGCGTTCGATCGCGCGGGAGCGCGCCACCAGCGAGGCTTCTTCGTAGTCGATCGCGTACAGCTCGACCGGATGACCGACCAGCAGACCGGGTTCGAAGGGGATCATCGCGCTGATCTGGAAATCATCGATGACCTCGATCAGATCGGCTGAAGGGGAACGGAACGCCGGAACCAGCACCCCGTTGACGCCGCCGTGATACCGGTAATGCTGATACGGCGGGAGCAGCGCCTGCTGCATGGCGCTGCGGGATCGAGAGCGCGTCTCGCTGTCTTCCTTGCGCGTCATTGTGACGTTGACGTCGAGCAGCACATCGAAGACCCAGAACGGCAGGTAGACGGGTTCGATCGACGCGCGCGCGACGCGATTCTCCTCCAGCAGGCCGGCCAGCTTTTCATCCATGCGCCCCAGCCGCTCGCGGATGATCGCTTTGGCGGCCATGTCGTCGATCGTGAACAGCACCAGCCCATCCGGCTGGTACAGCGTATCGGCGGCCTCGCGCACGACGATCTGCTTCGAGCCGCAGAAAGTGCAGCCCTGCGCCATCCGTCCCAGCGGCAGCGTGTGCTCTGCCCCGCATTCAGTGCAGCGGATCGTGCGCTCGCCGATGACCCACCTCACCGGATCGGCTTTGCGTTTGAGCAGGGCCGCGCCCAGCGCCATGCCGCGGGCCTCGTCAGGCGCAAAGCGGCGGCGCACCGGCTCCTCGAACCCACAGAAGCGGCACACTGTCATCCCGCGCAGATCATCGCGCATCAGATCGCCGCCGCACTGCGGACAGCGGATGGTCGTCGTCCGGACGGTCTCACCGTCGATCACGCGCACGTCGGCATCATCGGAGTGGTGGGTGCGCGCGGCCTCTTCCGGCGTGAGCTGGCCGTTCAACACCATCAGATCGCGCAGCGCGTCCAGATGCCCGGGATCGTAGGCCAGCACCGTGCTCAGGTGATCGCGCTTCTGCGCTTCCGTCTCGCTGAGCTGCGCCAGCATGTAATGGGCATCCACAAAATCCGGCTGGATGGAGGCAGCGATCTGGAACTGACGGATGGCTTCGGCCCGATCGCCCAGGCGCAGCGCATCATGGCCGTTCTCGAACACGGTGCGCGCCCGCCGATCCAGGCTGCCCCGATAGCGGATCCGAACCGGCTGGCTCTCGCGCTCCTGTGCCAGGCGCGCCTGCGCTTCTTCCAGCGTTTCCTCCGGAAGCGGCAGACGGTGCAGGCAGGCACGGCAGCGCCAGAGGCGGTTGGCGGTGTCCATGTACATCGGCTGGCCGCACTTCGGGCAGTTCTGCTGTGTGTTCATCCGCTGTCCCCCACGCTTGAACCTGACCTGTCCTCATCATAGCGGGGGTTGTGCGCGGCGCGCACCTCAATTGTGGGGGATGAGCGCGGATCACCGTCCGGTGAGGAACGCTTCCACCTGATCGCGCGTGGGCAGCGCCGGGATCGCGCCCTTCGCGGTGCAGGTGATCGCGCCCACGGCATTGGCGAAGCGGACGATCGTCTCCAGATGCGGCTCGATGCGATCGGGGCCGCCGTGCTCCAGGATCTGCACCAGCAGCCCGGCGACGAAACCATCCCCCGCCCCGGTCGTATCGACCGCCGCGATCGAAAAACCGGGGACGAAAACATGCCGCGCACGGGTATGGAGTGCTGCGCCGCCCGCGCCATACGTCACCGCGATGACGCGCAGCTCGGGATAGGCGTCCCAGAACGGAGCCAGATCCTGCCCCCCGGTCAGGAATTCCAGTTCTTCCTCGCTCAGTTTGAGGATGTGGGCATAGGGCAGGCCGATGCGCATGCCTTCGCGGGCGGCATCCGCTGAGGGCCACAGCGACAGGCGTAAATTGGGATCGTACGAGATGAGTTTGTGCATCTGGCGCGCCCGTTCGACGGCGAACAGGGTCGCGCTCCGCGCCGGGTCATCGATCAGCGTGATCGAGCCGAAATGCAGCAGATCGCTGCGCTCGATCACGGCCTGATCGACATCCTCCGGGCGGTAGAGCATATCCGCGCTGGGGTGACGGTAGAAGACGAAGCTGCGTTCGCCATCGGCGGCCAGCGAGACGAACGCCAGCATCGTGCGCGCCTGGTTCGAAAAGCGCACGGCGCCGGTATCGACCCCGGCCTGACGCAGCACCATTTCGAGATGGTGACCGAAAGGATCGTCACCCACCTGGGTGAGAAAAGCCGCGCTCATCCCCAGGCGGGCGACAGCGACAGCGACGTTGGCCGGAGCGCCGCCCGGCGCTTTGACGAAACCGCTGGCTTCACCAACGGTGACGCCGCTCTCTAAAGCGACGAAATCGATCAGAAGTTCACCGATGGCTGCCACTCCCCCTGTCAGGGGCGCAGTCAGAAAGGATTGTGACGAGGTCATCGTTTCCTGTATCCGCTGTGTGCGCTGGCCAGAATGCATTCAGTATAGCAGGCCAGGCACACAGCGGGGAAACCGCTGCTAGTTCAGGTTAAGGGGCAGCTCGTCTTCCTGGAACTGACCGAGCCAGATATACCGGATCATGAGGATGCGGAACCCGTCAAGATCTTCTTCAGAGATCAGCAGGGCTATCGCATCAAAATAAAGTAGGAGGCATACTCGCTACCTAAAGAAAGGGGGTAGCGATGAATGAACAACCCTTCAGCAGTCT
>DAOUBU010000032.1:0-7133 GCA_034432395.1 Anaerolineae bacterium
AGCGGTTTTATTTTCTCCCACTGCGCGTCGGTTAATTCATGTCGTTTGGTCATCCACCCATTTTAACCGAGTTTGCGGACACACCCTAGCAGCAGCCGAGGCACTAGGGAAGCTTAGGGACAGGCGGGCCGCCGCGCCGCTCATCGACCGCTTAAAAGATGAAGACAGCGATGTAAGAGGAGCAGCAGCCGAAGCACTGGGGAAGCTTGGGGATGTACGAGCCGTCGCGCCGCTCATCGACTGTCTGGAAGATGAAGACAGCAATCTAAGAAAAGCGGTAGCCGAGGTGCTGGGGAAGCTTAGGGATAGGCAGGCCGCCGTGCCGCTCATCGACTGCTTAAGAGATGAAGACAGCGATGTAAGAGGAGCAGCAGCCGAAGCACTGGGGAAGCTTGGGGATGTACGAGCCGTCGCGCCGCTCAGCCAACTGCTCGACGATAAGACCAGGTATCTGCTTTGGGAAACAATCAGCCAGGTGGCCCAGAAGGCGCTGCAAGCCATCGGCACGCCAGAGGCCCTGGCCGCGCTAGACGCATGGAAGGTGCGCAAGGGGGAGTAGGTAGCCACCTGCTCCAGATGGAGTCTGAATTGTGAGGATACACCCTGCATTTTTGCGCTGAGGATCGGGCATTATATACGTGTTGTTCAGCACTTCTCATTCGACGGAGTCCAGGAAATGACCACGCACGTCATCCGGCTGCGACCGGGGCAGGATCTCAAGCGCAGCCTGATCGAATTCACGCAGCAGCAGGGGCTGCGCGCCGCCTTTGTGGTGACCTGCGTGGGCAGTCTGCGCCGGGCCGCGCTGCGCCTGGCCAACCGGGAAGAGACCACGATCTTCGATGACAAATTCGAGATCTGCGCGCTGGTCGGCACGCTCGATCCGGAGGGCTGTCACCTGCACATCGCGCTGGCCGATGGCACGGGCCGCATGATCGGCGGTCACCTGCAGGAAGGCAGCCTGGTCTACACCACCGCCGAGATCGTGATCGGGGTGGCCCCGGGCCTGCATTTCCGCCGGGAACATGACCCGGAAACCGGCTACCCCGAACTGGTGATCGAGCGGATCGAGGGCGAGTAAAGGCGTCGGCGAGCGACCGCCCCGCCGCACTGGCGGCCTGAGCGCCGCGTCACTGCAAATCCTGATCAGGGTTCACTTAATACTCCTGTCCGGTCTCAACGCTTAACTTGACAGCCGCCCGCGAACTTTCTATACTCTGCACATGATCGACCGTATCAGCCGGTTCGATCGAAGTGGTTTTCTGTTATGAGGAAGCGTGTATTCTGGATGCGTGCGCGCGCTTTCATCACGACCTGCACCGTGCATGACAAACGCAGCCTGATCCGGTAAGCGCACTCTCTCAACGTCACGCCCTGGCTTATCGCCCATCACGTCTGCCGTCAGACATCTCCTCGCGATGTGCACACAGCATGTCGCAACGGCGGAGCGCGGGCGATCGCAGTCAGCATCACCGAACGTCGGAACGCACTGATCCATCAGGCCAATCGATCCCTCGTGTGCGGCATTGCCGGTATCATCCTCAAAGCGAACAGTGATCGGATCGATCTGGCCCCCCGGCTGCGGGCGATGGCGCAGATGATGCGTCACCGCGGCCCGGACGATGAAGGAATCTATATCTCCCCGGATGGGCGCATCGGCCTGGCCAACCGGCGGCTGGCGATCCGCGATCTCTCGCCCGCCGGTCACATGCCGATGCTGAACACGGCTGAGGATATCGTCATCACCTACAACGGCGAGATCTACAACGCAGACGACCTGCGCGCAGAGCTGACGGCGCTGGGCCACCGGTTCCGCTCCACCAGCGATACCGAGGTGATCCTGCGCGGCTACGAACAGTGGGATGAGGCGATCGTCCCCCGGCTGCGCGGCATGTTCGCCTTCGCCATCGCCGATCAGCGCACGCGGCATGCTGTACCGCGCCTCCTGCTGGCGCGCGATCATCTGGGCATCAAGCCGGTCTACGTCTGGCAGTCCAGCGCGGCCCTCGTCTTCGCTTCGGAGTTGAAGGCCCTGATGGCGTCCGGCCTGATCGAGCGGGCGGTCGATCCCGCCGGGCTGGTCGGCTATCTGCTGACCGGGAGCGTCCCCAACCCGCTGACGATCTACCGGGATGTGCGCGCGCTGGAACCGTCCACCTATCTGACCATCCAGACCGACTCTCTGGCCGTCACGTCAACGACGTACTGGTCACTGCCGACGGAGAGCGAACCGATCATGCGCCTCGACGAGGCGGTGGAGCGCTGCCGCGCGCTGCTGGCCGAGTCGGTGCGCATCCGCCTGGTGAGCGATGTGCCGCTCGGCGCATTCCTGAGCGGCGGCCTGGACTCCAGCGCGGTGGTCGGGCTGATGCGCCAGGCCACCGACGGCCCGATCCGCACTTGTTCGATGATCTTCGAGGAAGCAGAGTTCTCGGAAGCGCTGTTCTCTCGGGCCATGGCGCAGAAAGTCGGCGCAGAACATTTCGAGCGCGTCATCACCCACCTCGATGTCGAGCGCGAGTTCGATCGAATGCTGTACGCGCTCGATCAGCCGAGCGTGGACGGGGTCAACACCTATTTTGTCGCGCAGACGGCACGTCAGGCCGGGTTGACCGTGGCGCTGTCCGGCATCGGCGGAGATGAGCTGTTCGGCGGCTACCCGAGTACGTTCAGGGATGTGCCGCGCATCTATCGCGCGCTGTCCGCCTTGAGCCGTATTCCAGGGGGTGCAGCGGCGGCGAAAGTGGGCATCAGTCTGCTGCCGGGCCGAGCGCGCTGGGGACGCATCCGGGACGCGCTCGATCACCCAGCCAGCCTGGCCAGCGCCTATTTGACCCGCCGCGGTCTGTTCGCCTTGCAGGAAGCGCGTGCGCTGGTCTCAGACGACCTGTGGCAGGAAGCGATCCAGCGTTTCGAGCCAGTGGCGGCGGTAGCGGCACGAGCGGACGTCAGCAGCTCCAGCGGAGACAATGTGTTCGACTGGGTGAGCCGGGCCGAGCTGCGAATGTACCTGCATCATCAACTGCTGCGCGACACCGATGTCATGAGCATGATCCACTCGCTGGAAGTGCGCGAGCCGCTGCTCGACCGCGTGCTGGTGGAGGCAGTACTCCGACTGCCTCCATCGGTCAAACAGATCAACGGGGCGTCGCCCAAGCCGCTGCTGGCCCTCGCAGTGCGCGATCTCCTGCCAGAGAGCGTGCTCAATCGACGTAACAAGCAGGGTTTCACGTTCCCCTTTGCGACATGGCTGCGCGGCGGCCTGGCCAAGCGCGCCCGAGAGGCGATCCGCGCTGTCAGCGACCACGGCCTGATCGATGCTAAAGCGACCGATCGGATTTACGATCAGTTCCAACGCGGGCAGCTCCACTGGTCGCGCGTCTGGGCGCTGGTAGCGTTGACCGCTGCTGTAACATAAAATGAGTATCTATCTCGATTGAAACCGACTGAGCCCCAGTTTGCCATGACTGTTACAGAAACCACTCCCGTTCAAACAGCTACAGTCGCCTCCGCTGAACCGGCATCTCAGTCGGCGCCGTCACCCTCTATGCCGCATCTACGCATCCAGCCGTCAAAGGGGTGGGTAGCGCTCAAACTCGATGAAGTCTGGGCATATCGGGAGCTGCTCTTCTTCTTGACGGCGCGCGATATCAAGGTGCGCTACAAGCAGACTGTGATCGGTGCGGCCTGGGCGATCATCCAGCCGCTGATGACGATGGTCGTCTTTAGCATCTTTTTCGGCGGGCTAGCGCGCATTCCGTCCGATGGCATCGCGTATCCGATCTTCAGCTATGCTGCGCTCGTCCCGTGGAGCTTGTTCGCCTACGGGCTGAGCGAGTCCTCCAACAGCCTGGTGGGCAGCGCCAACCTGATCAAGAAGGTCTACTTCCCGCGTCTGATCATCCCGCTGGCGAGCGTGCTGGCCGGCGTGGTCGATTTTCTGTTGGCGTTCGCCGTGCTCATCTTGATGATGCTGGCTTACGGCATCGCCCCAACGCTCAACATCCTTTGGTTGATCCCGCTGGTGGCGCTGACACTGGTGACAGCGCTCGGCGTCGGCACATGGCTGTCGGCGCTGAACGTCGAATTCCGCGATATCCGTTACATCATCCCGTTTCTGACGCAGTTCTGGATGTTCATCACACCGATCGCCTATCCCAGCAGCTTGATCGAAAATGAGACGCTGCGCGCGCTGTACGGTCTCAACCCGATGGCAGGCGTCGTCGAGGGGTTTCGCTGGGCGCTGCTGGGCACAGATACCGCGCCTGGCCCGGTGATCCTCGTCTCGGCGCTGGCCTCGGTCGCGCTGCTGATCAGCGGGATGTTCTACTTCCGGCGTATGGAAAAATCCTTTGCGGATGTGGTGTGATCGATGGGCAATCTCGCACTTAGAGCTGAAAAACTGGGCAAGCAGTATCGCATCGGCAAGCAGGAGCGCTACCGAACATTCCGCGATACGCTTGTTGATGCAGTGACCGCCCCGGCGCGGCGCGCGATCGGTCTGCTGCGCGGCAACGCAGCGGCGGCGGCTAACCTGACCGAAACGATCTGGGCGCTGCGCGATGTCAGCTTTGAGGTCAAACACGGGGAAGTCGTCGGCATTATCGGGCGCAACGGCGCGGGCAAATCGACGCTGCTCAAGATCCTGTCGCGCATCACCGAGCCGACGACCGGCTACGCCGATGTTTACGGGCGAGTCGGCGCGCTGCTCGAAGTGGGGACGGGCTTCCATCCGGAGCTGACCGGGCGTGAAAACATTTACCTTAACGGCGCGATCCTGGGCATGAGCCGAAAAGAGATCCAGCACAAGTTCGATGAGATCGTCGATTTCGCAGGCGTGGAGAAATTCATCGATACACCGGTCAAGCACTACTCCAGTGGGATGGGGCTGCGCCTGGGCTTCGCTGTGGCCGCGCACCTGGAACCGGAGATCCTGGTCGTCGATGAGGTACTGGCGGTGGGGGATGCCCAGTTCCAGAAGAAGTGCATGGGGAAGATGAGCCAGGTCGCCGGTGAAGGCCGCACAGTGCTGTTCGTCAGTCACAACATGGCAGCGGTGCAGAGTATGTGCACGCGGGCGATCTGGTTGAACGGCGGATCGCTGGTCGAGGATGGAAACCCCGAAAGGGTTGTGTCTCGCTATCTCAGTCAGGCTGTTCAATCAAGCGTTGAGCGGTTCTATCCAGATATCGCACAGGCGCCAGGAAACGACCGCATCCGTGTGCGCCGGATGCGGGTTCTTCCCGCAGAAGGCGATCCCAATGAGCCGATCACGATGGTCACGCCTATTTGGCTGGAATTTGAGTTTTGGAATCTGGAACCCACATTACTAAATTTAAGTTTACATGTTCTTACAATCGAAGGACTGCCGGTGTTCAATTCTGCCCCAGTACATGAAGAGCGCTGGATGACCCAACCACATCCCGCAGGACTGATACGGACAAGTTGTGTTATCCCGGGATACCTCATGAATGCTGCTACTTACTCCATCCGATTGTTGTTTGTTGAGGATCACGCGCGAATTATCTATCAAATTGACGATGCCCTCGTATTTGACGTAATACAATCAACAGAAACATATGGTTATGGAACCTGGTTCGGCCGTTGGCCGGGTGTGGTTCATCCGAATCTGAAGTGGAATATAGAAATGCTTGAGCCACAAGTCGAGTCAAGGACTCACAGCGTTTTATGAAAAATCATTCTTTCAAACACGATTTCTTCAAACAACTTCAAGAGTCGTATACCGGGAGTGCTGAATAACGAGGATATGATGTCCGATCTTCAGCGCGGAAATGCAAGGTGTATCCTGAAGATTCACCACTCCCTGCAAGAATTGGGTGTTGATTTATGTTGAAGTCTCAAAGAGTTAAACTCTATATTTGTATTAAAAAAGCCAATCACTTCTTGAGATGGGAACTGCCATATTTCAAAAAGTACTTCGATTTGGTTGATAAACCGTCACCTGATGCTGTGTTATTCGCTTTTGGGCCAGATGCTTTAGCAGAAGGAGCACAGCTGCCTGCGCGTATCAGAGTTACGCTGCTGTTCCCTGGATTTGGCTGCAACCTATATCACGATCTTGTACATCGTTATGCGATACAGCGGGTCGTTGATGAACATTACAACATCATTTTCGCCGATCCTGGTCCGATAATGGAAATGTTATGACAACGCTTCCCCTCGTCATCCTCGGGGCAGGTGGATTTGCCCGCGAGACGCTCGATGTGGTTGATGCGATCAACGCGGTCTCGCCAACGTGGAATGTGCTCGGCTTCATCGTCGATGGCCAGTACGGCCAGCCAGGTACGATCATCAACGACAAACCGATCCTGGGTGACTTCTCCTGGTTAGAGGCGCATCGCGATGTGTATGTTGTCTGTGGCGTCGGCGCGCCGGAGATACGCTATCAGATGATCCGCCGCGTGCATCCGCTCGGTAACCCATTCGCGTCTTTGATACATCCCAATGCAGTCATGACACGATGGATCACCCTCGGTGCGGGTATCGTTATTACGGCCGGGTGTATTCTTACCAATCAGGTCCAGATCAAGGATCATGTTCACTTGAATCTTGACTGCACTATCGGGCATGATGCAGTGCTCGATCCATTTGTGACTTTGGCCCCTGGCGCGCACATTTCTGGAAATGTACACGTTCAAGAAGGTGCGTACATCGGCACTGGGGCAAACATCATCGAAAAGAAAGTAATCGGTGCTTGGTCAGTGGTTGGTGCCGGAGCCACTGTTATTAAAAATGTGCCCGCCAACTCAACAGTTGTGGGTGTTCCTGCACAGGTAGTTAAACAGCGTGAAGCGGGATGGCATCTTGAACAAAGCTAGTCACCGAGAAATCGCCATCCTCGGGGGGAAGCCCGCCTTTGATGAACCGCTGCATGTGGGCCGCCCCAACATCGGCAACCGCGAGCGGTTAATGGCGCGGATCAACGACATCCTTGACCGGCGCTGGTTCACCAATAACGGGCGCTACGTCCAGGAATTTGAAGCCAGACTGGCCGAATTCACCGGGGTCAAGCATGCCGTCGCCATGACGAACGCCACTATCGCCCAGGAGATCGCCGTCCGCGCCGCCGGGATCACAGGGGAAGTGATCATCCCCTCGTTCACGTTCGTCGC
>DAOUBU010000033.1:0-34024 GCA_034432395.1 Anaerolineae bacterium
ACAGAGCCTGAAACGGAAACGTTTCCGTGCCGCACTCGATGATACTTTCTTGTTGGAGTTGCTCTGCCCAATTTGATGCGATAGCCCTGTCGCTGACAGGCCCAGCGCTTGCCAGTCCGCCGATAGCGACTTATACTGACGGGTAAAACAGATTTTGATCCTGAAACGAGATCGCTTTCTGATGCCCGGAACACGGTTATTTCTGCTGATCTGCTGTGCGATCGGGGCGGCCCTGATCGCTGTCCCGCTGTTGAACAGCAGCGGCCTGGCTGCGATGCCGGACGCTGCGTCGCGCGGGTTCGCCATCTGGGAACGGGAGGGCTGCGCGGCCTGCCACAGCCTGCTCATGCAGGGCGGCTCGTTCGCCCCCGATCTCACCCATATCGACGCGCAGCGCGGCGCGGCCTACCTGCGCAGCTTCCTCGAAAACCCATCGGCCTATCATCCGGATGCGGCGCGTCAGATGCCCCGCCCCGACCTGACCGTGAGCGAGACCGACGACGTGATCGCGCTGCTCGCCTGGGTGGGCGGGATCGATCCGGCGCAGCGCGTGCAGACGGTGTTCGTCTCCGGAAGCGGCGCGCGCCCCGCCGCCGGGGTCGAGATCGCCAGCGCCCCGGCCATCACCGACCCGGCCACGCTGGGACGCGCGCTGTTCAGCCGCGCCCCGGCCAACTGCGCCACCTGCCACTCGCTGGAGCCGGGCGTCCGCATCATCGGGCCATCGCTGGCCGGGATCGCGGAACGCGCCGCGCAGCGCGTCCCCGGCATGAGCGCGGAAGCGTACATCCGCGCCTCGATCCTGCGCCCCGGTGAGTACCTCGTCGAAGGTTACGAGAACGTCATGGCGCAGAACCTGGGTGAGATCCTGACCGTCGATGACGTCAACAACCTGATCGCGTTCCTGCTCACTCTGGAGGCGGAATCATGAGCGCTGTCTCCGCCAACCGCGTCGCGTTCCGGTTGAGCGCGCTGGCTGTGATCGCATTCATCGGCCACATTCTGGCGGCGCTGGTAACTGCGTTCAAATTCCTCGGCCCCGATCCGCTGCTGACTTCGCTGCCGTATCCGCACGCGCGGCTGCTGGCGGATACGCTCGGCCATCTGGCGATCGTCAGCGGCCTGCTGGGCGCGGGCCTGTGGATCGCAGCCAGCTCCCGTCCAGAGAACCAGAGCGCTGCGCCGGGCGCGCTCCGCCTGCTCGAACGGGGCTGGATCGGCATCGCCGCCCTGTCGGCGCTGGCCGCGCTGCTCGATATCACCGATGGGCGCAGCGGGATCGATCTCCCCGGCTGGCTGCGCCTGCTTCAGGCGGCGATCCTGCTCGGCGCGGTCGTCCTTGTCTGGCGCTCAGCCCACGGGCGCGGCGGCGTCATCCTCGTCTGGGCGCTCGGGCTGATCGTCCATGCAGGCGGGCTGATGCTCGCACTCCTCCCGCTGGCCGGGCCGTCCACTGTCTGGATGGCGCGCGCCGCGGCGGTCGATCTCCAGATCGGCGGCCTGCTGCTGGCGGCGCTGGCGCTGATCTACTGGCTGCTGCCCCGCATCGCCGACGTCACGGCGGACTGGGCGCAGTCCAGTCTGTACACAGCGGCGGGGCTGGTGACGCTCGCGATCGCAGCCCGCATCGCCGCCGATCTGACCGCGCTGCTGCCGACCGACTCGCTGGATGCGTTCAGCGCCCTGCTCAACGGGGCGGCAGTCATCGCCTGGCTGATCATCCTCGCCCACGGTTATCACGCGCTCTCGCGCCGCAACGCCGTGCAGACCCTGGCCGGACACTGGATCGTCCTGGCGGGTCTGGCCTGGCTGTTCAGCGCGCTGATCGGCGCGGCGGCGGCGCTTCCGGCGCTGCGCCCGTATCTGGCGGGCACGCGCACACTGGATGCCGCGGCAGAACTGACCGCCGCCGGCCTGATCGCCGCGGTGCTGGGCGGGATCACAGCGCTGGCCGTTGAAGCGCGCGGTGCGAACCGCAGCATCACCGGGCTGATCCCGGTCTGGCTGATCAGCACAGGCGCGATCGGCGGCGGCCTGCTGCTGGCGATCGCCGGTATCGTGCAGGCTTATCTGGAACGTGCCGTGTCGATCGGTTATCTGGATGCCCAGGCGCTGCTCGTGCCGCTCTACGTCGGCTGGGCCGGCGGGATCGGGCTGATCGGCCTGGGCGCGCTGGTGTACGGTCTGGGGGTGTACGCGCGGCGTCCGCGCTGGCGCGAGGAGGGCGCATGAAGATCCGACGTCTGCTCTGGATGATCCCGCTGGCCGGGCTGTGCACGATCGGTCTGCTGTTCGCCTTTCTGCCCGTGCCGGAAGATCCGATCATGCCGGTCAGCGCACAGGGCGGCGGCGCGCGCCAGGACGACCGGGCTGTCAGCGGTCTTCAGCTCAGCTTCCCGGAGCTTCCGCCGGTCGATCCCGAACAGGCCGCGCTGGGCCGCCTGCTTTTTTACGACCCCGTCCTCTCCGCCGGCAATGACCGGTCGTGCGCGTCCTGTCACCACCCGGATCGCGGCTTCAGCGATGGGCGCGCGCTGGCCGAAGGGGCGCACGGCCCGCTGCGGCGCAACGCGCCCTCGCTGTGGAACGTCGCCTACGCCACCGCGCTCTTCTGGGACGGACGCGCTGCCACGCTGGAAGATCAGATGCTCGTCCCGCTGACCAGCAGCGAGGAGATGGGGGCCGATCTCGATGCCATGATCGCCGAACTGCGCGGCATCGATGAGTACGTGGCGCTCTTCGACGCGGCCTTCGATCAGCGGCCCAGCATCACCGTGGAGACGGTGACGACGGCGATCGCCGCCTTCGAACGCACGCTGATCACTCACAATACGCCGTTCGATCGGTTCGCCGCGGGGGATTTCAACGCCCTCACCCCGGCCCAGCGGCGCGGCTTCGACATCTTCCGTTCCGCCCAGACGCGCTGCTTCGAATGCCACGCCTGGCCGACGTTCACCCACAACACCTTCCACGTGCTCGGCGTGCCCGACACCGACCCAAACAACCCCGATCGCGGACGCGCTGAGTTCATCAGCGCCGCCGATGCCGAACGCGCTTTCCGCACGCCGAGTCTGCGCAATGTCGCGCTGAGCGCGCCGTACATGCATAACGGCTCGCTGGCCACGCTGGAAGACGTGATCGATTTTTATGCCGCTGGCGGCGGCCCGGGGCGCGGCCTGGATATTCGCGTCGATGAGAAAGTGCGCGGCTTCACCCTGACGCAGCAGCAGATCAGCGATCTGGTGCAGTTCCTCTACGCGCTGACCGACGAACCCGCCGATCGGATCGCCATTCCGGAGCGCGTCCCCAGCGGCTTACCGGTGGTGACGCACGAGGACAATCCCGCCCGCGCACTGGTCGAACGCTCGACCGCCCTGCCCTACGATCCCGGTGCGCCGCGCGATCCGATCACGATCACGGTCAGCGCCGGCGAGTCGATCCAGGCGGGCGTCGATCGTGCGCTGCCCGGCGATACCGTGCTGGTCGAGCCGGGGGTGTACCATGAAATCGTCTACATCGATACGCCAGGGATCACCGTGCGAGGCATCACCCGCGACCTCGACGGCGATGGGGCCTTCCGCGGCGATGACGAGCGCCCGTGGATCGACGGACGCGGCGTGCTCAGCGACGGCTTCAACACCACGGGCGACGACTTCACCCTCGAATGGTTCGGCGTGCGCAACACGATCGGCAACGGCGTGCTGACGACCGGCGCGCAGCGCGTCGTCTTCCGCGATCTGATCATCGAACATGCCGGGATCTACGGGCTGTACCCGGTGGAATGCACCGACGTCCTGATCGAGCGCGTCGAAGCCACTGGCATCGCCGACGCGGCCATCTACGTCGGTCAGAGCCGGGGGCCGATCATCGTGCGCGATAACTACGTCTACGCCAATGTGACCGGGATCGAGATCGAGAACAGCACCGATGCCGAGGTGTACAACAACCGCGCCTACAACAACACCGGCGGCATCCTGGTCTTCCTGCTGCCAAACAATCCGTCCCGCGTCGGCTACAACACCCGCGTCTACGATAACCTTGTTGAGAGCAACAACCACCCGAATTTCGCTGCGCCCAACGCCATCGTCGGGCGCGTGCCGCCGGGGACGGGCATCTTCATCATGACGGCGGACAGCACCGAGGTCTTCAACAATGTCATCCGCGATAACCAGACCGCCGGGGTGATCCTGACCAGTCTGTACAGCATCTTCCCGCGCGATACCGTGTTCGACCTCGGCCCGCTGCCGGAACATAACTGGATCCACGACAACATTTACGAGAACAACGGTTACGCCCCGCAGGGCATGGTGGCCGAGATCGGCATCCCCGGCGCGGATATCCTGTACACCGCCGATGCCTGGTCAAATGCGTTCGATGAGCCGAACGCCACGACCTTCCCGCCGCTGCTTCCGGGGCGCGACTGGCCCGATCCGATCCGACGTGGACTGTGGCGGCTGTACGATCTGATCGTGCAGGCGCTGTTGTGACGCGCTCACCCGCGCACAGCCCACAGGTGCAGGTGATTATCGCCGCCGCCGGTGACGAGCAGGTGACCGCGCGGGTGGAACGCCGCCGCCAGCAGCGGGCGCGTATGCGCCTGGCGCTCGGCCAGCAGCGCCCCCGTGTCGGCTGACCACAGGCGCAGCGCGCCATCGCGCCCTCCGGTGGCGACCAGCGCCCCATCCGGGCTGAAGGCGATGCAGTCCGCGCCCCGCTCATGCGCGGCCAGAGTGTGCAGCGGCGCCCGGTCGGCCAGCCGCCACAGCCGGGCTGTGCCGTCTTTGCCGGTCGCCCCGAGCAGTGCGCCGCCGGGCCGCGCCGCTGTGCTCACGGTCACATGGCGCACCCAGTCGAGCAGTTCCACCTGCCCGATCGCCGCCCCCGTCCGGACATCCCACAGACGCACCGTACCATCCCAGCTTCCGCTGACAACGACCTGCCCGTCCGGGCTGAAGGCTGTGCTGGTGATCTCATCGGTATGCCCGCTGCACACATGATGCAGACGTCCGGCGCGCAGATCCCACAGATAGAGCGCACGATCGACCCCGCCGAAGGCCAGTAACGCCCCGTCCGCTGACCAGGCGACCGCGTCATACGCCGACTGAGCGCTGGACGACGGCTGGATCCCGCTGAGGCGCGCCCCGCTGGCGGTATCCCACAGATCGATATAACTGTACGCTCCCGCTGTGGCCAGACGCTGGCCGTCCGGGCTGAACGCCGCATCCTTCAAAGGCACATCCGCCGCAAACTGCAGATCGGGTTCCGGGCCGAAGCCATCCCGCCACAGCGCCGTCCCCTGCGCGCCAGCCGCGCACAGCAGCACCCCATCACCCGACCAGGCGATCGCGCTGATGAACGGCCAGCCCGCTGATGCGATCCGGTCGATGCGGGCGGCGTTGTTGTGGGTCAGGGTCAGAAACGTCATTGTGCGACTGCTTATGTGTCTTTCATGCCCGGTACAGCCAGGGCTGAAAAAATGAAGATAGCAAAATTGTACCGTATCAAGGGGAACGATCCGATGTCTGTCCAGACCCGTCCCGCATCAACGACCGCGTTTGCCCACTTGCAGGGGCATCAGTACATGAGCCTGACCACCTTCCGCAAAAACGGCCAGCCCGTCTCGACGCCGGTCTGGTTCGCGCAGGAAGGGGACAAACTGTACGTCATGACCCAGCCGGACAGCGGCAAGGTCAAGCGCATTCGCAACAACGCCCAGGTCGAGGTCGCCCCGTGCGACGTGCGCGGCAATCTGCTGGGCGAGGCGCACGAAGCGATGGCGCGCATCCTACCGCCGGATGAGGGATACCGGGCGGACAAGGCCCTATCGCGCAAATATGGCATCCAGAAGCAGCTCTTCAGCCTGATGACGCGCCTGCGCGGTAGATCATTCGCCTATCTCGAACTGACCCCGATGGAATGACGCCCGGGCCGCGGTATACTCGCGGTCATGCATATCGGACTGAACGCTCATCTGCTCTCCAGCCGAGCGGGCTACCGCAAAGCGGGGATCCACAGCTACATCGAAGGCCTGCTCAGCCATCTGGCCGCCGCCGCGCCCGATGGCTGGCGGTTCACCGCCATGACCGGGCCGGCCTTCACGGGTGCGTTTCCCGGCCTTGCGGTCAGCCGTTCGCGCATCGATACCGAGTCCCCGCTGCGCCGCATCCTCTGGGAGCAGATCGTTCAGCCCGTCGCGATCCACCGCTTCGATCTGGTGCATGCGCTGGCCTTCGTCGCGCCCGTGATCGCATCGCGCCCGCAGGTCGTCACTGTCTACGATCTGAGCTTCATTCACTACCCGGAACGGCTGCCCGCAGCCCGCCGGCTGTACCTGCAGACGCTCACCGGGCTGACCTGCCGCCGCGCCCGCCGCGTGATCGCCATCTCGGAAAGCACGGCCCGCGATCTGACGGAGACGCTGGGCATTCCGCCCGACCGGATCGACCTCGCCCCACCCGGTTACGACCGGGATCGGTTCCGCCCGCTCGATCCGGAAATCGTGGCCGAATTTCGTCAGCGCCACCATCTGCCGGAGGCCTACTGGCTGTTCATCGGCACGCTGGAGCCGCGCAAAAATCTGGTCACGCTGCTGGAAGCGTATGCGCGGCTGTCGCCATCTGAACGCCTGCCGCTGATCCTGGGTGGGGGCAAAGGGTGGGATTACGAGCCGATCTTCGCCGCGGTCGAGCGGCTGCGTCTGGCGGACTGGGTGCGCTTTCCGGGCTTCATCCCTGACTCCGATCTGCCATTCTGGTACAATGGCGCGGAGATTTTTCTTTATCCTTCTGTGTTTGAGGGATTTGGTCTGCCTGTTCTTGAAGCGATGGCGTGCGGGACACCGGTCATCGGCGCGGACGTCTCATCGCTGCCGGAGGTCATGGGTGAGGCCGGGAAGCGCGTTCCACCGCATGACATCGATGCCTGGACGGAGGCGCTGCGCCTGGCTCATGACGAGACCTGGCGCGCTGCGGCCAGGGCGCGCGGTCTGGTCGAAGCGCAGCGCTATTCCTGGGAAGGCACAGCACAGGCAGTCATTGGCAGTTATCAACGAGCAGTCGAGCGTTAGCAGCCGATCATGAGCACGCCCCCACTTCGAGTCAAACGCGATCCCATGTGGTGGATGCCGCTGATCGATGCTGCCCTGGCGCTGCTGGCCTTCGCGCTGGCCTACATCGTGCGCTATCAGCTTCAGATCCTGCGCCCCGTTTACGAATTCAACAATGCGCCGTTCGAGCCGTACCTGCCCTACGCGCTGATCTACGTCATCTGGCTGTACGTCACCTATCACGGGGTGGGGCTGTACCGCCCGATCCGCGGACGATCGTGGCTGGAAGAGGTGTACACGATCATCAACGGCGTGACCAACGCGACAGTGGTGCTGCTGGCGATCAGCTTCTTCCTCCAGCCGCTGGTCTTCAGCCGTCTGATGATGATCTACGTGGCCGCGATCACGATCATCCTGCTCTCGGCGGCGCGGGTCGTCCGGCGCTCGATCCAGGCGCGGCTGCGGCGGCGCGGCATCGGCGTCCAGCGCGTGCTGGTCGTCGGCGCGGGCGCAGCGGGCCGGGCGGTCATGACGACCATGCTCGCGCGCAAAGAATTAGGGTATCAGGTGATCGGCTACCTGGACGACAACCGCGATCGCGGTGAAACCGATCTCGGGCGGCTGCGGGGACTGGGCGGGCTGGATAATCTGCCAGCGGTGCTGCGCACGGAGGGGGTCGATCTGGTCGTCATCGCCATTCCGTGGAAACACCACGATCGCATCGTCCAGTTGATCCAGCACTGCCAGAATGCGGGCGTCGATGTCAGCGTCGTGCCGGACGTATTCCAGTTGAACATGCGCCAGGTGCTGGTGGAAAACCTGGGCGGGATCGCGCTGCTGCGCATCAACGGCCAGCCGGCGTTCAAAGGGAGCAACCGGCTGTTCAAGCGGGTCGTCGATCTGCTGCTGATCGTCCTGGCCCTGCCGCTGCTCATCCCGTTGTTCGCCCTCATCGCGCTGGCGATCCGGCTGGAGGGGCCGGGGCCGATCTTCTACAAAGCCGTCCGCATCGGCGAAAACGGACGGCGCTTCCAGATGTACAAATTCCGCAGCATGATCCCCGATGCCGACAAACTGCGCGCCGAGCTGGTCAAAACGCACGAACTCGATCCGCGCCATCCCAAACTGCGCGATGACCCGCGCGTGACGAAAGTCGGGCGTTTCATCCGCCGCACCAGCCTGGATGAGCTGCCCAACCTGATCAACGTCGTCCTGGGCGAGATGAGCCTGGTCGGGCCGCGCCCCCCCACCCCCGACGAAGTCGCGCTGTACGAGCCGTGGCACAGACAGCGTCTGCAGATCAAGCCCGGCATGACCGGCCTGTGGCAGGTGAGCGGGCGCAGCGAGATCCCGTTCGATGAGATGTGCCTGCTCGATATCTACTACATCGAGAACTGGTCGATGGGGCTGGACGCGCAGATCCTGATGATGACCATCCCGCGCGTGCTGCTGCGCCAGGGGGCGTACTGACCCCGCTTCATATTGCAGCGCCGACCCGGCGGCGATCGCCCTACCGGCGCGTCCAGGTTCCGCTGGCGTTCTGCACCCAGCCCTGCGGCGGATCGGGCTGGCAGGATGGCGGCAGCGGGACGGGCTGCGTCGGCTCGCGGAAATTGACCTCGACGTTGGCCCCGGTCGTGAGGCTGATGAAATTGGCGATGACATCGCGCGCCTCACTGCGGGCGCGGGTCAGGATGCCGCCCTCGATTGCATCGTCACGGAAATCGATCAGCGCCGTGTACTGCGCCAGGAAGCGCGCTTCATCCCAGTCGACGTTGCAGGCCGTGGTCGTCCGGTCGTACTGACGGATGTAATCCACCCGGCACGAGGTCAGCGCGGGCGCGGGCAGCGCGATCACGTAGGTATTGCGCAGCGCGTCGTACTGAATATCGCTGGCCGTGAGCTGCGTCAGGTCGATGCCGGCCTCAACCGCTCCCTGGGCGACGTGATTGGCCCCGAAGCCGCAGGCATTGGCCAATCCCGCCTCGATGCCGACGAAAATATCCGCTTTGGCGAGCTGCGCGCTGACGCTGACGAGCTGCCCCAGCGGCTGAATGCTGGTGACGACCGTCTGCGTCGTCAGCACATTGGCGACCGGCGCGCGACCGGCCCCCAGCGCGCTGCCGATCCCGCCGATCAGATTGCCGACCGACGTCACACCCGTCAGCACCAGGACGAGCACGGCCACGCCGATCAGCAAGAGACAGCCGCCCATGCCCGCACAGCCGTAAGCGCAGCCGTTAACGCGCTCGCGGGGCGGTTCGGGCGCGCCGTAACCCGATGGCGGCACAGCGGCGCGCAGCCCGGAGGGCAGCAGATTGGGCGGCGGCGGGGGGTACACCGGTTCGGGACGAACGGTGATCGGCTCTTGTTCTGGTGGCTGATACAACTTGGCTGCTATCCCTTCATGTCACACAGGAGCCGGGCGACCGTGCCGGTCACCGTGCCCCTTTTACACACAGATCCCATCAAGCCGATACGAAATTGACCGGGAAAAGTCGCACACTTTCTGCTATAATCATTATACTTGGCTCCGTAGCTCAAATGGATAGAGCAGTCGCGTCCTAAGTGAAGGGTTCTGAGTTCGAGTCTCAGCGGGGCCACTCCATATGACGGCGCAGGGCAAGATCGGCGATCTTGCCCTTTTGACACCCACACAGGCTGTGTCTATACTTTCGCGCTGACAGCATTGCGATCGACTCGTCACAATGGATTGACTTATGAACGACACGCCCACAATCGATCCCGCCTTCCTCGAACTGCTGCGCTGCCCGGTGGCGGTGCACTACACCGACAAAGGCAGCGATCCCGGTCGTCTGGAATTGGTCAAAGGGTACTGGCTGGTTTGCGCTGACTCCGGGTACAAGTACCCGATCCGCGGCGGCATCCCTGTGCTGCTGGTCGAAGAGGGCGCAAAATGGAAAGATACCCCGGTCGAAGACCTGCCCGTCCCGCCGCCGGATAACTAAACTGCCCGCAGTGGAGGCGGCGTTAGCCCGAATCGCCTAGCTGGATTGTGCTTCTATCGCGGTCTCGTTATACTGAAATCAATTTCAGCGCAGACCGCGCGGGCGGGCGCGTAGACCGCGCGCAATCCTCACTAAGGACGAGCGATGGCAGAGTTCACGCCACATGAAGCCCCGGCACACGACGCGCGTTCTCTACCGATCATGATGCCGCCGCAGAAGCTGATCGGTCGTGAGCGCACCCTGGCTCATATCTTCTCTCAGTTGAAGATGAACAAACCCGTTCTGGTGTACGGGGCGGCTGGCATCGGGAAAACCGCGCTGGCCGCTTCCCTGGCCGCCGCTTACACCGAACTGCCACCGGGGGCGCTGTGGTTCGACGTCCATGCCAGCACGACGCTGAACGAGCTGATCGCCCGCATTGGCCGGGCCTACCGCGATCACGATATCGCCAATCATGAGACCCCCGCCGTCAACCTGACCGCGGCAGCGGCGCTACTGACGCGCGAAAAACCGCTGATCGTGCTCGATGGGCCGGCACACAGTGCCGCCCTGCTCAACGATTTCGTCGCGCGCGTGGCGCCCCAGCTTCCCGTGCTCATCGTGAGCGATGAGGATATCCCCGGCCCGGACTGGTTGAGTCTGCGGCTCGCCAGGCTCGAACCCGATCAGGCGCTGAAACTATTCAAACAGTACGCCCACATCAAAACGGACGATCAGGATGCCGAGATCGCAGCGCTGGCGAACACACTGAATTTCATCCCCTTCGCGCTGACGGTGGCCGCCGGCACGGTGAGAGCCAGTGAGGGAGCGCTGTCCGCGGCGCAGTTCGCCCGGTCGCTGCCTCAAGTCCAGGGCGCGCCCGTCAACCCGCAGCTCCTCGCGCTCACCAGCGCGTTCCGCACGCTTCCCAACGCCCTCCAGGGGGTGCTGCTCGTCCTCGGCGCGACCCAGACCGGCGCAGCGACGGCGGAGCTGCTGTCGATGATCGCCAGCACGCCCGTCGACGTGCTCACAAGCGTCATGCATCAGCTCGTCGAACGCTATCTGGTCGAACGCGATGAACGATACGGTGAACCTTTTTATCGCGTCCATCCGCTGATCTACACCTTTGCGCAAACATGGCTGCGCGGTTCAGGCCGGCTGGAGACCCTGCAGCGCCGCGTCGCGGACTCGCTGCTGCTGTACGCCCGTAAACATGCGACATCGGCCAGCGCCGATCACGATCGGCTCGCGGCGGAAATGGATAATCTGATCGCCAGCGCCCAGGCCGCCGCCGCCGCTGGTGAACGCGACTTTGCCGCTGAGGTGTCGTCGGCGCTGGTGAGCGCGGGCGATTTCGTCAACGAACGGGGATATGTCTACGAACTGCTGATGCTGCGCCGGCTGGGCGCGCAGTCCACCAGCGCTTTTCCCGCGCATGCTGAACCCTTCATCACGCCGCCCCCCCGGCTGGATCGCGCTGAAACTGAGAGCGATCTGGAAATGGAAATGGTCGGAGCAGACGAGGATATCGATGAGGGGGTCGATGAAGCGGATGAAGAGGAAGCCGATTACCTGCCCATCGACCTCGACGACGAGGAACTGGAAGAGGACAGCGAAGAGCCGATCGAACCGGACAGTGACAGTGCCGAAGACCTGACCGATACCGCTGCGACCGGCCAGCCGCTCGATGAGCTGACGCGCCTGCGCACCGCGCTGTTCAGCGCACGCCAGACCTCGGATCGCCGGAAACAGGCTGAGATCCTGATGCAGATCGCCGTCATTCAGGAACGCGATGAAAAAGACACCGAGGCGATCTCAGCCTATGCCGAGGCGCTGACCGTGTACGAAGCGCTCAACGATCAACCGGGCATGCTGGCCGCCCTCGATAAGCTGGCCCTGCTCACGGCGCGCACGGAAAATTCCCAGGCGGCGATCCTGTACGCAGCGCGCGGCGCGCAGATCGCCGAACTGCTGCGCGACTCGCTGCGGCAGATGCGCCTGCTCACCATTCTGGGCGATGAACGTCAGGGGCTGGGCGAGAGCGAGGCGGCGATCCGGGCCTACCGGGACGCGCTGGCCATCGCGCTGCGCTCCGCCGATGCGCGCAATGAGGCGCTGCTGCGCTTCAAACTGGGGTATGCCCTGCTGGACGACGGACGTCCGGACGAAGCGGCGGCGGAGTGGGAACAGGCGCTGACGCTGTTCCGGCAGCAGCACCGCCGTGACTATGAAGGGCGGGTGCTCGGCGGTCTGGGAACCGCGTATGGCGAAATGGGCCGCTGGGCGCAGGCGATCGAGTTTCACACCAGCGCCCTCCAGATCGCCCACGAAGTTGCCGATAAAGAAGAAGAAGCCCTGCAGCTCTCCAGCCTGGGGTACGCCCATGTCCAGGCGCATGAAGCGGGCATCACCCTCCCCGATATCCCCAATCAGCTCGGTCAGGCCGTCTTACGCTACCGCCAGGCGCTGCACCTCGCTTATGAGTCCGGCTCGCGCGAGAACATTGTGAGCACGACCGTCGATCTGGTGCGGCTGCTCGTTGAAAGCCCCAGACATCTGGGCATCGCTGAACTGCTGGTCGACTCGGCGTTGGAACTTGACCCCCACGATCGCGATCTGCGCAAATGGAAAGAACGCATCACCGCCGATCGCGCGCGCCTGGGCGCAGCGGCGGCTCAGAAACCTGTCGGCGGGTCAGCGCGCGAATACGCGGCCAATGCGTACAGCCTGCTGCGTCCAGCGCCGGGCGGGTGAAGCATCATCAGACGGGATGTGGGTTTTTCCGCCCACGGATCGACTGGGTGAGGTACGGACGAATTCATCCAAAGCCAGGCGCGCTTCAGCGGACGACGATCGGCAGCCAGAAGCCGAACTTGCTGCCGACGCCGACTTCGCTTTCGACCCACACCTGGCCCTGATGCCGTTCCACCACGGTCTTGACCAGACTCAGCCCCAGCCCCCGGCCTTCGACCTTCTCCGTGCCCTTCTGTTTGACCCGGTAGAACGACTCAAATAACCGGGACAGCGCCGCTTTGGGAATGCCGATCCCGGTATCTTCCACCTGAAAATGGACACGACCTCCATCGACCCAGGCGCGCACCGTGATCGTCCCCTGTTCCGCCGTGTACTTGATCGCGTTGGTGATCAGGTTCTCCATCGCCTCGCGGATCAGCACTGGGTTGAGCACGATCGACGCCGGCAGATCGCGCAGCTCCAACTGCACGTTGAGCTGCTGACGCTTGTTATCCGCCGTGGATCGGGTATTGGCGACCGCCGTCTGCACCAGCGCGGCGAAATCCACCTGTTCATTCAGTTCCAACGGGGAGTTGCGAATCTGCTCCACCTTGAGCAGATCGTCGAGCAGGCCGGTCATGCGTTCGGTCGAACGCTGGATGATGTCCAGGTATTCATGAACCTGCGACTCGGCTGGCGTGTCCATAGCGATCAGATCGCAGTAACCGACGATCAGCGCCAGCGGGCTGCGCAGGTCGTGGCAGGCCATTTGCAGCATCTCATCCTTGAACCGGTTGAGATCGCGCAGCATGGTGATATCGCGCAGGATGACGACATAGCCGCTGGCCCCGGCGGGTTCCGTAGCCCATACCGCCACCGTCCCCAGGTAATCATGATGCGCAGACGAGCGCACCTCAAATGACCAGACGGTCGAACTACCGGGCTGGTTGATGATCTCCTGGACAGCCCACAGGACATGGCCGCTGTCGATGAAATCGGCCAGCCTGTGTTTCTCAAATTCGGCCAGCGGCAGCCCCGGCGCGAGCAGACTGGCTGCCGCGTCGTTGATCAGCATCAGCCTGCCCTGATCATCGAGCACCAGCAGGATATCCGGCATGGCGCGCAGAATCGCCTCGAGCTGGCGCTTCTGCTGCCCCAGACGGTGGAATAACTGGGCATTGCGGATCGCCACCGTCGCCTGATTGACGATGATCGTCAGGAGCTGGAGATCGTATGTGGTGAAGTGCTCAGGCTGGGTGTGCAGCATGGTCAGCACCCCCAGCACTTCCCCCTCATAGATGAAAGGCACGGCCAGAGCTGACCGGGCCTGGCTCGTGCTGTCGGGAAAATCGACCCAGCGTTCATCCGTCCGGGTGTCCGTCACCAGAGCGGCCTGACGGTTGCGCAGTGCCCAGCCGGCCAGGCCCTGATCGAGCACCCGTCTGGCCAGATGAAACCCGGGCTGGCCAGCATCCAGCCGTTCCGGACTCTCCGTATCAGGCTGCTGCTCAAGGATGAACGGCATCCAGTCATCGCGATGATCGGGATGCAGCAGCAGACTGGATCGTTCAGCCCCGACCGCTTTTGTCGCCAGCGCGATCACCTGCTGAAGCACATGATCGCGATCCAGGGTGGTGAGCATTGACGAGATCTGCATCAGCAGATCGAGATCAGTCAGATTGAGACGCGCTGTTGAAGACGACCGGTCGGAATTGGACATCACGATCTTCAAAGACTCGGAATCGACCGCTTTAGTGAAACATACCCACCCTGAAAGTACAAGTCAGCGTTTTCAAACCTTGAGAGGAATTTTCATACGTCCGGTTGGAAGCGGGATAAGAAATTGTAATCATCATGCGGATGCGATATCAGCCGCATGGGCGCACAGGCCGACGAGCAGCGCGACCGCCGCCTCGACATCGCGTAGATCGACGGTCTCGCTGGTGGTATGCACAAACCGACACGGGATCGAAATGCAGCCGCTGGGAACCCCCGCGCCGACGGTATGGATCCCGGCGGCATCGGTCGTGCCGCCGATCAGCAGCTCGCGCTGGTAGGGAATCCCATCGGCTTCGGCGCGGGCGATCATCCAGTCCCGGATCTGCGGCGGCACGACGAGGCCGGGATCGTGCAGCTTGATCGCCGCGCCCTCCCCCAGCCGGACATCCATGCGATTGTTCTGGATCAGATCGCCGGTCAGGGTGACGTCGAGGGCGATCGCGATATCCGGCTGGATGCTGTACGCCGCTGTCCGCGCCCCGCGGATGCCGACTTCTTCCTGCACGGTGAAGACGAAATACAGCTCATTCTCCGTCTGTTTGTTGAGGCGGCGCAGCGCTTCAATGGCGATCGCACAGCCGATGCGATCGTCCATCGATTTGGCGATCAGGCGGCTGCCGCGCTGTTCCAGCGTCCGCCAGAAGACCCCGGCCATGCCCGGCTGGATCGAGCCGCCGCTGGCATCATCCCCAGTGCTGACATCGATATAGCAGTCGTCAAGCTCCGGGGCGATAGTGCGGTTGGTCATGATCTCCGGCGCGCCGATCACGCCGATCGTGCCATCCTCAAAGCGCACGCGCCCGCCGACCAGCGTCTGATTGAGCAGACCGCCGATCGGCGCAAACCGCAGGTAGCCGGTCGTTTTCTCGACATACGTCACCATGACGCCGATTTCGTCCATATGCGCGGCCACCATGATCTTGCGCCCCCCGCTGCCCACCCGGCAGATCAGGTTGCCCAGCGCATCGACGCGCATCTCATCGACATACGGCGCGACTTCAGCCTGAATCAGCGCGCGCACCTGATGCTCAAATCCCGACGGCCCCCAGGCCTCCACCAGTTTACGAATAGTGTCGATCACGACCGTGCCTCTCCTCAAAAGGAAATCTGTATCAGGGTCAGGTCAGGATATCGGCGCTGATACGGTGCAGCGCCGCCTGGATCAGCTTCAGCGCTGCCGCGTAATCATCGCGGTGCAGCAGCGCCAGCGGGCTGTGAATGTACCGGCAGGGCAGCGAGATCACGGCGGTTTTGACGCCGGCGTTGGCCGTGTGCACCGCACCGCCATCCGTCCCCCCACCGAGCTGGGTCTTGTACTGGTATGGGATGCCCTCGGCCTCGGCGGTCTCGCGCAGGAACTGCACCAGCCGGGGCGGCACGATCAGGCTGCGATCCATCACCGAGATCACCGGCCCGCCGCGCATCCGGCTGGTCGGATTGATTTCGCGCGCATCGTCGGGCTGCGCCAGGGGGTCGGGCAGATCGTGCGCGGTAGTCCCCTCCAGGATGAACGCGACATCCGGGTTGACCGTCTGCGCGACGACCTGCGCCCCGCGCAGGCCGATCTCTTCCTGCACCGTGAACGCGCCGATGACCTCGACCGGGTACGGGCCGGCCTGCAGCACGTCGATCAGCAGCGCGCAGCCGCTGCGATCGTCGAACGCCTTGCCGCGCAGCACCCCGCCTTCCAGCTCGCGGAAGGCCGCGTCGAACACGATCGGATCGCCGCGTTTGACCCTGTCCGCCGCTTCGTCCTTGCTCGACGCGCCGATATCGATGCGCAGGTTGGCCAGCTTGACCACGGACTGATCCTGATTCTTGTGGATCGGCGTCCACAGGATGACGCCGGGCACAGCCGCAGCGCCGATCCGCACGCGCAGCCCCGGCAGAATTCGCTCATCGATGCCGCCGACCGGGGTGAATCGGATCGTGCCGTCGCTCTCAAAACCAGTGACCATGAACCCGACCTCGTCCATATGGGCGGCCACCAGGACGCGCAGCGGGCGCTCCCCCGTCCCGCGCTTGATCGCGGTGACGCTGCCCAGCGGATCGATCCGGATCGAGTCGACATGGCCTTTGATGGCATTCAGGACGATTTTGCGGACGGCATCTTCCTGCCCGCTGATGCCCGCCGCTTCCGACAGCTCTCGCAGCATCATGACGCCGCCTCCGCCTTCAGATCATCCCATTCAATCGCCGTCAGAAACGCTGCATCCAGATCGGCGATGAAGTGCGCCAGCAGCCGCCCGCAGCGGTCGATATCGCGGATATCTGCCGTCTCGACGGGCGAATGCATATTGCGCAGCGGCACTTCCAACAGCGCGGTCGGCACACCGGTGAGTGCGACCTGAATTACGGATGCATCTGTCCCGCTGAAGCCGGGGATGATATCGTCCTGCAGTTTGATCTCATGCCGTTTCGCCGTCTGCTTCAAACGGTCAACCAGCTTGCCGTGGAAATTCGGCCCGATGCCGATCCCCGGCCCGCCCCCCAGCTCCGACGCGGAGTCGGCATCAACCCCCGGCTGCGGGGCGAACGTCACATCTAGGGCGATCGCAATATCGGGCTGGATCAGGTTGGCGGCGGTCTTGGCTCCCAGCGATCCGGTCTCTTCCTGAACGGTGGCCGCCGCGTACACGTCCCACGTATGATGCAGCGTTTGCAGTTCATGCAGACACAGCGTGACGGCTGCCACACAGGCGCGGTCGTCCAGGGCTTTGCCGGCCACCCGATTGGCCCCCAGCTCGATCAGGGGCGCATCGACCGTGATCAGATCGCCGGGCCGCACCCGCTTCTCAACGTCGTCAGCGGGCAGGCCGACATCGATCAGCAGTTCCTGCATGGTCGGGTATTTGGTGCGCGCGGAATTGACCAGCAGATGCGGCGGTTTGGTGGCCACGACCCCCGGCAGCGGATCGCGTCCGCCATCGGCATGAACGATCACCGTTTGCGCCGGCATGACGCGGTTGTCGATCCCGCTGATCCGGTGGACGAGGATGAAGCCCTCGCGGATGCCGGCCACCATCATCCCGATCTCGTCGATATGGGCGGCCAGCATGATGCGGCGCGCCGGACGCCCATCCTCAGGTGGACGGGTCGCGCGCTTGATCCCGATCAGGGTGCCGAGTCGATCCTGCTCGAAGGTATCCACCAGCGGCGACCAGGCTTCGCGCAGCAGCGCCCGCACTGGCTCTTCATGGCCGGACGGGGCATGCGCCTCGACCAGCGTGCGTAAATGAGCTTTCAGGTCAAACAATAATCCATCTCCAGAAGCGCAACTGAATCAAACCAAAAAGAACAAACGTGAAATTAACAAAAATGCACCGCACTGTCAACTGACCACTGCCAGCCCGTTTCGGACAAGCCGATCGCAGGAGTCGAAAGGCGGGACAGCCACCGTCTATGAACCGGGCGGGATCGGCGTCGGCTCCAGCGGGTTGATCGTCGGTAAGATGAATTCCGTCGGCGTCGCCGAAGGCATCGGGCAGCCGTTGATCGACCCCGGAGCCGGGTCAAGCGGACAGGCATCGACATTGTCCAGGATGCCATCGCCATCCGTGTCGAACACGCCCAGCGTCGGCGGCGGCAGCGGGGTATCGATCGGGGGGAGCGGCGTGCTGGTCGGCAGCACCGGCGTATTTGACGGGATCGGGGTCAGGGTCGGGGCCAGCGTCGGGATGATCAGACCGGGCAGCGTCGCCGTCATGATCAGCGGGGGGATGGTCGGCATGATGACGCGCGTCGGCGGGATGATCAGGGTCGGCGGGATGAACTGCGGCGGCGTCGGGAACAGCGGCGAAAATGTCGAAGTCACAAAGCCGGGCAGCGTGGGCGGCAGGCCGCCGGGCTGGGTGTTCGTCGCCTGGCGCGTCAGCGGCGGCAGCGTGCTGGTCGATGGGGCCAGGGTGCGCACCGTCTGCCCCTGCGGAGCGCTCACCCACAGGAAAATACCCACGCAGTAAAACGGCAGCGTCGCCAGGATGATGATGAACAGGATGATACGCAGCGTGCGCCGTCTGGCTTCAATCGCCGTCAATGCCTGCATGGTCGTCTATCCACAATCCTCGCTGCTGGAACAGCGCGTCTGCCCCTATCGGGCATAATCATACCACATTCACCGGATCCGGATGCGGCGGTTCCCCCCCGATCGCCCGGCTCTGGTACAGCGCGCCATCGACGAACCCCCGCTGACGATAGTAACCGCGCGTGCCCACCGCGCTGATCACGGCCAGCGATCGATAGCCGCGCTCAGCCGCCAGCGCAGCGGCGCGTTCGATCAACTGTGTGCCCAGGCCCGCGTGCTGAGCGCGCCCGGGCGCGCTCTCGCCGATGCCGACCGCCTGCCCGTACACATGCACCTCGCGGATGATGGCCGCACCGGCCAGCTCCGGGGTCAGCGGTTCCAGATCCGGGCGCGGTAAAGACAGGCGCAGAAAACCCGCGATCGCGCGCTCAGCGGTGATGAACTGCAGGAAGATCTCGTCGCCAGCGGATGTCGCATAACGGATCTCGTCCAGCGTCAGATCGCCGGGATCGACCGGACGCAGGCGCACCTCGCGCGCGCGAATATCCGGCGCGCGCAGCCCGCGCCGGGCCAGTTCCGCCTCGACGATCTGGCGGAAATTGGTGGCCTTGTTCCCGACGACGATATCCGTGCCGGGGATATCGCGGATCACGCGGGTCAGCCGGCAGTATTCCGGCGTGCGCAGGAAACACTCGGTCAGCACATGGAGCAGTTCATCATGCGCGTACGGACGCCACCGCCCGGCCTGATACTGCTGCATCAAAGCCGCGCTCTCGATCAGCGAACACGGATAGATCTTCAGTTCATCGGGGCGGAAATCGGGATCGGCGAACATCCGCTCGTAATCGCGGATATCCGCTTCCGGCGTCGAGCCGTAGAGGTTGGGCATCCAGTGCGCGTGGATCTTGAACCCGGCCCGGCGCAGCAGCCAGACTGCGCGGCGCGTCGCGGCGACGGTGTGGCCGCGCCGGTTGAGGCGCAGCACCGCATCATCGAGACTCTGAAAACCGATCTGGACTTTGGTACAGCCGAGCCGGCGGATGCGCAGCACCTCCGCTTCATCGATGTGATCGGGCCGCGTCTCGATCACCAGGCCGACGCAGCGGCAGGCCGCGGTCTCGTTCTCGCGCTGCGCGGCGGCCAGCTCGTCCCAGGTGGCGTATTCATCGGTCAGGGTGCGCTCGCGCAGCCCGGCCCCGATCGCCTCGGCAGCGGCGCGCGACCGGGTCATCTCATCCCGGTAGACGGCCTGCACGACCTGATTGTACGTCTCTGCCATCTGAGCGCCATCCACGCGCGCGACGATGTCGTTCCGCTCCGGGTGGAGCTGCGAAGCCGCGCGCAGCGCTTCTTCGACTGCTTCCACCTGCGATCGGCCCGCGCCGAAATCATTGAGCGCGTCGAAGATGCGGCGGATGAACCAGATCTGGTAGGTCTCCGGGTAAAACGACCACGTCCCCCCCAGGACGATGACCTCCACCTTGTCCACCGGGTGGCCGGTGTTGGTGTAAGCGCGCAGCCGCGCCATCGTCTGCAAATACGGATCGAAAGCGTTCTGCTCCGCCCGCTGCGCCCCCGGCTCATCGGATAGATAACTTTTGGGCATGCGCACGTCGTTCGGGCAGAAGATGCACTCCCCCGGGCAGGGGAACGGTTTGGTCAGCACGGTGACCGGCGTGACGCCGGAGGCGGTGCGCAGTGGCTTCAGACGCAGCCGCTCGACCACCGCCGGATCGAACGGCGGCAGCGTTCCGTCGGCGGTGAAGGCCCGGTAAGCGCGGATCAGATCATCCTGACCATAGACGGGGGCGCGCTGCTCGCGCGCAATCCGGCGCGTCAGCCGGTGGATATCCGCGCGCGTCAGTTCCGGGCGGGCGATCACCTCGCGCAGGATGCGCAGCAGGGCATCCGCATGAACGGTCAGGTCAAGCTGCTGATAATGACTCATGCCTCTGATTGTACGTCAGCGGCGGCGGAAAAACAGAGTCAGCCGCGCCGCTCAATAAGTGGAACGATCAGTGAGATCCCAGCGCCCGGCCAGCGGATCCGCCTCCGCCCGGTAAACGGCTGCGGTGTATTCGATGCCGCCGACAAACCGCGCCGCCAGATTATAGAACAGCGCCGCCAGCGCCGCGCCAATGCCGCCGATGACCGCTGAGATACCGATGCCCACGATCCAGATCAGACACAGCGAGACCAGCGTCAGACTGCCCAGATCAAAATTGGCCGGGCGACCGTTGATCGTGAAACTGGAGCCGCCCCCGGTCATCAGCGACAGGAACGACGCCTGAAGCAGCGTCACCAGCCCGCCGAGCACAGCGGCGAGCAGCGCGTTCACCACCAAACCAATTTTAAACGCGGAGCTGATGCTGATCGATTTGATCTCATGCTTGACCACCGCTCTCCCTCCTGCTTGAATCGAGTCCGCTCGCACAGATTACAGCTTATGCGATCTGCTGTTTTACGCAAAGGCGGCTGACCTGCCTGTGGATACCGCATCATTTCAGCGTCTGCTTCAAATCAACCGGGATTTCTATGCCGCGACCGCTGACGATTTTGCCGGGACGCGCGCTTCAGGCTGGCGCGGCTGGGCGCGGCTGCTGCCGCATCTACCGCCGGCCCGCCCCCTGCGCGTGCTCGACGTCGGCTGCGGCAATGCCCGTCTGGCGGATTATCTGGCTGAACGCCTCAACCGCCCGATCGATTATACCGGGATCGACAACAGCCCGCGCTTGCTGGGGCTGGCCCGCGACCGCGTCCGGGTAGATGCGCGTATCCGACCGGTGCTGCTGGAACAGGATGCGCTGCTCGATCCGCTGCCGGACGGCCCGTTCGATCTGGTGGCTGCATTCGGTTTCGTCCACCATATCCCCGGGCTGCACCGACGGCAGGCCAGCCTCGCAGAACTGGCGCAGCGCGTCGCCCCCGGCGGCGTGCTGGCCGTGACGTTGTGGAAATTCTACGAGTACGAACGCTTCCGCGCGCGGATCGTCCCCTGGTCGCAGATCGCCCGGCCTCCGGCCACGCTCGAAGCGGGCGATCATCTGCTCGACTGGCGGGCTGGCCAGACGGCGCTGCGCTACTGCCATTACGTCGATGAGCAGGAAGAGGCGGCGCTGATCGCTGCTACCCGGCTGCCGCTGATCGATCGCTATCGTTCCGATGGCGAAGGCGGGCGCGTCAACGCTTATCTGATCTGGCGGCGCGTGTCGTCATGAGCTGAGGATGAATGCCGACGCACGAAACGCAATGTTCTGTTATGATCACTTCGCAGACTTTCACAGAAATCAGACAGCTCAAGGATTTTTCTCATGTATTACACCGTGAAAAATCGCGTGAACGGCGCTGTGATCGCCCATGCCGCAGAAGCGGATGGCGTGCAGCTCTTCGAAGGCAATCTGTACTTCGATCCGGCCTGCGTTGACCTGACGCAGCTCATCATCACCGAGCGAACCTACACCTGCCCCTACAAAGGCACATGCAACTGGATCGACCTGCAATCGGAGACCGGGCGGGTGCAGAACATCGGCTGGGTCTATCCGGCGCCCAGACCGGGCTATGCGCACATCAAAGGCCGGATCGCCTTCTACAACCGCGAGACGAGCGGCACGATCGTGGAAAGTGGGCACTGATCGGATGACGTCGGCTTCCGCGATCCGCCGCCTCAGCGCGCTGACACTGCCCGGCCCGCTGGATCGCGCTGCGCTGTTCGGGCCGGAGCGCGCATCCCTGCCGCTGATCCTGGAGATCGGCTTTGGCCGGGGCACCTTTCTGCTCCACCTGGCTCAGTCATACCCCGATCACAATGTGCTGGGGATCGAAGTCTCCAACCGCTGCCTGGACGCGGCGGAACGGGTCATCGCCCGGCTCGGGCTGCCGAACGTGCGCGTCATCCACGGGCGGGCGGAGATGGTACTGCATCACCTGATCGAACCGGAATCGCTGGTTCAGGTGCATATCAACTTCCCTGACCCGTGGTTCAAGACGAGCCACAGCCACCGCCGGCTGATGCAGCGCGACACGCTCGACGCGATCATCAGCCGCCTGCGCCCCGGCGGTTTGCTCTATCTGGCGACCGATATCCGCGCCTACGCCGAAATGAGCGCCGAACTCCTGGAGGCCTCGCCCGCGCTGATCAATCAGCTTCCCGGTCGCTGGGCCGCTTCGTTACCGGGCCGCGTGACCACCAAATACGAAGCCAGGGCGGAGGTGGAAGGCCGCCCGTGCTACTATTTCTGCTACCGCCGTGGGACGGACGCCGTCCCTGACGTGCCGTTGATCAAGGATGCTCCGATGCCGCATCTCGTCTTCCGCACCCCGCTCTCGCTGGACGACATCCACGCCCGTTTTGCGCCGCTGCGCACGCAGGACGGCACGACCGCCATCCACGTGGGAGAATGCTACCGCGCGCGTCACAACCGGGCGCTGATGTTCGAGCTGCATCTGGCCGAACCCACGATCGAGCAGCACACCGCCCTGCTGCTCAACGAGCGCCTGCGCGTGGACGATCTGCCCGCCGGTCTGCATGAATACTCGCTGCAACTGACCACGCTGGGTCACCCGCGCCCGACGGACGGCATGCATCTGGCAGTCCAGCACCTGGGAGACTGGCTGCTCAGCCTGCATCCACAAGCCCATATCGTGATCGCCAAAGTGGCCGTTCAGAAACAGGCGGAGCGGAAAAAAAGAACGGGGCGCGGCTCCCCATCAGGAAGAGGAACCCGCGCCCCGGATTGAGAACGCACCTGACCGCGCTACGGACTGAGCGTCGGTGTCATCGTCGGGACGGCGGTCGGCTCCAGAAACAGGAGCGTCAGGCTCTGCCCGCCGACGAGGATCCCGATCGCGATCGCGCCGAAATAAGCGATCGTCACCAGCACCAGCAGATAGCCCAGCAGCACGAACACGCCATCGCGCTGCAGCATGCCCGCCGCCAGGAAGAGCACCGCGTAACCGGGGATCATGTTCGACAGCGGAATGAACGGAATCGGCAGGATGAGCAGGAAGCCGGCCAGAAACAGCACCATGCCGTTCAGCCGGTTCGTCGTCGCATCGCTGGTCAGCGCGCGCAGCCGCGGGCGGATGAACACCTCGATGCGCCGGAACAGATCGGAGCCGGACTGCATCACCTTTGCAAGCTGCGGGCTGGAGATCGTCCGGTTGAGCAGCGGCCCCGGCAGCCACGGAACCCGATTGGCGATGACACCGAGCGCGATCAGCATGATCAGCGCGCCGAACACCGTGCTGATGCCGGGCAGCGGGATCGGCGTCAGAAACGGGATCGTCATGATGATGCAGAAAAACAGCATCCCCTGCTCGCCGATCAGAGCGAGCAGCTCGCGCACGGTGACCGTCTCCGGCGGCAGCGTTTCCGCCACCTGCGCCAGCGTTTCGGACAGACTGCCCTGCGTATCGCGAAACTCCACCGATGTCGTCATATGCCTCTGTCTCCCCTGTGCAGAATGGGGGCAAGTGTGCATGAGAAGTGGATGAACGTCAACTCTAAGATCCCGAAGCCGCGGCTCAGTTGACGAAATGCACAGATGCGGCCAGTATTAGGTGAGACCGACTCGACCAGACAGAGGTTCGATGTGACTGGCAGAACACAGATCGAACGACTGGGCCAGATCGCGGCAGCGGCCTCCACGCTGACGGACATCGTGCGCCGGGAACAGACGCTGCGCTTTCACACCCCCGACCCGACCATCACGGTCTACGTTCACACCGAACTGGCCGAAGTCCGCGTCCTGCGCCACGATCAGCCGCAGGTCGAAATCGCGATCATGCTGCAAGCGCCGTTCGCATGGCGGCTGGCCGCGGAACAGGATGACGCCGGGGTCTACGTGGTGGCCCGTCGGCGTCCGCTGGTGAAATCGGCGGTGGGCGGTTTCGCCGGGGCGCTGATCGAAGTCCTCGCGCCCGCGCAGGCGCATCTCATCATCCGCCTGGATCGCGGCAGGCTGATCGTCGAGAATGCGGACGGGACGTTCGATCTACCCGGCGATCCCCGGCGCGCGCTGGTCGTTCAGCCATGACAGCGGATGTGGATTGCGGCAGCACGGCATACCCGCTAGAATAATCATCATCACGATCAGCATAATCATCATTTAAATGAAATGGGAGAGAGAGCGATATGACGAGTGATATCGCGGCGCGGGGGTACGCCCACCCGGATTATCTGGTTTCAACCGACTGGGTTGCGGAGCATCTGAACGACCCGAACATCCGCCTGGTCGAGTCCAACGAGGATCCGCTGCTGTACCCGTCCGGGCACATCCCCGGCGCGGTTCAGGTGGACTGGACGAGCGACCTGAACGATCAGCTCCGGCGCGATTACCTCGATAAAGCGGGCTTTGAGGCCCTCATGTCCCGCATCGGCGCGACCAGAGATACGACGATCGTCTTCTACGGGGACAAGAACAACTGGTGGGCCTGCTACGCTTTCTGGGTCTTCCAGCTTTTCGGCCACACCAACGCAAAGATCATGGATGGCGGTCGCCTGAAATGGGTTAAGGAAAACCGCCCGCTGACGCGCGACGTGCCCACCTTCGAACCGACGGTTTACGTCGCGCCGGAGCGCGATGACAGCCAGATCCGGGCCTTCCGCGATCAGGTCATGGCGCACATTCAGGCGGGCAAGCCGCTGGTCGATGTGCGCAGCCCAGACGAGTACAGCGGCAAGAAGCTGCACATGCCGGAATACCCGCAGGAAGGCGCGCTGCGCGGCGGCCATATCCCCGGCGCGAAAAACGTCCCGTGGGCGAAGGCGATCGATCCGGAAACGGGCACCTTCCGCAGCGCCGATGAACTGCGCGCCATCTATGAAAATGAGCAGGGCCTCAAACCGGAGGACGACATCATCGCCTACTGCCGCATCGGCGAACGGTCATCGCATACCTGGTTCGTGCTCAAGTATCTGCTCGGCTATCCCAACGTCCGCAACTACGATGGTTCGTGGACGGAGTGGGGCAACCTCGTCAACGTGCCGATCGAGAAGTAGACCATGCCGATCCCACAGACGCTGCAAACCGTTCTGGATGATTTCGCCTCGATCGCCGACCGTCGCGAGCGCGCGGAGTTGCTGATCGAAACCGCTGACCGCTTCGACGCCGTGCGCGTGCCACCTTCGATCGCGCAGCCGCCCTATGACGAAACCCACAAAGCCCCGGCCTGCGAGTCGGAAGCGTATGTCTGGGCGGTCGATCAGCCCGACGGCACGCTCAAATTGTATTTCGATGTCCTCAACCCGCAGGGGCTTTCGGCGATGGCGCTGAGCGTCATCCTCGATGAGACGCTGTCCGGCCAACCGGTCGATCAGGTCGCGGCGATCAGCGATGAGATCGTCTTCTCACTGTTCGGGCGCGAGATCTCGATGGGCAAAGGCGCCGGGCTGATGGGGATCATCGGGCTGGTGCGTCAGGAAGCCAGACGCCGCCTGCAGCACCCCTGATCGAACGATCGCTCGGATCGATAAAAACGCCGGGCGATCCCTGTGCGAGATCGCCCGGTGTTCTACACTTCATTCAGGCCGAAACTACCTGTGTTCAGTAGTCCGCGGGATCGACCGCGCTCATCTCCGTGACGTACAGCGTGCCGCTGACGAACGAGCCGCTGCTGAAGCTCCCCACCCAGATATCGATCTGCCCCGGAGTGGGGTTAGTGAGATCGATGGCCGGGTGAAGCGTGCCGAACGAGTCGTCGTCGCAGTACCAGTTGCCCGCGGCATCGTTGACCACCAGCGTGGTATCGCCCTGGCCGACGAAGAAGAGGCGCAGCAGCGACGTCGTCCCCGACCAGTTGACGCGGTAATCCGGCGCGCTGGTGACGAAACCGCGGCATTCGTTCCCGGTCAGGTTGGCCGACACGCTGACATTCCCGCCGCTGGTGACCGCGCGCGTGTGCGGATCGGGCATGAATCCCGCCGTCAGATTGACGAAACCGTAATTCGGGCTGGCGGTGAAGTTCAACCCGGAGGCGCTGCTCTGACCGCCCCCGGTCATCGGCGTCGGCGTCGGCTGCGTCAGTCCGCCGCCCTGCCCCTGACCGCCGCTGCCCAGTCCACCGCCCTGCCCGGTCGGCGCCGCTGGCGTCACCGCGGCGTACTCGGTCACGTACAGCGTGCCGTTGACGAACGTGCTGCTGCTGAAGCTCCCCACCCAGATATCGATCTGACCGGGGGCCGGGTTGACCAGATCGATGGTCGGGTTGAGCGTGCCGAATGAGTCATCGTCGCAGTACCAGTTGCCCGCGGCATCGTTGACCACCAGCGTGGTATCGCCCTGGCCGACGAAGAAGAGGCGCAGCAGCGACGCTGTCCCCGACCAGTTGACGCGGTAATCCGGCGATCCGGTGACGAAGCCACGGCATTCCGTGCCGGTGATGTTGCTGGCGACGTTGACGGCGCCGCCGCTGGTCACCTGAACCGTGTGCGGATCGGGGGTGAATCCCGTCATCAGGTTAACCGAACCGTAATTCGGCGTCCCGCTGAAGCTCAGCCCCGTGCCCGTCGCCGTGCCGGGATTGCCGCCCGCCGGCACGTTCCCCATGCCGCTGCCCAGGACTGGCGTCGGCGTCGGCTGCATCAGTCCGCCGCCCTGCCCGGTCGGCGCCGCCGGCGTCACCGCGGCGTACTCGGTCACGTACAGCGTGCCATTGACGAACGCGCTGCTGCTGAAGCTCCCCACCCAGATATCGATCTGTCCGGGGGCCGGGTTGACCAGATCGATGGTCGGGTTGAGCGTGCCGAACGAGTCATCGTCGCAGTACCAGTTGCCCATCGCATCGTTGATCACCAGCGTGGTATCGCCCTGGCTGACGAAGAAGAGGCGCAGCAGCGACGTCGTCCCCGACCAGTTGATGCGGTAATCCGGCGCTTCGGTGACGAAGCCGCGGCATTCCGTGCCAGTGATGTTGCTGGCCACGTTGACGCCGCCGCCGCTGGTCACCTGAACCGTGTGCGGATCGGGGGTGAACCCCGCCATCAGGTTGACCGAACCATAATTCGGCGTCGCGCTGAAGCTCAGCCCCATGCCCGTCGCCGTGCCGGGATTGCCGCCCGCCGGCACGTTCCCCATGCCGCTGCCCAGGACCGGCGTCGGCGTCGGCTGCATCAGTCCGCCGCCCTGCCCCTGACCGCCGCTGCCCAGTCCACCGCCCGTCGCAGTCGGCGCCGCCGGCGTTACGGTGTTGAACTCAGTCACGTACAGCGTGCCGCTGACAAACGAGCCGCTGCTGAAGCTGCCCACCCAGATATCGATCTGTCCGGGGGCCGCGTTGACCAGGTCGATGGTGGGATGAAGCGTGCCGAACGAGTCGTCGTCGCAGTACCAGTTGCCCGCCGCATCGTTGACCACCAGCGTGGTATCGCCCTGGCTGACGAAGAAGAGGCGCAGCAGCGAGGTGCTGCCCGCCAGACTCACCCGATAGTCCGGAGCCGCTGTCGCAAATCCACGGCATTCATTCCCGGTCAGAACGCTGCTGATACTGACACTGCCGCCGCTGGTCACCTGAACCGTGTGCGGATCGGGCTGAAAACCGGGCGCGAGATTGACCGAGCCGTAATTGGGATTGCGCGTGAAATCGAGGCCGCCCTGCGCTGCGACAGAGTCGCCCGGCGTGAGTAACGCCGCCAGCACAGCGAACGCGGCCACAACAACCGGCAACAAACGCACCCTGACCATGATTGACATCGCTCCTGTTATCTCATCGAGCACTCTGATCCTATACCGGTTCACCGTTCGCCCCGATGTAACACTGATAAAAAGCCTGTAAAATCTTCGTCGTCATGATTTTCATCGTGCGCCGGTCTGCCGCTGAAGGTGTGCCTCGTGTCCTTATCGCGCCGCGAACTGCTCTTGATCACCGCCGCCTTCCTGGTCACACGCCTGATCCTGGTCGGCGTCGGGACGGCTGTGAACGTCCTGATGCCGTCCGTTGAGGGGCCGGAATACACCCATCTGCTCGACGGCGGGCCGGCGCTCGATATGTGGTATCGCTGGGATGCCGGTTTCTACACGTCGATCGCCACGTTCGGCTACGACTGGTTCAACGAACGCGCCCCGGCGGCGGATATGGCGTTCCTGCCGGTTTACCCGCTGCTGATCCATCTGGTCAGCGGGCTGACGCCGTCTGGCTGCGCGCTTTCCCCCTACTGGAGCACCTGCACCACGATCGGCGGGCTGCTGATCTCCAACGTCGCCTTGCTGATCAGCGGGTGGCTGCTGTTCGACCTGACGAAACGCCGTTTCGACGCCCGGACGGCCTGGCGCGCGCTGACTCTGCTGCTGATCACGCCGAATGCGATCTTCCTCTCCGGTGTATACACGGAAAGCGTCTTCCTGCTCTGGGCGCTGCTGACCTTCTGGCTGCTGGAACGACGGCATTTCTATCTCGCGCTGATCCCGGCGGGTCTGGCCTGTCTGACGCGCTCGGTCGGTGTGGCGCTGTTCCCCGCCCTGCTCTGGGCGGCATGGACGTCCGGGGCCGGTCGCTGGCCGCGGCTGATCGCAGCCGGTCTGCCGCCGGCACTGTTCGCTGGCTACGTGCTGTTCATGGGGCTGACCGCCGGCGATCCGGGGGCGTATTTCGAAGCTTATCGGTCGATCTGGGGGCGGGCCGCGGCCTCGCCGATCGAGGCCTTCACCATTTATTTCAGCGGTGAACCGGTCTCGCTGCTCGGCTGGGATCTGTCGTGGATCGACCTGATCGCGACAGGGGCATTTCTCGGTCTGGGCCTGCTGACGCTGCGCCTTGACCGCGCATGGGGGCTGTTCGCGCTGACCGCTGTGCTCATCCCGATCGGGGCGGGTAGCCTGCTCGCCATGCCGCGCTTCGGGGCAGTCGTCTTCCCGTTTTACATCCTGATCGGGTCGTGGATCGCGCGGGCGCGCTGGCGCGAGATCGTGGTCGATGCCGCCAGCATCGGGCTGGCGTTCGTATTCGTGCTGCGCTTCGTCACCTGGCGCTGGATCGCATGAGCGGCGGGGTTACAGCTCGCTGCAATCCCACATGAAGCCGCAGCGCTCGCAGCGCACTTTGCAGGCACGGCGGATCGTCGGGTGCGCGCAGGCCGGGCACACGGTGGACAGCGTGTAATTGGGCAGCGGCAGCTCGATCCGCAGGTCACGCCCATCGGACGGATGATCGGGACGGATCGGTGGCTTGGCCGATTGAGCGCTGTGGTCGTCCATCGCTTCACCCTGTTGAAAAAAACGAGATCCCGTTTTTCAGGATCTCGCAGTGAGGCGACGACCAGATTCGAACTGGTGATCAGGCTTTTGCAGAGCCTTGCCTTACCCCTTGGCCACGTCGCCGTTCGCATTCACTTAACATCATACTGTACTCGCCCGCATTCATCAAGGGTGTGAGATGCATCGAGATCCGGTGGAAAGCCGGGCATAGAGGCCGGTCGGGTCTCAATCTTCGGATGACAGGGCGCTTCCCCGGAATGCTCTCTCGATCGCTGGATACGCTTGACAATGCGTCTTCAATCTGTGTCAGCCAGCGGGTAAGATTGGTGTCATCGACGAACTGACTTTCAGGACTGACATGATAGCAGCACGGCGTCCGCCGTCCCGCGCGCTGATCACGGGGGGCGGCACTCTGATAGGCGACATGATCGCGCTGGCACTGCTGGAACAGGGGGTCGAAGTCACCCTGCTGGTTCGGCCCGGCGCGGAAGCGCGCCTGGGGCCGCTGCGCGATCAAGTCCGCTGGTTTCACGCCGATATCTGGGAACCTTCCAGCCTGAAGGGGCGCGCGCGCGGGCAGGACGTGGTCATCCACACCGTCGGCGGGCTGAAAGCCGATCCGGCTCACGGGCTGACGTACCACTGGCTGAATGTCGTCTCCGCGCGCAACGCCGCCAATATGTGCGTCAGCGCCGGCGTGCCGCGCTTCGTCCTGCTCAGCAGCGCGCGGGCGCCCTGGCTCAGCGGGGAATACATCAAAGAAAAACGAGAAGCGGAGGCCTATCTGGAACGGGTGGGCCTGCAGGCGATCATCATCCGCGCCCCGCTCGTCTACCGGCGGGGCGAACCGCGCAGTCCGTTTCTGGCCCTGATGACGCTGCTGGGCGGCGTGCCGCCGTTCAACTGGATCGGGCTGCGCCGCTCAGCCCCGCTGCCGGTCGATCTGCTGGCGCGCGGTGTGGCGCACATCGCGCTCGACCCGCGGGCGGGTGTGGACAGGCGGATCTACTACGCCGGCGATCTGCGCCGACGGCTGAGCCGCGAGGAACGCCGCCAGCCGCTCACGCTGGCGGCGCTGCATGCCCCAGGCGGTGCTGCGCCGCTGCCGACAGAACGGTTCGTCTTTGAGGATGATATCGCAGCCTTCTGATGCGCGTGCACGGCGCGTGCGTACACGGCGCGCGCGTGTGTTGGAGCGCTGCCGTCGGTCACATCGACAGGAAATCGCTGATATCGATGCCGGAGGTGTCCTTCAGCATGATATCCGCGCCGTAGGCAGCCAGACTGGCCGGCGGCCCGCTGACCGCTACCGGCAGATCGACGTACAGGCCGCCGCAGGCCTCTTCGTCGATCGCGTCATCCTCGACCTGGCAAACCTGCAGGCGGATGCGGATCTGCGTGTAATACCCCGGCGTGATCTCCAGGGCCTGCTGCACATGGCGGTTGGCCAGGCGCAGCGACAGTTCGCGCGGTTCGCGCGGTTCCCCGTTGACCAGCGACAGGCGGAGCAGGACATCGATGGCTTCGGGAACCAGTTCTTCGGTCTCCGCATCATCAATGCCGACGAAGACCATCGTGGGCTGCCCCGCGATCACCTGCTGCGGCGCGGCCAGCACAACGCGCCGGCGGACAAAACGCGGCGGCACGACTTTCTGGCCGGCCTGTGGCGGCGCGATCAGATCGTATTCGAGCAGCTCAGCGGTCAGCCGCTTGCCGGCATCCGACAGCCGGTAGACCTGCTCGCGCTCCATCACCAGATAATTCTTCGTGACCAGACGACGCAGGGCCTTGCCGAAGCTCTTCGGCCCCAGCCCGGAACCTTCGGCGATATCATCGGCATGAGCGGCGGCGCCCCCGGCTTTGCCGAAATAGCGCAGGACTTCGAGCGCCTCAGGCGGAAGGGTGCGCAGCGTAAACGGCATCTCCATGGACTGCTGATCCTTATCGGTAGCGTGATCCTCACCGGATAGATACACACTGGACTTACAGCCGCACAACCCGTGCAGCACCCTTGATCTGCCGCAGCGCGTTGCGTGTATCCACAATAAGCTTACTCTGATCGGCGATCTGCTGCCAGTTGTATGTTGAATGATCGGTCACGATGACGACGCAGTCAACGGCCTGCAGCAGTTCCGGCGTCAGCGCAGCCGACTGCATCATCGGCGCATGCTGGGCGTCCGGGTCGTGATCAAGCCGGATCTGCGGCACGTGCGGGTCGTGATACCGAACATGCGCCCCGCGCTGACGCAGCAGCCCGATGATATCGATCGCCGGGCTTTCGCGCACATCGTCGATATCGCGCTTGTAAGCGACGCCGAGCACCAGCACATCCGCCCCGCGCAGGGCCTTGCCGTCGTCGTTCAGCGCCAGCATGACTTTATCGACGACGTAGACCGGCATGGACGTGTTGACCTCGCTCGCCAGTTCGATGAAACGCGCGGTGTAGTTCAGCGCCTTGAGTTTCCACGACAGGTAGTGCGGATCGACCGGGATGCAGTGCCCGCCCAGCCCCGGCCCGGGGTAGAACGGCATGAAGCCGAACGGCTTGGTGGCTGCGGCGCGGATCACCTCCCAGACATCCACCCCCAGCTTGTTGCACATCAAGGCCATTTCGTTGACCAGGCCGATGTTGACGGCGCGGAAGGTGTTCTCCAGCAGTTTGACCATTTCCGCGGTCGTGGGTGAAGAGACGCGCACCACCTGCTCGACCGCCGGCGCGTACAGCGCGCTCACGGCTTCCGTGCAGGCGTCGGTCACCCCACCGACGACTTTGGGCGTGTTGCGGACGCCGTACTGCTTGTTGCCTGGATCGATGCGTTCGGGGGAGAAGGCGACGAAGATATCGCTGCCCACGGTGTACCCCAGCCCGGTCATGCGCGGCACGATCAGCTCGACCGTCGTGCCGGGGTACGTCGTGCTCTCCAGCACGATCAGCAGACCGGGATGGGCGATCCGGGCGACGTCTTCGATCGACTGGATGACATACGACATGTCCGGATCTTTGGTTTTGCGCAGCGGCGTCGGCACGCAGATGCTGATCGCATCGCAGGCCTTCAGTTCATCGACGTCGGTCGTCGCGCGCAGCTTGCCCGCTGCCACCAGCGGCGCGAGCTGTTCCGTCGGGATATCCGGGATATAGCTGACTCCCCGATTCAGTGAGTCGACTTTGGTCTGGTTAATATCGTAGCCGATAACGGTATAGCCAACGGCGGCAAATTCGACCGCCAGCGGCAGCCCGACATACCCCAGGCCGATGATGCCGACGACGGCACTGCGGTCTTGCAGGCGCTGCAGCAGCGTGTGATGAATGGACATGCCAGTGATTGCCCCCTGAATAAGCATTCGCAGCGCAATTATAGTCCGCGATGATAAGCAGCTTCAAGCGCCGCCAGTCAGACGTCCCCGTTCCACCGCGCTTGACACCGGTGACCGTTATGCCTAGAGCGTGTTATGAACTTTTGACGGTAGAATAAGGGGTATGAATAGAAAACCGTACCCCACCGACGTGAGTGACGAAGAATGGGCATTCATTGCCCCCTACCTGACATTGATGCGAGAAGATGCGCCACAACGGGAGTATCCGCTGCGGGAAGTGTTCAATGGGCTGCGCTATGTGGTGCGTGGCGGCATATCCTGGCGCATGCTCCCCAACGATTTGCCGCCGTGGGAGATTGTGTATCAGCAAACACAGCGCTGGCTGAGAGCGGGGGTGTTTGAAGCGATGGTGCATGATCTGAGAGAACTGCTGCGGCTGGCGCAGGGGCACAGTGAACAGCCCACTGGGGCCATTTTCGACAGTCGAACGCTGCAATCCAGCCCGGAAAGTGGGGCGCGAGCGGGTTATGACGGCGCCAAACGGCGCAAGGGCAGCAAAACGCACATGGCGGTGGACACGCTGGGGCATCTGCTGGCGCTGCACGTCACCGCCGCTGATGAACAGGATCGTGCTCAAGTAGCGCAACTGGCGCAGGACGTTCAGGAAGTCACAGGCCAAACGGTTGAAGTAGCTTTTGTCGATCAGGGCTACACGGGCGATGAGGCAGCTCAGGCGGCTGCCGCGTATGGGTTGCGTCTGGAAGTGGTCAAGCTGCCCAATGCCAGGCGCGGCTTTTTGCTGCTGCCCCGTCGTTGGGTGGTGGAGCGTAGTTTTGCTTGGATGAGCCGCTTTCGACGCCTCGTGAGAGACTACGAACGGCTCCCGGCGACCTTGAAAGGGCTGCATTTCCTGGCTTTTGCCATGATTATGCTGCATCGCTTTGTCCATACGTTCGCTTTTTGTCTTTAAAGTGCCTAACACGCTCTA
>DAOUBU010000034.1:0-106814 GCA_034432395.1 Anaerolineae bacterium
GCCCAAACTCCTCCACCTCGCTCCAACTCTCAGCACCGCACAAGACGGCACAGACCGCAATCAGGACAATATCGATCAATTTATGGTCACATCGTCCCTGCACACGCGGGTCGGGCAGGTCGCTAAAGCATTCTTCGAGACTGCTGAAGGGTTGTTCATTCATCGCTACCCCCTTTCTTTAGGTAGCGAGTATGCCTCCTACTTTATTTTGATGCGATAGCCCTGACCAGCCTATACCGGTCTGATGAGCGGCCTGTGAGCGAAGCGCGCTGGACAGTCTGTTATAAACTCATTAAACTCCCCTGTATCTCTACCTGCATGCGTATGCGCGCACGCGCGCACGCGCGTCCAGATCGTCCCGCGACCGATGATGGACAGAGGATCGAGCATGCATGCTTTCGAGCTTCCCCGTCGTCTGCTGGAAGGACGCCTCGCCAGCGCGCTGATGCTGGGCCTGATCGCTTTCGCCTATACGGCTGTGCTGCTGGAACAGCGCTTCCTGTTCCTGTCACGTCCGTTCACTGTGCTGCTGCTGGCACTGCTGGGCGCGGCCTACGCCAGCATCGCCACACTGGGATGGTCAACGGTGGGCAGGCTGCCCGCACACCGCATCGCCATCGGGTACGTGCTGTGCATCGCTGTGGAGGTCGCGATCCTCTCCGTCACTTTCCTGATCGTGCGCGATTCCGGCCTGCGGCACAGCATCATCCTGGTCCCGCTCACCGTTCAGATCGCCGCGCTGCCGGGCCGGCTGCGTCTCGTCCTCGGCGGGCTGGCGATCGCCTGGCTGATCGGCATGACCGCCGTGGTTTACACGCTGGCGGCGGCGGCGCGCGATACCACGTATCTGCTGGCCAATTTTCTGATCGTCACGCTGCTCACCGGGCTGCTGCTCCGATTCCAGGAGACGATCGCCCAGGCGGAGTATCTGTTCGAGCGCGTGCGCGAGTCGAACCTGCGCATCCAGGCGAGCGCCGAAACCAGTCAGGCTGAGCAGAAGCGCTACCAGGCCCTGCTCAACACGGCGGAGATGCTGCTCTCCGCGCGCGATCTGCGCGGCCTGCTGACCGATGGGCTGACGGCCTTGAAGGATGTCATCGACTACCGCTTCGCCCAGATCTATCTGCGCCATGAGCGGGGCTACCTGTATCTGGCCGCCCCCGCCGCCAAACGCCAGAGCAGCGGGGTTGAGACCGCGGCGCTGCTCACGCCATATGTCGATCTGCTTGAGGCCGACTCACCGCGCGCCCTGGACGATGTGCGCGCCGATGATGACCTGGCCCGCGCCATCGCCATCGTCGATCTCACCCTGTTCGGCGTCGCCCATTTCGCGCAGGTGCAGTCCTGGCTGGGCATCCCGCTCATCCACCAGGATCGAGCGCTCGGCCTGCTCGTGCTGGAACACGACACGGGCGCATTTTACCGGGATGTCGATCCGCTCCTGCTGGAAATCACGGCCCGTCAGTTCGCCGCGGCGATCGACAGCCACCGTCATGCGACCCGCTTGAACGACCTGATCATCGCGGCTGAACGGCGCCGTCTGGCCGAGCTGTTCGAGGCCCGGCTGGGGACGATCCTCTCCCGGATGCAGGCCGAAACGCCGGAACCCCTGCCCGGCTTGATCGCCGGCGCGCAGGCGGAACTCGCCCTACAGCTCGACCTGCTGCGTCCGCCCCCCCAGGGCATCGATCTGGCGCTGACCGCGCAGCGCCTGATCAGCGCGGCCAGCGCCCGCAGCGCGATCGCGTTCCGGCTGGAGATCGCCTCCCTGGCTTGCAGTCCGATGCGCCACCGCGCTGCGATCGCCCGTATCCTCAGCGGCGTGATCGACGCGCTGGAGAAACACAGCAGCGCGGGTGAAGCTATTTTCACGCTGACGGAACAGGCGGGCGGCATCCACCTGACGATCCGCGAGCGCACGCAGGTCAAACCGGGGCACGAGAACGCCGACCGTCTCTCCGTTCCGCTGATCCAGCGCGAGGTCAGCGCACTGGGAGGGCAATACGATATCCTCCAGACGCCGGACGGTTGGATGGAATGCACGATCCAGACCTGAGATCAGGGGGAACTGGTCTCCAGCCGGGCGCGCAGTTCCAGCGTCTCTTTGGATGGCTGCAAGCCGAGCGGCTGATAAACCTGCGTCAGCAGCCGCTCATAGCGTGACCGGGCCGCCTCGCTCTGCCCCCGCTGCAGCAGCAGCTCGATCACGCGGCGATGCGCATCTTCACGTTCGGGCCGCAGGCTCAGGCCGCGTTCCAGCAGGTCGAGGGCGGTCTGCTGATCCCCCTGCCCATCGACGATCTCGCCCAGCCGGATCAGCGCTTCGCCGAAACGCAGCGCCAGCTCTTCCCGTCGGCGCTGCACCCAGGGCGCATCCAGACCGGAAAGAAACGCGGTGCGGTAGTAATCCAGCGCGCGGCGCAGCAGCAGTTCCGCCTCAAGCTGATCGGTCGTGTGCAGCGCCCGGTCGATCAGATCCTCGAATTCATGGACATCGTACATCCGGATGACCCGGCTGCCAGGCATGTAATAGCCGTGGAGGTACTGCGTCAGCTCCTGGGCATCGCGCGTCACCCGCCCGAGTAAATCGGTGATCTTGTGCTTGGTGACATGGAAAATGTCGGTGGCTTCGTCCAGCGGCAGGGCCGGCCAGACATCCGTCACCACCCGATCGCGCATCACCAGAGGATGATCGATCAGATAGAAGAACAACAGCCGCGGCAGCACCCCTTCCCAGCGCTCGATGGGCTGACCGTTGAGCACGATCCGCGCCTCATCGAGGGCGTAGACCTCAAGCCGGGCAGCGGGCCGCTCGCACCGGACAAACCGCAGCTCGTGCTGCCGTTCCTGAGCGCGCAGCACCACCGCCTGGCGACGCGCGAGCAGGCCAGACCACGGCTGACGGTCGATCAGCATTGAACTGAGGACGACATGCACACCGGCGGGCAGCCCACTGAGCAGCGCCCGCAGAAAGCGCTCCAGATCGAGGTCGTGCAGGCGCTCAATATCGTCGATGATCAGCAGGCCGGGCGGCTGGCATACGGCGCTCAGATCGCGCGCCAGGGCCGCGCCGAGCGCGACGGCATCGGTCGTATCCTGCTCCCTGTCCAGGGCTGCGCCGAAATCGGGATAGACGCGGCGGATCTCCGCCGTCAGCAGCGGAAGCCAGGTGCGCACGTTCAAGCCGGGCCGCGGCACAGAATGATACAGCAGCCCCGGCTCCCTCCGTTCCAGGAAATGGCGCAGCAGCAGTGTCCGGTGATGGGTGAACGGATCGAGAAAGACCAGGGAATGTCCGCCGGCATGCTGTTGAAACGACTCCAGTGAGATATGATCGATGTAGCTGAACAGCATGATCTCCGGCTGACAGACTCCTTAAGTGGATAGCTGAAGGCACATTACATTATATTACAACCTGATGCTATCTCAAGGGATAGGAAAAAGGTCGAAGTGGAAATCAACCCGGAAAGCCTGCCCTATCAATCGGTCTACAAACTGCTGACGGGCGCGATCGTGCCGCGCCCGATCGCCTGGATTTCCACCGTGGACGCGGACGGACGCCCGAACCTGGCGCCATATTCGTTCTTCAACGGGGTCTGTTCGAACCCGCCGCATCTGCTGTTCGTCGCCAGCGTGCGCGATCATGTCCCCGCCAACGGGGATGGTTTCAAAGACACCCTGGTCAATGTGCGCTCGACCGGCGAATTCGTCGTCAACGTCGTGACCGAGGCGACCGTGCGCGCCATGAATATCACCGCCGGAAATTACCCGCGCGGCGAAAATGAATTCGCGATCGCCGGCGTCACGCCCGCACCGTCGGTCAGGGTGAAGCCGTACCGCGTTGCCGAAAGCCCGCTTCAATTCGAGTGCACGGTCGCGCAGATCGTCGATGTCAGCCCGCTTCCCGGCGGCGGCTCGATCGTCATCGGGCGCATCGTCCACATCCATGTCGCCGATGAGCTGCTGATCGGCCCGGACAGGATCGACATCACCCGCCTGCAGCCAGTGGGCCGGCTGGCAGGCGGGGCGTATGCGTCTATCCGCGAGATCTTCGAGCTGCCGCGCCCATAGGCGCCGGCATCGCTCAGCGGTGGTAATACACCGACCAGCCCAGATAGCGCGTCAGCGCCTCGAAGACGGCATCCGCCACGCGCGCCTGATTGATCGTGACGTGATGCTCGAAGCCTTCATCGCAGATGTAGTGCAGCAGCGTCTGAAAATTGGGCACATGCGCCACCCCATAGCCGCCGAACGTCGTCAGCGGATCGTCGGTGAATGTGCCCTCGCCCACGTAAGCGCGCAGCCGACCATTCAGATCGTCGGTGGACAGGCGCAGGTAGGTGAAGTCCGCGGCGCTCACCCGCCCGTAGATCGCCCCGTAAGCGCTGTCCGCCCCGACGCTGCCAGCCAGGATCTCCTGATAGGTCATGACCGGGATCTCGTCGATGAAGACGTCTTTGGGCAGATTGGAGCAGTGAAAGACGACCGCTTTGTCCGGGTCGTCCCCGTAGTTGTTGTTCCAGTCCACCAGCGCGGACGGTCTGCCACTGGCCAGCGCCAGCGCCAGCATCGCCAGCGATCCGAGGATGTCCGTCTCGCAGGCCGATGGAGCCAGCCCATTGCTGGCCATGCTCATCAGCGTGCACGGCACGACGCCGAAATATTCCTCCAGCGCTGTCCAGCACTGGATCGCTGTGGCATCCAGGCGCAGATCGGCCATCCAGCGATCGAGCACGACGCCGAGTCGGGCCATCTTGATCAGCGCCGCTTCGGGGACGCCGTGCGTCCGGGCGTAGCGCTCGATCTCCGCTTTCTTGGCCGCGACGGCGGCATCGTCCTCTGGCAGACGTTCCGCCCGCCCCACCGCCTCGCTCAGATCGAGCGTTTCGACGCTGACGCCGCTGCGCTCGAGCAGTTTTTCGCTGTAGCGCACGGTGTTGAACGCGGCGGGGCGCGCCCCCAGCATGCCGATCCGCGCGCCGCGCAGGCCGCGCACGACCCGGCAGACCGCGGCGAACCGCTGCAAGTCAGCCCGGAACGAGTCGGCATCGGGATCGACGGTGTGCAGCGTCGTCAGGCTGAAGGGGATGCCGTACTGTTTCAGGTTGGCGCACACGCTCATCTTGCCGCAGAACGAATCGCGCCGATCGGCGACGCCCATGCGCGCCGGATCGTCGTTGAAGGCATGGATGAGCACGGGCACGTTGAGATCGGCCAGGCGCAGCGTGTTGGCGATCGCCTTTTCGTCGCCGAAGTTGGGCAGCGTGACCAGCACGCCGTCGATCGCATCGCGGTGCGCGCGCAGAAATTCAGCGGTGGCGTAGGCTTCCGCCAGCGACTCGACCGCGCCGTAAGCCGTGGCCTGCTCATCGTGGATGATGGCGCGGATGTTCATCCGGGCCAGCACGTCGAGGATCTGAGCGCGCCCGCTCGTCACCAGGTGCTTGGGGAAGAAACCGCGGTTGCCGACGATCACGGCCAGCGTGACGGGACGGCGCGCGATCTGGGCGGCGCGGGGGATATAAGCGGCAGGGGTCTGGGCGATCATGGTGAAAAAAACCTCCAGAAACAAATTGACAGGGCATATTTGCCGGACAGACGGTATTCTTGATGCACAATGCACACCGCGGCGGGGTGCGCCGTGGCGCTGAGTCTACTTTACCCGCTCTCGGTTGAACTGACGAGGATCTGCCCCTGCGAGGAAGACCGATCATGCTGGCCGCACGACTGCACGCCGCTCGCGATCTGCGCGTCGAAACCGTCCCACCCCCGCCGCCGCCCGGCCCGGAATACGTGACGATCCGGGTCAGCGCCGTCGGCGTCTGCGGATCCGATCTGCATACCTACCTGGATGGCCGCATCGGCGACACGACCGTCGCCCAGCCGCTCATCCTCGGCCACGAATTCGCCGGCGTCGTCGAAGCGGTCGGCGCCGAGGCGCGCGATGGCCTGGATCAGCCGCTGCACGTCGGGCAGCGCGTGGCCGTTGATCCGGCGTCCCCCTGCTGGCGCTGCGAATTCTGCGAGGCCGGGCATCCCAATCTGTGCCGGCGGCTGCATTTCTGTGGTCTGTTCCCGGACGACGGCGCGCTGTGCGAACGCATGAACGTCGCAGCGCGTTCCTGTTTCCCCGTCCCGGATGCGATCACCGATGCCGGGGCGGCGCTGCTCGAACCGCTGGGCGTGGCCATACATGCCGTCGATCTGGGCAAGATCCGGATCGGGCGCTCGGCGGTGGTCATCGGCTGCGGGCCGATCGGCCTGCTGATCATCCGCCTGCTGAAGCTGGCGGGGGCCGATCCGATCTTCGCTTTCGATCAGCACCCGTGGCGCGTCGCCAAAGCGCTCGCCTGGGGCGCGGATGCCGCCTTCACCGTGGAGAGCGACCCGGTCAGCCGGATCAGCCAGCTCACCGGCGGGCGTGGCGCGGATGTGGTCTTCGAGGCGGCCTGGGCCGATCATACCATCGCCCAGGCGGCGGAAATGGCGCGGCTGGGCGGGCGCGTCGTGCTGGTTGGCATCCCGGCGGAAGACACCCTGTCCATGAAGCACAGCACCGCCCGGCGCAAAGGGCTGACGATCGTTATGTCCCGGCGCATGAAACACACCTATCCGCGCGCGATCGCGCTGGCGCTGCGCCACCGCGTCCCGCTGGACGATCTGATCTCGCACCGCTTTCCACTGGCCCGGGCGGCGGAAGCGTTCGCGCTCAACGTCAGCTATCCGCCGGATCTGCACAAAGTGATCATCGAGATCGCCCCCGGCGGCTGATCTCAGCCTTCGACGAGCAGGCTCTCCGGATCCTCGATCAGCGTTTTGACGTGGACGAGGAACTGCACGGCCTCGCGCCCATCGACGATGCGATGATCGTAGCTGAGCGCGACGTACATCATCGGGCGGACGACGATCTCGCCATCGACGACGACCGGGCGCGGCTGGATCTTGTGCAGGCCGAGGATGCCCACCTGCGGCGGGTTGAGGATCGGCGTGCTCATCAGCGAGCCGAACACCCCGCCGTTGGTGATCGTGAACGTCCCGCCGCGCAGATCTTCCAGCGACAGCGTGCCGTCCTTCACCTGAGCGGCAAAGCGTTTGATCGCGCCTTCGATCTCGGCGAACGACATCCGATCGGCGTCGCGCAGCACCGGGACGACCAGTCCATCCTCCGCCCCGATCGCCACGCCGATATCGTAGTAGTGCTTGAGGATCATGTCGTCGCCCTGGATCTCGGCGTTGAGCTGCGGGAAGCGCTTGAGCGCGCTGATCGCGGCCTTGACGAAAAAGCTCGACAGCCCCAGGCCGACGCCGAACTTCTCCTTGAACGAGTCGCGCCGACGTTCGCGGATGGCGTTGACCCGGCTCATGTCGATCTCGTTGAACGTCGTCAGCATGGCGGCGGTGTGCTGCGCCTCGACCAGCCGGGCCGCGATCGTCCGGCGACGGCGCGACATTTTGATGCGCTCTTCCCGCCGATACGTCAGCTCGCCCGACGGAAACGGGGCGTCGCTCGGGGCGGGCGGCGCGGGCTGCCTCTGCTGCTCCAGGTAGCGCTCGACATCGCTTTTGGTGACTTTGCCCGCCGGGCTGCCGGGCGGAACCTGATTGACATCGACCCCGGCCTCCGCCGCCACCCGGCGCGCCACCGGCGTGGCGACGACCGTTTCGACGGTGCGCGGCGCTGGAGCGGGGACAGCCGGGCGCTCGATCGGAGGCGGCGGCGCAGACGCCGCGGCTGCCGGCGCTTCCTCGATGGAACCGATTCGATCGCCCACCCGGACATCCTCACCCTCAGCGCGGGCGATCTGCGCCAGCACCCCGTCCCGGCCCGCGCCGACTTCGAGATCGACTTTATCCGTCTCCAGCACGACGACCGGTTCCCCCATCCTGACGGGATCGCCGACCTGCTTCAACCAGCGCGCGATCGTCGCCTCAACCACAGACTCGCCCAGATCGGGCACGATGATATCGAATGCCATTCCGTCTTTTCCTCGCTCGGTATGCGCTCGCAGCCAGTGTATTGCCGTACCCGATCATCGCAAACCGCCGCTCAACCGCCGGCGGGCATCTCCGCGCGATCCGTCGCGATGCGCGCCGCGTAAGCCTGCGCGATCAGCCAGGCCTGATTGGCGGCATGGCTGGCGGCCATCCCCTCCGCCGGGCTGCTGTTGCGCGGGCGGCCCAGGTAGCGCAGCGGGTAGCGCGTGCCGACCACGCCGATCAGCAGCGGGCGCGCGAACTCCCACGCCCCCATATTCTCCGGCTCTTCCTGCATCCAGACCACCTCTTCGGCTCTGGGATAGCGCGCCAGCGCCGCCGCGATTTCTTCCTGCGGGAAGGGATACACCTGCTCCACCCGGAGGATGGCGATATCGGCGCGCGCTGACCGCGCTTCGTGGCTGATCAGATCGACGTAGATCTTGCCGCTGCACAGGATGACACGGCGCACCTGTCCCGGATCGCGGTCGGGCAGCGGATCGTCGATCACGGGCTGCCAGCGCCCCTCCGCCAGTTCGTTCAGCGGCGACAACACCTGAGGGCTGCGCAGCAGGCTTTTGGGCGTGAGCACGACCAGCGGCAGCGGGTCGGACTGGAGCAGCAGTGCCTGCCGCCGCAGCAGGTGGAAATACTGCGCCGCCGTCGTCGGGTTGGCGATGCGCATGTTGGTCTCGGCGGCCATCTGCAGGAAGCGTTCCAGCCGGGCACTGGAGTGATCCGGGCCAGCGCCTTCGTAACCGTGCGGCAGCAGCATGACCAGCGACGGCGTCTGCCCCCATTTGGCGCGGGCGGAGACGATGAATTCGTCGATGATCACCTGCGCGCCGTTGTTGAAATCGCCGTACTGCGCTTCCCACAGCACCAGCCGCCCCGGTTCCTGGACGTTGTAACCGTATTCGAAGCCGAGCACGGCCTGTTCCGTCAGCGGGCTGTTGTGGATCTCGAACGCCGCTCTGGCCCCCGGCACATGCTGCAGGGGGATGTACTGCTCCCCGGTCTCGTAATCGTGGAAGACGGCATGGCGCTGGCTGAACGTGCCGCGCTCGACGTCCTGCCCGGTCAGCCGGATCGCGATGCCATCGGCCAGGATGCTGGCGAAAGCCAGATCCTCCGCATTCGACCAGTCGATGTTGGCTTCATCCGGGCGCTCGACCGCCTCCAGCCGCCGCCGCATCTGTTTGACGAGCTTGGGATGCAGCGTGAACGACTCCGGCAGCGACAGCAGTCCCCGCTGATAGCTGATCAGTTTCTCCGCGCTCACCCCGGTCTTCACAGCGCGCGCCTGGCCGGGCCTGGGGGGCGTCGGGCGCGGATCGATCAGATCCTTCTCCGCGTCCAGCCCCTCATAGACGCGCTGCAAACGGTTCATGGCCGTTTCGACCAGCCCATCCGCCGCCCCCTCCGCGATCACCCCGCGCGCCGTCAGCGAGCGGGCGTACAGCTCGCGCACCGTCGGGTGTTTCTCGATGATGCGGTACAGCAGCGGCTGCGTGAAACCGGGTTCATCGCCTTCGTTGTGACCGTGACGCCGGTAGCCGATCAGATCGATGACGAAATCTTTCTGGAAGCGCACCAGGTAGTCGAAGGCCAGCCGCGCGACCTGCACGCAGGCTTCGGGATCGTCGGCGTTGACGTGCACGATCGGGATGTTGTAGCCCTTGGCGATCTCGCTGGCGTACAGCGTACTGCGCGAGTCACCCGGCTCCGTCGTATAGCCGAGCTGATTGTTGGCGATGATGTGCAGCGTGCCGCCCGTCCAGTAGCCGGGCAGCCCGGACAGATTCAGCGTTTCCGCCACCACGCCCTGGCCGGGGAACGCCGCATCGCCGTGGATGACGATCGGCAGCGTGATATTCGGATCGAAGACCGGCGCACCGGGTTTGTTGGCGCGCGTCCCCGCGGCGCGGGCCATGCCCTGCACCACCGGGTTGACGAATTCCAGGTGGCTGGGGTTGGGGGCCATCGCGATGATGACATCGACCGGTGCGCCGCGCTGCAGGGCGCGCCGCGCGCCCATGTGATATTTGACGTCGCCCGTCCAGCCCAGATCGTCGCGGAATTTGGCGCGTCCGACCGGGTCTTTGAACTCCGCCAGGATGTGCCGGTACTCTTTGCCCAGCACGTGCGCCAGCACGTTCAGGCGTCCGCGATGCGCCATGCCCACCAGGACATGGCTGATGCCGTGCTCTGCCGCCGCCCCCACCCACTCGTCGAGCATGGGAACCATCATATCCAGGCCTTCGATCGAGAAGCGGTGTTTGCCGGGGAAGATGCGGTGGATGAACCGCTCGAACACCTCGACCTCGGTCAGCCGCCGCAGCAGCGCTTCATGATCGACCGCCTGCGCGTAGGCTGCGTAGCGCTGCGACTCGGCGGCCTGCCGCAGCCACTCGCGCTCTTCCGGGGCGCGGATGTGATCCCAGTCGTATCCGATCGTGGACGTGTAGATCTGTTTGAGCAGTTGAATGGCTTCGTAGGCGTTCTTCGCCCGCGCCCCGACCGGCCCGCCGATCAGGCTGGCGGGCAGCGCGCGCAGATCGTCTTCGACGATGCCGTGGAAGCCCGGCTCCAGCAGCGGATCGCCGATCGGCGCGCGGCCCAGCGGGTCGAGCCGGGCGCGCAGATGCCCGAAACCGCGCAGCGCCGCCGCGTAATTGACCGCGCCGACGATCCGGGCGATCTCGACGACCGGGGCCGCCGCGCCGTTTGTCGGCGCGGGATCCAGCGGCGGAGTCCAGCGTTCAAAAATCGCGCGCGTCGCCGCATCGACGGACTGCGGATCGCGGCGGTAGCGCTCGTACAATTCCTGGACGTAGCCCGCATTCGGGCCAGCGAACGTGCTCCAGAACGACATGGCCAGCGGCTTTCTGATCGATTGACGGACAGACGGATTCTGCGATCAGTGTAGCCGTTTTATGCCCCGGTGACCAGTCGGATCTCGTCAAATTCTCATGGAGAGCACACCGCCGATCAGCGCGTGAGAGTCACCTTGCGCAGGCCGCGCGGCGCATCCGGATCCAGGCGTTTGGCCAGGGTCAGCCCCAGCGCGAACAACTGCCCCTGGATCACCAGCGGGATCGGGGACAGCCACTCCGGGATGCCAGCGGGCACGAACAGCGGCGTCTGGGCGAGCTGAAGCGCCGCCGGATCCGCCGAGACCACGATCAGGGAAGCGCCGCGCTCGTTCAACGCGGACAGGAACGTCACCAGTTCCGGCGCGATCGTCCCCTCCGGCACGATCGCGAACACCGGGAAGCCGTGCTCGACGACCGCCATCGGGCCGTGCAGGAAATCGGCTGATGAATACGGCTCGGCGATGATGTACGTCAGCTCTTTGAGCTTGAGCGCGACCTCGAACGCGGTGGCGTAATTGAACCCCCGGCTGGCGACCACGCAGTATTCCATGTAGGTATAGCGTTCGGCGGCGCGGATCGTGCCCTCAGCGTGATCGGCGATCGCCGCCGCCCAGTCAGGCAGGCGCTGCAGCGCTTCCCACAGCGCGGGATCGCCATTCAGCGCGGTCGAGATCAGCGCCAGACCGAGCAGCGAAGCGGTGTAGGTTTTGGTCGCCGCCACCGCCGTCTCCACCCCGGCCAGCAGCGGCAGATGCAGCTCCGCCGCCGCCTCCAGCGGCGATCCGGGGATATTCGTCAAGGCGACGGTCAGCGCGCCCTGACGCCGCGCTTCCTGCATCACCGCCACAATATCCGGGGACTGGCCGGACTGGGAGATGCCGATCACCAGCGAGTCGGTCATGACCGGTGGACGTCCGTACAGCGTGTACGCCGAGGGGATCGCCAGCCCCGCCGTCATGCCGTTGTTGATCGCCAGCAGATACTGCATGTAACGCGCGGCGTTATCGCTGCTCCCCCGAGCCACCAGCGTGACGTACTTCGGCGCGCGCCGCTGGATCGCCTCGGCGATGCGGCGCGCCGGCTCAGCCCCTTCAACCAACAGCCGCCGCAGCACGGCAGGCTGCTCGTGGATCTCCCTGTGCAGTTGGCTCACGGTCATTTTCTCCGGGTGGTGACGGACGGACTTCCTGATCTGGCCCTCAACTATACCGTCCGCCCGCCGTCCGGGCCAGCCGCGCGACCGCCTGTCTCAGTCCGCCGCCCCGGCGCGGTACAGACTGGCATCCGCGTGCACCTCGGCGAACTGACGCCGGTACAGCGCCGCGTACAGCCCATTGCGCGCCAGCAGTTCATCGTGCCGGCCATCCTCCACGATCTGGCCGCGCTTCATCACCAGGATGCGATCGGCCTCGCGCACCGTGCTCAGGCGGTGGGCGATGATCAGGCTGGTGCGCCCGCGCAGGATCTCGCTCAGTCCCTGCTGGATCAGCGCTTCGGTCTCGGTATCGATGCTGCTGGTCGCTTCGTCAAGCACCAGGATGCTGTCCGGGCTGTGCAGCAGGGCGCGCGCCAGCGCCAGGAGCTGCCGCTGCCCCTGCGACAGATTGGCCCCGCCCGGCAGCAGGCGGAAGTCGTAGCCGCCGGGCAGCTTCTCGATGAAATCGGCCGCCCGGGCGACCCGGGCCGCCTCGCGCATGCGTTCAAACGGGATCGTGGGATCGAACAGGCGCAGATTGTCCGCGATCGTCCCATCGAAGCAGTACGGGCTTTGCGGCACAACCGTGACGTAACGGCGCAGATCGTCCAGGTCGAACTGGCGCACATCGACCCCGTTGATGAGCACGCGCCCGCGCTGCACATCGTAAAAACGGGTGAGCAGCCCGGCCAGCGAGGTCTTGCCCGCCCCGGTCGCGCCGACGACGGCCACCCGCTGCCCCGCCCGGACTTCAACGGTGATATCGCGCAGCACCGGATGATCGGGATCGTAGCCGAACTCGACGTGATCGAAGGCGAACGTGCGCGGCTTCTCGCTCAGGCGTACCGGGGCCGCCGGGGGCTGGATCTGCGGCTCGACCTTGAGCAGCCGGGCGATCCGCTCGCCCGCGCTCAACGCGGTCTGGATCTGGGCGATCTGCTCGGACAGCATCATCATCGGGTCGTAGCTGCGCCGGGCGTAATCGCAGAATGCGATCAGCATCCCCAGCGATGCCCAGCCCGCCAGCACCCCCTGACCGCCGCCGTACACCAACAGCGCCAGCCCGACCGACGTCATGAATTGGAGGATCGAGGCGTAAGCCGTGTACTGATCGCGCCAGGTGGAGTGAATGGCGACATGCTGATGATTGATGCGGTCGAATTCGCGCCGGCTTTCGGCCTGCCGCCCGAACAACTGCACGATCAGCATGCCGTTGAACTGCTCGTTCAGATAGGCCAGATATTCGGCGATCAAGCGGTGGAACGCGCGCGAACTGGCGCGCAGTTTGCGCCGGAAATAGATCGTCGCGCCGACCATGACCGGCATGACCGCCAGCGCCAGCAGCGCCAGCCGCCAGTTGAGCGCGAACATCGTGATGATGATCGCGCCCAGCGTGACCAGGTTGGTGGCCACCATGACGAAGCTGGTCGAGATCAGCTCGGTCAGGTTATCGACATCGTTGGACATGCGCGAGACGAGCTGGCCGACCGGCGTCGTATTGAAGAAGCGCATATCCTGGCGCAGGATGTGCGCCATCATCTCGCCCCGCAGGCTGCGCAGCGCGCTCTGCCCGACGGTTTGCAGCAGGTAGATATAGCCGAAGCGCAGCCCGAAGATGATCGCGATCAGGCTGAAATAGGCCAGGCCCAGCGGGATCAGGCCGTCCAACTGCCCGGCTGTGATCGGCCCGTCCACCGCCTGCTGGATGATCAGCGGCAGCAGCACGGTCAGCCCGCTCGTCGCCAGCAGCAGCGCGATGACGATGACGAGCTGTGGGGTGTAGGGCCGCAGGAAGCGCCACAACATCCCGTACAGCGATCGATCGCTGATCCGCCCGGTCTCGACATCCGCCTCACTGTGCAGGCGGCGTTTTTCCTTTGCGCTCAGTTCAGTCGGTTTCGCCGTCGTCATCGCGGCGTGCCTCCTCCTCGATCAGTTCGCGCTCCACCATGCGCGCGTACATCCCCCCGCGCGCCAGCAGCGCCTCGTGCGTCCCCTCCTCAACGATGCGACCGGCATCCATGACCAGGATGCGATCGGCATCCTTCACCGTGGCGATGCGGTGGGCGATGATCAGGCTGGTGCGCGTGCGCAGCACCTGGCGCAGATCGGTCAGGATCTCGGCGGCGGTCTGCGTATCGACGCTGGACAGCGCATCATCCAGCACCAGGATCGCCGGATCGCGCACGATCGCCCGGGCGATGGCGACGCGCTGCTTCTGCCCGCCGCTGAGCATGACGCCTTTCTCGCCGACCAGCGTCTCCAGCCCGTCGGGAAGCTGGCGCAGATCGCCGCTCAAACGCGACATCTGGATGGCTCGGTTGAGCGCGATCGCATCCGCGGCGGCGCTGCCCATGCGCACATTGTCCGCCAGCGTCTCGCTGAACAGGAACGGGGTCTGCGGCACGTAGGCGATCAGCTCGCGCAGGCGCGCCAGCGGCAGTTCGCGCACATCGACCCCGCCGATACATACGCGCCCCGCGGTCGGGTCGTAGATGCGCGCCAGCAGGCTGACCAGCATCGATTTGCCGCAGCCCGTCGGGCCGACCAGCGCGACGACCTGCCCCTTCGGGATGGTCAGATCGATGTCGCGCAGGATGGGCTGCCCGTCGAGGGTCAGGCTGACGCCCTCGAAACGGATATCGCCGCGCAGCACGCTCTGCGCGTAGGCCGCCTCCGCGATCGCGGCGGGACCCTCCGGATCGCGGATGCCCGCCGGCTGAAGCAGCACCGTCAGACGCTGCATCGACCCGCGCGCCTGCTGATAGCGCTGGTAGATCGTGCCGAGCTGGAGCAGCACCCCGCTGATCATCCCCAGGTAGATCAAAAACTGCGTGAACTGGCCGAGCGTCAGCGTCCCCTCCACCGTCATCATGCCGCCGAACAGCACGACGATGCCCAGCGTGAGCTGGCTGATCATGTTCGGCAGCATGCCGACCGGTTCGTAACGCCGCTTGAAGCGCAGCCAGCGCCGCCGGTATTCTGTGTTGTCGGCCTGGAAAGCCTCCACCGCGCCGCGCGCCGCGCCGAACGTCTTGATCGTCTGGATGCCGCTGGCGGCGTCCTGCACGCGGGCGGAGAGGACGCCCATCTGTTCCTGCACCTGCTCGTACAGCGGCGTGATCGCCAGCCCGGCCCAGGCCTGAAACGCCGTCGTCACGATCAGCACGACGAAGGCCACCCCGGTCAGCGGCAGGCTGATGGCCCCCAACAGGACGAAGGTGAACACCAGCACCGTGATCGCCCAGCTAAACCGGGTGAAGCCCATCACGTTCAGCCGCCAGATGACATCGACATCGGCATGCATGCGCGAGATCAGATCGCCCGGCGCATGGCGATCGTAAAACCGCTGATCGAACGTGAGCAGCCGATCGAACAGATCGCGGCGGATGGCGAAATTGACCGAATACGCCACCTTGCCGCTGTAGTAGCGCTGGGCGTAGAATGCCGCCACCGTGATGACGGCGAAACCGAGGATCAGCAGCACATCATTGACCAGCAGCGCCGGATCGACCCGTTCCCGGACGTGATCGATGATCGCGCCGATGAGGAACGGCTCCAGCGCCGCCGTGACGCCCCCGATCACCCCGGAGATCAGCGCGCCGAACGCCGCACCACGATAATGCCAGATATAAGACCATAACCAACGGGCATCGGCCTGCGGAGGCCGACGGGGATTTTCCGCCGTCCGTCCGGACGCCGCTGCTGCAACACTGCCTGTGGACACCGCTGCGATCCTGCCTGCAATTTGCTGAGGTATGCCTACAGGATAGCAAAGTCAGATGAGTCCAATACAGACCAGACGAGGCTTCCGCGCTCAGGTGAAGATCACCGTGCGGTTGTTATACACCAGCACCTGACGGCGCAGATGCGCCGTGACCGCGCGCGCCAGCACCAGTTTTTCGACGTCTTTGCCCTTGCGCACCATATCCTCGACCGAATCGCGGTGCGTGACGCGGATGACGTCCTGCTCCAGGATCGGCCCGGCATCCAGTTCCGCAGTGACGTAGTGGCTGGTCGCGCCGATGATCTTGACGCCCCGGTTGTGCGCCGCGTGATACGGCTTCGCCCCGATGAACGCCGGAAGGAACGAATGGTGGATATTGATGATCCGGTTGGGGTAGCGGCTGATGAAATCCGCCGACACGATCTGCATATAGCGCGCCAGCACGATCAGATCGACCCCGCCGATCGAGTCGATCAGCGCGAGCTGTGCCGCCTCCACCTGGGGCTTGTTGTCCCGGTTGATCTCGAAAGGGTGGAACGGGATGCCGAACTGCGCCGCCACCGGTTCGAGGTCGCGATGGTTGCTGATGATCAGCGGGATGTCGATCGCCCATTCGCCCGACTGCCAGCGCGCCAGCATGTCGTACAGGCAGTGGCCCAGCTTCGAGACGAAAATCGCCACGCGCGGGCGCGCATCGGAAAAATGCAGTTCGAACGTCATCTCCAACGGCGCTGCGACCGCCTGAAATGCCGGGGCGATGGCGTCGCGCGGCAGGGCGAACCCGTCGAGGTCGAACTCCACCCGCATGAAGAAGACGCCCTCCTCAGCATCGACGTGCTGATCGAGCGTCAGGATGTTGCCGTGATGGCGGAAGATGAAATCGGTGACGGCGGCCACCAGGCCGCGCCGATCCGGGCATGAGATGAGCAGAATTGCCGAGGCCATTGTCAGGAACGATCCCCCCCGGCGGCGGAAATGCCGCCGCTGTCATGTTCGATGAACGGCACATGATAGCCGAAAGCCGCGAATTCCGGGTCAGGCAGCGGGCGGTTGAGCACGCGCGCCGCCAGGATCTCACCGGCGGCGGGCGCGGACATGATCCCGTGCCCGACGTGCGCTACAGACGCGAACAGCCCCTCCACCCCCGGCACTGCATCGATGATGGCGCGCTGGCTTTCATACGGGATGCGCGTCCCGTCCGGTCGGGTGACATAGGCGCTGGTGGCATCGCGATAGGTGTAATACCCCGCCCGGTGATCGATCCCGCGCAGGTAATTCGGGTGGGCGAAACCGCCCGTATCGCTCCCGTCCGGCCCGCCGAACTGGCGATGCAGCAGATGCAGCACCAGGGAGGGAAAGCGCGGATCCTTCCACTGGCTGACCGGTTCGCGCGGTTCGACCAGGGCATCCTGCGCCGCGCCGGGGCCGTCCAGCCGGCGGGAATTCCAGTGATACTCCCAGCCGAAGATCGCCCCGTCCCGGGCCTCCGGGCGGATATGGGGAAAAGGATGCGCGCCGATCAGCATCGGCGCATCCGCCGGGAACTCCGGATGCCGCCGCCCCACCGTCACTGACTGGCGCGGGCGCACGACCAGCGGCAGTTCGACGCCCGCCGTCCGCCCGACAGCGCGCGATCCCGCCCCCGCGGCGATGACGACGACCGGCGCGGCGATCGCCCCGCCCGTCCAGGCCACCCCGGTGACGCGCCCGCCCTGCGTCACGATCCGGATATCCGGGATGCCGGTCAGCACGCGATCGGCGTGGCGCGCCATCCCGTGGATCAGCGCGTTCGAGTCGAGCCAGCCCGCGGTCGGATCGTACTTGGCGGCGATGACGCGCGTGCCGATCCAGGGGTAGCGCTGTCGGATCGCATCGCCCTCCAGATATTCGATGTAAGGCATACCGATCGCGTGCAGATGCGCCACGTCATCGCGCAGCCGGGCCGCATCGCCCGCGGTGAAGCCGCAGAACAGGTAGCCCTGGCGCTTCAACCCCAGGTGGACATCCGGGCCGATCCGCTCCGCCGCCTGCTCGAACACGGCGATACTGCGCTGCATCAGCCGGGCCAGGGCCGGGGCCGCCCAGCAGGTGCGGAAGTTCTCCAGCGAGGCCATCGATGCGCCCGCGCCCAGATCGGCGCTGCGCTCGACGATGACGAGGGTGAGATCCGGCTGGGCGGCGCGCAGCGCCCAGGCCGCGCCCGCCCCCGCCGGCCCGCCCCCGATGATGACGACGTCCGCGGTGGCGGGGATGGCGTCCGCCCCCGGATTGTGGATGAATTTCGCGTTCATGTCTGGATCACTTCGCCGGGGAGCGCCGGGGGCATCCTCAGCCTCCGGCGCTCCCCTGGATGCTGCTACACCTGCGGCAGATGCGCCAGCGCCGCTTCGATCTCGTGCGCGGGATATTCGTAATCTGTGAGCTGGCCGTTCAGGAACGCTTCATACGCCGCCATGTCGAAGTGGCCGTGACCGCACAGGTTGAACAGGATCACGCGCTTCTCGCCCGCCTCTTTGGCCGCCTGCGCCTCGCGGATCACCTGCGCGATGGCATGCGACGGTTCGGGCGCGGGGACGATCCCCTCGGCGCGCAGGAACGTCTGCGCGGCGCGGAACGTCTCCAACTGCGGCACGGCATAGGCCTCGATCAGGCCCTGATCGTACAGCTCGGAGATGATGCTGGCCATGCCGTGCTAGCGCAGACCGCCCGCATGCACCGGCGGCGGCACGAAATCGTGGCCGAGCGTGTACATCTTGACCAGCGGGGCCAGCCCGACGGTATCGCCGAAGTCATAGGCATACACGCCCTTCGTCAGCGACGGGCAGGCCGCCGGCTCCACCGCGACGATGCGCGTGCGCTTGCCCTCGCGCAGATTGTCGCGCACGAAGGGCAGTGCGATCCCGGCGAAGTTACTGCCGCCCCCCACGCTGCCGACGACGACGTCGGGGTATTCCCCGGCCATTTCGAGCTGCTGCAGCGCCTCCAGGCCGATCACCGTCTGATGCATCAGCACGTGATTGAGCACCGATCCGAGCGCGTACTTGTATTTGCCGCCGCTGGTGGCCGCGGCTTCCACCGCCTCGCTGATCGCGATGCCCAGCGACCCGGCGCTGTCCGGATGCGCGGCCAGGATCGAGCGCCCCGCCTGCGTGCGATCGGTCGGGCTGGCGTAGACCGTCGCGCCGAAGCTCTCCATCATGATGCGCCGGTAGGGCTTCTGCTGGTAGCTGACCTTGACCATGTACACGAAACATTCCAGGCCGAAGAAATTGCACGCCTGCGACAGCGCCGTCCCCCACTGGCCGGCCCCGGTCTCTGTCGTCAGGCCCTGCACGCCTTCCTGTTTGTTGTAAAACGCCTGCGGCGCGGCGGTATTCAGTTTATGGCTGCCGCTGGGCGACACGCCTTCATACTTGTAATAAATGTGCGCCGGGGTGTCGAGCGCCTGCTCCAGCCGGCGCGCGCGCAGCAGCGGCGTGGGACGCCACAGCTTGTAGATCTCGCGCACTTCCTCCGGGATATCGATGTAGGCATCGCGGCTCACTTCCTGCATGATCAGCGCCATCGGGAACAGCGGGGCCAGATCGTCCGGCCCGAGAGGCTGATGCGTCCCCGGATGCAGCGGCGGCGGCAGGGGGCGCGGCAGATCGTGCTGGATGTTGTACCACTGCGCAGGAATGCGCGACTGCGGTAGATCGTAGCGTGTGATGGCGTCGGACATGAAAATCACCTGTTTTCAAAGTATTCGTTTTTAGCCGGTGAGCGTGGTGCTGAGGTCAGAGTATAGCTCATCCGCGCAAACGCGCCAGCAGGCCAGAATAGCGTTCCGCCACCTTGTTGTTGGTGACGGCCATGGCCACCGCCCTGCGGCTGCCCACCAGCACGACCAGTTTTTTGGCGCGCGTCACCGCCGTATACAGCAGATTGCGCTGCAGCATCATGTAATGCTGCGTCAGCACCGGCATGACGACGACCGGGTATTCCGACCCCTGGCTGCGATGCGTGCTGATGCAGTAAGCGTGGATCAGCTCATCGACCTCCGCATAGCTGTAGTAGCGGTATTCGCCATCGATGACGACCTCGAATTCGCCGCTCTCGAAATCGATCGCGTTCAGATAGCCGATATCGCCGTTGAAGACGTCCTTTTCGTAGTTGTTGCGCGTCTGCATCAGCTTATCGCCGACGCGGAACACCCGGTCGCCGATCAGCTTTTTGGCCGTCCGTCCGGACTCCGGGTTGATAGCCCGCTGGAGCGCTTCATTGAGCGCGTGGACGCCAGCCGGCCCGCGATACATCGGCGCGATCACCTGGATATCGCGCATCGGATCGAAGCCGAAGCGGGTCACCAGCCGCCGCGTGACGATATCGACCAGCAGTTCGGCGGTATCCGCCGCATCTTCCGCGTTGAAGAAGAAGAAATCGCTGCTCTCGTTGTCCATCAGCGGCAGTTCGCCCCGGTTGATGCGGTGCGCGTTGATGATGATGTGGCTGTCTTCGCGCTGGCGGAAGATGACATCCAGCCGCGTCACTTCGACCAGACCGCTGTCGATGACATCGCGCAGCACATTGCCCGCGCCGACGCTGGGAAGCTGATCGACATCGCCGACCAGCAGCAGATGCGCCTCTGGCGGCAGGGCGCGCAGCAGATCCTCAAACAGATGCAGGTCGATCATCGACGCCTCATCGACGATCAGCATGTCCAGTTTGAGCGGGTTGTCCTCATCGTAGGTGAACCCCTCACCGGGGGAATACCCCAGCAGACGATGGATCGTCTGTGCCTGCCGCCCGGTCGCCTCCGCCAGGCGCTTGGCCGCGCGCCCCGTCGGCGAAGCCAGTGAGACGGTGAAGCCGAGCTTGTCCAGCGCGGCGATCACCATTCTGAGCGTCGTCGTCTTGCCCGTGCCCGGCCCCCCGGTCAGCACGGAGACTTTGTGCAGCAGCGCCTGTTTGACGGCCCCCTGCTGCTGCTCGGTCAGGTCGATGTCATTGGCGGCGGAGAGTTCAGCCAGAAAATCGGGCCACTGCGTCTTTTTCGCGGCGTTGATGATCGGCGATCGCGCTTTGACCAGACGCTTCAGCCGGGCGGCTGCCCCCTTCTCCGCGTGGTAATTGGCGGGCAGGTAGATGGCATCCTCGCTGATGCCCTCCAGGCTGGTTTCCGCGTACAGATTGCCGTGCAGCAGCTCGGAACTGAGCACCGCTTCCAGGCGCGCCGGGTTATCGACGCGCAGGATCTCCAGCGACCGGGCGATCAGTTCGGCGCGCGGCGCGTAAACATGGCCGTCTTTCATGAACTGGTTGAGCACGTAGTGCAGGCCGGCGCGCAGGCGCTGCGGCGAGTCGAGCGGGATGCTGAGCGCGGAGGCGATCTTGTCGGCGCGCAGGAACCCGATCCCGTTGACCTCATCGGCCAGCGCGTAGGGATCTTCCTGGACGCGGGCGACCGTGGCCGCACCGTAATGGTCGATGATGCGTCGGGCCATCCCCGGCCCGACACCGTGCCCCTGCAGGAAGATCATGGCGCTGCGCACGATCACGTTTTCGCGCCACGAACTGCGCAGGTTATCGAGCAGCCTGGGGCGGATCCCCTCATGGCCGATGGTGTTGATCTCGTCGAGCCGCGCCGGTTCGTTATCCAGAATGTCGATCAACCGGGCCGCGCCGAAATAATCGACGATGCGCCGCGCCGTCTCTTTGCCGATGCCTTTGACGACGCCGCTGCTCAGATAGGCGATCAGGCCCTCATCGGTCGTCGGCGCTTCGGCGGCGATGCTGTCGATCCTGAACTGGCGGCCGTATCTGGGATCGTCGATCCACGAACCGAGGCAGCGCACGGTTTCCCCGGCCCCCAGTTCCGGCATCGTCCCGACCACGGTGATCGTGCCGTCTCTGGCCTGCGCGCGCGGGTAATGCCCCCTGGCGCGGATCTTGATCACGCCGTAGCCGCTGTCCGGGTTGTAAAATGTCACCCGTTCAACGGTGCCGACAAGCGTTTCCTGTGGGGTGGGCGTGAACATCGGCTGCTGCATCGATCTGCTCCTGAAAAACAGTTCTTTATTATAGTGCCAGATGTGCTAAAGTTTGACCGTGCGCCCGATCCGATCGCGGTTTTCACCAATCCTGACGGCAGGCCCCTCCGCGCACATCCGGCCTGCCCGTCGAGCGAGGATGTTCGATCATGCCCTTTCCACGCGCCAGCGGCATTCTGCTGCATCCCACTTCGCTGCCCGGTCGCCACGGGATCGGCGATCTGGGCGATCACGCCTATCGCTTTGTCGATCGTCTGGCCAGCGCCGGGCAGAAACTCTGGCAGATCCTGCCGCTCGGCCCGACCAGCTACGGCGACTCGCCGTATCAGGCGATCTCGACGTTCGCCGGCAACCCCAATCTGATCAGCCTGGATCATCTCCAGCGCGACGGCTGGCTCGATCCCACCGACCTGGCCGATGTGCCCGCCTTCCCGGTCGATCGCGTGGATTACGGCTGGATCATCCCCTATCACAACGCCAAACTGACGCTGGCGTACACCCATTTCACCGCGCGCGCCAGCGCCGATCAGCGCGCCGAATTCAACGCCTGGTGCGCCGCGCAGGCGTACTGGCTGGACGATTTCGCCCTGTTCATGGCGCTCAAAGAAGCGCACGGCGGACGACCGTGGGTCGAATGGCCGGAAGGCGAGGCGCTGCGCCAGCCCGAAGCGCTGGCCGCCGCGCGCAAGAAGCTGGCCGCCGCCATCGAGGGGCACAAGTTCCGCCAGTGGATCTTCTTCAAACAGTGGGGCTACCTCAAGGACTACGCCCACAGCAAGGGTATCCAACTGATCGGCGACGTGCCGATCTTCGTCGCCCACGACAGCAGCGATGTCTGGGCCAACCGCGACCTGTTCTCGCTGGACAGCAAAGGTTACCCGACGGTCATCGCCGGCGTGCCGCCCGACTACTTCTCCGAGACCGGCCAGCGCTGGGGCAACCCGCTCTACCGCTGGGACGTCATGGCGCAGGATGGCTACGCCTGGTGGATCAGCCGGATGCGCGCGACGCTCAGCACGGTCGATATCGTCCGCATCGATCACTTCCGCGGCTTCGAGCAGTACTGGGAAGTGCCCGCCAGCGAGAAAACCGCCGTCAACGGGCGCTGGGTTCCGGGGCCGAACATCCAGTTTTTCCACGTCCTTCAGCAGGGGCTGGGGGGCGGATCGCTGCCGATCATCGCCGAGGATCTGGGCGTGATCACCCCGGAGGTCGAAGCGCTGCGCGACGGCCTCGGCCTTCCGGGCATGAAAGTCCTTCAATTCGCCTGGGGATCGGCGGATGGGGCCAACAGCTTCCTGCCCCATCACCACGTCCCCAACAGCGTCGTCTACACCGGCACGCACGACAACAACACCACCGTCGGCTGGTGGAACGATCCGGTCGAAGTCACCCCGCAGATCCGCCAGTTCATGAGCGAGTATCTGGGCCGGGCGATCGACGATGCGAACATCCATCTCGAGATGATCCGCCTGGCGGAGATGTCGGTCGCCAACACGTGCGTCATCCTGTTTCAGGATCTGCTCGGCCTGGGGGCGGACGCGCGCATGAACCTGCCCGGTCGTGAAGGCGGCAACTGGGGCTACCGGATGCGCGAACGCGATCTCGACGATCCCGCCTGGGATCTGCTGGCGCGCCTGACCCGGCTGTACGACCGCTGAACCCGAAAGCCGCTCGTTTACGCATCTCCTACATTCGTTTGATCCTTCTCTGACAGGGCGCATATCTTCCTCATATGCGCCCTGTCTATTCTGAAAGCGTCAACGGTCGATGAAACGAGTGCAAGACCACTTTGAGGAGGCAAGATCATGACGATGATGCGTTGGAACCCGATGCGTGAAGTGCTGGCGATGCAGCGGATGATGGATCGGCTGCTCGATGAAACCTGGGGCAGCGTGCGCAATGCCGAAGCTGAAGTCAGCGCTGCGACGCTCGCGCTCGACGTTTACGAGACGAACACCGGCTATGTCGTGGCTGCGACGCTGCCCGGCGTCAAGGCCGAGGACATCCATATCACCTATCATGACGGCGTGCTGACGGTCGCGGGCGATGTACCGCAGTTCCGTCCGGCGGGTGAAGAGAAGGACAACCGCGCGCTGATGACCGAGCGCGTGTGGGGCAAATTCAGCCGCAGCATCCGGCTGCCGCAGCCGGTTCAGGCTGATGCCATCGAAGCCACCTATGAGAACGGCGTGCTGACGCTGACGCTGCCGAAATCGCCGGAAGCCCAGCCGCGCATGATCCCGGTGCGCACGGCGAACGTCGTTTCGCAGAACTGATCGCCGGAACAAACCGGACGCCCATCCGCTCTGAAGAATCAGCGCCTGCCCGTGAACGTTGGGCAGGCGCTGATTTTCTTTTGTGCTGGCTGGATCTTACAGGTTGACCGTCCCGCACAGGTGGACTTTGATGCCCATGGCGTTGAACATCGCGGCTTTGGCCGCCAGCGCGCGATCGGCCCCGTCGGCATCGGGCGCGTAAGCGACGTTGATGTGATTGGCCTTGTGCCGGCCCATCATCTGGTCGCGGGTGATGCCGTGCAGCACGGCATGCATGATCGGCCACTGCGGCGTGGTCATCTGCCAGCGGCGCTCCGTCTCTTCGCGGGGGAGCGAGACGACCGTGGCCCGGCCCAGATCGACGTGCAGGCCGTCAGGCAGCACGTACACGCGGCTCCACACGATCTCGCCCGGCTTGCTGATCCCTTTCAGCGTGCCGCCGCCCAGCCGGAAGTACATCGGCGGCTGGCGCTCGCTCGATGCACCGGCGTAGCCGTCGATGAAATGCGACGCCGGGGCCGCCCCGCTGATCAGGAACACCCAGACGAAATCATCGACGCCGTCCCCCGTGTAATGCTCACCGTAGCGCAGGTCGTGCAGCGTGGTGGCCGGGTCGAAGCCCATCGCTTTCCAGATGCGGTTGGTCACCAGCGCATCGACGCCGGCGCACTCATCGACCTCATTGAAGTGCGGCAGCGCCTGCCCCGCGTACAGCTCCGCCCCGCTGGCCGGATCGTAGACCGGCGGGCGTTCGACGTTGTTCAGCAGCCCTTCGACGAGATCCGACGCCGGGGCCATATCCTTCAGCCCCTGCTGATACTGAATGCCGACCGCCGCGCAGCCGAATTCATGGGCGATGCGCACGCAGGCGATGTACATCTTCATCTGCTCGCGGATCTGATCGTCGGTCAGGTCGGTCTCCGGGTTCGGCCCGGTGACGAAACGCACGCCGCGCGCATCCAGCCAGCGGCGGGCCGCATTCGCCTCTTCATCGCTGACCAGGCGCATCGCCGCGACCAGCGCCGACTGACTCAGGCGCTCTTTGTAGATGCCAGCGGGGTTGAGCAGCTCATCGTCGATGATGGCATTGTACATCCCCATGCAGCCTTCATCGAACACGCCCAGGATCGCCTTTTCCTGTTTGAGCTGTTCGGCCAGCGCCTGGCCGAGCTGCGCCTCGTCCCCGCGAAGCTGCGCCGGGTCGAGGTCGCGCACGTGGCTGACATCGTGATCGATCCTGCCCTCGCGGATCCACTGGCGGATGCCGTTGAGGAAGAACTCATCGTCGAAGTTCTCGCTCCAGATCGTGCTGTAGCGCACGCCGGCTTTGCTCAACGAGCCGTTCAGGTTGAGCATCCCCACCAGCCCCGGCCACTGCCCCGACCAGTTGGCCACGGTCAGGATCGGGCCGCGATGGCTGCGCAGGCCGGCCAGCACGTGATGGCTGTACTGCCACACCGCCTCGGCGACGATCAACGGCGCATCCGGGTCGATCCCGGCGAAGACGTCCATCCCCATGCGCTGGTTCCAGATGAAACCGTGCCCCAGGGCGGGGTCATACGGGTGACCGCGGCGCACCGTGATCCCCTCGCGGGCGAAAGCGGCGATCACCTTCGCTTCCATCTCCTGCTGGGCGGGCCAGCAGACCTGGTTGGCGCTCAGCCGCAGATCGCCGCTGGCGACGAGCACCGCTTCGCCCGGCTGGACGCGCTCCGGTTGTTTGATCGTGGGTAAGGGATAAGCGCTCATCAACAATCCTTTTCACTTCCTGTCGGTTGCTTACAGTTCGCCCCTGATCATAACCTGCCCACCGGGTTTGACAAGCCGCAGCGGCGCGATCGGACGCCATCGCCGGAACAGTTCGGGCAATTTGACCAGCCCCGTCCGTTGACAGCGCCCGCCGCCCGATCTATACGTCCCGGCTGTACGACAGCGATGCTGGCCCGCGCCAGCAGAAAAGACTGAGGATGACAGTGCTTCGACGTGTAATTCCGTTTTTGTGGCTGCTGTTGTTCACCGCATTGAGCTACGGAGGGCTTGTGCGCGCACAGGAGACATCGACGCTGCCCGATCGCGTGGTGATCGCCGGCACATTTCAGAGTCTGCTCGGCTGCCCCGGTGACTGGCAGCCGGACTGCGAGGCGACCGCCCTGACTTACGACGAGGTGGACGGCATCTATTCCGCCACCTTCACACTGCCCGCCGGAAGCTACGAGTACAAGGCCGCGCTTAACGGCTCGTGGGACGTCAATTACGGGGCGAGAGCGGAGCGGAACGGCCCCAATATCCAGCTCACGCTGGAGCAGGAAACCGACGTCCGCTTCATCTACAACCCGCGCTCGAACTGGGTGACCGACTCGGTCAACAGCCTGATCGCCAATGTCCCCGGCAACTATCAGAGCGAGATCGGCTGCCCGAACGACTGGGAGCCGTGGTGCCTGCGGTCGCTGCTCGAAGACATCGACGGGGACGGCATCTACACCTATGTTTCGCCGGGGCTGCCCGCCGGGCCGTATGAGGCCAAAGTCGCCCTCAACGAAAGCTGGGCGCTCAACTACGGGGCCGATGGCCGCCGCGATGGGGCCAATATCCTGTTCGTCGTCCGCGAAGACAACCAGACGGTGGAGTTCCGCTTTGACTCATCGACCAACATCATGACCATTCTCGTCGGCGGTGAAGCCGGCCCGGCGGTCGGCAACCTGTTCCTGTCCATCGCCCAGTGGGTTAAGGCGGATACCATCCTGTGGAATATCGGCCGCATCCCCGGCGCGACGTACACGCTGCACTGGAGTCCCGAAGGCGCGCTCGAACTGACCGACGACGGCATCGTCGGTGGGGAGAGCATCGTCCTCACCTACGACCGCAACGGGATGACCGAGGACATCATCCGGACGTTCCCGCATCTGGCGGATGATTACTACGCGCTGCGCATCAGCCCGGACGATCTGCCCCGCGTGCCGGAGATCCTGCGCAGCCAGGTCGCCATTCAGGCCAAATACAACAACGCCAGCGTCCTGCAGGATGCCACCAGCGTCCAGATCCACGGCGTGCTCGACGACCTGTACGCTTATGATGGCCCGCTCGGCGTCACCTGGGCGGATGGCGTCCCGACGCTGACGGTGTGGGCGCCGACCGCGCAGAACGTCCGCCTGCATCTGTTCGCCGATCCCGACCCGGAGACCGCAGCGGCGATCTACGACATGACGCCGGGCGCGTCCGGCACATGGTCGATCACCGGTGAGCCGGGCTGGAATTATCAGTACTACCTGTACGAGGTGACGGTCTACGCGCCAGCGGAACGGCGCGTCGTCACCAATCTGGTGACTGATCCGTATTCGTTCAGCCTGTCGATGAACAGCGAACGCAGCCAGATCGTCGATCTCACCGATCCGGCCCTGTTCCCGGATGGCTGGGACGAGCGCCCGCCCCTCAACATCGCCGCGCCGGAAGATATCGTGCTCTACGAGCTGCATGTGCGCGACTTCAGCATCTTCGATCAGACCGTGCCGGAGGATCTGCGCGGGACGTTCGCCGCTTTCACCGTGACCGACTCGGCGGGGATGCGGCATCTGCGCGCGCTGGCGGAAGCCGGCCTGACGCATGTGCACATCCTGCCGGCGTTCGATTTCGCCACCATCAACGAAAACCGCGCCGAACGTCAGGAACCGGATCGCGCGGCGCTGGCCGCCCTGCCCCCCGACAGCGATCAGCAGCAGGCGCTGGTCGGCGAACTGCGCAATCTGGACGGTTTCAACTGGGGCTACGACCCGCTCCACTACACCGTGCCGGAGGGCAGCTACAGCACCGCCCCGAACGGCGCGCAGCGCATCCGCGAATTCCGGGCGATGGTGCAGGCGCTCAACAACATCGGCCTGCGCGTGGTCATGGATGTGGTCTACAACCACACCAACGCCGCCGGCCAGTCGGAGAACGCCGTCCTCGACCGCATCGTCCCCGGCTACTACCACCGGCTCACGCTCGATGGCCGCGTCGAAACCTCGACCTGCTGCCCCAACACGGCATCCGAGCGCGCCATGATGGAACGCCTGATGATCGACTCCGTGCTGACATGGACGACGCAGTACGGCGTTGACGGCTACCGCTTCGACCTGATGGGTCACCACATGCTGCAGAACATGACCGATCTGCGCGCCGCGCTCAATGCGCTGACGGTAGAAGCCAACGGCGTCGATGGGCGCATGGTCTATGTCTACGGCGAAGGCTGGAATTTCGGCGAGGTCGCGAATGACGCGCGCGGCGTCAACGCCCGCCAGTTGAACCTGGGCGGCACGGGCATCGGCTCGTTCAGCGACCGCCTGCGCGATGCCGTGCGCGGCGGCAATCCGTTCGGCGGCTGGCAGGAACAGGGCTTCGGCAACGGCCTGTATACCTTCCCCAACGAAGTTGACGCCCGCCCGCGGGAGGCGCAGCTCGATCTGCTGCTGCACTTCCAGGATCAGATCCGGCTGGGCCTGGCGGGCAACCTGGCTGATTTCACGCTGACGCTGGAGGATGGGACGGTCGTCACCGGGCGCGAGGTCGATTACAACGGCCAGCCCGCCGGATACGCGCTCGATCCGCAGGAGACGATCACCTACGTCAGCGCGCACGACAACGAAACGATCTGGGATGCGATCCAGATGAAGGCCCCCCTGGCTGCCGATATCGCGGCGCGCATCCGGATGCACAACCTGTCGCTCAGCCTGGTGGCGTTCGCACAGGGCATCCCATTCTTCCACGCCGGGGACGATCTGCTGCGCTCCAAATCGCTCGATCGCAACAGCTATGACAGCGGCGACTGGTACAACGCCATCGACTGGACGGGGGTGGAGAGCAACTGGGGCCACGGCCTGCCCCCCGCCTGGACCAGTCGGGACAACTGGCCGATCTTCCAGCCACTGCTGGCCAACCCCGATCTGGCTGCGACGCAGCAGCAGCGCCTGGACGCCAGTGCTGTGTTCCGGGAATTTCTGACCATCCGCCGCGACTCGCCGCTGTTCCGGCTGCGCACCGCCGAGGACATCCTCGCGCGCGTCACCGTTGAACCGTCCGGCATCCCCGGCGTGATCGTGCTCCGGATCTCCGATGCGGTCGGGGCCGATCTCGATCCGAACTACCGCGGCATCGTCGTCGTCTTCAACGCCACCCCGGAGAGCCAGACGGTGGCCGTGCCCGACGCCGCGGGCTACAGCCTGCATCCGGTGCAGGCCGCTTCGGTCGATCCGATCGTGCGCATGGCCAGCGCCACCGCCGATGGCTTCACCGTCCCGGCGCTGACCACAGCCGTGTTCGTCCTGCCGCAGTAAACGGGAGTGGGATCGGGGGCGACCGCCGGTCAGCGCGGTCGCCCCGACGGGAGTTCCGATGCGCAACACCGATCCGACCTTCGTCGGCATCCCGGCGCTGATCGCTCAGCACGCTGCGCAGATCGCCGCCTTTGAGGCCTGGGCCGCGGCGGGCGACTGGAGGCGCTTCCACATCAGCCATTACGACTGGTGGACGTTCCCGATCGATCGGCCCAGTCAGCACGGACTGCGCTACACCGTCTATGCCGATGACGTCGCCCGGCTCAAGGCCGATCCGGGCTTCATGACGCGCTACCGGCGCGGCATCGTACTGGTCACGGCATCATGGGGATGGGATGTCCACCGAGCGGACTTCATCCCCGACCCCGCCCCGGAACAGCGCTGGCAGCACTGGCCGGTGCGCCTGCACAAAGCCGGGCGCTCGGCCCGCCTGTTCGGCGAGGACGCGCTCTACGAGTCGCTGCGTCGGTATGCCTTATGGCTGATTGACCGGGGCGAGCCGTTCACGTATAACGGGTATGATCTGAGCGCCACATTTCGCTGATACCGTCCGCTGTTTTGACACGTCAGGATCGACCGCATGAACATTCGCGCCGCCGTGCTGAACGGCCCGCACCAGCCCTTCCTGATCGATACGCTGACGCTCGATGGGCCGAAAGCGGGCGAAGTCCTCGTCCGGCTGGCCGCCGCCGGGGTCTGTCACAGTGACTGGCATCTCGTCACCGGGGCGACCCGGCACCCGATGCCCGTGGTGGCCGGGCACGAGGGCGCGGGCGTGGTCGAGGCGGTCGGCCCCGGCGTGACGCGCGTCCGGCCCGGCGATCACGTGGTGCTGAGCTGGGCGCCGGACTGCGGTGAGTGCTTCTACTGCCAGCACGGCAAGCCCAATCTGTGCGAGACCTTCACCGGGCCGATCTGGGCGGGCGTCATGCTCGATGGCACGCCGCGCCTGCACCGGGGGGATGAACCGGTCTATCACTGGTGCGGGCTGGCGGCCTTCGCCGATCACGCCGTCGTGCCGCAGCAGGCCTGCGTCCGCATCCGCCCGGATGCGCCGCTGGAGATCGCCGCACTGATCGGCTGCGCGGTCGCCACCGGCGTCGGCGCGACGCTGTACACTTCCCCCGTGCGCCCCGGCGAGTCGGTCGTCGTCATCGGCTGCGGCGGGGTGGGGCTGAACATCGTGATGGGCGCGCATCTGTGCGGGGCCGGGCGTATCATCGCCGTGGATGCCAGCGCTGACAAGCTGGCGCGCACGTTCGGCGCGACGGATACGATCGAGGCCGATGACGACGTCGCCGCGCGCGTCCGCGAACTCACCGGCGGGCGCGGGGCCGATCACGCTTTCGAGGCCGTCGGCCTGCCCGCCCTGCAGGAGCTGGCGCTCGACTGCGCCCGGCCCGGCGGCTCAGTCGTGCTCGTCGGCCTCAGCCCGATGGGCACGGCCACCAATCTCCCCGGCGCGGTCATCGCCCGCACCGAAAAAGTCGTGCGCGGCTGTTATTACGGCTCCGTCAATCCGTCCCGCGATTTTCCGCTGCTGCTCGAGCTGTATCTGTCCGGTCGTCTGGCGCTCGACCGGCTGATCAGCGCCCGTTACCCGCTCGATCAGATCAACGAAGCCTACGCGGCCATGCTCACCGGCGGCGTCGCGCGCGGTGTGATCGTGTGGGAGTAGTGCACGATGGGATATCCAGGACATGACCATGCGCATCATCACTTCCCTGCTCGTACTGCTCATTCCGATCGCCCTGATCGCGGGGCTGGCCGGCTGCGGGCCAGTCACCGGGTTCCCCTTTCCGGTCTATCCTGACGGCGTCATGGTCATGTTCACCCTGGCCGGCGATCCGTCCGCTGATTTCGGCGGCGTCGAAGCGCTGACGCGCGACGGCCAGCGCGTGCGCATCGACGCCAGACTGAGCTATGCGTTCGTCCCCTCGGACGCGGAAGCATTGGATCTGGAACGGGGCGGTTTTCGCGCTGAGGAGCGCAATCGCAGTTGGGTCGCGCCGCTGCTGCGCGCCACGCTGCGCGATCTGGCAGCCACCTTCGATGCAGCGGCGCTCTACGCGGACAGCGGCGCGGCGCTGGCCAGTGCGGCGCTGGCCGCGCTCAGCACCAAACTGGCCGACGAGGGTCTGACGGCCCAGCGTGTCGAGATCATCGCCCTGGTCTTCTCACCGGAATTCACTACGCTGGAAGCGCGCCCCACCGCCGCCGCGGCTGGCACGCCGACGCCCTCACCCTGATCGCCGGACGGTCGGCAGGATCGCCTTCAGCCCGTCCAGCAGCGCATCGAGGTCAGCGGGCGTGTTGTAGGCCTGGAACGAAGCGCGCAGGAACCAGCGCCTCGCATCGAGCGTCGTCACCGGGATCTCGATACGGCGGCGGTCGTACAGCGCAGCGGCCAGCGCCGGCGCATCGACCGCTTCGGGCAGCGGCACGGCGATCATCTGGCTGAACCAGGCCGGGTCATCCGGGGAGAGCGGTTCTGTGCCGAACCGATCGGCCAGCGCCGCGCGCGCCCGCCGCGCCAGTTGATGGGCGGCGGCGCGCACATCGTCCCAGCCGTGCTCGCGCTGAAACTGGATCGCCGCCGGGACGCTGAGGGCGGCGGCGGGATCGTGCGTGCCCTGCCAGCTCATGCGCCGGGCGAACGACTCCGACTTGCCCGGATAGCCGCCCCAGCTCACGTACAGCGGCGCGGTGCGCTCCTGCCAGTCCTGCCGCACCTGGATGAACGCCGCACCTTTGGGGGCGCACAGCCATTTGTGCAGGTTGCCGACGTAGAAATCGGCGTCGATCGCGGTCAGATCGAGGGGGATGTGGCCGGGGACGTGCGCACCGTCGATGACGACGGTCAGCCCGGCGGAACGCGCCCGGCGGACGACCGCCTCCACCGGGAAGATCAGCGCCGTGGCCGACGTCATATGGCTGAGGTAGACGGCCCGCGTGCGCGGCGTCACCCCGGCCCACAGCGCTTCGACGAAGGCATCAGCGCCGGTCAGCGGGAGCGGAGTCGGCTGGATGACCAGCCGCGCCCCGACGCGCGCCAGTTCCCACTCCCAGGCCATGACGCACGCGCCGTATTCCTGATCGGTGGTGAGCACCTCATCCCCCGGCTGAAGCTGCGAGGCGATCGCGCGCGCCGCGATGTTGACGCCCGCTGTGGCATTGACGATATACGCCAGATCGGCGGTATCGGCGTGCAGATAGTCGGCCAGCGGCGCGCGCGCCTCGTCGATCAGACCGCGCACACGCCGACCCAGAAATTCGACCGGCTGGCGCTCCAGTTCGCGCTGCCAGCGCTGGTATACGTCGAAGACCGGGCGCGGGCACGCCCCGAACGATCCGTGATTCAGAAAAATTACATCCGGGTCGAGCAGGAACTGATCCTTCATGCGTCCGCCCTGCCCGCGAACCGACTCACCGCAAACAGGCTGATGTCGGTGGCGGTCGTTCCGTCCAGCGCCAGATCGGTCAGGATACGCCCGATCAGGCCGCTGAACTTGAACGCATGGCCGGAACAGCACGCGCCGATGAGGATCGACGGATGAGCGGGATGCGCATCGATGATGAAATGCTCGTCCGGCGTCATGGTGTAGATGCACGGGCGCGCGCGATACGCCTCCCCCGTCAGCGCGCCGGGCAGATAGCGCCCGGCAAAGCGCTGAGCCTGCGCCACCGCATTGAGGTCGGGCGTGCGATCGGGATCATCCGGATCCATGTCCGGCCCGCCGTGCAGGCCGATCTTGAGGCCGGAACCGTCGATCGACGCCATGCCATAAGGAAGCCAGCCGTAGCCGGGCAGATGCGCGATGAAACAGGGGAAGCGTTCCGGGGCATAGTCGGCGGGCGTGCCGACATCGAAGTAATTCTCCTGCGCTTTGACCGGGCGCAGCGGCAGATCGAGATCGAGCGTGCGCAGCAGCGGGCCGGCCCACCCACCCGCCGTGACGATCAACCGGGCCGCGCTGTACGTCACCGCGCCGGCGCGGACGCGCACGCCGTCAGCGATCGGCTCGATGGCATCCACGCGGGTGTTCTCCAGCACGACCGCGCCGCGCGCCTGCGCCAGCCGGACATGCGCGCGCACGCAGCGGCTGGCGCGCAGAATGCCCGTCTCCGCCTGGTACAGGATGGCCATGTCCTCGTCGAAGTGGAACTGCGGAAACCGCCGCTGCGCCTCATCCGGCGTCAACAGTTCGTGCGCGATGCCTTCCGCCCGCAGGGTGGCGATCATGCCATCGAACATCGCCTCCGTGCCGGGCACGCCGAAATCGATCCCGCCGGTGCGGATGTAGAGCGTCTCGCCCGCTTCGGCCTCCAGCTCGCGCCACAGGGCGAAAGCCGGCCCGGCCATGCGGACGTAGGCCGGATGATCGTAAACATAGCGGATGATGCGCGAATAGCCGTAACTGCTACCGCGCTGATGATCGATCGCGAACTGGTCGATCAGCAGCACGCGCGCGCCGCGTCCCGCCGCATGGTAGGCGGCGGCGCTGCCCAGCGCGCCAGCGCCGAGCACGATAACGTCGTAAGCCTGGGTGGTCATGATTGGTCGATCCGGGTGCAGTCTGAATGTGGCATAATTCAAGGCAAACTGAGATCAGTGCGCCGCTGCGGCGCGCCGGGATTGTAGCGCATTTCAGGAGCCGCCATGCAAACCCTGTCTTCCTCCCCCACCATCGTTGAGCGCGCTCGCGATCTGAGCGACCAGATCATCGCCTGGCGGCGCGACATCCATCAGCATCCGGAACTGGGCTTCCAGGAATTCCGTACCTCGCGGCTGGTGGCGGAAGAATTGACGCGGCTCGGCCTCGAAGTCCAGACCGGGGTCGCTAAAACAGGGGTGGTCGGCGTGCTGGGCGAAGGCAGCCCGGTGATCGCGATCCGCGCCGACATGGACGCGCTCCCGCTGCAAGAACTGAACGAGGCCCCATATGCCTCGCAGACGGCGGGGGTGATGCACGCCTGCGGTCATGATGCCCACACCGCGATCCTGCTCGGCGTCGCCCGCATCCTCAGCGCCATGCCGGATCGCCCGGCGGGCGAGATCCGCTTCCTGTTCCAGCCGTGCGAAGAAATGGACGACGACGAAGGCAAGAGCGGCGGCCAGCGCATGGTCGAAGAAGGCGCGCTCGACGGGGTTGACCGCGTGATCGCCCTGCATGTGGACAGCGACGCCCCCTCCGGCCAGATCGACATCCGCGAGGGGTATATCTCCGCCGCGGTCGATAACTTCTACGCGCGCATCATCGGCAAAGGCTGCCACGCCGCCCACCCCGATCACGGTGTCGATCCGATCTACGTCGTCGCCCAGGTCATCAACGCGATCAACGGAGTGCGCGCGCGGCGCATCAGCCCGACGCGGAACGCGGTCGTCTCGATCGGCACGCTGCACGCGGGGGCGCTGCACAACGGCGAGAATGTCATCCCCGATGAAGCAACGCTGAGCGGCACGATCCGCAGCAGCGATGAGGCGACCCGTCAGCGCCTGTGGGCCGAGGTCGAGGCGGCGGTCGCGGTGGCGCGCGCCTTCGGCGCGGAATACGAATTCAGGCTCGTCAAAGGCTGCCCGGCGGTCTACAACGATCCGGGCGTCGTCGATCTGATCCGCCGGACAGCGGCGGATCTGTTCGGCGAAAACTGCCTGGCCCAGTCCGAGCCATCGATGGGCGGCGAGGATTTCAGCTACATGACGCGCAAAGCGCCGGGGGCGATGTTCATGCTCGGCGCGAAGAAAGACGACCGCCGCCGCCCGCATCACAACCCGTATTTCGATCTGGATGAACGCGCGTTCGAACGCGGCGCGGCGCTGCTGGCATCAACCGCCGTGCGGCTGCTGCGCGGCGGTTGATGCGGACGGAGGCCCGTTCGCGTTCTCGCTGAAGCAGAAAAGTAAAAATAGAGAGGATTTTTGGACAGATGCAGCACATGGTGGACGCCAGAACCGCCTGGCTCGATGACGAGCTGGCCGCCCTGCGCGAACAGGGCCTGTACAACCACATCCGCACTATCGACAGCCCGATGGATGCGCGCATCATCGTCGATGGCAAACCGGTCATCAACCTGTGCGCCAACAATTACCTGGGACTCGCCAATCACCCGCGCCTGCGCGAAGCGGCCAAACGCGCCATCGACCAGTACGGCATCGGGCCGGGGGCGGTGCGCACGATCGCCGGGACGACCAGCCTGCACGTGCAGCTTGAGGAACGGCTGGCGCGCTTCAAACGCGCTGAGGCGGTGATCACCGTAGGCAGCGGCTTCACGGCCAACCTGTCGGTCATCCCGGCGCTGGTCGGCAAAGGCGATGTCATCTTCAGCGATCAGCTCAACCACGCCAGCATCATCGACGGCTGCCGCCTGAGCCGCGCGGAGATCGTCAGCTACGCCCACAACGACATGGCCGATCTGCGCGCCAAAATCGCCGCTACCACGGAATACCGCCGCCGCCTGATCGTCAGCGACGGGGTGTTCAGCATGGATGGCGATATCGCCCCGCTGCCCGAGCTGGTCGCGATCGCGGAAGAGCACGGCATCCTGCTCATGATCGATGATGCCCACGGCGAAGGCGTGCTCGGCCAGAATGGGCGCGGCATCGTCGATCATTTCGGGCTGCATGGCCGCGTCGATATCGAGGTCGGCACGATGAGCAAGGCCTTCGGCGTGGTCGGTGGCATCATCGCCGCCCGGCCGGTCATCGTGGAATGGCTGCGCCAGCGCGCCCGCCCGTTCCTGTTCTCCAGCGCCATGACCATCCCGGATGTGGCCGCCTGCCTGGAAGCGGTGGACATCCTGGAGCAGTCGGATGAGCTGGTCGCGCGGCTGTGGGCCAACGCGGATTTCCTCAAGCGCGAGCTGGCTGCGCTCGGTTTCGATATCGGGCGCAGCGCCACGCCGATCATCCCGGTCATGCTGGGCGAGGCGAGCACGGCGCAGGCCTTCAGCCGCGGCCTGTTCGAGCGCGGCGTGTTCGCTATGGCGATCGGCTATCCGACTGTGGCCCGGGGCGCAGCGCGCATCCGCGTGATGAACAGCGCCGCGCACACCCAGGCCGATCTGGAAGAAGCGCTGGACGCTTTCCACACCGTCGGCAAACAGCTCGGGGTGATCTGAGATCATGACCATGCGCCTGCCCGTCACCCTGATCACCGGGGCAAACGGTGAAGTCGGGCACGGGCTGATCGTCCAACTGGCCGAGCGGGGTCACACCCTGCTGGCGCTCGATATCCATCCGCTGGACGACGACCTGCGCCCGTATGTTCACATGGCCATCGTCGGCGATATCCTGGACGACAGCCTGCTGGAACGCCTGCAGAGCCGCTACGCCATTCACACCATCTTTCATCTGGCGGCGCTGCTCTCGACGCGCTCGGAGTTCACGCCGGAAGCCGGCCACCGCGTCAACGTCGAAGGCACGCTCAAACTGTTGAGCCTGGCGGCGGAGCAGTCGCGCTGGCAGGGGCGGCGCGTCCGGTTCATCTTCCCCAGCAGCATCGCGGTCTACGGCATGCCGTCGCTGGAGGTCAAGCTGAGCGCGCCGCCGGTGACCGAAGACCGGTACTGCGAGCCGATCACGATGTACGGCTGCAACAAACTGTACTGCGAACATCTGGGCCGCTACTACGCCCGGCACTTCCGTCAGCTCGCCGACGCGCCAGAGCCGTATCTGGTCGATTTCCGCAGCCTGCGCTTCCCCGGCCTGATCAGCGCCGTCACGCTGCCCAGCGGCGGCACGTCCGACTACGCGCCGGAGATGCTGCACAGCGCGGCGCAGGGCAAACCCTACGTCTGCTTCGTCGCGCCGGAAGCGCGCATCCCGTTCATGGTCATGCCCGACGCGATCCGGGCGCTGCTCATGCTGGCCGAAGCCGACGTGACCGCGCTCAAACAGGCGGTCTACAACGTCACCGCGTTCAGCCCGTCCGCGCAGGAGATCGCTGCGCTCACCCGGGCGGCCTTCCCGGATGCGCACATCACCTACGAGACGGGCAGCAAGCGCGCCCATATCGTCGATTCATGGCCGGCGGAACTGGACGACAGCGCCGCCCGCCGCGACTGGGGCTGGTATCCCGAATACGATCTTGAGCGCGCCTTCCGCGACTATCTGATCCCGGCGGTGCGCGCCCGCTACGGGATCACCTGACGCAGCAGATCGCAGGTATCGGCGGCGGGCGTCAGCACCAGCCACAGCAGCCAGCCCGCCGCCAGAAGATACCCGAAGTGCCCGTGCAGCCGCGCCGTGCGCCCCTGGGCCGCATGCAGAAGCTGCGGATCGCGGCTGGTGTTGATGATCCGGATCAGCGCCGCCGCCTCGCGTGCGGTCAGGACGACCAGGGCCGTCGTCGGCGGCATGACGCCGAGCACGATCAGGGCAGCGACCAGCGCATACGCCCCCCCCACCAGCAGGACGTACTCGATGCGCGCCGCGCGCAGCCCCAGGATGACCGCCAGCGTCCGCTTGTTGACAGCCCGATCGGCATCGATATCGCGGATGTTGTTGGCGTGCAGGATCGCCGCGACCATCAGGCCGATCGGGATGCCCGCCAGCACCGGCGTCCAGTCCAGCCGAACCGCCATGACGAAGTACGCCCCCAGCACCATCAGCGGCCCCATGAAGATGAAGACCGCCACTTCACCCAGACCGTTGTAGGCCAGCGGGAACGGCCCCGCCGTGTAGGCGATCACCACCAGCACGCCGCCCAGGCCGATCCAGAGCAGCTCCGGCCCGCTGTGGATGAGCAGGAACAGGCCGATCAGCGCGCCGCCGACCAGCGTGACGCCGGCCCCGATCAGCACTTCACGGGGGGTGAGCAGGCCGCTCTTGATCACCATGCCCTGCCCGGCCACTTTGCGCTCTTCCGCGCCCTTGCGGTAGTCCATGTATTCGTTGATCAGGTTGGCGGCGATCTGCAGCAGCAGCGCCCCGATCAGCGCCAGGACGAACGGCAGCAGGCGGAAGACGCACTGATCGAGCGCGATGGCAGCGGCCACGGCCAGCGGCGCATACGTCGCCGTCAGGGTGCGCGGGCGCGCCGCCCGATACCACGCGGCCAGCCGTGACGTCGATGCGCCGGGGGATGCCGCGCCCATCACCCGCCCCTCGTGATCGCCAGCACCGCCTCGAGCAGCGCGCCGTTGGTGGCGATGCTCTCGCCCGCGCTGATGGTGGGCCGCCCCTGCCAGTCGGTGAACGTGCCGCCCGCCTCCGGCAGGATGACGCCGAACGGCCCACAGTCCCAGATATTCATGACCGGGTCGATCATGATATCGGCGCGCCCGGTCGCGACGAGCAGATAGCCGTAGCTGTCGCCCCAGGTGCGCTGAATGTACGTCGAATGCACCAGCGCCCGGAAGGCATCGCCTTTGCCGCGCTCATCGTAGCCGACGATGTCGCTCATCAGCAGCACCGCGTCGGCCAGGTCGCGCGTCGTCGAAACGCGCGCCCGCCGCCCGTTCCAGTATGCCCCCTGCCCTTTGACCGCTGCGATCGTCTCGTTGAGCGCGGGGTAATGGGCCACGCCGACGAGCGGCTGATCGTCGCGATCGACCAGCGCCAGCAGACAGCCGTAGATCGGCACGCCGCTGACGAACGACTTCGTCCCGTCGATCGGGTCGATGATCCAGGTATACCCCGTCTCGCCTGAAGTGCGCCCGTATTCTTCGCCGATGATACCGTCTTTCGGGTAGGCGGCGGCGATCAGCTCGCGCAGCTTCTGTTCGGCGCTTTTATCCGCGATCGTCACCGGGGTGTTGTCGCCCTTGCGTTCCGGCTTGACGCCGGCCTGGAAATATCCCAGCGTGATGCGCCCGGCCAGATAGGCCGCATCGAGCGCGAATTCGAGCGCGTCAGCCAGATGGCGTTCTGTCGGGTTCACGGCACGTGCTCTCCAATCGCTTCATGGATCGGCTGGGCCTGCATGGTAGATGGGATCGGGACGCCCAGCAGCGCCAGCAGCGTCGGCGCGAGCTGAAGCTGAGACACGGTCACCCCCAAATCGCCGCGCCCGCGTCCGTCAGGAGGTAGGAGGTACAGCGGGACGTTGCGCTGCTCGGGCGTCGATCCGCCGTGCTGCGACGGGTCGTCGCTCATCCCATGATCGCCGGTGACGATCACGGTGTAGCCGAGCGCAGTGACCATCGGGTGCAGCGTCGCGATCATCACGTCCTGCGCGGTGACATTGCGCCGATATTCAGGGGAGTCGCCGCCGTAGCGCTCGCCGATCGTATCGGTCTGCATCGGATGGATGAGCAGGTAATCGGGCATGAAACGGCGGATCAGGGCGCCGCCCGCCGCGAACACCTCGGAGTCGGGCATGTCGTCGTGGCTGTAGTAGCGCCCGTGCTGGATCGCCAGCGCGTCATCATCGACTTCCTTGTCCGCGCTGATATCGTAGGGAACGCGGTTGTACAGCTCGCTGAACCAGGCATACGCCGATGCCGCCGTCACCTTGCCATGCTGGCGCGCCTGTTCGAACACGTTCGGCATGATTGACCGGCGGACGATCGCGTTGCTGGTGATCCCGTGGACGTACGGGGGAACGCCGGTGTGGATCGTCTCGTACATCGGGCGCGACATCGTCGGCATCTCGCCCCGGCATGACCAGCGCGTCGCCCGTTCGTACTCGACCAGATGCTCCAGATAGCCCATGGACTGGCGCGCGGTATCGTCGCGCAGCGCATCGATCAGGATGAGGATCACTTTGCCCATGTCTCGATCCCCCTCACCGCTTCAGCGCCAGGTCTTCCAGCGGTTCGGGGCGATTTTCAACCGTGATCTGCGGGCCGTGGGTCGGCGCTGCCCACTTCACAGCATTGACGATCACGCGCAGGACTTCATCCTGATAATAGATCGGAAACGTCTCGTGGCCGGGCGCGAAGTAGAACACCTTGCCCCGCCCACGGTAGTAGCAGCAGCCGGAGCGGAAGACCTCGCCGCCCTGATACCATGAGATCAGGACGAGGTTATCCGGCTCCGGGATGCCGAACGGCTCGCCGTACATCTCGGTTTCCGGGATGACGAAGTGATCCGGCAGCCCGTCCGCGATCGGGTGCGCCGGGTTGACCACCCAGACGCGCTCGTGCTCGCCGATCTCACGCCATTTCAGGTTGCAGGTCGTGCCCATCAACCGCTTGAAGATCTTGGAGAAGTGCGCCGAATGCAGTGCGATCAGCCCCATGCCGTCCAGCACGCGCTGGTGCACTTTGTCCACGATCGCATCGCTGACTTCATGATGCGCCAGATGCCCCCACCACAGCATGACATCGGTGCTGGCCAGCACGTCATCCGTCAGCCCGTGATCGGGTTCGTCCAGCGTGGCCGTACGCACTTCCATGCCGGCGGCGCGCAGCCCCTGCGCCAGCGCCCCGTGAATGCCTTCCGGGTAGATGCGCGCCACTTCCGCATGCTGCTTCTCGTGACGCCCTTCATTCCATACCGTTACGCGGATCATCGTCAGTCATCATCCTTTTGCCGGCCCGCTCCTATCTCGATTCACCTGCGGGCCGCTGCGAGACGCGATTCTAGGCGATCCGCGCCCGGCTGCCAAATGAAAAACAGGAGCGCGCCGGGTGAGCGCGCTCCTGAACGTCCGACGTTGTGGCTCATGGCCGCGCCGCATCAGTCCTCGCCGAGGTAGGCTTTGCGCACCGCTTCGTTGGCCATCAGATTTTTCGCGCTGTCCTGCAGGACGATCTGCCCGGTCTGGAGCACATAGCCGCGGTGGGCGATCTCCAGCGCCATGAGCGCGTTCTGTTCCACCAGCAGGATCGTCTTCCCCTGCTGGTTGATGCGCACGATGATCTCGAAGATCGTCTCGACCAGCACCGGGGCCAGCCCCATCGACGGCTCATCGAGCAGCAGCACGTTGGGATCGGCCATCAGCGCGCGCCCGATCGCGAGCATCTGCTGCTCGCCGCCGCTCAGCGTGCCGCCCTTTTGCAGCTTGCGCTCGTACAGGCGCGGGAAGAGTTCGAAAACTTCATCCATGCGCGTCTGGATATCGCTCCGGCTGCGCACATTCCACGCCCCGACTTCCAGATTTTCCAGCACGGTGAGCTGGGGGAAGATGCGCCGTCCCTCCGGCACATGGCCGACGCCGGCGGCGGCGATCTGATGCGCGGGCATCCCGGCGATCGACGTCCCGTTGAGCAGGATCGACCCGCGTTTCGGCTTGATCATCCCGCTGATGGTGCGCAGCGTGGTGCTCTTCCCGGCCCCATTCGCCCCGACCAGCGTGACGATCTCGCCCTTGTTGACCTCGACCGTGATCCCCTTGAGCGCGTGGATATGGCCGTAGTAGGTATGCAGTTCAATCAGTTCAAGTACGGCTGTCATCGATCAGACCTCATCTCAGGATGGGCGCACGTGCATGCTGGAGGCGCGCTTCCCCAGGTACGCCTCGACCACGCGCGGATTGGTGCGGATCGCTTCTGGCGTGCCATCGGCGATCTTCTCACCGTAATCCAGCACCGAGATATGCTCGCTGATGCCCATCACCACGCGCATATCATGTTCGATCAGGACGACCGTGACGCCCCGCTCGTCGCGAATGCGGCGGAACAGCCCCATCGCCTCTTCCGTCTCGTTCGGATTCATGCCCGCGGTCGGCTCGTCGAGCAGGATCAGCCTGGGATCGCTGGCCAGCGCGCGGGCGATCTCGATGCGACGCTGGTCGCCATAGCTCAGGTTGCGCGCGATCTCATCGCCCTTGCCCGCCAGACCGACGAAATGCAGCAGTTCGGTCGCTTTTTCCTGAACGTGGCGCTCCTGATCGTGAAAACTTTTCGGGCGCAGCAGCGTCTGCACCAGCGAGACGCGCAGGCGCGAGTGCATCCCCACCATGACGTTTTCCAGCGCCGTCATCGTCGGGAACAGGCGGATATTCTGGAACGTGCGGGATACGCCGGCGGCGCACACCTGATCCGGGCGCAGGCCCAGCAGCGATCGCCCGTTGAAGTTGATCTCACCGCTGTCCGGCTTGTAGATGCCGGTCAGCAGGTTGAACAGCGTCGTTTTGCCCGCGCCGTTCGGCCCGATGATGGCGCTGATGCTGTTCTGCTCAATCTGAATGGTCACATCGCGCACGGCGCGGATGCCGCCGAACGACTTGACCAGATTGGTGATATTCAGGATCGGATTGCTCATGTCACATCCCCTGCGCCTCAGTTCAATCGCCCGCCGCCGGCGCGCTCACCGGCCGCTGGCTGTTCGGCGCACTGTCGTCCCCTTCATCCTGTCGATCATCCTCTTTCGCCAGTTCGAGGCGGCGGCGCGCCTCCGGCAGCAGACCAGCAGGCCGGAAGAGCATCATCAACACCAGGATCAGGCCGAAGACGAGCGGCTGATACTTGGCTGGCTCCAACTGCACCGGCCAGTTGCGGATCGGGAAATCGATGATCGGGACGACGAAGTTCTGGTTGCGCAGCGCGTTGAGCTGGAGGGAAAGGTTGCTGAGCACGTGCAGATCGAGCAGGGTCACGATGGCGGCCCCCAGCAGGACGCCCTTGATGCTGCCCATGCCGCCGACGATGACCATCGCCAGGATGCTGATCGACGACAGCAGGACGAAGCTGTTCGGGTCGATGAACGACTGCTTGGCCGCGTAGAGCACGCCGATCGCACCGCCGAACGAGGCCCCTGTGGCGAACGCCATCAGCTTCATCCGCACCAGCGGCACGCCCATCGCGATCGCCGCCACCTCGTCCTCGCGGATCGCCGTCCACGCCCGCCCGATCGGCGAGTCCTGCAGGCGGCGCGCCGCCAGGATGATCAATCCCAGCATGACGATGGCGATGATGTAGAAGAAGAGCAGCCCCGCCGCTGTGCTGGCATTGCTCATCGGAAAGCCGAAGAAACTGGCCAGATTGCCGACCAGCGGCTCTAAGATCGGCGGCACTGTGGGCCGCCCGATGCCGTGCAGCCCCTGCGAGCCGTTGGTCAGGTTCACCGGCGAGTCGGCGTTGCGCGCCAGGATGCGGATCACCTCACCGAAACCGAGCGTCACGATGGCCAGGTAATCCCCGCGCAGGCGCAGCACCGGCAGGCCGAGCAGGATGCCGACCAGGCCCGCGGCGGCGACGCCGACGAAGATGAACAGGTAGAACCAGTTGGAACCGATCGTCAGGCCGTTGACGGTGAAGAAAGTCTCGGCGGGCGAGGTGAACATCCCCCACAGATACGCCCCCACCGCGAAGAAAGCCACATAGCCGAGGTCGAGCAGACCGGCGAAGCCGACGACGATGTTCAAGCCGAGCGCCAGACCGGCGAAGATGCTGATCTGGATCGCCAGTTCGAGATATGACGTATTGAACAGGCCGACGATCGGCATCACCACCGCGATCAGGAGCAGCAGCACCCCGATCTTGACGCGCGGGTTGAGCGGGATCGACAGCACCAGAAACGGCGCGAAAATGAGCAGCGGGAACACACAGATATTGACCGCGTAATACCAGGTGCTGCGCCGATCGAGCGTGAAGATGAAGAAGAGCACCAGGGCCAGGTAGCCGAACGCCACGAGATAGGCCAGCGCCGGCGTGTTCGTCATCGCCCGGTGCAGTTTCCCCCACCAGTTCAGGGGCGCAGTCGGTGCGGCACCGCGCGGCGGGGTCGAAGTGATCGCCATGATCGAGCCTCCCTAGACCTTCTCATCCACTTTTTCGCCCAGAATGCCGGTCGGGCGGAAGATCAGGATCAGGATGAGAACGGAGAACGCGAAAATATCGGTGTAGCGCTGGCCCAGCGCCGGGAAGTAGACCAGCGTCCCGTTCAGGAACGACTCGACCAGGCCCAGCGTCAGCCCGCCGAGCAGCGCGCCAGTGATGTTGCCGATGCCGCCCAGCACCGCCGCGGTGAACGCTTTCAGGCCGGGGACGAACCCCATATACGGCGTGACTGTGCCGACGTTCATGCCGTACAGCGCGCCCGCACCGCCGCCCAGCGCCCCACCGACGAAGAAGGTGATAGAGATGATCAAATTGACGTTGATGCCCATCAGGCCGGCGGTCGCCCGATCCTGCGCCACAGCCCGGATCCCGCGCCCGATTTTGGTGCCGTTGACGAAATAGTTGAGCGCCAGCAGCATCAGCACAGCCGCGATGATGATCACGAACGACGTGTGACGGACGTTGACGGTGGTCTCGCCGAACAGCACCGCGGTGCGATCGCGCAGCCAGACGATATCCTGGATCGGGTAAGTCAGGTTGAATTCATTGCGCGTGATCGAAAAAATGGCGCGCACGGTATCGATCAGAATAAACGAGATCCCGATCGCGGTGATGAGCGGCACCAGGCGCGGTGCGCCGCGCAGCGGGCGGTACGCCACCCGCTCGATGATCACCGCCAGCATCCCGCTGGCCAGCATCGAGGTCAGCACAGTCACGACGATGAGCACGAAGGGGTTCCAGTTCGGCAGCAGGCCGCTTTCATCGATGCGCATCATCAATTCGAAACCGACCACCGAGCCGACCATGAAGATCTCGGAGTGGGCAAAATTGATAAATTTTAGGACGCCATACACGAGCGTGTAGCCGAGCGCGATCATCGCGTAGACAAAGCCGATGCTGATGCCGCTGATGATCATGCCGGGAAGCTGCCGTGAGATCTGATCCGCCAGCACGACATTGGGCCGCGGTTCCGGGAACAACAGCGCGAGCAGATAGACGAACACGGTCAGGACGGCGGTCGCGCCGATGATGAAGACAATCATCTGACCGATCGGAAAGACGAGAAACCGGTACAGGAACGGCTTCTCCGGGGTATTGGCGAGCGCGCCGAACACCGAATTTCGGGCTGTGGGCGCGCTGAGTTGAAGTGAGGCCATGATAACTCCAGACGGGATGACACAAAAAAGGGGCGGGCTGCCCGCCCTGTAAACAGCCGCGAACAGCCCACCACCCTGTCAATCACTGCCCAATTTACGAACCCGGTGTCGCTTCCGCTTCCATTTCAGCCTGCATCGCGGCGAACAGCGGCGACGGGATCTCCAGCGTGGCCAGCAGCTCATTGCTGCCCCAGTCAGCCGGATCCGCCGAACCGACCTGGAGGACGTAGTACAGACCGATCTCCGGGTCACCGTTGTCGTCGAACGTGATCGTGCCCGTCAGACCTTCGTAGCCCTCAGTCGCGCGGACAGCGGCGGCGACGGCTTCACGGGTCGGCATGCCGCCGGCCTCTTCAGCCGCAGCGGCGATCGCCGCCAGCACGATGGCGGTGGCGTCATAGGCCTGCGCGGCGAACGGCTGCGGATCCTCGCCGAAGCGCTCGACATAGTCCGCGATGAACTGCGCCGCGTTCGGGTAGATCGAGGCCGGGCCGGCCACCGACGTGTAGTACGTGCCGACGCCAGCTTCACCGGCGAGCTGGGCGAATTCCGACGAGTCGAAACCATCCGGCCCCATGTACAGGCCCTCATAACCGGCGGCGCGCGCCTGGTTGATGAAGATACCGGTCTGGCTGTAGATGCCGCCGAAGTAGACCAGTTCCGGCTGGAGCGCCAGGATCGGCTGGATGATGCCGTCGAAGTTGGCGGTCTCTTCCGTCCCCTCGAAGCCGAGCACGGTCAGACCGAGCGCTTCCGCTTCCTGACGGAAGAATTCGGCCACGCCCTGGCCGTAAGCGGTGGTGTCGTGCAGAATATAAACCGACGTCACGCCCAGCTCTTCAGCGGCGAAGCGCGCACCCGTCGGCCCCTGCAGGTCGTCACGACCGCAGACGCGGTTGACCGTCGGGTAGCCGCGATCGGTGACCAGCGGGTTGGTGTTGGCCGGGCTGACCATGACCAGGTTATTTTCGTTGTACACTTCCGACGACGGGATCGCGACGCCGCTGTTCAGGTGGCCGATGACCGCGAGGATCTCTTCATCCGCCACGATCTGCTGGGCATTGCTGACGCCGACATCCGGCGTGGCCTGATCGTCGAACGGCACGTATTCGATCGTGAAGCCCATCTCGGTCAGCGGGCCGCTGAGCTGTTCGATCGCCAGCTCAACGCCGTTGCGAATGCCGATGCCGAGCACCGACTGCGGGCCGGACAGCGGCGACTGCGAAGCGATCTTGATCACCATGGAGTCCTGCGCGCTGACCAGGTTGAAGCCCAGGCCGAGAGCGAGCACGAGAACGAGGGCGAGCGATACGACACGTTTCATAAGCAACCACCTCTCTCTTCGATGCAGTTACAGACTAAAAAATTGCACGCGGCAAAATATACCGTATCCTGATCAAATGCCAAATATTTTCTTCAAACTTTAACCTGCCTGCGCCAGTTTCTGGCCCGATGGATCTTGACAGGACTCATTGACGTGAACACAGCACAGCACAAAACGGATACCACCGCCGCCCTATACGGCGCATTCTACGGGCTTTCAGCAGCGGCGGTCTGGGGGGGGATGTATGTCGTCAGCGATCTGGTGCTGCCGGTCATCCCGCCCTTCACGCTGCTCAGCATCCGCCTGATCATGGCGGCGGTCATCCTGGGCGCGTTCGTCCGTGCCCGGCGCAACCGCCTCGCTCTGCCCGCGGGGCGCGACCGACTGACGATCCTCGGCGTCGGCGCGATCGGCTTCGGGATCAGCGTCGGCGCGCAGTTCGTCGGCACTGATCTCTCCACGGCGGTCAACGGCACGTTGATCACCAGCGCATCCCCGGCCTTCATCCTCATTTTTGCCGCGGCGCTGCTGCGCGAACGGCTGTCGCCGCGCCGCATCGCCGCCGTGGTGCTGGCCACCATCGGCGTGATCGTCATCATCAATCCGGCCAGCGCCGATTTTTCGTCGGAGACGTTCGCCGGCGATCTGGCGCTGGCCGTGGCCGCGATCACCTGGGGCCTGTACTCGGTGCTGGTGCGCCGCGTCAGCGCGCGCTTCGATACGCTGGTCGTCAGCCTGTATGCGATGCTCGGCGGCCTGATCCTGACCGTGCCCGCGGCGGCGGTCGAGCTGACGGCGCGCCCGATCGGCGCGATCACGCCGGCCATCCTGCTCGGCGTGGCCTATCTGGGCGTGATCAGCACCGCTTACGCGATGTGGGCCTGGAACCGCGCCTTCGCCCTGGTCGATGCATCGGCGGCGTCGCTGTTCTTCTTCGCGCAGCCGCTGGTCGGCACGCTGCTGAGCGTGGCGCTGCTCAACCAGCCGATGACCCCACCGCTGTGGATCGGCAGCGCGCTGATCGGCGTCGGCGTCGTGCTGGCCATGCTCGGCGGGCCGGCTCAGGCGCGCCGGGTCATCGCCCTGCGCGGGGCCAGCCAGAACGGCGGCAGGTAGGCCGGCAGATTCGAGCACGGCAGGATCTCCAGGCGCAGCGTGATGCCGAGCGCCTCTTCGATGAAGGCGCGCCGGGCCATGATCCGCCCCCACGCCTCCGGGTAGCGCGCGGCGAACTCCGCCCGCAGCCGCTCATCGGCGATCAGCACGGTATCCTCGATGTTGGTGGTGAAGTACTCCATCCCGGTGGCCGGGATGACATCGACCTGAACGGCCATGCCGGATGCGATGCGCTCGTCCGATCCGGCGTAGACCGGCGAATTGACCCATTCATCGAGGTGGATCAGATGGCCGGGGTTGAGCGTCACGCCGAAGAACGGATCGCCGATGCGGCTGTGGACAGCCTCGTACAGCGCCGCGCCGGTCACGCCGATCGCCAGCGTCTCGTACCAGGCGGCGACGGCCTCGAAGTACGGCGCGACCAGCCGCTCGACGTAATCGCGGATCGACGGCGGTAGTTCGTCCGCGCTTGCGACCAGAAAGCCGCCGCGCGCTGTATTGGCGCCCCACAGCGCCAGATTGGCGAACACGGGATCGCCGCGCTGGATGACCCGGCTCGACGCCGAAGCCAGACCCAGCCGCGTCCGTTCACCGCTGAGCATGACGATGTGCGCCGACAGCTCCAGCCCGTTCAGGCCCATCAACTGCACCGCCTGCAGTTCGGTCATGCCGGGGCGGATGCCGAAGATCAGATCGCGCACCGCCTGCGAGCTGTAGGTGGCGACAAACTCGAACCGGGCGAGCTGCTCCAGCTCATTCCGGGCGCGCAGACCGGTGCTGCTGTGCATGAACAGCGTCGTGGCGTTGCTGACCTGCGCCCCCAGCGCCCGCAGCGTATCGACGATGAAGGCGGGCAGTTCGATCCAGCCGGTCGGATATTCGGTCTCGCGTGGATCGTAGTACTTCCAGCCGACCGTGCCGACGCGCATCCCCGGCGCGATCCCGGCCTCCCTCAGGATATCCTTCAGCGGGCGCACCTGATCGCGCGGCTGGCCCAGCAGGCTGAACGGCTGGTACAGCACGCGCTCGATCGCATAGGGGACGACGGCGGTATACGCCATGCCCTCGTTGCCGATCAGCAGCGTCGGGATGCGCTCCGGCACCAGGATCAGCAGCGCTTCCTCAAAACGGGGGTCGTAGCCGGTGAGGTAGGCCAGATTGGCGTAGTGCTCCCGATCGCCGTACACGATCAGCGCATCCAGCCCGGCCTGAAACATGCGCTGGCGGGCCGCCTGCAGCCGCGCGGTGTAGACCTCGGCGGGCACGACGGGTTCGACGGTGGGCAGGCCGAAATCCGGCAGCGTCAGTTCGCGTAAAACAACAGACATGGCTTGTGCTCCTCAAAAAATTGACTGTATCTCACTCATCGGATGACCCGGCCCGCTGAAGCCTGACCGGTCTCAACCGCCCGATCCAGCTCGCGGGCGGTCACGCACACGGCGTCACCGTACTGGGCCAGCTTGATCGCAGCCAGCGCCGTCCCATACTGAAGCGCCGCCGCCAGATCGGCGCGCAGCAGGCCGTAGAGCACCCCCGCCGCCAGCGCATCGCCCGCGCCGACGCGATCGACGATGGGGACGGCGGGCGCATCGGCCATGTGCACCCCGCTGGTATCCAGCCCGATGACGCCCGCATCGCCCAGGCTGGTGACGATGCAGCGCGCCCCGGTCAGATCGGCCAGCGCGCGGACGATCCGCTCCGGCTGGCCGTCGATGCCGAAGACCGCCCGCGCATCACCGCGCCCGCAGAACAGGACATCGACGCCGGCGATCAGCGGCAGCAGGGTTTCCCGCGCCGCCGCCGCGCCCCACAGCGTGGAACGATAGTTGACGTCGAAACTGATGCGCGTCCCCGCCGCCCGCGCCCGCTCGACGGCCATCCGCACCACCGCCAGCGCGCCCGGCGACAGCGCCGGGGTGATCCCGGTCAGGTGCAGCCAGCGGGCGCTCAGCAGCGCCTCCCAGTCGATATCCTCCGGCGCGAGGGCGCAGAAGGCCGACCCGGCGCGGTCATACGTCACCTGCGCGGGCAGCCCGCCCTGCCCCGGCTGGTAGTAATACGTCCCGACGCGGCCCTCCCCCGTCCACGCGACCTGAGTCCGGCAGCCGGCAGCGCGCGCCGCGCTGACGATCCGGCGGCCCGCCGGATGATCGGGCAGGCGGGTGAAGAACGCCGCTGCGATCCCCAGCCCCGCCAGCGCGGTCATGACGTTCAGCTCCGCCCCGCCCACGTAGACCGCGTAAGCCGGGCTGGTCTCCAACCGTTCCCCCGGCGGCGGGGCGAACCGCAGCAGCGCCTCTCCGATCGCCGCGATCTCGATCGCGCTCTCGATCATCATGATTGTTCCCCTCCGCGAGCAGCCTGTTTTTTCCGGAGGCCAATTGCGGTACTCTTGAGACACTTATGGATCACCCCTGAATGATACCGGTTTCGTGTGAATAGTGTGAATAGAGGGATATGGATGGCGAATGAGTTCGATGGAAAAACAGCCCTGGTGACCGGCGGGCTGGGCGATCTGGGCGCGGCGATGGCCCGGCATCTGGCCAGCGCCGGGGCCGCGGTCGTCCTCTGGGATCTGCCGGATCCCGCTCAGGCGGAGGCAGTGCTGGATAGGCTGCGCGCCGCTAACCCGGAAGGTCGTCACCGGTATCAGCAGGTCGATGTGCGCGATCGCGCCCGGGTCGATGCAGCGGTGGAGCAGATCGGCGCGCAGTTCGGCGGCGTCGATATCGCCTGCGTCAACGCCGGGATCGTGCGCGCCCAGCCGTTCCTCGATCTGACGGTCGAGAACTGGCAGGATCACCTCGATATCAACCTGACTGGCGCGTTCCACACCGCGCAGGCCGTCGCCCGGCAGATGGTCGCGCTGAACAACCACGGCAAGATCATCTTCACCACGAGCTGGGTCGGCGCGATCCCGTGGCCGGAGATCACAGCCTACACCGTCAGCAAAGCCGGCCTCAACATGCTGATGAAGCAGATGGCGCGCGAGCTGGCCGTCTACGGCATCCGCGTCAACGCGATCGCGCCGGGCATCGTCAAAGCCGGGCTGGCGGGCCGCCAGCTTCGCGAGGAGCCGCAGTACGCGGCGCGCGTCGCCCGCGTCATCCCGCTGGGCGATCCCGGCACGCCGGAGGAGATCGGTCAGGCCGTCGTCTACCTGGCCTCATCCGCCGCCGATTACATGACCGGCTCGATCCTGACTATCGACGGCGGCTGCTCGCTGTTCCAGTTCGACAGCTAACCCGCACGGAGACAGATCCATGTTGATCGCACCCAACATCCACCGCATCCCCTGCAAGTTCGGCGGCAACCGCATCAGCTTCGTCCACCTGTTCGTCGGGAGCGAGGCTGTCCTGCTGGTCGATACCTGCTGCGCCCACAACCCGGAGCAGGATATCCTGCCATACCTGGCCGCCAACGGGATCGATTTAGCGCGCCTGCGCTACATCATCACCTCGCACAGCGATCTCGACCATCAGGGCGGCAATCAGCCGATGAAGGCCGCCGCCCCACACGCTGTGCTGATGTGCCACCAGTTCGACCGAGCCTGGATCGAGGACACCGAAGCGCTGATCGCCGGGCGCTATGACCAGTTCGCCGCCGATCACGGCATGATCATGTCCGAAGAAGCCAAAGAGGACACGCGCCGCCAGACCTTGAGCGCCCCCGTCGATCTGACGCTGTTGGGCGGCGAACGCATCCGCCTGTCGCCCGGCTGGGAGGTCGAGGTCGTCCACACGCCGGGTCATACCTGGGGGCATCTGGCCGTTTACGATCCCGTCAGCAAGACGCTGGCGGCGGGCGAGGCCGCGCTGTGGACGGCGATCCTGAACGAGGATTTCGAACCGGCCATGCCGCCGACCTACTGCTATGTCGATACCTATCTGGCCACCATCGACCGGCTGTTGAGCATGGATATCCAGATCTACTCCCCCGCCCACTGGCCGGTGCAGACCGGGCCGGATGTCGCGGCCTTCTTGCAGGAAAGCCGGAATTACTGCCTGCACCTGGAAAGCGAACTGCTCAAACTGGCGGCCTCCGGCCCGATCACGCTGGCGGGGGCGTGCACGGCGCTCGGCCCGCGCGTCGGGCGCTGGGATCGCGCGCTGGACAGCGTGCTCCAGTATCCCCTGCTCGGCAACCTGAACAGCCTGACCGCGCGGGGCAAACTGGTGACCGGGCGCGATGAGCGCGGCATCATGACCTGGAGCCTGGCGCAATGAAACTGATCCGCTATCACGACCCGGCCCGCGGGCCGCGCGTCGCCGTGCTCAATGGCGACGATGTGCACGACATCGCGCAGGAGTATCCTTCGATCGCCGACTGGTTGAAGGCCTCTGTGGGCCGCGTCGATGCCGCCATCGACGATCTGGCCCGGTTGGTGCGCCAGACGCCCCCCGCCCTGCACGTGCATCAGCTCGATCAGCCGCCCGCGCCGGATCGCCTCCACTGGCTGGCCCCGGTCGATCATCAGGAAGTGTGGGCGGCGGGGGTGACGTATGAGCGCAGCCGGGCCGCCCGCCAGGAAGAGGCGCAGGACGGCGGGGATATCTACGCGCGCGTCTACGAGGCCGAACGCCCGGAGCTGTTCTTCAAGGCGAACGGCTGGCGCGTCGTCGGCCACCTCGACGCTGTCGGCATCCGCGCCGACTCGGCATGGAACGTACCTGAGCCGGAACTCGGTCTGCTCTGCAATCCGGCGCTGGAAGTAGTTGGCCTGGTCGTCGGCAATGATGTCAGCAGTCGCGATATCGAAGGCGCAAACCCGCTCTACCTGCCGCAGGCGAAAGTCTACGAGCGCGCATGCGCGCTCGGTCCCGGCATCGCGCTGACGCCCGCGCGCGACTTCCCGCCGCTGACGATCCAGCTCACGATCGAGCGGGATGGCGCGGCGCTGTTCACCGGGGAAACGCATACCGGCAAACTGCGCCGCCAGTTGGGCGACCTGACAGGCTATCTGGGCCGGGCGCTGCGCTTCCCGGATGGCGTCGTGCTGCTGACGGGCACGGGCATCGTCCCCGACTCGGCGTTCAGCCTGCAGCCGGGCGATACCGTGCGCATCGTCATCCCCTCCGTCGGAACGTTGATCAACTCAGTCATCCAGGTGTGACCGCCTCATGATCATCACTGCGATCGAAACCCTGCAATGGACGGCCTACCCCCGGCTGATGGTGGTGCGCGTGCACACCGATACCGGCCTGATCGGGCTGGGCGAGACCGTGGACAAGATCCCCGGCGCGAAAGGCGCGCTGCACGGCACGATCGCGCCGCTCCTGCTCGGCCAGGATGCGCGCGACATCGAGGGGCTGTGGCGCTTCGTCATGGATAACATCATGTACCACGGCTACGCGGGCGCGGAGACGCGCGCGCTCTCCGCCGTGGAAGTCGCGCTGTGGGATCTGCTCGGCAAATCGCTCCATGCGCCGCTGTATCTGCTGCTGGGCGGCAAAACGCGCGATCGGATCCCGACGTACAACACCTGCATCGGCACACCGGAAGTGCCCGACTACGCGCTGTGGACGGGCGGACGCGCCGCTGAACTGGCGCGCAGCCTGCTGGCCGACAATATCCGCGCCTGCAAGATCTGGCCGTTCGATCCGTTCAGCGAGGCCAGCTATGGCCAGTACATCTCCCCCGCGGAGATCGAGCGCGGTCTGGAGCCGGTGCGCGCCATCCGCGACGCGGTCGGGCTGGATCTGGAGATCGGCATCGAATGCCATTTCCGCTGGAACCGCGCCAGCATCGAACGCATCGCCCGCGCGCTGGAACCGTACCACATCCTGTTCCTGGAGGATGTCATCGCGGCGGTGCATCCGGAAGAGATCAAAGCGGTCGGCCAGAAGACGAGCATCCCGATCGTCGGCTCTGAACTGCTCATGACCCGCTGGCAGCTCCGCGACTGGCTGGAGCGGCGCACCGCGTCGATCGCCATGACCGACCCGGTCTGGAACGGCGGGATCGCCGAGACGCGCAAGATCGCCAATATGGCCGAGGCGTTCGGCGTGCCGATCATCCTGCACAACGTGGCCGGGCCGATCTGTCATGCGGCCTGTATGCATCTGGCCGCACACCTGCCGAACGTGATGTTCGTCGAGTCGGTGCGCGCCTTCTACAAGACGTATTTCCCGATCCTGAGCGACAGCGCCCCGACCGTCGGCCCGGATGGCCGTCTGAGCGTCCCGGATGGGCCGGGGCTGGGCGTGACGCTGCGCCCGGAAGCGCTCGAACGCCCCGATCTGATCCGCGAGATCAGCGAGGGGCCGGGCAAAGCCGGCGGCAAGCGCCACATGGGCGACCATTGGGCGGTCGAGCACATCCGCTGACTCAGGCTGAGGCCCAGTCGGCATACGCCCGGCTGACGGCTTCCCGATCCGCGGCGGTGACGCTGACTGTGGGACAGCGCACCGTGGCCGCGCTGATGATGCCGCGTTCGCGCAGCAGATGCTTGCGCGCGTGGAGCGAAAACTCATGGCCGCGCCCGCTGACGGCGTCGATCAGCGGGCCGGCAGCGCGCAGGATTTCCAGCGCGGCGGCATGGCGACCCGCCTCCCAGGCCGCCCACGCCCGATGAAAGACCGGGTTGAAGCCGACGCCGGGCAGCACGCCGTCCGCCCCGGCGGCCAGTTCATCGACCAGGGCGATGCCACCCACCCCGCCGAAGATGCCGCAGCGGTCGCCGACGCGCTGGCGCAGCGCGCCGATGCGCCGGGCCGACTCGGCGCCTTCGATCTTGAAATAGCGCACATTCGGGGCGCGCTCGGCGATCGTCGCCAGCGCATCGGCATCCAGGCCGGTGTGGGCGTAGCCGGGGAGGTGCGGCGACATCTGGATCATGATCGGGGCGGGCGCTTCCTCGGCCAGCCGGACGTAGTGATCGATCACGGCATCCACGGGGTAGTGCATCGTTGCCGGCGGCAGCGTCATCAGGGCGGCGGGCGCGAATGCGGCGCACTGACGCGCCTGCTCGATGGCCGCCGCCGTGCCCCCCGGCGACAGGCCGATGATCAGCGGGACGCGCCCGGCGACCTCATCGGCCACGATCGCGGCGCAGCGCAGGCGTTCGGCATCCGTCATCTTGTAGGCTTCGCTGGCGAAGCCGCCGATGCCGATGCCCTGCGGCTGCAAGGCCAGCTCCGCCCGCACCACGGCGCGCAGGCCGTCTTCATCGATCGTCTCATCGGGGTGAAAAGGCACGGGCAGGATCGGGATCACGCCGCGCAGCAGTTGATCGGGCATAAATCGTTTCACACCTCGCAAAATTCGGTATAATCTTTTCCATAACGCATGCTCCCTTAATTCTAGCTTGCTTTTTTGAAAAGGATGTATTTGATGCGCGCATTGACTTTGACCGCCGAATGGCAGCCCAAACCCGATTACCCTCTGACTGAATACGAGCGGACGACGCGCAAAGCCAAGAGCGGCTCGCAGATCTGGCGCAATCCGTCGATCAGCGTGGGCGACGTCCCCGATCCGACGCCGAAAGACGATGAGGTCATCCTCGAAGTGGCGGCGGTCGGCATCTGCGGCTCGGACATGCACATGTACGAACGCGCCGACGACGGCTACATGCTCTACCCCGGCCTGACGCGCTTCCCGAACATCCTCGGCCACGAGTTCAGCGGGCGCGTGGTCGCCGTCGGCAAAGACGTGCGCGATCTCGCAGTCGGCGATCTGGTCACAGCGGAAGAGATCCAGTGGTGCGGGGTATGCACCGCCTGCCGGCGCGGGCTGTTCAACCACTGCATCAACATGGAAGAACTGGGCTTCACCACGCCCGGCGCGATGGCACAGTACATCCCGGTGCGGGCGCGCTACTGCTGGAAGGTCGATGAGATCGCCGAACGCCTGGGCGATGAGCGCGAGGCGCTCGTCATGGCGGCCATGGTCGAACCGACGGGCGTCTCGTATCACGCCATGTTCAACCGCCTGCCGACGTGGCGGCCCGGCGTCTACGTGGCCGTGTTCGGGGCCGGCCCGATCGGCCTGACGGCGGAAGCGCTGGCGCTGGCGGCGGGCGCATCGCAGGTGATCGTCTTCGATACCTCGCCCAGCCGCCGCGAGATCGCCAGACGCCTCGGCGCGACGCACGTGCTCGACCCGGTCGGCCTCGATCTCAACGCGACGCTGCGCGAGCTGACCTACGGCCACGGCGTCGATTTCGTCGTCGAAGCGGCGGGCGCGCCCGGTCACACGCTGGCCCCGCTGACGACCGGGCTGGCCGTCGGCGCGACGATCACCCATATCGGGCGCTCGGAACGCCCCACCCCGCTGTCGCTGGAACATTATCAGGTTTACGGCGTGCAGCTCGCCGGTTCGCTCGGTCATGCCGGGCACGGCACGTTCCAGAACGTCATCCGGATGATGGCCAGCGGGCGGCTCGACCTGCGCCCGATGGTCAGCGCGCGGATGCCGCTGGCCGAGGCGCTGAGCGCGTTCAAACGCCTCGAATCGCGCCAGGACGCCAAGATCATCCTGCATCCGAACGACTGAAGGAGGGGCAGCCATGCGCATCGAATGGTACGGACACGCCGCGTTCGGCATCGTGGCCGCGGATGGCACGAGGATCATCACCGACCCCTACACGCCGGAGACAGCGGGCTACGAACCGATCCCGGACGCCGCCGATCTCGCCCTGATCTCATCGGACAACGACAGCTTCCACTGCCGCGCCGATCTGCTGCCCGGCAGCCCGACGGTGATCAACGCGCTGGCGCTGGCGCGCGGCGGTGGCCAGACGACCGTCAGCGGCATCGCGATCCGGGCGATCGAGGCGATGGAGGCGCTCAATCACCGCTACCACGACCCGGATCAGAACGGCATGTACCGCTTTGAAGTGGACGGCGTTCACATCGGTCACATGGGCGATGTGGGCAACCCCCTGTCAGCGGAGCAGATCGACTTCTTTCGCGGCCTCGATGTGCTGCTGGCGCTGACCGGCGGCCATCCGACGATCGAACTCGCCGATCTGAAAGCCTTCATCGACGCAGCGCGCCCGCGCATCGTCATCCCGATGCACTTCCGCACGCTGCGCTACAGGCCGCGCAATATCCTGTGGATCGAGTCGTTTTTGAGCCTGTTCGACGACGCGCAGATCGACTTCCCCTGTTCGACCGGCATCGATCTGACGCCCGCCGATCTGCCCGAACCGACGCGGATCGTGGTGCTGGCGCACCGCTGTTGATACACTGATCGCGCACACAGAATGGTGTTTTTTCTTCATTCGACGAGGTTGTCATCATGCTCAAGGTTGGTGTCATCGGGGCCGGGCGCATCGGCAAACTGCACGCCGAAAACCTGGCCTACCGCATCCCGGAGACGCAGGTCGTCGCCATCGCCGATATCAACGCCGGCGCGGCCAGCGCCGTCGCCCAGCGGCTCAACATCCCGCACGTCTTCGACGATTACCGCGCCGTGCTCGGCCTGACCGAGGTCGATGCGGTCGTCATCTGCTCGGCGACGGACACGCACACGCCGATCATCATCGAGGCCGCCCGAGCGGGCAAGCAGATCTTCTGCGAGAAGCCGATCGATCTCAGCCTGAGCAAGATCGACAGCGCGCTCGAAGCCGTGGAACGGGCCGGGGTCAAGCTTCAGATCGGCTTCAACCGCCGCTTTGACCCGAATTTCGCCCGTGTGCGTCAGGCCGTCCAGTCCGGTGAGATCGGCACGCCGCACCGGCTGCACATCATCAGCCGCGATCCCTCCCCCCCGCCGATCAGCTACGTCAGGGTCTCCGGCGGGATGTTCGTCGATATGACGATCCACGATTTCGACATGGCGCGCTTCCTGCTCGGCGAAGACGTCGAGGAAGTCTACGCGGCGGCAGGGGTACTGATCGATCCGGCCATCGGCGCGGAGGGCGATGTCGATACCGCCGTGACCGTGCTGCGCTTCGCCAGCGGCGCGATCGGCACGATCGACAACAGCCGCAAAGCCGTCTATGGCTACGATCAGCGCGTCGAGGTCTTCGGATCGGCGGGCAGCGCCCAGGCGGAGAACAACTTCCCCAACAACACGATCATCAGCGGTGAACGCACGATCTACCGCGATCTGCCGCTCAATTTCTTCGTCGAACGCTACACCGACAGCTATATCAACGAGATGCGCGCCTTCGTCGATGCCGTCATCCACGATCGGCCAGTGCCCGTCACCGGGCTGGACGGGCGCATCCCGGTGGTGATGGGGCTGGCGGCGCGGCGCTCGGTCGAGCTGAATCGTCCGGTCAGGTTGAGTGAGATCGGCTGAGCGGAGCGCGGTGGACGCGGATCGGGCGACACAGGCGGCCTTCCTGTGGCTGAGCGGTCTGCTGCTGGCCGGTCTGGCCCTGACGGCGCTGCTGCTGGTCGGGGTCAGCCGGCTGTTCGCCCGGCACGCCGCGCCGCAAGAACTGCTCTTCCTCTCCAACCGCGATGCCGACTACGAGATCTACACCGCCGATCTGCGGCGGGCGCTGACCTTCAACCTGACGCGCAATACCGTCTGGGATGGCGCGCCTGCCTGGTCGCCCGATCGCCGTCAGATCGCGTTCACCAGCCAGCGCGACGGCAACCAGGAAATTTACGTCATGCACGCCGATGGTTCGCACGTCCGCCGGTTGACGGCCTCGCCCTTCCGCGATGGCGAACCGGCCTGGTCGCCCGATGGCCAGTGGATCGCGTTCAGCAGCGATCGCGATGGCAACTGGGAGCTTTACCTGATGCGCGCCGATGGCAGCGATCAGCGCCGGCTGACGTTCAACCCGGCGGAAGATCACAGCCCGACCTGGTCACCGGATGGCAGCGCGCTCGTCTACATGACGTTCCGGCGCGGCAACTTCGGCCTGTACCGGCTCGATCTGGCCGACGGTCATCCATTCGAGCTGACGAGCAACAACCAGGCGCGCGATCTCGACCCGGCCTGGTCGCCCGATGGCCAGTGGATCGCCTTCGTCAGCGATCGCGACGTGCGCAACTTCGAGGTCTACGTCATGGACGCTTACGGGGCCGATCTGCGCCGCCTGACGTTCACGCCGGAACAGGAGAGCGCGCCGGCCTGGTCACCGGACGGCGAGTCGATCACCTTCGTCTCATGGCGCGATGGCAACCCGGAGCTGTACCGGATGCGCCGCGACGGGGCGCAGGTCGAGCGGCTGACGCAGCACCCGGCCCGCGACTCCGATCCGGACTGAAGCCGATTCGGTCGCAAACCCGCGCTTCACCGGGCCGGCGATCGATCACTATAATCAACGGCGACCCACCCTGCCCACCTTATCACCGCTGGAGCTTCCGTGACCCCGCAGACGTTTGTGCGCGACCGCTTCACCTGGCTCGCCTATTTCATGCTGGCCTACTACGCCTACCTTCAGGCGACGCTGGGGCCGGTCATGCCGTTTCTGGGCGAAGAACTGAGCATGTCTTACACCGTGCGCGGCCTGCATCTGAGCGCGTTCGCGCTCGGCATGATCCTGGCCGGGATGCTCGGCGATCGGGTCGCCGCGCGGACTTCGCGCCGCCTGACCTTCTGGATCGGCGCGGGGGGCATGGCCATCGGCGCTGTGGCGCTCACCGTCATGCAAACGCCCGCGCTGACGATCCTGAGCGCCTTCGTCATGGGTACGGTGGGATCCTTCCTGCTCGTCATGATCCAGGCCGCGCTGGCCCAGCATCACGGGGACAACCGGGCCATCCCGCTCACCGAGTCGAATGTGCTGGCCAGCGTGGCCGCCACCGCCGCCCCGTTCCTGATCAGCCAGCTCGAGCGGCTGGCGCTGGGCTGGCGCGCGGCGCTGTGGCTGGGCGCAGGCGCGGCGATCGCCGCCTGGCTGATCGGACGGCGCTACCCCTTCCCGGAAGACGGCAAACGCGCGCCCGGCCTGCGCTCGCGCAGCCGGCTGCCGCGCCGGTTCTGGCTGTACTGGCTGGTCGCGCTGTTCGGCGTGGCGGTCGAATGGTGCACCATCTTCTGGGGGCCGGATTTTCTGGAGCGCGTCGTCGGCCTCGCCCGGGCGGACGCCGTCGGCGCGATGGCCATCTTCTTTGTGGCCACAGTAGCCGGGCGCTTCGTCGGCAGCCGGCTGACGTACCGTTTTCCGGCACAGCGCCTGCTGATCGTCGCCGCCGGGATCACCCTCGTCGGGTTCCCGCTGTTCTGGCTGGGCTACGAGACGCCTGCGATCGCCCTGGCCGGCCTGTTCCTGATGGGACTGGGCATCGCCAATCTGTACCCGCTGACGCTGGCGACCACGACCACCGTCGGCGCGGCTAACCCCGATGCAGCCAGCAGCCGGACATCGCTGGCGGCGGGCCTGGCGATCCTGATCGCGCCGCAGGTGCTGGGCACGCTGGCCGATCAGATCGGGATCTACAGCGCTTTCGCCATCGCCGGCGGCCTGGCCGTCGTCGTCCTCATGATCGCGGTGCTGGCGGATCGATCGGGCGATCAGCGCGCATAAAAGATACTTGTCAGTGTTCACATGGCATTCGACGAATGCAGAGGATGGCAGACGCGATGACCGCAAATCCACAGCGCATGCGACCGCGCATCAATCCGGGCTATGGGATCAACCAGACGCCAGAAGGAATGCTGGACTGGGCCTGGGCTGAAGAACGGCTGATCCGTTCACACAACTACTGGGTGACGACCGTGAGCGATCAGAGAGTACCGCACGTTACGCCTGTCTGGGGCGTCTGGCATACCGGGCAGTTCATCTTCGGGGCGCACCCCGAGTCGCGCAAAGCACGGAACATCCTGGCGTGGCCCCGCATCGTGGTCAATCTTGAAAGCGGGGATGAATGCGTGATCGTGCATGGGCGGGCACACGTGACTCAGGATACAGCGCTGCTTCGACAGATCCAACCCCAGTACGCAAGCAAGTACAACCTGCCGGATTTCAATCCGATTGAGGATCCATCGGCCAGCATGTTCATTGTCACGCCGAAATATGTGCTGGCATGGCTGGAAGCCGATTATCTCAACACCGCCACGCGCTTCGTCTTCGCCTGAACGGACGGGACACAGCCGGCGCTGTGTCCCGTTGTGCCTGGAACGCATCAATTCCCCGCGCGGAGCACCCCGTCAACGATGCCGTTGACCGCGCGGGACATCGGCACGAGCGGGTTGCCCGCCGTGCTGCTGAACTGCGGAATCGACACGCGCACGTAGACCGTATCGCGCAGCCAGATCGCATCGGATCCGTATGTCCCACTGCCGAAGGCGTTCGGCTGCGGGATATCATCGCGCGTCGTGGCGTTTTGCAGCGTGCGGACGCGCCCGCGCACATCCTCGTAGAAGGCCAGCGCCGCCTCCGGCGTGTCGAAGACGCCAAACGTGACTTCCGCCTGGCCCCCCTGCGGCTCGTTGTAGCCCGCCGTGCCGATCCGCCCGCCAGCGACATCGCGGTACGTCGGTTCGGCATTGGTGCGCCGCCAGGTCAGCGCCCCGGCGGGAAGCTGAGCGGGAAGCGCCGCGATCAGCGTCTCAGCCGAAAGCGCTGCCGCCTCAGCCTCTCCCTGATCAGCCGCGGCGTTGGGATCGACGGTCGGCGTCGGGGCGGGCGTGTTGGTCGGGGCCGGGGTATTCGTCGGCTGCGGCGTATTCGTCGGCGTCGGCGATGGGGTGATATCGAGATCTTCCGGGGCACAGGCGGCCAGCGCGATCACCAGCGCCGCCAGCCCGGCCCGCATCACAGAACTCCTGAAATTCCGGACAACCATCCTCTATTCTTCCTCTTCGGGTGTGTGAATGTGCAGACGCTCCGGCACTTCACCGGTGATGATCATATACGCGGTCTCTTCTTTGGACACATCATCCTTTTTGAAATCGCCCACCTTGCGCCCGCCGCGGATGATCGTGAACCGATCGGCGACCGCATGAACGTGCAGGATGTTGTGCGTGATGAAGATCACGCTCATGCCGCGCTCTTTGGCCCGGCGGATGTAGTTGAGCACCTCTTCCGTCTGCTTGACCGACAGCGCCGACGTCGGCTCATCGAGGATCAGCAGCTTCTTGCCGAAGTGCACCGCCCGACCGATGGCGATCGACTGGCGCTCCCCGCCGGACATCATCGCGACCGGTTCGTCCGGGTTGCGGATCTTGATGCCGATCTCGAGCAGCGCCTCGCGCGCCAGCTCGGACATTTTCTTCTTGTCCAGCACCTTGATCGGCCCGAAGCGTTTCGTCGGTTCCTGCCCCAGCCAGAAATTGCGCGCGATGCTGATCAGCGGAACCAGCGCCAGATCCTGATACACCGTTTCGATGCCGAGCGCGCGCGCATCGTTGGGCGAGTTGATCTCGACACGGCGACCCTCAAAGTAGATCTCCCCTTTGGTCGGCGTGTGCACACCGGTCAGGATCTTGATCAACGTCGATTTGCCCGCGCCGTTATCGCCCAGCAGCCCGACGATCTCCTGTCGGTCAACATGAAAATCGACGCCGCGCAGGGCCTGCACCGTGCCGAAGCTCTTGCGAATGCCCTTCATCTCCACCAGGCGGTTGGTCGTGACTGCCTCGGTCATGTGCGCACCCTCTTCACTGCTGTATTGATGACCACCGCGACGATGATGATCAGGCCGATCACGCCGCTGAAGGCGCGCGCATCGACGCCGATCAGCACCAGACCCGTCTGAAGCATGCCGAAGATGAGCACGCCCAGCAGCGCGCCGAAGATGCTGCCGTAGCCGCCGGTCAGCAGCGCCCCGCCGATCACCGAGGCGGCGATGACCTCCAGTTCCAGCCCGTTGCCCATCAGCGGGTCAACGTTGGCCAGGCGCGCCACGTTGATGATGCCCGCGGTCGCGGCCAGCATCGAGCAGATCATGAAATTCAGGATCTTGACCCGGTTGACATTGATCCCCTGGGCGCGGGCCGCGCCGGGGTTGCCGCCGACTGCGAAGACGTGATTGCCGTAAGTCGTCTGAGTCAGGATGAACTGGAAGGCCACCACCAGGATCATCCACCACATGACGCCGATGCGCAGGTTGACGTCCGGCGGCACGAAATCGAAGCGCCCGTTGGCCAGATCGAAAAAGCTGATCTCCAGGATCGGGTTATCGACCCGGCGATTGAACTGGTCGATGGCGGCCTGCACCAGCAGATACACCGCAGCGCCAGCCGTCACCGCGCCGAGGATCAGGCGGGCGGCGCTCAGGAAGATGTTGAAATCGCGGAAGGCATCGTCCACATCCTGGGCGTAGCGCGCCAGCCGCTCGCGCAGCGCCGCCAGCGCCCCGCGGACGATCTGGAAACCGGCATACAGCACGACCAGCGCCAGGATCAGCGCGCCGACGGCCAGCACCAGCCGGTCGAAGTACACGTAGGGCGGCGGCAGGCGGTAATCCGCGTAGCGGAGGATGCGCCCGTCGGCCACGACGACCAGCAGGATGGCGCGGTACATCAGCAGCGTGCCCAGCGTGACGATGAACGACGGGATGCCGGTCGTGATCAGGATCGCCCCGTTGATGTAACCGAGGATCGCGGCGAACGCCAGCGCGATCAGCATGGCCGGGATGACCGACGTGATCAGGATCTCCTGGGAGATCGCCGGCGCCGCCACCGCCACCCCCAGAAGCACAACGCCGGCGATCAGCAGCGGGATGCGCCCGCTGCGTCCCAGCGCGATCAGCGTGATGCCGACGACGACGGCGGGCACGGCGATCAGCGTGGCGACCGGGATGCCTTCCGTCATCATGAGCAGGAACACCAGCGCCCCCGCCCCGTAGACCGAGCCGACGGACAGGTCAAATTCACCGGAGATCATCAGGAAGGTGATACCGATGGCCACGATCCCGCGCGTGATGTTGGTCGCCAGAATACCGGAAAGCGAACGCGGCTCCAGGAACAGATCGGTCGAGATGGCGAAAAACGCGGCGATGACCACGAAGCCGACGATCGCGCCCGCGCCGGGGATCTCCGACAGCCGGTTGCGGATGGCCGCGCCCGCCGATGTATCGGCATCGAGGGCCAGGAAGCGATACGAGACCAACGCCGAAAGCAGGATCAGCAGCCCCGGCGCTGTCATCTGCTGGAGGCCGGGCAGGTTGTCCAGGATGGTCGCCCCGCGAGGGAGCACCGTCTGCAGATCGGTCAGCCCGCTGACGAGCACGCCCGCCCCGATCAGCGCGGTGATCAGCGTCACCCACTGCGCCCATTTCCAGGCGCGCCGATCATGCACCCACAGACCGTAAACGGTGCGCAGGCTGATCGCGCCCCAGACCAGGCCGAGGATGATCGTGGAGAATTCAAGATAATTGATGTTCCGCCGGCTGATGTTGATGCGCTCGCCCAGTGCGATCCAGCCGGTGGCGACCTGTTCGGCGATGATCAGGCTGAGCACGCCGATGATGATCAGCAGCGCAACCGTCAGCAGCACACCGGGGGCCGCCGCCGAACGTCGATCGCGGAAATACGTCTCCATCGTGACGAAGCGATGGGTGGTCAGTCCGTAGGCCGTCCAGATGCACAGCAGGCCCCAGATGAACGTCCCGACCATGGTGAAGATTTCGAGAAAGTTGAGATCGCGGCGGCTGATGTTGGCCCGGTCACCCAGGGCCAGCCAGCCAGTCAGGATCTGCTCAGCGACAGTCAGACTGGCGATACCGCAAACGACCAGCAGGAAAAGGGTGATGATGAAGCCGCGCTGCCGGCGCTGGTCAACGGCAAACGCGGCGGGCGCTGGGGTACTGGCCCCCTGCGCCGGGCGGGCGAGTTCCGCCATCGTGACGCCTTTCTAAAATCCACAAATAAAAACAACGCGCACGGCCACTCAGGAAGCCGATTGGAAATGTGAGGGGCGCAGAAGGGCTGTGATCACCCGGCTGCGCCCCTTGCAGCACCTACCTGAGGTCGGCTGCCGGTTTAACGATAGCCAGCCGCAGTCAGTTCGATGATGGCATCGACGTTGCTGTTGTCGATGATGCCGGGGCCGGTGAAGATATCGCCACCCGGAGCCAGCTTGAACTGGCTGTTCAGGTACAGCCACATGATCGTCTGGAAGCCCTGCAGGTACGGCTGCTGGTCAACCGCCTGAAGCAGGTAGCCATCCTTGATCATCTGGTAGATTTCCTGGCTGGTGTCGTGCGTGGTCGCGTAGACCTGGCGCGGCGCGAGACCCATTTCCCGGGCGGCCAGGTTCCAGCTCGACGACGGGTTCGGGCCGAGCAGCGTGATCGCGTTGGTATCCGGGTTGGCCGCGAAGTAATCCTGGATCGTACCAGCCGAAGCGGTGACGTCGTTGGTGATCGTCAGGCGATCGACGGGGATGCCCATCTCGTCCATGACGCTTTCCACACCGGCGCAGCGCGCTTCGAGGCCGCTGTGACCGACTTCCTGGATCGGGCAGACGACGCGGTTGATGGTGACGCCATCGGCGGCGGCTTCGGCCAGGATGCGCAGCGCGTTGCTGCGGCCGCCCTGGAACTCGCTCGCGCCGATGTAGAACAGCGCCGGCAGAGCCTGATCGGTGCCCGCATTCGGGTCAGCCGTATTGAAGATGATCACGGGGATACCGCGCTCAGCAGCAGTCTCGACGCCGCCGCGGATGACATCCGGGTTCGGGCTGGTCGTGCCGATACCGGCGGGGTTGAGCGCCAGCGCATCGTCCCAGTAACCGGCCATGGCGTTCACATCGTCCACCGGATCCGACAGCCACTGGCAGTTGGCATCGAGCAGGGCGCAGGCATCATCCATGCCCTTGATGACGACGATCCAGAACGGATTGCCGACACCGCCGTGGCTGACCATCGCGAACGTCAGCGAGCTGTTCTGCGCGCCGACGACACCGATGCTGGCGACCACGATACCGACCACCAGCAGAAGGACTACGAGAAGCTTTTTCATTCCGAATCTCCTTAAACGATCACTAATTCTGTCAAATGTCCCGCAGGCGGTACGCCTGATTGAGACCTGAACGTCCCTGCATCTGCATTTGACGCCTACCCCCTCCTGAAAAAAATGATCGTTAGGAGATGGCCCGGACGTCGGCACTCAGTATAATTGATGCAGCGTTCATAGACAGCGCTGCACCTGTGTAACGTTTTATGGTATGCAGATGTTGGATATGAATATAACAAGACTTATAGCAGTCTGCAACAATTTCTAAAGTTTGTCTGTATATCATCGCGTCTTCAGACACCACAAGGGATCGATTCTCATGAGCGATTTCACCCCTCGTCCAGAACACCGTTTCACCTTTGGCCTGTGGACAGTCGGCAACGTGGGCCGCGATCCGTTCGGCACGCCGGTGCGCCAGCCGCTCTCCCCGGTCGAGATCGTGCATCTGCTGGCGGAAGTCGGCGCTTACGGCGTCAACTACCACGACAACGATCTGGTTCCGATCGACGCTACGCCCGCGGAAGCGGAGCAGATCCTGCGCGATTTCAAGGCCGCGCTGCGCGATACCGGCATCAAAGTGCCGATGGCGACCACCAACCTGTTCAGCGATCCGGTCTTCCGCGATGGCGCGTTCACTTCCAACGATGCCCGCGTGCGCGCCTATGCCCTGCACAAGGTCATGCGCGCGATCGATACCGGCGTCGAGCTGGGCGCCGAAGTCTTCGTCTTCTGGGGCGGTCGGGAAGGCACGGAGACCGACAGCAGCAAGAACCCGCTCGATGCCATCAAGCGCACCCGCGATGCGCTCAACTTTTTGTGCGATTACGTCATCAGCCAGGGGTACAGCCTGAAATTTGCGCTCGAAGCCAAGCCGAACGAACCACGCTCCGATATCTATTTCCCCACCACCGGCGCGATGCTCGGCTTCATCGCCACGCTTGATCACCCGGAGATGGTGGGCGTCAACCCGGAAGTGGCGCACGAGCATATGGCCGGCCTGAACTTCATGCACGCCGTCGCCCAGGCGTGGGACGCCGGCAAGCTGTTCCACATCGACCTCAACGACCAGTTGTTCGGGCGCTACGACCAGGACTTCCGCTTCGGTTCGGTGATGCTCAAGCAGAATTTCTATCTGGTCAAATTCCTGGAAGACGTCGGCTACAGCGGCAGCCGTCACTTCGATGCGCACGCCTACCGGACGGAGGATTACGAGGGGGTCAAGGACTTCGCCCGCGGCTGCATGCGCACGTACCTGATCCTCAAAGACAAAGCCGCTCGCTTCAACGCCGATCCGGAGATCCAGGCGCTGCTGGCCGAAATCAACGCCGACGACGGGACATTCAGCTACCTCGATGCCGGCTTCAGCGCGGAGACGGCGGCGCGGCTCAAAGAGACGACATTCGATCGCGCCGCGCTCGCCAGCAAGCGGCTGGCCTACGAGCGCCTCGATCAGCTCACGATCGACCTGCTGCTCGGTGCGCGCTGATCGCACCGGCTGAAAACGCAACCGGCCAGATCGCGATCCGGATCTGGCCGGTTGGGCGCATCAGCCCCGTGCACCTGCCCGCACCCGATGTCACGTGGTGGGCGCGGCCTTCTTCCCCGGCGCGCCCAGCTCGCGCCCCAGCGCACCGAGCGCGATCAGGATCAGGCCGCCGCCCCCGACGATCAGGCTGATATCGCGCTGATGATCGAGTTCGCGCAGTTCCATGCCGGCGGCCATCAGCATCTGACCTTCGGCCAGCGTCTGCGGGTTGATCTCCTGGCCGCGCGAATTGATCTGGTAAGCGACGTTGGCGTTGATCTCCCCGGTCAGGCGCACATACTGCACGACGCCGAACGCCGTCATCGCGATCCCGATCAGGATCAACGCCAGCAGCAGCGACCGCGCAAACTCACTCGACAGCACTTTGTTCATCCATCCCGCTCCAGAAAGACTGCTGAACGGCCGCAGCGGACGCTGCACGGCCATCGACGACGGCCCGCGATTCTAACGGACTTTGCGATCTTTCCCTAGTTCGTTAACGTGGGTCTGCTAGAATACTTCACCATTCACAGGTGATTTCAAACGAGGGTGATGTGACCGTTCGCAACGATATCCGCAATATCGCGATCATCGCGCACGTTGACCACGGCAAGACGACGCTGGTTGACGGCATGCTCAAACAGACCAAAGTGTTCCGCAATGCGGACGCCGCCGGCGAACGCATCCTCGATTCGAACGCGCTGGAACGCGAACGCGGCATCACCATCCTCGCCAAGAACACCGCCGTCGTCTGGAACGGCGTCAAGATCAACATCGTCGATACCCCCGGCCATGCCGATTTCGGCGGCGAAGTGGAGCGCGTCCTGAATATGGTTGACGGCGCGCTGCTGCTGATCGACGCCGTCGAAGGCCCGATGCCGCAGACACGCTTCGTGCTGCGCAAGGCGCTCGGCCTGGGCCTGCGCGTGATCGTCGTCATCAACAAGATCGACCGCGCCAACGCGCGCGTCAAAGAAGCGCTCAACGAGACGTTCGATCTCTTCATCGAGCTGGGGGCCAGCGATGAGCAGGCCGATTTCCCGGTCGTGTACGCCATCGGGCTGGAAGGCCGGGCGGGTTACAGCCCTGACGCCATGCAGCCCGATCTGTCCCCCCTGTTCGAGACCATCCTCAAGGAAGTGCCGCCGCCCGACGTCAGCCCGGACGATCCGCTCAGCCTGCTGGTGACCTCGCTGGAGTACGACAACTACAAAGGGCAGATCGCGGTCGGTCGCTTGCAGTCCGGTCGGCTCAAGCGCGGTATGAACGTGCTGCGCATCTCGCCGAAGGATGAGCGCGAAGCCGGGCGGATCGAATACCTGTTCGAATTCCACAACCTGTCCAAACGCGAGATCGATGAGGCCGCCGCGGGCGATATCGTCGCTTTTGGCGGCTTCGACCAGATCGGCATCTCCGACACGATCACCGATCCGGTCAACCCGGTCAAGCTGCCACCGATCCTGGTCGAAGAACCGACCGTGCGCATGACGTTCGGTGTCAACACCTCCCCGTTCGCCGGGCGCGAGGGCAAGACCGGCTGGGGCACATCGCGCCGCCTGCGCGAACGGCTGTACAACGAGACCCGCAGCAACCTCGCCCTGCGCGTGGCCGACGGCGACTCGCCGGACAAATTCATCGTCAGCGGGCGCGGGGAGCTGCATCTGGGTATCCTGATCGAGACGATGCGCCGGGAAGGCTACGAATTCGAGGTCAGCAAGCCGGAGGTGATCTTCCGCCGCGACCCGGAGACTGACGAGCTGCTCGAGCCGATCGAAGAGGTGCATATCGAGGTCGCCGACGCGCTGACCGGCACGGTCGTCGAGATGCTGGGGGTGCGCCGGGGCCGCATGCTCGATATGCGCACGGAAAACGGCACGACCTACATGCGCTACCTGGTTCCCACGCGCGGCCTGCTCGGCTTCCGCTCTCGCTTCCTGACCGCCACCAGCGGCATGGGCCAGCTTCACACCCTATTCTACGGCTACGACTCGTTCGCCGGGCCGATCCCCCAGCGCTCCTTCGGCAGTCTGGTGGCCTGGGAGACGGGCATCAGCACCGCCTACGCCATGCTCGACGTGCAGCAGCGCGGCCAGTTTTTCATCGAGGTCGGCACCGAGGTCTACGAGGGCATGATCGTGGGCGAGCACATCCGGCCGGAGGATCTGGCCGTCAACGTGTGCAAGACCAAAGGGCTGTCCGCCATTCACACCAAGACCTACTACCAGGAAGAAAAGATGAAGGCGGTGCGCCAGATGACGCTGGACGACTACATCGAGTTCATCGCCGATGATGAACTGCTGGAAGTCACCCCGGTCAGCCTGCGCGCGCGCAAGCGCATCCTGGACAACGAAAAGCGCATCAAAGAGGCGAAAGCGCGCGAGAAACTGATGGCCGCGCAGAGCTGAACGCGCCGCCCGGCCTAACGGTCGATCACGGCGCGCATCATCCCGCGCACGAAAGCGATCTCATCGTCGTTGACAGTGTGCCCCATACCGGGATACAGCCGCATGGTGACCTCGGCATCCATTTCTTCTAGCACGTGCGCGGTCTCGATCACGCGCTGCTGCGGGATGTGGGCATCAGTGGTGCTGCATCCCAGGAAGATCGGCGTCCGTTCCAGCAGCCCCGGGTAATTCCGGGGTGTGCCATCCGGCCCGATCAGGCCGCCGCTCAAACCGACGATGCCGCCGTAGCGGCGGGCGTGCCGGGCGGTGTACTCCAGCGCCAGACACGCCCCCTGGGAAAAGCCGAGCAGCATGATCTGCTCTGCGGCGAACCCGCGACGGATCAGATCGCCCACGAGATCATCGACCGCGCGCAGCGCAGAAGAGAGGTAGGGTTCGTTGGCGCCGATCGGCATGAGAAAGCTGTGCGGATACCATGTCTGGCCGAAGGCCTGCGGCGCGACGAAGGCGAAATCCGGATGCGGCAGCGCGTCGGCCAGCTCGAGGATACTCTGCGCGGTCGAACCGCGCCCGTGCAGCATGATCATGACCGCCCGGGCGCGATCCAGTTCACCGCGGATCAGAACCGGCTGTCCCTGATGCAGGGTTCGATCATCGGCCAGCATGTCTTCATCCCCCTCGTCCTGCTGAATGCTGCCCCCTCGCCAGGCCCGCTCATCGGGCGATCTCACGCTCCAGCGCCGCTTTGAAGTCGCGCAGTGGGCCGCGCAGCAGCGCGCCGAGCACGATCGGCGGCGACATGACGCGATCGGGCCGTTCCTGCCGGGTGAACAGCTTGCCGATCTCTTCCTGGCACAGCCGATCTTCCAGCACCCAGCGCGTCAGCGTGCGCCCGGCAAGCTGAAGCGCCCACGCCGGCATATCGACGTACAGGCTGGCGCGCACCCGTTCCAGCGTCGCCTGGTACATCGGGTAGGTCTCCGCGCGCGCCGCCTGTTCATACGCGGCCAGATTGTGCTCCCACGTCCCATGACCGCGCTTCCAGGCGAGGATGGCCTCGGCCAGCAGTTTCGCGGTATACACGGCATCGTAGATCCCCTGCCCGTCCAGCGGATCTTTCTGGTGATACGCATCGCCGACCAGCGCCCATCCCGGGCCGCCCGGCGTGCGGTACAGGTTGCCGACCTTTTTCATGCCGCGCACATCGGTCAGCCGGCGCGCGCCTTCCAGGCGCGGCCACAGCGCGGGCTGCGCGCGCAGCATCGACAGGTAGAATTCCTCCGCGCCGCCCGGGCCGGTCTCCAGCAGGGCCGAACGCCCCTCGATGCCGACTGCCGTCGTGCCGTCCGCGCTGTCCATCACCAGGAAGCCGTAGCCCTTGCCTTCGCCATAGGCGACGGCGGCTGGCCCCTGATCGTCATACGGGGCGACATCGGCCCAGTAGGCATAGAGCAGCGTGGTCGGGTTCTGATCGTGAATATCGTATTCGGCCGCGCCCGCTTTGCGCGCGACCGCGCTGAAACGTCCATCGGCCCCGATGACCAGATCGGCATGGACGAGCAGGCGCTCCCCCCCGCTCTGGATGACCGCGCCACTGGCCCGGCGCTCGGCCCCTTCGCCCTGCCAGATCAGATCGAGAAACGAGGTTCGATCGCGGACGTCAACGCCGCTGCGCCGCGCGGTCTCCCACAGCGCGCCATCGAAACGCGCGCGATCGACGGCGTAGGCGTAATCGCGACCATGCGCCAGCGGGATCGGCAGCGCCCCCTGGGCCGCGGTCGAATGGGTGATCATGCGTTTGATGCGCGGCGTCCCGGCGGCGTACTCGTCCTCGCGCGCGCCGATTTCGTCGAGCAGGCGCATCGTCGAGGCGTAGATGATCGGCATGGACGCGCTCGGCAGGCTGGGCATCGGCGCGCGTTCGATCAGCAGGACGCGCAGCCCACCCTGTGCCAGCCGGGCCGCCAGCGTCGAGCCGGACGGACGCCCGCCGACGACGATCGCATCGTAATGAAGTGTGCGTTCCACGGTAAAACAACCCTGTCACTGAATGACTGACGTTCGTTAGTATTATGCGCGAAATCCGATCGTTCAGACGCGGTGACTCACCGTTCTCTCACATCGTCCGGAGCCAGTTGAGATCGAGGCCGCTGCAATGCGCTCAATCGTGAACCGCCTGCCTTTTTTGTCTCTGTTTCTGATCCTGACTGCGATCGGGCCTGGCACATCAACCGGGCTGATGCAGGATCCCACACCGGAGCTGTTCCCCTCCATGCCCGCTGAATTTCCCTGGTGGAATCACCGCGTCTTTTACGAGATCTTCGTCCGCAGCTTTCGCGACAGCGACGGCGACGGCATCGGCGACCTGCAGGGCGTGATCGACAGCCTCGATTACCTCAACGATGGCGACCCGACCACCGACCGCGATCTCGGCGTGACCGGCATCTGGCTGATGCCGATCGCGCGGGCGGCCAGCTACCACGGCTACGATGTCACCGATTACGAGACGATCGAGCCGGATTACGGCACGCTGGACGATCTGCGCCGCCTGGTCGAGGAAGCGCACCGCCGCGGCATCGCCGTGATCGTCGATCTGGTCATCAATCATACCTCGCGTGAACACCCCTGGTTCATCGCCTCCGCAGCGCGCAGCGAGCCGTTCACGGACTGGTACGTCTGGTCGGACGTCAACCCGGGCTGGCGCGGCCCGGACGGTCAGCAGGTCTGGCACAGCCTGGACGGTCGCTACTACTACGCGCTTTTCTGGGGCGGCATGCCCGATCTCAACCTGCGTAACCCGGCGGTGACCGAGGCGATCTACGAGATCAGCCGGGTATGGCTGGAGGATTACGGCGTCGATGGCTTCCGCATGGACGCGATCAAGCACCTGATCGAAGAAGGCCAGGTACAGGAGAACACCCCGTCCACCCATGCCTGGCTTCAGGCTTACCGCGCCTATCTCGATACGATCGCGCCGGACGCGCTCACCGTGGGCGAAGTCTGGTCAACCAGCTTCGAAGCCGATGACTACGTCCTCAACGGGGAGATGGACCTGGTCTTCGAATTCGACCTCGCCTCGGCGTTCGTCTTCAGCGCGCGCCAGGGCAACGCGGACGGCGTCCGCAGCCTGCTGGAGCGCGTCACGCGGCTTTACCCGCCCGGCCAGTTCGCCACGTTCCTGACCAACCACGACCAGAACCGCGTCGCCGGGGAAGTGCGCGCGAATGTGGCGCGCGGGCGCATCGGCCCGGCGCAGGTGGCCGCCTCACTCCTGCTGACCAGCCCCGGTGTCCCATTTCTGTACTACGGGGAGGAGATCGGCCTGATCGGGAACAAGCCGGACGAGCGCATCCGCACGCCGATGCAGTGGGACAGCACCCCCGTCACGGCGGGCTTCACCGATGCGCCGGAACCGTGGCAGCCGCTGGCGGGCGGCGAAGCGGACGGCGTCAGCGTGGCGGCGCAGATCGACGATCCCGGCTCACTGCTCAGCCACTATCGCAGCCTGATCCATCTGCGTAATGCGCATCCGGCGCTGCAGATCGGCGCTTACGTTGAAGTCGAAACCTCATCGCGCAAACTGTTCGCCGCGCTGCGGCGCAGCGCCGACGAGACGCTGCTCATCCTGATCAATACCGACGACGAGCCGGTGACCGATTTCACGCTCAGCCTGTCGGCGGGCGATCTGCCGCCGATCGGCGGCGTCACCGTGCTGTTCGACTCGACCGGCGGGCTGAACGCGATCGCGCCGCCGGCGATCGCCGCCGATGGCGGTTTCAGCGGCTACACCCCGGTGGCGGAGATGCCGCCGTTCGCCACGCTGGTGCTGCGCCTCGACCCGGCGGCGCCGTGAAATCGACGGATGCGCGCGGGGCGATCGGGTGTATGATGGTGAGGTGGATGCGCCGTGGTCGCGGCGCGTCCGCTTTTGTGAACCGGATATCTGAACTGAGGATCTCGATGAAAACCCTTCCCTTGCTGGCCCTGATCGTCGTCCTGCTGGCCGCCACCGCCGGAGTCGGCGCGCAGGCCGATCCCCAAACGCCCGCTGAACTGTGCGCCTCGGCCAGCAGCGCCGAACCGAGCACGCGCGAATACGCGCAGGCCGAACAGGTGCTCGAACCGGGCGTGGATTACCGCGCCATCTTGTGCACCGGGGTTGGCCCGATCTACATCGACCTGCTGGAGGAAGCCGCGCCGGTCACCGTCAACAACTTCGTCTTCCTGGCGCAGAACGGCTACTACAACAACACGACTTTCCACCGCGTCATCGACCAGTTCATGGCCCAGGGCGGCGATCCAACCGGGACGGGTATGGGCGGCCCCGGCTACGAGTTCGGCGATGAATTCGTCGGCTTCCTGACGTTCGACCGCCCGGGCTGGCTGGCGATGGCCAACGCCGGCCCCGGCACGAACGGCTCGCAGTTCTTCATCACCACCGTGCCGACCCCGCATCTCGACTTCCAGCACACGATCTTCGGCGAGGTGCTGGAGGGGCAGGAGACGGTCGAGGCGATCGAACTGCGCGACCCGGCCACCGCGACCACGCCCGGCACGGCGCTGAACACGGTTCTGATCATCGACGATCCGGCGCTGGTGGAGACGACCTACGTCGCCCCGGAACCGGCCACCCGCGATGACCTCAGCGCCGTCCTCGACCTGATCCGCGCCGAAGTGCCGCCGCCGCTGGCCATCGATGACGAACAGACCGGCCTCTTCAGCCAGACGATCGCCGCCGCCAGCGCGCCGGAAGCGGTGCGCGCGGCCTTCGACGCGGCGCTCACGGAAGCCGGCTTCGATCTCCGCGCTCAGGTCAGCGTGACCAATGCCGGCTGCGATCTCGACGCCGCGCAGTATACCCTGCTGCGCTACACCCTCGACTCGTTCGCATCGCGCGCCGCGGCCCGCAGCATCCTCGACAGCGGGATCTACGGGCAGGTGGCGGAGGCGGCCGGTTTCGCCATCGATCCGGCGTTCACCGGCCTGACCTACCCGGTCTACCTGCGCGAGACGACGGCCTGCGATGTCCCCGTCATCGATGCGCTGACCTTCTGGCAGCGCGGGCAGTACGTCATCACCGCGCGCGCGGCCTTCCCGGCGGAAAATCGCGAGTTCGCCGATCGCTACCTCAGCGAACTGGTGGGCGGCATTTTCGAGAATTACCTGGCCGCGGCGCTGCGCGCCCAGCTCCGCTGAACGGCTGAAAGGCCTCTGTGCCGGTCGATCTCACAGGATCGACCGGTACAGGCCGCCATCGAGGTCGATCGGCGCGCTGTGGCCGAGCAGTACGCGCCCGACCGTGCCATCCGCCGCCAGATCGCCGGGTGCGCCGGCGATCAGCCGGCCCTGATCGAGCACCCACAGTCGATCGGCCAGGCGCAGCGCCAGTTCGAGATCGTGCGTGGAGAGCACCACCGCGCAGTCGGCCTCATGCGCCAGATCGCGCAGCAGACGCATGATCTCCACCCGGCGCGGCAGATCGAGAAACGCCGTCGGCTCGTCGAGGATCAGCAGAGAGGGTTCCTGGGCCAGCGCCCGGGCGATCAGGATGCGCTGGCGCTGGCCATCGCTCAGTTCGTAGAACGGCGTCTCCGCCAGCGCTTCGGCATCGACCGCGCGCAGCGCCCGGCTGACCGCCGCCCGATCAGTCGCTTGCAGACGCCCTGTCCAGTCCAGATATGGCGTCCGCCCCAGTGCAACGACCTCGCGCGCGCTGAACGCCGGGATATCGACGCGCTCGGTCAGCACGACGGCGATCTGACGCGCCCGCTCCGCCGGGGAGAGCGTGTGGAGGGGATGCAGCGCGCCGTCCCGCATCACCTCCACCGTCCCGCGCAGCGGCGGCTGCATGCCGACCAGCGTGCGCAGCAGCGTCGATTTTCCCGCGCCGTTCGGCCCGATCAGGCAGACGAATTCCCCCCGCCGCACCTCGACCGCGATCGCCCCGGCCAGGACGTGCTCGTGGCGGCGGCGGTAGCCGATAGCCAGCGCCTCCGTCCGCAGGGCGAGGGACTGCGCGTTCGCGTTCATGACCGCCGGCGCAGGATGACCGCGATGACGACGGGCGCGCCCAGCAGCGCCGTGACGGCATTGAGCGGCAGGATCACCCCGCCGCCGGGGAGCTGGGCCGCCAGATCCGCGGCCAGGGCCAGCATGCCGCCGATCAGGATGCTGGCCGGGATCAGCACCCGGTGATCGGATGTGCGCAGCAGCGCGCGCGCCAGATGCGGCACCGCGATGCCGATGAAGCCGATCGGGCCGCAGAACGCGGTGACCGCGCCCGCCAGGATCGACGTCCCGGCGATGATCCCGGCCCGCGCCCGCCCAACGGCGATCCCCATGCTGCTCGCGTAGCTTTCGCCCAGCAGCAGCGCGTTAAGCGGGCGGATGAGCGCGGCGCTGAGGATCGTGCCGGTGACGACCGCCGCAGCGAAGATCGGCATCTGCGACCAGGTCACCCCGACGAACGACCCGAACGACCAGTTGACGTAGGCGCGGATGCGCTCGGCGGCGCTGAAATGCACCAGGATCGAGACCAGCGCCCCCGCGGCATAACCGACCATCAGGCCGATGATGAGCAGCATCATCACCGAGCGCAGCCGCCGCGCCGCCAGCAGTACCGCCGCGCACACCGTGCCCGCCCCCAGGCTGGCGGCCACGATGACGCCCGCATCGCCCAGCAGCCCCAGGCCGGTGAGCAGCCCGGCCCCGGACGTCCCGGCCAGCAGCACGACCAGCGCCGCGCCCAGACTGCCTCCCGCGGACACCCCCAGCGTGAACGGATCGGCCAGCGGATTGCGGAACAGCGTCTGCATCAGCAGCCCGCTGACCGACAGCGCCGCGCCCGCCAGCAGGGCTGTCAGCGCTTTGGGCAGGCGGAACTGAAGCAGGATCGTCCGCCACGAATCGCGGGCGGCCTCGCCCCCCAGCAGGATCGTGAGCGCGTCCGGCAGCGGGATCGCCACCGGCCCGACCAGCAGACTGGTCATGAACAGCACGATCAGACCGGCGATCAGCAGCGCCCAGCGCAGCGGGATCGCCGGCGCGATCGCTTTTGAGCGCCCGGCGGCCTGGCCGACAGCGGGAGCATGACGGGCATCGATGGCGGCCATGGACTTCAGCTCAGGCGCTCGTAGTAATACAGGACATGATCCGGCAGCAGATCGGGATGGAAGATCGCGATCAGATCAGCCAGCAGCACATCGACATACAAACCGCCCGACTCGAAATAGTCGTTCGCGCCGACCGCGTTGGAGCGCTTGTAGTAGTTGTAGACCTGCCCATTGGCGAAGGCGGCGAATTCGGCGTAGCGCTCATCCTCGGCCAGGCCGTCGGCCAGCGAACGCCACATGTTGGTGTTGATCCAGATATCGGCATCCTGCGCCGCTTCGAGCACGGCCTCGAACGACAGCGGCACGCCGCCGGTATTGGGATCATCGGCGAAGACGTAATCGCCGCCGGCATCGGCGATCAGCCGGGCCGCGTAGCTCGCGCCGCCGCTGACGTACCACGTGCCCATGAACATCGCGTTGACCAGCACCGTCGGGCGTTCTTCGGCCACATCCGCCGTCAGCGCCGCCAGTTCGGTATAGCGTTCGACGATCGGATCGAAAACGGCGTTGGCCTCCGCTTCGCGGTTGAAGAACGCCGCGGTGAACTTGATCCACTCGGCCCGGCCCAGCGGGGTGGTCTCATTGAAATCGCCGTTGATCACGGGCGTCAGGCCGGCCTCGGCCAGCACCGGGTGCGCATCGTATTCCGGAAAGCCCGAGCCGTAGGTGAAGATGACCTGCGGGGCGAGGTCGAGCGCCAGTTCGACGTTGACCGTCGAGCCGCCGCCGATCTCAGCGATCTGGCCGGCTTCGATCCGCTCACGGATCGCCGGGTTGTACAGATTGTCGGCATTGTCCACCGCGATGAGCGTATCGAGCAGATCCAGCTCGGCGAAGTGCGGCGCATACGTGGCCGACAGGCTGGCCGCCGACGTCACCGGCACTTCGATCACCACCGCATCATCGGGGATGTCGTCCGGCGCGGGCGTGCCGCACTGCACCAGCACATAGGTGAAACCGGTCTCCGCGCCCGGCCACGGGCGCGTCACCGTGACGATCTTGTAGTGATTGGCGTAGTCGATGGTGAACCCCTCAGCGTATTCGACCTGCATCGTCTCCGGGAAGTAGTTGACCGCCGGATCGTACTCCGCGACGCAGTCGGGCGCTGGGGCTTCCTGCGCCGAAAGCGCGCCAGAAATGGCGAACAGCAGCAGCAAACTGATCAGCGTGCGAAAACCAACTATGACCGTGGACAGCTTCATCGTGCTTGAAACTCCTGTGTTCCGGGCGCAGCTCGCGACGCCCGCAAGGATAAAGGGCAGATGCCGCCCGAACGGGCCGCGCGCATCCGCATCATCGAGCGGGGAACAAAAAACCCGCCAGAATGGGCGGGTTGAGTCAGTCAGCCGGGGAAAAGCCGACAGGCTCACCCACCTTTGACGCGAAGGTGGCGTTCGAGCATCGGCTCAGGCGGGTAATCGGACTTCAGGGAACGGCGCGATCCCTGTTACCGTTGCGCGACAGTGCCGGACTTACACCGGTCTTCCCCCATTGCGCGCTGTGCCTCCGAGCAGCAGCGCACCTGAGCCTGTGAATATGCATCTGTGAAGATGAGCGTAACGTGAAAAACGCGCGCTGTCAACGGCGTTTCAACAGTTTGCCGGCCCCCCGAAAGACAAACTGCGCCCGGGGAGGCGCAGTTTGCAGCGTATTGAACGAACGCTCTGTTCAGTTGATCAGCTTCGCACTCAGCGTCAGCGGGACGTTCAGCGCGCGGCTGATGATGCAGGTGTTTTTAGCCTCTTCGGCATGTTGGCGGAAGCTGGCCTCATCCACCCCGCTCACATCGCCCTCGGTGACCAGATCGATGCGGGTGACGCTGAAACCGCTCTCGTTTTTCTCCAGGTAGACGGTGGCGGTGGTCGCGATCCGGTTCACTATGAAGCCGGCGCGGCTCAGGCGCGCACCCAGCGCCATCGTGAAGCAGCCCGCCTCGGCAGCGCCGAGCAGCTCTTCCGGGTTCGTCCCCGCGCCTTCTTCAAAACGCGACAGGTAGGTATACGGGCCTTCATAGACGCCGCTGCCCAGCTTGAGCGTCCCGCTGCCCTCTTGCAGCGTGCCCTGCCACACCGCTTCCGCAATTCGTGCTGGCATCTGTTTCCTCTCCTGTGATGCTGTTCATCCCTGCACTGGCCGATCAGCATAGCGCAGCAGCGGCATCCGACCAAATGAGAAGCCGCTGAGATCGCCCGGCGCGTTCAGTTCCACCAGCCCCACATGGCCGGCCAGATATCGACCTCATTCGCCCTGGCGCCATCCTCGTCGTGTTCCAGCGTCAGCCACATGACGGCCTTCAGCGCGGCGCGGCGCATCGCCATCGACGGATCGATCAGCCCCGCGCGAAGGAAAGGTTCGGCTTCGGCATCCATCAGCCACAGCGCCTCGGCGGCGGCGTGCCAGACCTCGTAGTCCTCGTGATTGAGCGCGAGGATCAGGGCCGGGATCGACTCCGGCTCGCTGATCTGCCCCAGGGCATTGGCCGCCTCCTGCTGCACCGCGGGATCGGGGTCATAGAGGAGCGCGCGTTCCAACCCGTTGACAGCGGCGCCGCTGGCGATCGCCCCCAGCGCCTGCGCCGCCGCGCGCCGCACCGCCGCGCTGACATCGGTGGCCAGCGCTTCAAGCAGTTCCGGCAGAGCGCGGTCATCGGCTATCCCGCGCAGCCCGAGGGCGGCCTGCACGCGCACGCCGGAATTGGCATCGGTCAGCAGCGCCCCAGCCAGCGGCGCGACAGCCTCATCGGAGCCGATCAGGGCCAGCGCGCGCACGGCTGCGCGGCGCACCACCAGGCTGCGATCGCCCAGACGCTCCACCAGCGCGGGGATGGCGCGCTCATCGCCCAGCAGCGCCAGCGTATCGATGACCAGCGCGCGCACCGCGCGCGCCCGGTGCGCCAGCACGGGCAGCAGCGCAGGCAGGACAGACCGGCTGTCCATCTGGGCCAGCTCGTAGACCGCCTGACGCTGCCTGAGCCGGTCATCGCTCTGCAGATCGTCGATCAGTTTTTGTATCAACGACGTGGGATCCATGCTCCTCCACCTCCCCGACTCACGGCGCAGCGGCGCGCGGGATGCGCCCGATGGTCGAGCTTGAGCCTGTGCCAGCGGGATGCTCGGTTCATCCCCTAGTGTAGTCCTCCAGCGCCTTCACGACAATGCCAACATCTCTTATCCAGATCTCAGCCAGCGGCCCTTGACAGGGGACAGTATCGGGCATATGGTTGGAATACCAATTGTTGGAGTACCAATCATTCGCAGCCCGAACGATCATTCCCAGGACTTCATCCCGATCGTCTATGAACTCCGTCTGCTGCTGGGCGTGATGATGCGGGCTTCAGTGCGCGCTATCGAGGAACGGCTGGCGGCGCGGGAAGCCCCGATCAGCGCCCTGCAGTACCTGATCATGACCACCCTGCACTATCACCCGCTGACCCTGAGCGACCTGAGCCGCAAAGTGCAGCTTGACCCATCGACCGTCAGCACGGCAGTCGATGCGCTGGTGCGCAAGGGTTATCTGGTGCGCGGCCAGGATCCCCGCGACCGCCGGCGGATGCCGCTCTCCCTGACTGAAAGCGGCACGGCCCTGCTGCGGACGATCCCCGGCCTGCTGCATGATGATCTGCTGGTCGATGTGATGAAACAGCTCGGCCCGGCCCGAGCCGCAGCGCTGCGCGATCTGCTGCGCGAGGCGGTGCTGCTGCTGCCCGACGGGCCGACCATCCTGAGCGAGATGCAGCAGTTCGTGGCCATTCACACCGATCCGCGTGGCAGCGCAGCCCCTCAATCCCGGTGCGGCACCACGCCGGACGACGCGGAAACGCCCGCGGCACAGGATCTCGATTCGAACAGGGGAGACAGGACAATTGCAAGCACAGATGATTGATCGCGGTTCTCATGGCGGCTCCCCCATGAGGGGGAGACAGGCGGCCCGGCGCGGCAGCAAAGGCGGCCTCAGGCGCGCGCTGGCCTACGTCGGCAAACAGCGCGGCCCGGCGATCCTGGCCTACGGCGCGCTCATCATTGCGACGCTGGCGCAGCTCGCTGTGCCCCAGCTCGTCCAGAACATGATCGATGCGGTCACGCGCGGCACGGTCGCCCAGACGATCCTGGGCCTGCCCGCGTTCATGCAGGGGGTGGCGGCCTCGCGCGCGGGGTACAGCCTGGATCAGCTTCGCGAATTTCAGTCCAACGCCGAGTCGCTGCTGCTCTCCGCCACGCTGCTGATCATCGTTTTCGCCATCATGCGCGGCCTGTTCTCGTTCGTGCAGTCCTTCATGGCGGAGACGCTGTCGCAGGGCATCGCCTTCGACCTGCGCAACGCCATCTTCGCGCGCATCCAGCGGCTGTCGTTCAGCTACCACGACCAGAACCAGACCGGTCAGCTCATGATCCGCGCGACCGACGACGTCGAAAAAGTGCGGTTGTTCATCGCTCAGGGGCTGGTGCTGGCGGCCCAGGCCTTTCTGCTGCTGATCGCCACGCTCATCATCCTGCTGCTGACCAACTGGCAGCTCACGCTGGTGGTGCTGCCGATCCTGCCGCTGGCGCTGGTCGTGTTCATGATCTTCGGCGTGATCAGCCAGCCGCTGTTCGTCCAGATCCAGACCCGGCTGTCGCGCCTGAACACAATCCTGCAGGAAAATGTGGCCGGGATCAAAGTCGTCAAGGCCTTCGTGCGCGAGCCGTATGAACGCGAACGTTTCAACCGGGCCAACAGTGAACTGCTGGCACAGCAGCTCAAAGTCGCCCGGACTTTCTCGTTCCTGTTCCCAGTCGTGTTCCTGATCGCCCAGATCGGGCAGGCCGCCCTGCTCTACTTCTCCGGCCAGCAGATCCTGAACGGCACGCTCGATATCGGCGGCTATCAGAAATTCAGCCTGTATGTGGCCTACGTCTTCTTCCCACTGGGGCAGCTCGGCTTCATCATTTCGCTGCTGGCCCAGGCATCGGCGTCCGCCGATCGCATTTTCGAGATCCTCGACGCGAAAAGCGAGGTCACCGATAAGCCCGGCGCGATCGAACTGCCCCCGATCCAGGGACGGGTCGAGTTCCGCGATGTCACCTTCCGCTATTTCGGGTCGAGCGCGCCGGTGTTGCAGCACGTCAGCTTCACCGCCCTGCCCGGCCAGACGATCGCGCTGCTGGGCGGAACCGGCAGCGGCAAGACGACGATCATCAACCTGATCCCGCGCTTCTACGACGTGACCGAGGGGCAGGTGCTGATCGACGGCATCGATGTCCGCGATGTCACGCTGGACAGTCTGCGCTCGCAGATCGGCATCGTCCTGCAAGAGACCAATCTGTTCAGCGGCACGATCCGCGACAACATCGCCTTCGGCAAACCGGATGCCACCGACGACGAGATCATCGCCGCCGCCAGAGCCGCCGCCGCGCACGAGTTCATCATGTCCTTCCCGCAGGGCTACGATACGCCGGTGGGCGAGCGCGGTTCGACGCTTTCCGGCGGGCAGAAGCAGCGTATCGCCATCGCGCGGGCGCTGCTGCTCAACCCCCGGCTGCTCATCCTCGACGACAGCACCAGCAGCGTCGATCTACAGACGGAAGCGCAGATCCAGGCGGCGCTTGACCGCTTGATGCAGGGGCGCACCAGCTTTGTCATCGCCCAGCGCATCAGCACGGTGCGGAACGCCGATCAGATCATCGTCCTCGATCAGGGCAGGATCGCCGCTATCGGCACGCATGCCGAGCTGATCGAGGATAACCCGATTTACGCTGAAATCTACAACTCGCAGCTCGTTGGCGATGCGGCAGCGGAACCGTCCACCGTCCCCGCGCCCGGACGCTGACATCAGACAGGAGAGACGCGCTCATGATGGGAGGACTCGACGGCGGACGCCGTCTGATGGAAGGTGAGGTCAGCAAGGCCCGCAATGTCGGCGAAACGCTGCGCCGTTTCTGGCGCTACTTCCGCCGCTACTGGTACGGCGTGGCCGCCGCGCTGACGCTGATCGTGATCGCGACGTGGTCGCAGGTGGTCGCCCCGGATATCATCGGGCAGGCGGTGGACTGCTACCTGTTCCCCCGCCCCGCCGTCAGCTTCGGCAATTTTTCCCAGCCGGGCACGACCTGCTGGTATGATGCGAACGTGCAGGCCGCGATCGCGAACAACACGCTGGACACGATCACCACCGAAGCCCGGCTGAACGGTCTGGCGGGGATGACGCTCATCCTGATCGGGCTGTTCGTGCTGGGGGCGATCAGCAACGGTCTGGCCTTTTTCGCCATGAGCCGAACCGGTCAGCTCGTGCTGCGCCTGATCCGCAGCGATCTGTTCGCCAAACTCCAGCATCTGACAATCGGCTTTTACGCCCGCAATGAAGCGGGCAATCTGATGAGCCGGGTGACATCGGACACCGATACGATCCAGCAGGTGTTCAGCTTTGCGCTGCTCAGCGTCATCGGTGGCGCGCTGCTGATCGTCTGGATCATCATCAAGATGCTGCAAACCAACATCAGCTACGCCCTCATCAGCCTGACGGTCGTGCCCCTGATGTTCATCGCCACCGTGTACTTCTCCGGTCAGGCCCGGCGCGCTTTCCGCCGCAGCCGTCAAGAGATGGGCAGCGTCAACGCCAACTTACAGGAGAGCATCGCCGGGGTGCGCGAAGTGCAGGCGTTCAACCGCGAGGAAGAGAGCATCGAAGAATTCCGCCGCACCAACGCCGCCAACCGCGCCGCCAATATCCGCGCCGCCTCGTTCACCAGCGCCCTGACGCCGGTGCTGGAGGCGCTGGGCTATGTGGCGCTGGCGATCGTGGTGGTGGTCGGCGGGCTGGCGGTGCTGCGCGATCAGCCGCTGCCCGGCGGCGGGGTCGTCACGCTGGGCATCGTGTTCGCCTTTTTGCAGTACGTGCAGCGCTTCAACCAGCCGATCCAGCAGATCGCCGTCCTGTGGACGAACATCCAGAGCGCGATCGCCGGCGGTGAACGCATCTTCAACCTGCTCGATACCCCGGTCGAGATCGTCGATAAGCCCGATGCCATCGCAATGCCGCCGATCGTCGGTCGCGTTGAATTCAAGGAGGTCTGGGCGGAGTACAAACCCGGCCAACCGGTGCTGAAGGACGTTACCTTCACCGCTGAACCCGGCCAGACGATCGCCATCGTCGGGCCGACCGGCGCGGGCAAGACGACGATCATCAACCTGATCCCGCGTTTCTACGATGTCAGCGCCGGTTCGGTCACCATCGACGGCATCGATGTGCGCGATGTCACGCTGGCCTCGCTGCGCGAACAGATCGGCGTGGTGCTGCAGGACACCTTCCTGTTCTCCGACACGGTCATGAACAACATCCGCTACGGCAATCTGAACGCCAGCGATGATGAGGTGATCGCCGCCGCCCGGCTGGCCGCCGCCGACCGCTTCATCGAGAAGCTGTCGGACGGCTATAAGACGATGCTGGGCGAACGCGGCGCGGGGTTGAGCCAGGGGCAGCGCCAGCTCATCAGCATCGCGCGGGTCGCATTGAAAAACCCGCGCATCCTGATCCTGGACGAGGCCACCTCCAGCGTGGATACGCGCACCGAACGCCTGATCCAGCAGGCGCTGGCGGAACTGCTGAAGGGCCGCACCAGCTTCGTCGTCGCCCACCGCCTGAGCACGATCCGCAATGCCGATCGGGTGCTCATGGTTAAGGACGGCCAGATCATCGAAAGCGGCACGCATCAGAGCCTGCTCGATCAGCGCGGCGCGTACTACGAACTGTACATGAGCCAGTTCCAGCGCCAGGAACAGGCGGCGGGCCTGACGGCAGCCGAAACCGGCGTGCCGAGTGCCGCTGGCCTCTCGCCGCTGAGCACCTGATTCGACCTCGCTTGCCCTGACCAGAACCGGAAGCGCGAACCCTTCACCGCACATTCACCGCACAGATGAAGGGTTCGCCCCGGATCGGCTATCCAGCCGGATGCTCATCTGCCGATGAACGCCCGGACTTCGCGATCGACTTCGGGCGGAACCGGAAATGGGGCCGCCCTACCCGCCAGATAATCCGCAAACGGCTGGGCGATGCCCTCATCGAACTGCGGGCCGTCACCGGTGATCACCCATGACGACCAGATCAGCCGCCCGGTCGCGCGGAACGCGCGCACGCCGCGCCAGCGTTCGCCCTCCAGCCATTCCCACTGGCCGGCCTGCGGGCGCTTAACGATGACTGCCATTCGACGGCTCCACAATGACTCGAAAACCGAAACTGTCCGCAGCATTCACCGGCGGAATGGCGAAGAAGAAATCGAGCCGCGCGCGCTCCGTCGGGCTGATGAAAGAGCCACCGTGAATGACGCGGTTGTGATTGGCCTGCAGATCGACCACCCCATCGGCGTTGTCACGACACCATTCCCAGACGTTGCCACACAGATCGTACACCCCGCTGAACGCGCTAACCCCCAGCTCGTAACTGGTCACATCGGTCGTCACGCGCAGGCGGCTGTCCTGGGTGTTGGCATAATCGACGCTGAAATCGCCGATCCAGGCGAATGGGCGCGAGTCATCGCCGCGCGCCGCGCGCACCCGCTGCGCACGGGTGGGCAGCGTCACCCGGTAGCCGAGGCGCGCGCTCAACCAGGCGGTGATCGCCATCGCCTCATACCAGCTCACTTCCACACGCGGCTGAAGCGGCCGGTCGAAACCCGGTTTCATCGGTTTCGGCGCGGGGTTCATGCGCCGCCACTCCAGTGCAAACGGTGAAAATGACCACCAGTCGAGATTGCTGTATCCGTTGGGATCGTTATACCACAGCAGGGCCTGTTCATTGGTGAATGGATAGGTGGCCATGTGAAAATCGGGCACAGTCACCTGGGTGAAATCACCGGTGAGCGACCCCGGCTCGACCTTGAGCCGGACGGGGCCGCCGGGGATATGGCGGAATTCCAGCATCGGGATCGACGTGCTGACGACGGCAGGACGCGCCCCATTGACGCTGCGGCCATTTTTGAACAGGCGCGGCGCAATGTTGAGCGGGTCATAATCGGGGTAGCGCCGGTGGAACTGCTTGAAATCCTCGATGCCGTGGGCGCGCGTTTCACGCCCGCGCAGCTCTTCGACGATAAATTCATACAGACGGTTGCGCCGGTTGATCTCATCGCGCTTCTGCTGCTGGGCCAGACCGCGCTCGGCGATATCTTTACACGACCGAACCCGGTTATACAACCAGGAATTCTGATCGGGGCTGACTCGTTCCAGTTTATGCAGCTCGCGCAGCGCCTCCTCAAATTTCTGGTCGTTGAGGTAGCGCATAGCCTGTCTGAGGCTGTCCATCGCATCGCCGCCATTCTGAGGGACAGGCGGTCTCGGTTTGATGATCGGAGCGGCCAGCTTTTCGAACCTGGCGGGAAAAGCGTTCTCCTGAAGCCAGTGCTGTGCGTGGATCAGGGCCTCGTTGAGCTTCGCCAGATTGGTAACCGTCAACCCCATCGACATGTCGATATAATGCGGATCGCGCACGCTCTCAGGGAGATCGGTCACCGACATCGGCTCGATCAGAATATTGATGATGATCTTGCCCTGATGGCGCGCGATCTCAAATTCCTGCTGGCAGCGATCCGAGCGGAGCCATTCGTAAGACACCAGATTGATGAAGACGTGACAGCGATCGATCATGCGCTCGATCTGCGCCCACCATTCCTCGATCGCCACCAGCATGTTGTCGTACCACACGCTGTACCCCGGCAGATGTTCAACAATCTGCTTGCAGATCGCCTGATTGATGCGCGAATAACTGATAAAAATGAGCATCGACAGCATCGCTTCCCTCGCGCAGTTATAGTTTGGCCCGGCTGCGCCACCGGTTCACTTGATCATGGGCCTCGGCTGTGCCGATCGCAAGCAGGGCTTCAGCGGCCAGTTCATCGATCCGTTTCTTCAGTTTTTTGTACGCCGCCGGACGGGTGTCCGTGAGCAGCCGCACCAGCGTCGGGATCGCCTCGGCTGACCTGAACCGTCCCAGGGCCAGCACCAGCTCGGTACGCAGATACAGATCGTCGTACTGGGCCATGCTGAGCAAGAGCGGCACGGATCGAACGCGGCCCAGCAGCCCCAGCGCTTTCACCGCCAGATCCCAGAATGCGCGATCCTCTGGCCGCTCCAGCACCGCCTCCAGACCGGGGATGGCCTCTTCCCCGATGATCTCATGGCGTTTGACGATCAACCGACACACCGTCTCGCGCACGCCCCAATCGGGATCGTTCAACAGCGGGATGACAGCGCGCAGGCTGTCCGGATCGGCGATGCGATCGAGCGTGGCGACAGTTGTACGCCGTGTCAGCGCATTGCTGTGGCTGAGCAGGTGGATGAGGGTCGGGATCGCCTGCGGTGCGCGCAGTTCGGCGATGGCATCCAGCACCGCATGCCGCAGCGCATTCACCGGACTGTCAAGCTGAGCCAGCAGTGTGTCCAGCCAGCTCCCGGAGAGCACACCGGCGGCGGCGCGCTCTCTGACCCCTTGCATCAGGCGCTGGCTGGCCTCTATCTGCATGGCATTGTCGCTGTCCGTGAGATAATCCAGCAGCACGTCGAGATCGGGCCAGGACGCCAGCCCCTCTCTGGCCGGGTCTGGGGCCAGCGTCATCGTCACATTCCCGACGGGAAGCGGTTCGGTGTCTTCGCCCGGTTCGGCATCGCTTTGTGAAGAAATGGCGGGGAGCACCGCCTCATCGACCGCTTCAGCGGGGTCTGTCTGCGGCTCGTGCTGAAAAGCTCCAGCGGGATCGACTTCCGGCTGTTCGGCGGTCTCATCAGCCGGATCGCTCGGATCAGCGCCCACCGGCCAATCGGCGGTTTCAGCCGCATCGTTCGCTGCGGGCGTATAACGCCGGATCACGAAATCCTCGACTTCGACCGGGTTGAGCCTGTGCGTCTCAACATCATCGGTCAGTTCATCGAAGAGCAATCCCGGCCCGCCCACGGCATCCGTGCGCATCATGGGCGACAGCCAGCGATCGATCGTCTCCAGGGCGGTCTGGCAGCGCTGGCCCACCGTCTCCCCCTCAAAGGGCAGCGGAGCCGGATCTGCGCGCATCTGTTCCAATTTCGGGATCAGGTCTTCCACCACATACGTGCGGCGCAGTTGATTGCCGGACGTCAGCCGGGTCAGCGCATCGACCGCGGCGGCGCGCACCGTCGGCTGTTCATCATCCAGAGCCTGGTGCAGCACACGGGCCGCCGGCTCGCCCGAGTCGACCAGCACCGCGATCGCATCGTCGATCACGGTCTCGTCGCGCAGGGCGGCGGCGAGCGCGTTCAGGGCGTCACCACTGGCTGAGTAGCGCCGCAGTTCGCGCACCGCCACCCGGCGCACGTCCACATCTTCATCGTGAACGGCGCGCGCCAGATGGGGAACGGCCGCCAGATGATCCTGGCGGGCGATCTGATACACGGCATCGGCGCGTCTCGCCGGATCCGGGTGCCTCAGCTTCAGACTCAGCTCGTCGATGAGCTTGATCACGCGCTGTTCATCCTCGCGCTGCTGACGAAGCTGATACTCGGAAGGACGGGTGCGCATCCACTGCTGGACGATCTGGCGCGCATACGGGTGGTCGAAGGCCCGCAGCGCCTCGACCGCATCATCGCAGACATGGCGCCCCTCCAGCCCGTAAAGGCTGTCATCTTCCAGCAGCGTGCGCAGCAGGTCGATGGTGTTGGGATCGCGCAGCCGTCCCAGAGCGCGGGCCGCGGCGGCGCGCAGCGCCGGTTCGCTGTGCTGGGCCAATGGGATGATATGCTGCACCGCGCTGGGCGCATTGAAGTCGGCCAGCAGCTCGATCAGCGCGAGATACCCCTCTCGATTGAACTGCGCTCCCGTCAGGATGGCATCCGCCTGATGAATGACGAGATCGGGGTAATGGCGCAAACTTTCCAGCGCCGCTGTTCGCAGGTAGGCATACGGTTCATTGAGCATGCGCAGCAGCGGCGGAACCAGCCCGGGATCGTTGAAACGGCCCAGCGCCCGCACCGCCTCGGTCTTCACCAGCGGATCCGGATCGGTGAGTGTGTTGACCAGCGGCGCCAGCGCCGCTTCATCGCCGATCACCCCCAGCCCCCAGGCCGCCCCCCGGCGCAGTTCTTCCGACTCGTCGCGCAGCATGTGCAGCAGCAGCGGGAGCGCATCCGAGCGCAGTGCGCTCAGCTCTTCGGCGATCGAGGCGGTGGGCGACCAGTCCCAATCCCTGAGCGCATCGAGCAGTGGAGGGGGCACGCGCAGCGGCATCTCGAGCAGCACATGCACCGCTTCAGCGCGCGCCGCCCAGTCACCGGAGCGCGCGATCGCGATCAAAGCCGCCGGGTTGACCGTCCGCCCGATGCTGGAAAGGGCGTGAGCCGCCGCCAGGGGCACACCGGATTGCTGCATCTTCATCATGCCAGCCAGTCCTTCCTCGATGACATGCATCACACTCGCGCTGACGCGCACGCCGCTGTCGATGCACCGGCTCGCCAGCAGGGGATCGACCTCCGCGATCTCGCGCACCACCACATCGGGCACGGGGGTCACCCCGGCGTAGAGGATCAGGGCCTGATCCCAGTTCGCCCCCAGCCGCCGCCCCAGATCGTCCACTCGCGCATTACTCAGACGGGGGATCACGTCGGCGGGCGTGAGGTAAAGAGCGGCAAATGCATCGAGCAGCCAGCGCGAAGCGAAGCGCACGCGACCGCCGACCATGCTCAGGATGCCGCTGCGCACGGCTTCATCGACCAGCGCTTCCCCCTGCATCACCCGGATCGCATCCCCCCGCTGAACCGCCTGGGGGAGCTGCTCATCCAGAATCGCCACCGCCAGCGCGCTCAGCGGGCGGGTCAGTTCCTGAAAACTGATCCGGATAGGATCGTCGCTGTCGGCGCGCGCCGTCCACAAAGAGGCGATCAGGCGGCGGTACAGCCGCCCGAGCGACGTCGGCAGTTCATGGGCGGGTTCATGTTTGTACAGATGGATCAGGGTGAGCAGGTGGGCGGGCAGCGTCCGGATCGCCGCCGGCAGCGCCTCGGCATCAGCGACTTTCGACAGCAGATCGTGCGCGTGATCGCCCAGCGCGGCCTCGATCAGACGGCGTGTGCCGGCCTCATTCATCGGCAGGCACTCGATCTGGGCCAACCCCAGATCGTAATGTGAGGCGTGGTCGCTGCGGCAGGTGACCACCAGATAGGATGGTGCATCGTCGGAGGCCAGCCAGGCGCGCAGTTCTGCGGCGCGCACATCGCCAAATGCGCCCGGTTCGTCCAGACCGTCCAGCATCAGCAGCGCGCCGCCCAGCCGCAGCAGTTCGAGTGGGTCGCTCTGCATCGCGTAGCGGCCCCACAGTGCCTGGATGTGCTCGCGGATCGACTGGCCCGCCTCGACCAGGCCGAGGTCGATCACGATCGGCAGGGGAAAGCGCGCCTGCGCGGACTGCGCCGCGATCTGCTGGCGGTTCTGATAGGCGATATCCAGCGCCAGACGCTTCATCATGCTGCTTGCGCCGCAGCCCGGCTCCCCGATCAGCACAGCCTGACGCACCTGCGCCAGCGCCTCGCCGATCGTCTGCACCGGTAAAACGATCCGCCCGCTCGTGTCGGTCGGCGGGACGATCAGGCGCAGACGGCTGTTGACGCCCCACAACGCCCCCAGTGCGGAGAGCGGCCGTCGATCGGCCTGCAGCCGGGGATTGTGGATCGAGCGGTTGATCGGCTCGAATTCGACCGTGCTCTTGTGCGCTTCCAGACGGGCGATCAGATCGTTCAGATAGCGCATCTCGCCATCGGGCGGACGGGGACGCTGTCCCGTCTGCACGGCGATGGCGGTGACCAGACGCTCAAGCTGGGCGCGGAAGCGGCGCTCGTCGCGCCAACCGCTGAAATCGAGCGCCCCCTGAAGCGTCATGCCGCGCGGCAGCAGTTCCACCGGCACGGTGCGCAGCGCGATCATGAACACGGGGCAGCCATGACGGGCCGCCGCGGCCAGCTCCGCGCGCCCGAATGACGACTCCAGAAATTCGCGCGTGAGCACTGCGATCAGCCCGCTGGCGCGCTGATACAGTTGAGCCGCCTGCTCATCTGAAAGGGTGTGCGCGTCGGTGATGTCCAGAAAAACCGGAAAACCCCGATTTTTAAGCTGGGCTGAGAGCTGTAAAGTAAACTCGCTGTCTCCTGGACTGTACGCCGCGATTAACCATGAGTCCATGCTGCCTCAATAAAAATGGGTGCGCCCACCTGATCTGCTGCCAGTTCAACGCTCGCTCGCCCCACCAATGAGAGAACTGATCGCGATCGAGCGTTATTAACGCAACTATGCAGCAGACATTCTCATAAAAGCATACCACTTTACTGATATTTTATACAATTACAAACCAGATTCCAATTTTTAAAGCTGTAATAAGGAACGTTCGCTAACCTCTTCAATATCAGGTTATCGCGTTGAGTACTGATTTCCGACAGAGATTTAAAGAAAAGCTGAAGGAGCGATCGGAGAGCGCAGCGGTTCATCGCCGCTGAGCGAGATCAATCATGCCCTGCACACGTGCCCCTGCATGAAACCGGGGGCATCAACCGATTACAAACTACTCGTCGTCTCTGTGGACGCGCTGGCGCATCTCGCGCGCCGACGCGGACAGCCGCTGAAAATAATCGGTCTCCGTGATCTGGCTGACCTGCTTCTGCACCTTGCTCTGATCGATCTGGATCTGCAGGCTTTCCAGCTCGCTCAGCGCCTTGTTCAGATCGTCTTTGACCTGGCCGTACTGACGGGCATTTTCGATCGCCACCGCGGCCTGGGTTCCGAAGGCGGTTAGCAGCGGGATCTCGTCCTGGCGGAACACGTTAGCGGTCATGCGGTTATCGGCGTAGAGCACGCCGACGGCATTGGCGCGGACGATCAGCGGGATGCACAGGATCGACCGCAGTTGGTTGTTGACGACGCTCTGCACGTTCTGAAACCGATCATCCGCGGCGGCGTTGGTGGTGATGATGGCCATCCCCTCATCCAGCGCGCGGCGCACCACGCTGCGGCTGAAAACGGCTTCATCTTCCGACAGCGACTCCCGATCCCAGTTGCGGGCCACCGCCACCTGAAGTTCACCCGTGTTCCTGTCGCGCAGCATCAGATAGGCGCGCTCCGCCCCCGTCAGCTCGATCACGCTGTCCATCACGTCATCGAGCACGCGATCCAGATCCAGGGTCGAAGTGATCATCGTCAGCGCGCGCAGCAGACTGGTGGTCTGGGCCATCTGATCGGTCAGTTTACCCGTCTGCCTGCTCACCCAGGCGAGACGTTCGTGCAGATTGCGGGCTGCACCGACGAGATCGACCGCGATTTGAAACCCATTGTCATTGAGCGCCTGCATCAACCGTTCGAGCACGGCCTCTAGCTGCCGACCTTCCTCAAGAGACTGCTGCAAATTTTTCAGGATATCTTCTGCCAGGGCATTCTGGTCGGTGGCCGCTTGATCGGTTGTCATCGATTTCGATCCCGTTGTGCTGCCAGGTCATGGACGCGCAGCCTGCGTTCTACTCTGATTATACCGAGATTATATCGATCCACAGTGGATTCGACGAACAGGATGCCCAACGCGAATAAGCCTTCAACCGGGGGCCTGCGCGATGATGGCGAGGCGATCGTCCACCACCCAACCATCCCCGGCGCTGTTCCCCGCCGCAGTCACCGGGACGCGCTCACCGGTATACAGGTCGTAAAAACCGATCACCAGGCGATAGCCCGAACCGATCGGCGGGACGTCCGGCGGGAGTTCGAGGATCCGCTCATCGACGACATATTCCCCCGGTTCCCACAGCAGGGTCGAGTAGTAATATCCGTCTCGCGTCGGGTTGACCGGCCCGTCCCAGTTGGCCAGCAGATCGCCGCGCTCGTTGAGCAGGTGCACGTAGAGCGTCCAGTCGCGATCCGGGGGGCGCAGCACCTCCCAGAAGGTGTGAAAGACCACGCGCCTGCCGGGCCACAGCTCCAGACCGCCGATGTCATAGCCGAGGTAACGCGCCCAGTCCCCGAAGATGATATCCCGGTCAGCCGGCCCGTTGGGCGCGGGCCGCACGAAGCGGTTGGCGAGGTGCAGCTCGTAAACATCGTAGCGGAAGATGCCATCGTCCAGGCCCCAGGCCCGGCGCAGGATGTCCGTCCGCCCCAGGCTGCTCAAGACCTGATCGGCCAGCGGCGGCACGCCGGCGTAGCGCCCGGCGCTTTCCGGGACACCGTAGATGAAGTACACGGCATCGGCAAGGGCATCGAGCCGGGTCGGGACGCTGTCCACATCGATCTCGTGGAGGGGAAAGAAGAACGGCAGCCGGTCGTTGCCCGGCGCGCTCACGCGCAGCGTCTGACCCGGGTGCTCGTCGATCCAGATCTGCAGGCCGTCCACGACATTCATCAGCGCCGGGTTGCCCGACGTATAGCGCGCGTGATCGTCCGGCATGGCCTCGGTGAACAGGTAATCCCAGCCCATGTACGTATCGTAGACGGTGCTGATCACGCCGGGAAGCGCCAGGGCGATCAACGCCGCCGTCCATACGCGCCGCCCCACCCTGCCCCAGTCCGCCGTCCAGCGGGCGATGAGATAGGCTGAAGGCAGCGCCAGCAGCGGGACGATGGCGAACGACAGCCGGAAATGGTAGCTGTACGACCAGAACCAGGTGACGAAATAGGGCGCGGCCAGCGCCAGACCGGCCACGAGAATGCCGATCGGGCGCCGCGTCCGGGGGTCGGCCTGGAAGCGCACATACCGCCAGCCGATCCAGGCGATGATCCCCGCGCCGCCAATCAACGCCGCGTACTCGAGCGGCGTCATCCGGCGCGGCGTCACGATGCTGGGGAGCAGCGCCAGCGCGCACGCCCCCGCAGCCAGCGCGACCGGCAGCGGATCGGGCCGCCAGCCGCCGCCGGGGCGCAGGTAGATGAAACCGAGCAGCAGCAGGCCGAGCAGGATCAGCCAGCCGAACTCGACGCCGCTGCGCGCGGCCTGGGTCAGCCAGAAATCGGGCGGGAAATCGATGGCTGCATGGCCGAGCAGCACGTTGCGCACATACCAGACCGCCCCCAGAGGGATGCAGGCCAGCGCCGTGATCAGCACGACTTCCAGGCGCGGGCGCAGCGCCCGCCAGTTCAGGCGCGCCCGGACAACGGCCAGCGTCAGCAGCAGCGCCACCCCCCAGATGAACGCGCCCATTGTCGGTTTCGTCCACATGCCGATGCCGAGCAGCACCCCGGCGATCAGGGCGCTGGCCCGGCGGGATCGGGCGTCCGCGGCCATCCATGCGGAGAGGAAATACGCGGCGGCCAGGGTGAACATCTGCGCCAGGGCGATCTCCAGATCGCCGCCGCGCGCCCAGTCGCCTAAATGGGGGTACAGCCCCCATAAGGCCGCCGCATACAGCCCAACGCGCCGATCGAACAGCCGCCGTCCCAGCACATAGGCCGCCAGGATCGCCCCGGCATGGAGGACGATCAGCCCGGCCCGTGCCGCGTGATCGTTGATCCCGCCGAAGACGAGCTGCCCGTAGGCATATTGAAGCGACATGAACTGGGGATAGTAGCCGATCGTATCCGGAATATGGCCGAGCAGGGTGTACAGCCGCCCCTGATAGCCGTACACCCACAGCGCATCATAAATGGTGAACGGCCAGTAGGCGATCACCACCCAGCGCACCAGCAGCGCCAGCGCGATCAGGCCGATCAGCGCGCGCTCATCGGGGCGCAGCGGGGGCGCAGGCTGACGCGCAGGCGGCGGTTCGCGCCGCCCTTTGAGCCACGCCAGCGCGCTACCGAAGGCGGCGACGACGACCGTGCCGCCCAGGATGAGATCGAGCCGCAGCAGCGGCTGTTCGGCGGTTGACAGCGTGCCGAGGACGAACATCCAGGCCGTCAGCAGCGCCGCGCCGACCGGGATCGCCAGCGCGACGACTTCAACGCGTCGCCCCCAGTCCGCGCGCGGCAGCAGCACCAGCGCCCACGGGATGCCCAGCCCGAAAAAGATCCAGAGAAAGGCCGGCGTGGCGGCCAGCGTATCGGCGATCCAGTATGGCAGTGCGATCATGTTCCGGCCTGCAGGAACTGCTCCTGCGGAATATGTGGGCGGATGAGCAGGATGCGCCCGCCGCCGACGCTGAGATAGACCCAGCCATCGGCGCTGACGACGAGATCCAACGGGCGATGCGGGAAGAACCCTGATCCCCGGAAGTTCAGCTCGCGCGTGCTGAAGTTGAACTCCGGTGATGCATTGGCCGGCATCAGGGTCTCGATCACCCCGGTCTCCGGCGCGATCGCGATCAGGGCGAAGCCGCGCAGATCGACTGCGTCGATGCGCCCGCCCAGCGCGACCAGCAGTTTGCCCGTCAGATACGGGATGGCATCGCTGGTGTACCAGGCCAGCGCGACCGGGTCGCTCCCCGTGGGCAGCGAGAACGCCGCCGGAACGCTGCCCGCGCACGCCGCTTCCGGCAGCGCCGGATCGGGCCGGGCCAGCCCGACGCAGTCGGGGAAGCCGAAATCGAGCGGCCCGGCGGTCAGTTCCAGCCGGTTGATCTCATCGAGCGCGTCGATCCCGAACAGGCCGGCGCGCGCGGCGTCGGTGAACCAGAGCACGCCATCGTGCAGGACGAGATCCGATCCGGTGCGCAGCCCCGTGGCGCTGACGGTGCGCCGCCTATCAGCGCGGTCGATGCGCAGGATCGCGCCGCGCTCAGGCTGATCGAAAGCGCAGAAATCGCACGGCGCGCCGACCGGGAGGTAGATCGCTTCATCGGTGACGACGATCCCGCCGCCGGGGAAACCGGTCTCCGCCGGCGGGAGATCATCCACCAGCACGCGGATTGCGTCCGGCGTCCAGACGTAGACCGCGCGCGCCCCGCGGATGTACAGTTCGCCGGCGTGCCAGTCCAGCGCCCACGGCTGATCGAGGCCGGCGGCGATCGGGCGGGGCGAATCGGGCGCGCCCTCGCCATCGGTATCGGTGAACATCAGGATCTCGCCCGTCAGCGGGCGGGCGGCGAACAGCCGGCCGTCATCGGCCACCGCCAGACCGGTATAGCCCCACTCCCCGGCGGACGGATCGGCGGCGATCTGCTCCAGACACGGCAGTTCGGGGTGCATCCACGGGCGATCCAGCTCAGGCGAAAGATCGCTGTCGAACAACTGGCAGGGCAGCGTGTAAACCGGGGGCAGCGTCGGCGTCGGTTCCCCCACACTCGGCACAACCGGCGTCGGGGGGATATACGGCTGCGCCATCAGCAGACCGGCGGACAGCCCCAGCAAGACCAGCAGCATGAAAACGCGCATCATGAATCCGACTGCTTTCACAGGAAGGCGGTAGAATGTTACTATTCTCGTGCGCTGGCGGGAATACCCGGACTGCCAGCGCCTGACCACCGGAGGATGAACCCCCATGGCCGACCCGATCTCGATCGGCATCATCGGCGCGGGCATCTTCGCGCGCGATGCACACCTGCCCGCCTTGCGCGCCCTGCCCGATCGCTTTCACGTGAAAGCCATCTACAGCCGCACCCGCGCCAATGCGGAAGCCCGCGCAGCGGAGATCGGCGGCGGAGTCGCGGTCTACGACGACCTGGAGGCGCTGCTGGCCCGCCCGGATCTCGAAGCGGTGGCGATCGTGCTGCCGATCGAACAGCTCCCGGACGCAGTGGCCCGTGCGCTGCACGCAGGCAAACACGTGCTGAGCGAAAAGCCGATCGCCCCGGACTCCGCGACGGCGCAGCGCCTGGTCGATCAGTATGCCCGGCATCCGAAGCAGGTGTGGATGGTCGGCGAGAACTGGCGTTACGAAGCCGCATTCGAGCGCGCGGCGGAGCAGGTGGCCAGCGGCGCGATCGGGCGCGTGCTGACGGTGAACTGGAACGTCCATATCGCCATGCTGCCCGGTCAGAACAAATATTACGCGACGGAATGGCGGCGCTCCGGGACGTTCATGGGCGGGTTCCTGCTCGATGGCGGCGTCCATCACGTCGCCGCGCTGCGCCTGATCGCCGGGGAAATCGCGGCGGTCACCGCCTTCGTGGCCGCCAATCGCCCGGATCTGCCCCCGGCGGACACGCTGGCGGCGGCGCTGAAATTCACCAGCGGGGCGCTGGGCAGCTACACGGTGACGTTCGCGCTCGCATACAGCGGCCCCCACCCCGATCTGACGCTGGTCGGGGAACAGGGGACGCTCAGCGTCAGCCGCACCGGCCTGACGATCACCACCGCGGCGGGCACTGAGCATCAGACGTTATCATCGCGGGCTGTCGAACGGGAATACATCGCTTTCGCCGATGCCGTCCAGCACGGTATCCCGCAGCGCAACACCCCGCAGGCGGCGCTGATCGACGTCCGGGTGATCGAAGCGCTGCTCACCGCGGCGCGCACCGGTCAGACGCAAACGCTGGTTTGAACATCGTGACTGGAGGGCTGATGTCAGTCGATCTGCTCGTCTCCACGGCCTGGCTGGCCGATCATCTGGACGATCCGACGGTGCGCGTGGTCGATATCCGCGGCCACGTCCTGCCGGCGTCGGAGCCGCCGCCGCACTATTTCAACCATTATGAGGACTATCTGCGCGCGCATATCCCCGGCGCGGCCTTCGTGGACTGGGTGCACGAGATCACCGATCCCGCCGACCCACACCACGCCCGGATCGCCCCGCCGGAGCGCTACGCCGCCGTCATGGCGCGCATCGGCGTGACCGATGAGACGCATGTGATCGCTTACGACGATGCCGACGGGATGTTCGCCGCGCGCCTGTGGTGGTCGCTCCAGTATTACGGCCACGATCGCGTCTCGGTGCTCAACGGCGGTTGGAACCGCTGGATCGCCGAGGGCCGCCCGACCACCGACGTCATCCCGACCTTCCCGCCTGCGACGTTCACGCCGCGCCCCCGCCCGGAGCTGATCCGCACCGGGGAACAGGTGCTGAACCGGCTGGGCGCGGAGCAGATCCTGATCGATGTGCGCACGCCCGATGAGTTTCTCGGTCGGGCGTCGCGGGTCAGGCGCGCCGGTCATATCCCGACCGCGCGCAATCTGCCGCGCGCGACGCTGGTCGGCGTGGACGGGCTGATCCCCGCCCCAGCGGCGCTGCGCGAACAGTTCACATCCGCCGGCGTCCCAGATAAGGGGGATGATGTCGTTTTTTACTGCAACGCCGGCGTCTCGGCCAGCTACGGCCTGCTGCTCTATCGGGCGGCGGGTTTCAGCGGCGGCGCGGTCTATGACGGCTCGTGGAAGGACTGGGGCAGCGACGAGAGCAAGCCGATCGAGGTCTAAACCGCCATGCCCGCTCGCTCGACGCCGGCGCCGGAACAGTGGTTCAGCGAGATCTTCCCGATCCGGACGGAAACCCTTCCGGAGCTGCGCGCCTACCAGCCCGTCCCCGTCGCAGGGGCCGAGCGCGTCATCGACCGGCGCACCGGGGCGCGGCTGTCCGCCTGGCTGCGCACCGGGCTGGGCGGCTACTGGTTCTGGCAGCGCGGCCACCTGATCGCCGATCAGCAGGCTGACCCGGCCCAACTGCTGCTGGCCCTTGAGGCCGCCCGCGCCGAATCGCCCGATCGGTTCGGGGCGATCGCCCGGATCGAGCCGGATCCGGACTGGTCAGCCGGGCCGCAAACGATCGGCGATTACGTCCTGCGCTGGCCGCTGGCTCAGCTTGAGGCCGATCTGCAGCAGGCCCTGGCCGCCACCGCATTCGCGATCAAGGATATCCTGGTCGAACGCCAGTATCAGGCGCGGGCCTGGGTCGTCGCCGATCAGCCCGCCCTCTCGCTGACGGTCACATCGCGCCTGCTGTATGACAGCCCCCTGGAGACCTACCTGACCCACCTCGATAAACCCGCCGATCTGGTCGGCCACTGCGTCGTCGAGCGGGCGACTTCCCGTTCCGGGGAGATCGTGCGCGTGCTGGGGACGGTGGGCGCGCTGCGCCCGAAACTGCTGGCCGCGGCCTCCCCTGCCCTGCGGCCCGTGATCGAGTCCGCCCCGGACGATCATCTGGCGCTGCGCCTGGCGATCGATGAGACCGAAATTGACACCGTCAGCGATGCGCTGTGGCTGGTCATCCGGCTTGATGCGATCGCCCGCTTCGGCCTGAGCGCGGCGCAGGCCGAACAGGCGCTGCACCTCACCCCCCGGCTGCGCGCCGAGATCATCCGCATCCTCAGCGGGGTGCTCAAGCAGGCCGGCCTGATCGGCAGCGCCTTCAGCACGGCCAATGCGCCGGATCGCTTCTTTTCCAGCGCTTCAACCCCGACGCTGATCTTCGGCGGCGGCAAGACACGCGAATTCGATCCCGACCGCACCCCGGCGGATGTCGAACGCTTCGGGGTCTATCAGGCCGGCAGAACGGGTGGGACGCTGACCCTGAGCGTGCTCAACGCCCATCCCGATGCCGCCATCGTCGATGACTTTCTGGAGGCGCTGCGCCGCCTGGCCCAGCGCGCCTTCCAACTGACGATCGCCATCGCGCGCGAGCGCAAAGTGCGCGTCCCTACCCCGGCTAATCTGGAAAGCGGGGTGCGCGCGCTGGGCAAGGAAACGGCGGATCTGATGCTGGCTTTCGTGCCGGACGAGGCCGCCGCGACGCAGTCCGGCTTCAGCGAAGACGCGCTCAGTGAGCGGTACATCAAGGCGCAGACGATCGGCCGCCGCCATGCCTGCCTGCTCGTCAGCGAAGCGCTCATGAACCGGCCCGAAGCGCTGCTCCAGATCCTGCTCGGCGCGCTGGGCCGCGCCGGCGCAACGCCCTACGCCCTGGAAAGCCCGCTGCCCTTTGCGGATCGGGTCGTCGGCCTGCAGATGCACCGTCTGACGCAGCGCGGCCACGAGACGCTGATCGCCATGTCGCGGATCTACCGGGCGGACGGCGTCCTGCTGCGCTGGTACGCCAGCCGGGTGACCGTCGAGCGGGGCAGCCCGCCCCCTGACCGTCTGTTCGCCGATGTGCTGCCCGCCGCGCTGCTGGCGGGCAAGCGCGTCATCGTGCACCACGACGGCTCGCCGGGCCGCGATGCGCTGCGCGCCCTGGGCGAGTGGGAAGATCAGATCCGGGCCAGTTTCATGCCCGTCGCGATCGATCAGCAGCACATCCCGCGGCTGTACGCGCTGCGCGCCGGCGCGATCGCAGCGCCGCCCTGGGGCGCAGCACTGCGCCTGAACGACCGGGAAGCGCTGCTCAACACGACCGCCGATCCGCTCCACGGGGATGCGACGCCCCAGCCGCTGCACGTGATCGCGGAAGCGCCGCTCCCGATCGATCAGGCGCTGCAATCCGTCATCGCCCTGACCCTGTTCCACTTCGGCGCCCCCAATCGTCCCCGCCTGCCCGTCACCCTGCATCACGGCGATCTGATCGCCGCCGCCTGGGAACGCGGCATCTTCTTCGAGAACGACGGCGATTCAGTCCTGGACGGCCCGACCGCCTTCTGGCTGTGATCGACCGATCGCTTCAAGTATTACCAAGCTCATTGATTAATTACAGTTGCAATTACGATGATTATGGTATACTTCGATCAACCCGTATGATCGACCTGGCTAAGGTGCATTCGTAAGGTGCTGATGATGACCACCGGTTTCAACCTGCTTGACCTGATGACTGCACCGCCGCTGCTGCGCCGCATTTTACGAGCGCTGCTGCGTCACCAGGCGCTGATCGAGGATCAGATCTGGACGGAGATCGCGCGCACGTCAGATGAGATGCCGATCGACCGCGCCGTCATGGAGTCGGCACTGAGCGATCTCCAGCGGCGCGGCTGGCTCACGCGCGAAGTCCGGGGCGATCAGGTCACCTACACGATCCGCCTGCATCGAGGGGATCGACGGCTCTCCGAAGCGCGGCTGGCCGCGGGCGATCTGATCGAGCAGGTGGACGACAACCCGCGCTACCGCGCTGAACTGGCCGAGCTGACGCTCACGGCGGTGCCGGCGGCGTTCGGGCGCGCCGATGTGCTCGATGGGTTGATGCAGCGCGGCGGCAAGCGCACCCTGCCCCGCAATATCTGGGACAAACTGAGTTCCGACAGCCCGGAAGAGGACAGACAGCCCCCCCGGACGGATGAAAGCCGGGCGGGCAGGAAAACCGGCACGGACGTGCTCAACCTGTTCTGACCGGCCCGCCTTCAGATCGCAGCCCGGTCTGCGCGGTGCAGCCTGCTCAAGTCGATGTTACAATGTGAGGCCTGGCGCGCTCATCAAGTCCATCCAAAGGAGCTATGATGTCTCATATTATTTCGATCCACTCCTTCCGGGGCGGGACGGGAAAGTCGAACACAACGGCCAATCTGGCCGCTCTGTACGCCTCGATGGGCATGCGGGTCGGGGTCATCGACACGGATATTCAGTCGCCGGGCATCCATGTGCTGTTCGGGATGCAGGAAGACGACATCAAATATTCGCTCAACGATTATCTGTGGGGCAAATGCGAGATCGAGAAGACGGCGCACGACGTCACCGCGCACGTCCTGGCCGATCGCGCCAATCAGCTCCCGATCCATCCCAAATCGACGATCTATCTGATCCCGTCATCGATCAAAGTGGGCGAGATCGCCCGTGTGCTGCGCGAGGGGTACGACGTCGGCCTGCTCAATGACGGCTTCCAGAACCTGGTCAAACAGCTCAACCTCGACGTCCTGCTGATCGACACGCATCCCGGCCTGAACGAGGAAACGCTGCTCTCGATCGCCATCTCCGACGCGCTGGCGATCATCATGCGCCCGGATAATCAGGACTACCAGGGCACGGGCGTCACGGTGGAAGTGGCGCGCAAGCTGGACGTGCCGCGCATGCTGCTGATCGTCAACAAAGCGCCGACCACGTTGAAGCCGGAAGAGGTCAAGGCGCGCGTGCAGCAGACGTACAACTGCGAGGTCGGCGCGGTGCTGCCCCACTCAGATGAGATGATGGTGCTGGCCAGTTCGGGCGTGTTCGTGCTGCGCTACCCGGATCATCCGATCACGACCAGCCTGCGCCACGTCGCCAACCGCCTCATCGAGTGACGCGCTGGCAAGGCTGGCCGCAATCTGAATACAGCCCGGCCAGAGGCAGCGCCTGTAAATGAACCGTACACCGCTTGCTTCAGGCAGGCGGTGTGGGGTCAGGCCGGTGACCGCACTCACCCCATATCGAGGCGGAAGCCGTGGCCGCGCACGGTGATGACGTACTGCCACTCCGGGTCAAGTTCGGCCAGCCGATCGCGCAGCCGGCGCACCAGCGCATCGATCGCCTGCTCGCTGACGCCTTCCGTGACCACATCGGGCCATACGGCTTCGATCACCTGATCGCGCGTGCAGATGCGCCCGATGTTCAGATAGAGCAGTTCGAGCAGGCGGTACTGCGGCGGGCTGAGCGGCGGGTTGAGTTCCTGACCTTTGATGAACACCCGCCGCGACTCGCGATCGAGCCGCAAACGCCCATCGGCGAGATTGGCCGGGACGGCATACGGCATCGGGGCGGTCGCGCCGCTGCCCAGAAACTGCATCCGGGTTGTGGCCGCAAGCTGGATCACATCATTGTCGTACAGGCGGCGGTGGCCCTTGAGCTGTTCGCCGTTGACCCAGGTTCCATTTCGGCTCTCCAGATCCTCAACAAAGTAGGCATCTTCCTCTCTGTAGATGCGCACATGGCGGCGCGAGACCTGGCGATCCGGGATCACGATGTCGCAGTCTTCCTCTCGACCGATCACGAGGTCATCCTTCGCGATCTGGTACTGATCGCTGATGGTCTCGCCTGTCACGATCAGCATGGGACGGTCGGAACTGGACGCGGACATACACACACTCCCTCATAAGCTGCCCGGGCGGCTGCACAGGAACATACAGCCATTATACAATATTTGCCTTAACAAACGCGCCAGTGCCCTGGATGGCGCGCGCCGATCGTTCACCCGCCCACAGGGATCATTTCGGGGCTGGAACTCACAAACCCCGTCCACAGCCCCTGATCGGGATAGATCGGCGTCGGGCCGGGCTGCGGCACGACCAGACCCGGCGTGTTGTTGCGATAGTACGCGCTCACCTGGCCCTGCCCGGCCTGGAAGACCGGGTTGATCAGCACATTGCCCGCCGGGATCTCCTGCGTGTGGACGCAGCGCTGCCGCGGCCCGAGCAGGCGGATATCGGACTCCGGGAACGTCTGAACCGGGGCGCGCCCCGGCCCGAGCGGGATGTTGAGCGCCGGGTTGAAGATCAGCCCGATGCCGCTGGTTCCGTTATCGCCGGTGATGATCTGCTGTGGGTTGTAGACGATAGCCAGCGTGCCGAGCGTGTTGTTGATCAGCGTCACGCGCACCACCAGCATGCCAGAAGGATTGGCTGGCAGCGGATCGGCATCCACTTCCACGCTCAACGCATTCGGATCGCGGGTGCGCCCCAGGATCGATTGATGGGCCGCCCGATTGCCGCCGGTGCGCAGCCAACTGCACGGCGCGCCTTCGTAAAAACCCGGTATGGCCGAAGCGATGAAGTTCGGCGCGATCGCCGGGCTGAGAATGACCGACAGCAGCCCCAGAAGAAAGGTGATGATGAAGACGTTATTGCGCCTCATGATCTCGCTTTCGCAATTCAGCCAGCCAGCGATCGACCGACGCCGTGAGGGCGTCGATTGCCGCGTTCGCCTGGTCAAACCAGTGGACAGGCGCACCGTGATCGTGATGCCGGAACCAGGTGTACTGGCGGCGGATGAAATCATGCGTCGCAGTGCGCGTCCGCTGGACGGCCTCGGCCAGCGGCACGCCGTCCAGCCAGTGAGCGGCTAACTGAGCGTATCCCAGACCGCTCATCGATGGCAACTGGCGATCGTACCCGCGTTCGAGCAGCATGCGGACTTCGTCGGCGAAACCGGCCGCCAGCATGGCATCGAGGCGCGCATCGGCCCGGCGGTACAGCGCAGCGCGCTCCAGGGTCACCCCGATCTGGAACAGCGCATATGGCGGCGGCTGTTTGGCCCGCAGCGCACTGAACGGCTGGCCTGTCTGAGCGATCACTTCGAGCGCGCGGATGATGCGCCGCGTGTTATGGGGGTGGATCAGCCCTCGCGCCGCCGGATCGGCGGCCAGCAGCCGCTCGTACAGGACGGCGCTGCCGCGGTCGCGCGCTTCGTCCTCCAACTGACGGCGCAGTTCCGGGATCGGCGCGACCTGGGGCGCGCGCCAGCCTTCCAGCAGCGCCGTGATGTACTGGCCCGTCCCGCCGACGAGCAGGGCCAGCCTCCCCCGCGCATGGACAGCGGCGATCGCCGCTTCGGCCAGCTTCTGGAACTCAGCCACCGAAAGCGTCTGATCGGGATCGACGAGATCGATCAGATGATGGACAGCGGCGGCGCGCTGCTCGGCGGTCGGCTTGGCCGTGCCGATATCCATGTAGCGGTAGATCTGACGGCTGTCCGCGCTGACGATCTCCCCGTTGAACTGCTGCGCCAGCCGGATGGCCAGATCGGTTTTGCCGACGGCGGTCGGGCCGAAGACGACGAGCACGGGGATGGGCATATCACCAGTCAAGCAGATTCTCCGTGTGATCGATCGAAGCCCCGCCGGTCACGGGATCGACAGCGACGGCGATGCCGTCGATGCGCCACAGGGCTTCGGCGAGGTCGTGCTCGGCGATGTAGGCATATGCCAGCCGGACGAGGTGGGCCTGTTTGCGCACGCCGAGACTGCCGTAGGCGCGATCGATGCCATCGCCGCGCCCCCGGCGCGTGCGCACCTCGACGAACACAAGCATATCATCCCGCCGGGCGACGATGTCGATATCGCCGCGCAGCGGCGGCGCGGGCCGCCAGCGCGTCTGGACGATGCCGTATCCATGCGCGATCAGATACATCCGGGCGAGATCTTCACCGCGCTGGCCCGTGCGCGCGCGTCGATCGCCGGTCATGGCGCGATCACCGCGCAATCCGAATATCGAAGGGACGGTCATCAGCGGCGCACAGCGAAAAAAACAATCCCGGATTAGAAAAATTCTCATTCATCTTTTGCGCTGGGGTTGGTTAAAATCGGACAGCATGGGTGGTCTGACCACACACTTTTTGCGTACACAGGAGAAGTATACGATGGATTTTATCACAGAGAATGCGAGCTGGCTGGCGCTGCTGGCCAGCGCAGGCGGTATCGTGTTCGCCTTTCTGACTTCGCGCTGGCTGCTCAGCCAGGATGCTGGAAGCGAGCGCGTCCAGAAGATCGGCGCGGCCATTCAGAAGGGCGCAAGCGCCTTCCTCAGCCGTGAATACCGCTACGTCGCCATTTTAGTTGCGATCGTCGCCGTCGCGCTGCTCATCCTGAGCGCGATCACCGGCAGCGATGCCAACCCGAACAACGACCTGAGTCCCTGGACGGTGGTCGCGTTCATCAGCGGTGCGCTCGCATCGGCTATCGCCGGCTTCATCGGCATGACGATCGCCACGCGCGCCAACATGCGCACCACCACCGCCGCCACCAAAAGCCTCAATGAAGGCCTGCGCGTCGCCTTTGCCAGCGGCTCGGTCATGGGGACGATGGTGGTCTCGCTGGCGCTGCTCGGCATCGGCGCGCTGTTCCTCATCCTGACGCGCCTGATCTACCCTGACGATCCGCGGACAGCGGCATCCGCACTGGCCGGGTTCGGTTTCGGCGGCACCTCGATCGCCATCTTCGCCCGCGTCGGCGGCGGTATCTTCACCAAAGCGGCGGACGTCGGCGCTGACCTAGTCGGCAAGACCGAAGCCGGCATCCCGGAGGATGATCCGCGCAATCCCGCGGTGATCGCCGACAACGTGGGCGATAACGTCGGTGACGTGGCCGGCATGGGTTCCGACCTGTTCGAGAGCTACGCCAGCTCGATCATCGCTGCGATCGCCATCGCCGGGCTGGCCACGCTCACCGCGGCGGGCGAGGCGATGACGGAGGCGATGCGCCTGCGCATGGAGGCGTTCCCGCTGCTGGTGGCGGCGGCTGGTCTGCTGATCGGCATCGGCTCCACGTTCCTGGTGCGCACTGAGGAAAAAGCCACGCAGCAGAACCTGCTCGGCAGCCTGCGCCGAGGCGTCTACACCGCCAGCGCGCTGGTGGTCGTCGCCATCATCATCCTCGGTCTGATCCTGGAATTGGGCGTCGGCGTGATCGCCGCGACGATCAGCGGGCTGGTCGCCGGCGTGCTGATCGGCTTCTTCACCGAATACTTCACGTCGGACACCTATCGTCCGACGCGGACGATCGCCGAAAGCTCATCCGGCGGCCCGGCGATCGTGGTCATCCAGGGGCTGGCGATCGGCATGCAGAGCACGATCGTGCCGGTTGCGATCGTCATCGGCGCGACGTTGATCGCTTACTCGACGGCGGGCCTGTATGGGATCGCCATGGCCGCGGTCGGCATGCTGGCGACGCTCGGCATCACCCTGGCCACGGATGCCTACGGCCCGGTGGCGGATAACGCGGGCGGTATCGCCGAAATGGCGGAGCTGGGCAGCCACGTGCGCGAGCGCACCGACGCGCTCGACAGCCTGGGCAACACGACCGCCGCCACGGGCAAGGGCTTCGCCATCGGTTCCGCCGTGATGACCGCGCTGGCGCTGGTCTCGGCCTTCATCACGGCGACGCTGGGCGATACCAGCGCCCCGGCGACCACGTTCGCCAATGTCGTCCTCGACCCGCGCCTGGTGACCGGTCTGATGCTGGGCGCGGCGCTGCCGTTCCTGTTCAGCTCGCAGACGATGCTGGCCGTGGGGCGGGCCGCCCAGCAGATCGTGCTGGAGGTGCGCCGCCAGTTCAAAGAGATCCCCGGCCTGATGGAGGGCAAGGCCGATCCCGATTACGCCCGCTGCGTCGGCATCAGCACCAACAGCGCGATCCGCGAAATGCTGCTGCCCGGCATCATCGCCGTGCTCGTCCCGGTCGTCATCGCCCTGCTGACCGTGCTGGGGCGCGGCAACTTCCTGGGGACGCTGGTCGGGGTCGAAACGCTGGTCGGGGTGCTGCTCGGCTCGCTGATCTCCGCCTTCATGCTGGCGGTCATGATGGCCAACGCGGGCGGTGCGTGGGATAACGCCAAGAAATACATCGAGCGCGGCAACCTGGGCGGCAAGAAGTCGGATGCGCACAAGGCGGCGGTCGTCGGCGATACCATCGGCGACCCGTTCAAAGACACGTCCGGCCCGTCGCTGAACATTCTGCTTAAGCTGCTGGCGATCGTTTCGCTGGTGATCGCGCCGCTGCTGGCATCGGGCATGTAACCCGCTCGGCTGAAAGTACTGGAATGCGAAGTGACCGCCGGACAGCGGTCACTTCCTGGACTTTGGCTATTTGAAAAAAGGATGAAACTGGGTCAAGGTTGAATCGCAACAGACAGCCGAGGCCCAGATCATCCTATGACAACTA